>NZ_JBIWPG010000005.1:135846-384787 GCF_044768135.1 Streptomyces sp. NPDC101165 | reverse complement strand
GTGGGGGGGGGGGTGGGCGGGGGGGGGGGGGGGGTTTTTGGTTGGTCGGACCCCGCCCGCCCCGGCCGCGGGCCGGGCGGGGGTGCCCCCGCCCCCCCCAACCCCATACGGCCCGTACTCGACATCCGGCAGAGCGCCCCTAGCCGGAATCCGCTCCTACCCCGGCGCACCTGACGAGAACCGGCGCAGCAACGGCGAAAGCACCAGCACCGACTTGGTCCGCTCGACGAACGGCTCGCCGGCGATCCGCTCCAGCACCCGCTCGAAGTGACGCATGTCGGACGCGAAGACCTGCGCGATCGCGTCCGCGTCGCCGGTGACGGTCGACGCGGCCACGACCTCCTGGTACCGCTCCAGGCCCCGCTGAATGGTCTCCGGCGAGGTGTTGCGCCGGCAGTAGATCTCGATGTACCCCTCGGTCTCCCAGCCGAGCGCCGCCGGATCCACCCGGACGGTGAATCCGGTGATGGCCCCGGTGGCCCGCAGCCGGTCCACGCGCCGCTTCACGGCGGGCGCGGACAGGCCGACCATCTGCCCGATGTCCGCATAGGAACGGCGGGCGTCCTCGGCGAGGGCGTGCACGATGCGTTCGTCGAGATCGTTCAGCACAGGGGGTGGTTCACTTCACTTCTTGTGTCGCAGGAGCTTCCTGCGTCGCGAGACGGGAACGGCGGTAGCCGTACAGGAAGTAGAACACGAGCCCGGCGGCCATCCAGCACCCGAAGACGACCCAGGTGACGGTGTCGAGGCTGAACATGTTGTACGCGCAGAACAGGAAGCCCAGCACCGGCAGGACCGGGCCGAACGGCACCCTGAACGTGCGCTCCAGCTCCGGCCGCTTGTAGCGCAGGACGATGACCGCGATGTTGACCAGGGCGAAGGCGAACAGCGTGCCGATGCTGGTGGCGTCGACGAGCTTGCCCAGCGGGATGAGGGCGGCGAGCACACCGCAGAAGAGGGACACGAGCACCGTGTTGAGGCGGGGAGCCCCGGTCTTCGGGTGGACCTTGCCGAGCGCCCTCGGCACCAGGCCGTCGCGGGACATCGCGAAGAGGATGCGGGTCTGGCCGTAGAGCACGGTGAGCACCACGCTCGCGATGGAGATGACCGCGCCCAGCGCCAGCAGGGTGCCCCAGAAGTGCTGGCCGCTGACATCGTTCATGATCGCGGCGAGGGTGGCCTCCGAGCCGTCGAACTTCTTCCAGTTCCAGGCACCCACGGCGACGCCCGCGACGAGCACGTACAGCGCGGTCACGATGATCAGCGACAGCATGATCGCCCGCGGCAGGTCCCGCTTGGGGTTCTTCGCCTCCTCACCGGCGGTGGAGGCGGCGTCGAAGCCGATGTACGAGAAGAACAGCGTGGCACCGGCGGCGCTGACCCCGGACATGCCGAGCGGCATGAAGTCGGCGTAGTTGCCGGACTTGAAGCCCATGAAACCGATCGCGCAGAACAGCACGAGGGCGGCGATCTTCACGCAGACCATGATCGTGTTGGCGCGGGCGGACTCACGCGCGCCACCGAGCAGGAACACCATCGCCAGGAGGACGACGATCAGGGCGGGCAGGTTGATGATGCCGCCCTCGCCCGGGGCCGAGGACAGGGCGTTCGGGATGGTGACACCGATGGTGCCGTCGAGCAGCTCGTTGAGGTACTCGCCCCAGCCGACGGCGACGGCGGCCACCGACACCCCGTACTCCAGCACCAGGCACCAGCCGCAGACCCAGGCGACCAGTTCGCCCAGCGTTGCGTACGCATACGAGTAGGAGGAGCCGGCGACCGGGATGCTGCCCGCCAGCTCGGCGTACGACAGGGCCGAGAAGAGAGCCGTGAGACCGGCGATCACGAAGGCCAGGGTGACCGCGGGACCGGCCTCCGGGACGGCGTCGCCGAGGACGACGAAGATGCCGGTGCCGAGGGTGGCACCGATGCTGATCATGGTCAGCTGCCACAGCCCGAGAGAGCGCTTCAGCTGCCCTCCCTCACCCTGGCCGCCCTCCGCGACCAGGTGTTCCACCGGCTTGCGACGCATGAGGCGCGCGGCGACGCCCAGGGACGCGGGGGCGGCCGTTCTGTGGTTCTGCGGGGGTGCGCCTTGGTCGAGCACGCGCTGGCTCCTTGTTCGATGCCGGTCAGGACGGGCGGGGACCGGCAGGGGCCTGCAGGGCAGGAACCCACCGAGCGGAGTCCCCGCCACACCACGTACAGCGCAGCACCCTATGAGGCGGGCCTTAACGGGCGTAATGCAGCAACCTTGCGCATCCCCGCATGATCATTGCGTTCATCAGGCCGGTATGACAAATCGTTGCGCGTGGGCTGTGGACCGTTGCACGGGCACCCCGCCGGCCCCACGGTGCACCCTCTTCCGGCCCCCGTGACCGCGGGCACGCAGACGGCCCCCACCGTTCCCGGGAAGGGAACAACGGGGGCCGCGGGGAAGGGAGTCGGGGTCAGCTCCAGCTGGCGTGCAGCGGCTTGCCCTCGGCGTAGCCGGCGGCGCTCTGGATGCCGACGATGGCCTTCTCGGCGAACTCCTCCAGGGAGCCGGCACCCGCGTAGGTGCAGGAGGAGCGGACGCCCGCGATGATCGAGTCGATCAGGTCCTCGACGCCCGGGCGCGCCGGGTCGAGGAACATCCGGGAGGTGGAGATGCCCTCCTCGAACAGCGCCTTGCGGGCGCGGTCGTAGGCCGACTCCTCGGACGTACGGTTGCTCACCGCGCGCGCGGAGGCCATACCGAACGACTCCTTGTACAGACGTCCGCCCGCGTCCTGCTGGAGGTCGCCCGGGGACTCGAAGGTGCCCGCGAACCAGGAGCCGACCATCACGTTGGACGCGCCGGCCGCGAGGGCCATGGCCACGTCGCGCGGGTGCCGGACACCGCCGTCGGCCCACACGTGCTTGCCGTACTTCTTCGCCTCGGCGGCACACTCCAGGATGGCCGAGAACTGCGGGCGGCCCACGCCGGTCATCATGCGGGTGGTGCACATGGCGCCCGGGCCGACACCGACCTTGATGATGTCCGCGCCCGCGTCGATCAGGTCCTTGACGCCCTCGGCGGAGACGATGTTGCCCGCGACGATCGGCACCTGCGGGTCGAGGGCGCGCACCTGCTTGATCGCGCTGATCATCGACTCCTGGTGGCCGTGCGCGGTGTCGATGACGAGCGTGTCCACGCCCGCGTCGAGCAGCTGCTTGGCCTTGCCCGCGAAGTCTCCGTTGATGCCGACGGCGGCGGCTATGCGCAGCTTGCCCTCGGCGTCGGTGGCCGGCGAGTACAGCGTGGCGCGCAGGGCGCCCTTGCGGGTCAGGATGCCCGCGAGCCTGCCGTCCTTGTCGACGGCCGGGGCGTAGCGGCGGTTGTGCGTGTCCAGGGTGGCGAAGGCCTCGTGCGGGTCGATGTCCGCGTCGAGCAGCAGCAGGTCCTTGGACATGACCACTTCGAGCTGGGTGAAGCGGTCCACACCGCTCAGGTCCGCGTCGGTGACGACACCGACGGGCCGGTGGTCCCCGTCGACGACCACACCGGCGTTGTGCGCCCGCTTGGGCAGCAGGGCCAGGGCGTCGGCGACGGTCTGGTGCGGGGCCAGCACGATCGGGGTGTCCAGCACCAGGTGGCGGCTCTTCACCCAGGTGATGACCTCGGTGACCACGTCGATCGGGATGTCCTGCGGGATGACCACCAGGCCGCCGCGCCGGGCGACCGTCTCGGCCATGCGGCGGCCGGCGATGGCGGTCATGTTGGCGACGACGAGCGGGATGGTGGTGCCCGTGCCGTCGGGCGAGGAGAGGTCCACGCCCTGACGCGAGCCCACCGCGGAGCGGCTGGGCACCATGAACACGTCGTCGTACGTCAGGTCGTACGCGGGCTGGATGTCATTGAGGAAACGCACGTGCCGCACATCCCAGTCGATCAGAGGTGACCCCCCGACGGGTGCGCCAGGGGGAAAAGAGCACGTACTTCATTCTCCCATGACGGGGGCCCGCCATGCCCCCACAGAACGTCCAGGCTGCTCGGGGCGGGTCTAGGAGGATCCTCCAAGGGCCAGGACGACGGCGAGCGCGGGGGTGCGGTCCACCGCCTCGGCGAACACGTCCTGCGCGGTCCGCCACTCGCCCGGGTTCGCCTCGGCGTAGGGCCGCCAGTCCCGTACGACGACCAGCAGTCCCTGCTCGACGGCGCCCTCGGGCCAGACGGTGTGGTCGGAGAGGGAGTCCACCAGCGCGTCCCAGTTGCGGCCGAACCAGTCGGGCAGCGCCAGGGCCCGGACCGTGCGGTCCATCAGGCCCGCCTTGTCCGTGACACCCCCGAGGTCGAGGGTGACCGTGAGCCGGCCCGCCAGGTCTTCGCTCATCTCAGCACCGCCCGGAACGAGTTGTAGTGATCATCGGTGTAGTACGTCTCCCCGCCCTGCCCGGTGACGATGCGCCGCGCCCCGCGGTCGTGCGAGCCGGGAGTCCTCACCGTGTACTCGTGGTAGTAGCCGCGCTGATGCCGGGGCAGCAGCCCCTCGAAGTTGCCGAAGACGACCCCGTCCCTGGCGAACGGGAAGGGCCCGCCCTTGTCGATCAGGGCGAGGGTCTGCCGGGCCTCGGCCGGCAGCCGGGACGCCTGGACGGTGCCCATGCCCTGGGCCCACGCGGGGGTCGAGGCGCCCGAGGCCGTCGCGGTGCTCGTGCCCGACGAGCAGCCCGTCAGCAGGACGGAGAGCAGCACGCAGAGACAGACCGACAGCCCGGCGAGCGCGCGCGGCACGCGCCGGGAGAACGGCGAGGGGACGAACCGCAGCAGCATGCCGAGGATGCTGCCACGGCCGTCCCGTAACGGCGTCGCCACGACCCGCCGTCAGACCCCGTCCGGGTCCGCGCGGCTGAGCGCGGGCTTCGGCGTCGGCCCCGCCGTCATCAGGTAGTCGGCGGCCGAGGTGTCCGTCACCAGGCTGGTGACCAGCCCCGAGCGCAGTACCGCGTCGATCGCGGAGGCCTTGCGCTGCCCGCCGGCGATCGCCACGACCTCGGGGATACGGCGGAGCTGGTCGGCCTTGACCGTGATGCACCGCTCCCCCAGGTCCCGTCCGACCCGACGCCCGTCGGCATCGAAGAGGTGCGCGGCCATCTCGGCGGCGACACCGAGCGAGGCGTAGTGCGCGCGCTCCTCGTCGCTGAGCATGTCGTGCACCGTCGAGATGCCCGGCTCCCAGGAGCCGATGGAGACGCAGGCGACCGTGACCTTGTCGAAGTACTCGTAGGCCCGGGCGATCCCGGTCTGGCTGCGCAGCGCGGTCGCGGTGGCCGCGTCCGGCAGCAGCATCGGCGCGTAGATGGGGTGCGCGTCACCGCCCGAGACCTGCGCGGCACGCCGCACCGCCTCGACCGAGCCGCGCTCGGACGTCCCGGCGTCGTACACGCCCGTCAGCTGCACCACCGTGCACGGCGGCAGCCGGTCGAGCGCCGCTGCCATGTGGATGGTGGACCGGCCCCAGGCCAGCCCCAGCACGTCCCCTTCGTTGACGAGCTCGCCGAGCAGGTCGGCGGCGACCTCGCCGAGGTTCTCGGGGTCGGGGGTCTCCTCGGCCTCGGCCGGGGACTCGACCACGACGGCGTGCCTCAGGCCGTACCGGGCACGGAGCGCGTCGGAGCGCTCGGCGTCCAGTTCGGCCGGCACGCGGATCTCGATGCGTACGAGATCCCGTTCGAGGGCGGTCTCCAGGACCCGGGCCACTTTGAAGCGGCTGACGCCGAACTCCTCCGCGATCTGGATCTTGGACTTCCCCTCGAGGTAGAAGCGGCGGGCCATGGCCGCCGCCTGCACCAGCTCAGCGGGTCCCATCCGCATGGCTGACCGGCCCGCCGACATACCCGACACGGCGATCTCCTCACTGCTGTTCACACTCTGGATTCGCCGTTCATCCTTGCAGATTCGGCGGAACTGATCTGCCCTGAAGGGCGCCGAGCACTTAACCGTTCACGCAGCCGTGGCTCAGTGGTCGCATGCCCAGGAGGCCTTGGCGGTCGCGGAATCCGCCTGGGCGCGCAGCGCCCGCACCGCCTCTGCCGGGTCCTCGGCCCCGTAAACAGCCGAACCGGCGACGAAGACGTCCGCCCCCGCGTCCGCGCACCGCTCGATCGTGGACGCCGACACCCCGCCGTCGACCTGCAGCCACAGCTGGAGGCCGTGCTTGCCGATCAGCTCACGGGTGCGGCGGATCTTGGGCAGCATGATGTCGAGAAAGGCCTGGCCGCCGAAGCCGGGCTCGACCGTCATGATCAGCAGCATGTCGAGCTCCGGGAGGAGGTCCTCGTACGGCTCGATCGGCGTGGCGGGCTTCAGCGCCATGGAGGCGCGGGCGCCCTTGGCGCGGATCTCCCGGGCGAGCCGCACGGGGGCGGCCGCCGCCTCCACGTGGAAGGTGACCGACGAGGCACCCGCCTCGACGTACTGGGGCGCCCAGCGATCGGGGTTCTCGATCATCAGGTGGCAGTCCAGCGGGGTGCCTGTCGCACGGGCCAGGGACTCCACGACCGGCACGCCGAGCGTGAGGTTGGGGACGAAATGGTTGTCCATGACGTCGACGTGGAGCCAGTCGGCTCCCTCGACCGCCTTCGCCTCGTCCGCGAGGCGGGCGAAGTCGGCGGAAAGGATGCTGGGGTTGATCTGCGCGGCCATGACCCAAGCCTGCCATGTCCGGGGCACTGATGTTCGCGCCGGTCCACAGCCGAGACCGTTCGTCACACTTGTAGGACCGTATGCGGGCGCCTGTGGACGACCGGCCCGCGGGTGTGTTTCACGCGGTGAGCTGGTAGATGCTCCTCCCGGTGAGCCAGAGTCCGAGGCCCAGACAGAGGATCACGATCGCCTGCTGCTGGTGGCCCTTCATCCAGGCACGCAGCCGGAGCAGCCGCGGCTTGGCCTTGTCCGGCACGAACACGACGTACAGCTCGATGGCCAGCAGACTCGCCGTGGCGAGCAGACAGAAGGCGAAGAGGACGAGCCAGGTCACCGGGTGGGACAGGTCCGCGGACACCACCGTCGTCGCTCCCGCGGCGACCATGCCCCAGGGCTGCAGCAGCACGGCCAGGCCCGCCGAGGTCCACACCGTGGTGCGGTCGAGTTCGGACGTCAGGCTCGGCTGCTCCGGCGGGCGCTGGTGGCCGCGTTCGGCGACCATCCGGCGGCGTCGGCGTTCGCCGTAGACGACGAGTCCCACCCCGATCGCCAGCTTCGCCGCGAGCGCGGCCGTCGACGGCGCCGATCTCGGTTCCGGAGGGTGTCCGCCGGTCAGAGCCAGGACCAGGGCGATCACCACGACCAGGCACGCCAGCCAGCTCAGGATGAAGACGAGTCCCTTCCACACGCCCTTCGCCGAAGCCACCACCAGGACGAACGCGGTGAGCGGCAGCGGATCGAGCGTGATGGCAAGGGCGATCAGCAGCAGATCGAGGACCATGGCGACCCCACCGTGTCGGGACATCCCGAGCGTAAGCGGAGGCGGCCGACCGCACCTCCCGGCGGCGGCCACCGGTGGTGTCAGCCGGTGCGCCGGATGAGCGCCAGGTACATCGCGTCGGTGCCGTGCAGATGCGGCCACAGTTGCACGTCCGGTCCCTCACCGAGCATGGGAACGTCGGCGAGCAGCGGCCGGGCGTCGATCAGCTCGGCCTCCGGGTACTGCTTGAGCACGTCGGAGACGACCGCCCGGGTCTCGGCGAGGTGCGGCGAGCAGGTGGCGTAGCCGACGACCCCGCCGACGCGCACCGAGTCCAGCGCGGTGCGCAGCAGGGCGCGCTGGAGCGGCGCGAAGTTGTCCAGGTCCTCGGGGCGCCGCCGCCACCGGGCCTCGGGGCGCCGCCGCAGGGCGCCGAGCCCGGTGCACGGGACGTCCATCAGGACGCGGTCGAAGGTGCCGGGCCGCCACGGCGGCCGGGTCCCGTCGGCGGCGATGACCTGGTAGGGCCCGGGGTTTCCGTGCAGGGCCTTCGCCACCAGACCGGCGCGGTGCGGCTGCTTCTCGGAGGCGAGCAGCGTGGCCCCGCGTTCGGCGGCGAGGGCGCCCAGCAGCGCGGCCTTGCCACCGGGACCGGCGCAGCCGTCGAGCCACTTCTCGTCGGGACCGTCGACCGGGGCGTTGGCCAGCGCGAGGGCGACCAGCTGACTGCCCTCGTCCTGCACACCGGCCCGTCCGTCGCGCACGGCCTCGACGGCACCCGGCTCACCGCCCTCGGTGAGCCGCACGGCGTACGGGGACCAGCGCCCCGGCACGGCGGCGTCCTCGCGGAGCAGCTCCTCGGTGGTGGCCCGCCCGGGCCGCGCCACGAGGGTCACCTCGGGCCGCTCGTTGTCGGCCTCCAGCAGATCCTCGATCCCGGCCCGCCCGCCGCCGAGGGAGTCCCACAGCGCCGAGACGACCCAGCGGGGGTGCGAGTGCACCACGGCGAGGTGGTCCTCGGGATCCTTGTCATAGGGCGGCGCGACCTTCTCCAGCCACCCGTCGAGGTCGTCCTGCGCGACCTTGCGCAGTACGGCGTTGACGAACTTGGCCCGCCCGTCCCCGAGCACCACACGCGCCAGCTCCACGGAGGCGGACACGGCCGCGTGCGTGGGAATCCGCGTCCCGAGCAGCTGGTGGACACCGAGGCTCAGCACGTCGAGCACCGGCGGGTCGACCTCCCTGAGCGGCCGGTCGACACAGGCGGCGATGACGGCGTCGTACGTCCCCTGCCGGCGCAGCGTCCCGTACACCAGCTCGGTGGCGAGGGCGGCGTCCCGCGCGTCGAAGTCGCCCTTCTCCCGTGCCTTGCGCAGCAGCGGCGGCAGCACGAGGTTGGCATAGGCGTCCCGCTCGTCCACCGCGCGCAGCGCCTCGAAGGCGATGATGCGGACGGGGTCCTTCTGGGGACGACGGTAGGGCTTTGCGGGCCTGTGCGGCCGCCGGGACTGCTCGCTCACGAAAAAGGTGCTCCGGATGTGAAGAAGGGGGTGCGATTCCCAGCGTACGTCGGGACACCGCCACCCCCGCCTTCCGGGCCCCGGCTCAGGTGCGGGGGCCTCAGCTGCCGAGCCGCTCGCCCTCGGCGATGCGCACCCCGCGGGCCCAGTCGGCGGCCCGCATCGGCTTCTTGCCCTGCGCCTGCACCCACAGCAGCTCGACGGCGTACGACCCGGTGCCCACGTGCACGCTGTTCTTGCCGACCACGAGCTGCCCCGGGGCGAGGTCGGTGCGCTCGGGCACGGGCGTGACCTGGATGAGCTTGAGCCGCTCGGCGCGGAAGGTGGTCCAGGCGCCGGGCGCCGGCGTGCAGCCGCGGACCACCCGGTCGACCCGCAGCGCGGGCGTGGCCCAGTCCACCTGGGCGTCCTCGACGGTGATCTTCGGCGCGAGGGTGATGCCCTCCCCCGGCTGCGGTACGGCCTTCAGCGTGCCGTCCTCGATGCCGTCCATGGTCGCGGCGAGCAGCCCGGCACCCGCGAACGCGAGCCGGGTGAGCAGATCCCCGCTGGTGTCGGTGGCCCGGATCTCCTCGGTGACGGTGCCGTACACCGGACCCGAGTCGAGCCCCTCCTCGATGAGGAAGGTGGAGGCGCCGGTGATCTCGTCGCCCGCCATGATGGAGTGCTGCACCGGGGCTGCACCGCGCCAGGCGGGCAGCAGCGAGAAGTGCAGGTTGACCCAGCCCTGCGCCGGGACGTCCAGAGCCACCTTGGGCAGCAGGGCGCCGTAGGCGACGACGGGGCAGCAGTCCGGGCCGATCTCCCGCAGCCGCTCCAGGAATTCCGGGTCCCTGGGCCTGACCGGCTTCAGCACCTCGATCCCGGCCTCTTCCGCCCGTTCGGCCACGGGCGACGCGACCAGCCTGCGCCCCCGCCCGGCCGGCGCGTCGGGCCGCGTGACGACGGCGGCCACCTCGTGCCGCCCGGAGGCGATGAGAGCGTCCAGAGCGGGAACGGCGACCTCGGGGGTACCGGCGAAGACGAGCTTCATGGGTGGGTTGGGGCCTCTCGGGCGGGGGCGGACGGGCAACGCACAAGTCTATGACGACGTCTACGACGAGGAGCCGCCGACCGCGAACGGAAGCCCGGCGACGCCGGGCACCCCCACCGGTTGCCCGGCCTCTACGCCAACTGGAAACGGGGGGGTGCGCGGGTGGGAGATAGGCGTACGCATATGCCCGTACGCCCCCACCCCGTGACCAGCGGAGCGTAAACGCGTTGGTCAAGAAAGAGTTGACCACCTCGGGCCGCTTCGGCGGCCCGGTTCCTTTCAACGCCGGTTCGAGAGGCTTGTTCATGGCCGACCACGCAACCCACGACGCCCAGGCCCGGGCCAGCCTGCACTTGCTGGTGCGGGACATCGAGCGGGTCCGCCGGCAGGTGGACGCACTGCGCACGCTGACCGCCCAGTTGGGCAACGTCTACCGCCCGCGCCGCTCCGGCCCCTCCACGGGCTTCGTCGTCTACGGACGCGCCCCCGCCCCGACGGTCCGCCTCGCCCAGGAACTCCGCGACAGTGTCGAAACCCTGGTCACGGCCGCCGTGGACTTCGACCGCTCACTCGGCTTCTCCTGGGACGCCGTGGGCTCTGCGCTCGGAGTCACCAAGCAGGCGGTGCACCGCCGTTACGGCGCCCGCCGCGCCGCGGCCCAGGCGGCGGCCGAGACCGAGCGGTCGACAGAGCCGTCCGGCACCCGCACGCTCGACGTGAGCGCCGGCCTGCCCAGCCTGCCCGCGGTGCCGACGGTGCCCGCGGCCCGCTCCATGCCGACCCAGCCGACCGCGGGCAGCCCGACGCTGCGCGACGACGCCAGGCCGACGGCCTTCCCCGGCCCGCGCAACGGTTGACGCGACGGCCGACGCCCTCACCCTGCCCTCCCGGGCGGCCTCGGGGAGGGCAGCCGTATGCCGGGCCGCAGCACCCCCGTCGGCAGGGTCACCCGATGTCCGGCGGATCGATCCGCACCCGCACCGGTTCCTCTCCGCCCCGCGCCATCCGCGCGGCCTGAGCCGTCTTCAGGGCGGCGGCCAGCGCGGCCCCGCTCCCCGGCGGCACCCGCACCAGCGCCCGCTCCCAGTGCTCACCGGGCGGCGGCTCCCCGGGCCTACGCTGTCGCCCGGGGAGCGTGGGCGGCACCGGAACCGGACCCAACACCTCCGCGTCCGCCGGTAGTTCGACCGCGCGCAGGAACTCGGCGACGGCCTCGGCCCGGCCCGACACGGCCGCCATCCGGGACACCGGCGGGAACCCCAGTTCGGCGCGCTCCGTCAGCTCCCGCACCGCATGGCCCACGGGATCCCATCGCACCAGCGCCTGCACGGGCCGCAGGGTCGGCTCGGCCACGACGACGACGGTCCCCCGCTCCCCCTGCGGCCGTACGAGCGCCCCGGCCGCGATCCACCGGCGCAGCGCGTCCTCACCGGCCCGCAGGTCGGGCCGCCCGAGCATGGCCCAGCCGTCCAGCAGCAGGGCGGCCGCGTAACCGCCCTCGGCGACCGGCTCGGCTCCCGGGGTGCTCACGACCAGCGCAGGCGTGCCGGGCACGGTGTCCAGCACATGCTCACGCCCCGACGTACGCACCGGTACGGCGGGAAAGGCCCGCCCCAGCTCCTCGGCGGTCCGGCGCGCCCCGACCACCTGGGCGCGCAGCCGGAAGCCCCCGCACTCGGGGCAGTGCCAGGCCGCCTCCTCGCGCCCGCACCAGCCGCACCGCAGCGCCCCCGCGTCCTGCGCCTCCAGCGGCCCGGAACAGTGCCGGCAGCGGGCGGGCGCCCGGCACTGGGCACAGGCCATGCGCGGCACGTACCCCCGCCGGGGCACCTGGACCAGCACCGGTCCGTGCCGCAGTCCCTCCCGGACCGCCTGCCAGGCCAGGGTGGGCAGCCGGGCGGCGCGGGCGGCCTCGTCGCGCGCGAGGTCGTCGTCCCCGACGGTCCGCACCAGGGGCGCGGCCCGCCGTACCTGTTCACGTCCGGCGACCAGCGGCCGCGCCCAGCCGCTCTCCACGAGCTGCGCGGCTTCGACGGTGCAGCTCCAACCGCCCAGCAGAAAGGCGCACTTGTCCAGCGCCGCCCGCAGCAGCAGCACGTCCCGTGCATGCGGCTGGGGAGCGTGCAGCTCGCTGTGGCTGTCGTCCCCGTCGTCCCAGATGGCGACGAGCCCCAGATCCCGCACGGGAGCGAACATGGCCGCCCGTGTCCCGACCACGGCCCGCACGCTCCCGCGCCGCACCGCGAGCCACTGCGCGTACCGCTTCTCGGGCCCGGCGTCGGCCGTGAGCAGGGCGTGCCGGCCCTCGCCGAGCAGCGCCGTCAGCGCGGCGTCGACCCGCGCGGCGGCCCGGCCGTCCGGTACGACGACGAGCGCGCCGCGTCCCGAGGCGAGCGTCGCGGCGACGGCCCGGGCCAGCTCCTCGCTCCACAGCGGGCCCGGCAGCGCGTTCCACACCGCCCTCGGCGCTCCCCCGGAGGCCAGCGACTCCAGAAAGGCGCCCCCGTGCTCGTACCGCGCCCACGACCCGGTGTCGGGCGCGGCCGGCGGTGGCTGCGGCGCGGGCGACGGCCGCTGCTCGGCCCGCGCGCTGCGCGGCGGCACGGCCAGCTGGAGCACGTCGGCGAGGCTGCCCGCATAGCGGTCGGCGACGGCCCGCGCGAGCCCCAGCAGCTCTTCGCCCAGCACGGGCTCGGGCGACACGACCTGCGCAAGGGCGGCCAGCGGCCCGGAGTACTCGGACTCGGCCAGCCTCTCGACGAGAAACCCGTCGATGAGCCCGCCGCCCTCGCGACGCCCCTCGCGCACCCGATGCCGCCCGGCCCCGAACCGCACCCGCACCCGCACCCCGGGCTGCGCCTCGGCGTCCAGCTCCTCCGGCACGGCGTAGTCGAAGTACCGGTCGAGATGCAGCACGCCCTTGTCCACGAGCACCCGGGCGACGGGCAGCTCCTTGGCCAGTGCTGCCCCCCGCCACGTCCGCGGCTTGGCCCGGGGCACCTTGGCCCCCCGCACGCTCTCCCGAATGAACGCGAGCTGCTCCGGCGGCACCCCTGCGCCACCGCCGTCCCCCGACCCGTTCTCGCTGCTCACGCTTGCATTCTTACCAAACGGCACCGACAACGGGCGCTCGTGCCTAGGCTCGCGGCCATGACCGAACCAGCTCCCGACCCGCTCGAACGCCTCCGTGAACGCCTCGCGGCCCTCCCCGACGGGGAGGTCAGGACCGGCACCGTGGCCGGTTTCGGCGAGCGGGGTGACGTGCTCGTACAGCTCGACGGGGACGATCCGCAGGCGCCGACCGGAAGCATCCCGCGGCATCTCCTCTCGTGGTCCGCGTTCGAGGACCCCGGGGAGGTGGTGTCGGTCGGGCAGCGGATCACCGCCGAGGTGTTCGGCGTCGACGAGCAGAGCGGCCATGTCACGCTCTCCGCCAAGGCGTGCGAGGACGAGGCCCTGTACCGGTATCTGCGCAGTAAGCAGCGCGGGGACGTCGTCGCGGGCACGGTGGCCGCCGTGCACAACTTCGGGGTCTTCGTCCGGCTGGACGGGGAGCCGGCGCACCCCGCCTACCCGGGGACGGGCTTCGTCCGCATCCCCGAGCTGACCTGGTCGCACATCGACCACCCGGAGGAGGTGGTCCGGCCCGGACAGCGGGTCACCGGCGAGGTGATCGACACCGACACGTACCAGGGGGAAGTGGTCGTCTCGCTCAAGGCCCTCCAGGAAGACCCCTGGGACGCACTCGCCGCAGGCACGGGGGACGTCGTGACGGGACCGGTCACCAAGGTGATCCCCTTCGGCGTCTTCGTCCGGGTCGGCGAGGCCGCGGAGGGTCTGGTCCATGAGTCGGACCTGGACGGACGGGCCGTGCGCGAGGGGCAGGAGCTGACGGTCAGGATCGTGGAGATCGACCGGGTCCTGCGCCGGATCCGGCTGGCGCCGGCCGGCTGACGGCGCACACGCCGAGGCCCGGCCCCCGGAAGGGGGACCGGGCCTCGGCGAGAGAGCTGTGCGGGCTTACAGCCCGGCGGCCTTGCGCAGGGCGTCCACGCGGTCCGTGCGCTCCCAGGTGAAGTCGGGCAGCTCGCGGCCGAAGTGGCCGTACGCCGCGGTCTGGGAGTAGATCGGGCGGAGCAGGTCGAGGTCGCGGATGATGGCGGCCGGACGGAGGTCGAAGACCTCGTCGATCGCCTTCTCGATCTTCTCGGCCTCGATCTTGGCGGTGCCGAAGGTCTCCACGAACAGACCGACCGGCTCGGCCTTGCCGATCGCGTAGGCGACCTGGACCTCGCAGCGGGAGGCAAGACCCGCCGCCACGACGTTCTTGGCGACCCAGCGCATCGCGTAGGCGGCCGAGCGGTCCACCTTGGACGGGTCCTTGCCGGAGAAGGCGCCGCCACCGTGGCGGGCCATGCCGCCGTAGGTGTCGATGATGATCTTGCGGCCGGTCAGGCCGGCGTCGCCCATCGGGCCGCCGATCTCGAAACGGCCGGTCGGGTTGACCAGCAGACGGTAGCCCTCGGTGTCCAGCTTGATGCCGTCGTCCAGGAGCGCCTTCAGCTCGGGCTCGACGACGAACTCACGGATGTCGGGGGCCAGCAGCGACTCCAGGTCGATGTCCGACGCGTGCTGCGAGGAGACGACCACGGTGTCGAGGCGGACGGCCTTGTCGCCGTCGTACTCGATGGTGACCTGCGTCTTGCCGTCCGGACGCAGGTACGGGATCGTCCCGTTCTTGCGGACCTCGGAGAGGCGCTTGGACAGGCGGTGCGCCAGGAAGATCGGCAGCGGCATGAGGGTCGGCGTCTCGTCGGACGCGTAGCCGAACATCAGGCCCTGGTCGCCCGCGCCCTGCTTGTCCAGCTCGTCCTCGTCGCCCTCGACCCGGGACTCGTAGGCGGTGTCCACGCCCTGCGCGATGTCCGGGGACTGGGCGCCGATCGACACCGACACGCCGCAGGAAGCGCCGTCGAAGCCCTTCTTCGAGGAGTCGTAGCCGATCTCGAGGATCTTGTTGCGGACCAGAGTGGCGATGTCCGCGTAGGCCTTGGTCGTGACCTCGCCGGCCACGTGCACCAGGCCGGTGGTGATCAGGGTCTCGACCGCGACCCGGGAGGTCGGGTCCTCGCGCAGAAGCGCGTCGAGAATGGTGTCGCTGATCTGGTCAGCGATCTTGTCGGGGTGACCCTCGGTCACGGACTCCGAGGTGAACAGGCGACGGGACACAACGCTCCCTGGGGTTGCAGCGGCTGCTGGCTGATCATTGGCGGACCACGCGGGAGCTGCGCCCGGCGTCGTCCGACAACAGTTTATCGGTCGCACTCGGCCACCGGCCCACCTGTCTCGCCTCTCGGGAGCGCTGTGACCTGCGGCACGGGCATTCTGCACAATGCCGAGCGGCCTTGGCCAGGGCCGCCACCCGACATTGTGGTGGGGAATGTCATGTGGCGGGAAGACACCGATCGGCTGAATCGGAGGGCCCCGAACGGCGGAACGCGATCATCCGAGACGGGCGACCACGAGGTCCCAGACGATGTCCGCGAGGGCCTCCTTCGGACCGTGCGGCACGGGGGTCTCGCTGCCGTCGGCGCCCAGTACGAGGGCCTCGTTCTCCTCGGAACCGAACGTCTTGCGCTCCCCCACCTCGTTGACGACGAGGAGGTCGCACCCCTTGCGGGCGAGCTTGGTGCGGCCGTTGGCGAGGACGTCGTCCGTCTCCGCCGCGAAGCCGACGACGACCTGTCCGGGGCGGGCGCGGTCGGCCGAAACCTCGGCGAGAATGTCCGGATTCCGCACCAGGACGATCGGGTCGGGGTCCTGGCCGTCCTTCTTCTTTATCTTTCCGGCGGCGTAGGCCGCGGGGCGGAAGTCGGCGACGGCCGCGGCCATCACCACGGCGTCGGCGTCCGCGGCGGCCTTGAAGACCGCTTCACGCATCTGCACGGCGGTGCCCACCGGGACGACGTCGACGCCGGCCGGGTCGGGCAGGCCGGTGTTGGCCGCGATCAGAGTCACCCGGGCGCCACGCGCCGCGGCCGTGCGGGCGAGGGCGTAGCCCTGCTTGCCGGAGGAGCGGTTGCCGAGGAAGCGAACCGGGTCGAGCGGCTCGCGGGTGCCGCCGGCCGAGACGACGAGGTGGCGGCCCGCGAGGTCGGGCTCGGTGGCGCCGCGGGCCAGCACCCGGCGACAGACCTCGAAGATCTCCGCCGGGTCGGGCAGTCGCCCCTTGCCGGTGTCGACACCGGTGAGGCGGCCGACCGCGGGCTCGATCACGACGGCGCCGCGGCGGCGCAGCGTGGCCACGTTCTCCTGGGTGGCGGGGTGCTCCCACATCTCGGTGTGCATCGCGGGCGCGAAGACGACCGGACAGCGGGCGGTGAGCAGTGTGTTGGTCAGCAGGTCGTCGGCGAGGCCGTGTGCGGCCTTGGCGAGCATGTCGGCGGTCGCCGGGGCCACCACGACCAGGTCGGCGTGCTGGCCGATGCGGACGTGCGGGACCTCGTCGACGTCGTCCCAGACCTCGGTGGAGACCGGGTTGCCGGACAGCGCCGACCAGGTGGCGGCCCCGACGAAGTGCAGCGCGGAGTCGGTGGGCACCACGCGCACGTCGTGGCCCGATTCCGTGAGCCTTCTCAGCAGCTCACAGGCCTTGTACGCGGCGATGCCGCCACTGACCCCCAGTACGACCTTCGGCTTGTCCACCGTCGTCTCTCCCCGGCTCGGAACCCTACGAGTCCATGCTGCATCACTGCGGGGGACGACCCCCGCCCCCCGGCAGACCACAGGCCCGGCAGGAGTGCTGCCGGGCCTGTGGATAAGTCAACTGCGATCTGAAAGTACTACTGAGCCGGGCCCTCAATGGCCTCGGAGGTCAGCAGACCCGCATTGATCTCGCGCAGGGCGATCGAGAGCGGCTTCTCGTGGACGTGGGTGTCGACGAGCGGACCGACGTACTCGAGGAGACCCTCACCGAGCTGCGAGTAGTACGCGTTGATCTGGCGGGCACGCTTGGCCGCGTAGATCACGAGGCTGTACTTCGAGTCGGTGGCCTCGAGAAGCTCGTCGATCGGCGGGTTGATGATGCCCTCGGGCGCGGTGATGGAAGAGGACACGCTCTACCTTCCGATGGATGGGAAAGATTCAGTCGGTGTGACCGGCCGACACCTGCTGGTGGACGGCAGTCACGATCACACGACGTCCATCAAGGCTAGCAGCTCGCTCGCCACGTCCCTGACGGAGGTGTTGACCAAGGTCACGTCGAACTCCGGCTCGGCCGCCAGCTCGGTCCTGGCCGCCTCCAGGCGGCGCTCGATGACCTCGGGCGACTCGGTCCCCCGGCCGGTGAGCCTGCGCACCAGCTCCTCCCAGGAGGGAGGAGCCAGGAACACCAGCTGGGCGTCGGCCATCGACTCACGGACCTGCCGGGCGCCCTGGAGGTCGATCTCCAGCAGCACGGGCTCGCCGTTCTCCAGCCGCTCCAGCACCGCCGCGCGGGGCGTTCCGTAGCGGTTGCCGGCGAACTCGGCCCACTCCAGCAGCTCGCCGTTGGCGATCAGCTTGTCCATCTCCTCGTCGGTGACGAAGAAGTAGTGGACCCCGTGCCGCTCGCCGGGGCGCGGCTTGCGGGTGGTGGCCGACACCGAGAGCCAGACCTCCGGGTGTTCCTTGCGCATATGGGCGACGACCGTGCTCTTGCCGACCCCCGAAGGGCCGGAGAGCACGGTCAGCCGCGGACGTTCACTCATGCAGCGATTATTCCAGCAATCCCGGGGTGCCCGGGACGCCCGGTCCGGCAGGAGCCGGACTCAGGAACCGGTGCTGCCGAACTCACGCTCCAGGGACGCGATCTGGTTCGAACCGAGACCGCGCACGCGGCGGCTCTCGGAGATGCCCAGACGCTCCATGATCTGCTTGGCGCGGACCTTGCCCACGCCCGGCAGGGACTCGAGCAGGGCGGAGACCTTCATCTTGCCGATGACGTCGTTCTCCTGGCCCTGCTTGATGACCTCGTGAAGGGAGGCGCCGGAGTGCTTGAGTCGATTCTTGACCTCGGCCCGCTCCCGGCGAGCCGCGGCGGCCTTTTCGAGCGCGGCTGCGCGCTGTTCAGGGGTAAGGGGCGGAAGAGCCACGCCTACGTCACCTCGGATGTCGAACTGTCGGATACGGACCGGTGAGGAACCTAGTCGCCCCACACCTGGGGAGCTACGAGCAACACGCTGCCCGTTCTCCCCCACTGCCTTAAACGGCGTGGGAGGTGCCCCCACTGCTCGGAGACTAGCGGGCAAGTCCGCCAGAGTCAGCGAGAACAGCGGAAAAGTACTGGTCAGCCGCCGTCAGGCCGGACATTTCAGACATACTGCCCTCGATTTGAGGATGTATTCACACTCAAGTCGCCCTGGTGTCGTCCATGGGAACGCCCGGCGGAGATCTCAGCCGGCGCCGACAGCGGCCCGGATCTCCTCCGCGAAGCGCTCCGTGGCCGAGCGCAGCGCCCCGACGTCGGGACCGTGTCGCAGCACGCCCCGGCTGACGTTCGGGACGACGTTGCGCACCGCCGACCCGAAGACCTCGGGAAGGTCGGCCGCCGTCGCACCCTGAGCGCCGACACCGGGCGCGAGGAGCGGGCCGTTGATGTCGAGGTCGTAGGAGGACAGGTCGCCCACCGTGGCGCCGACGACCGCCCCGAAGGAGCCCAGCGGCTCCTCGCCCGCGTTCTCGGCGGCGAGGTGGGCCAGCATGGTCGCGCCCACGGTGCGCCCGTCGGCGCGGACCGCGTGCTGGACCTCCGGTCCCTCCGGGTTCGAGGTGAGGGCCAGGACGAACAGTCCGGCACCGTTCTCCCGGGCCAGCGCGACGGCCGGGCTCAGGGAGCCGTAGCCGAGGTAGGGCGAGACGGTCAGGGCGTCGGAGAACAGCGGCGCGTCCTTGTGCAGGAAGGCCTCGGCGTACCCGGCCATGGTGGAGCCGATGTCGCCGCGCTTGGCGTCCATCACGACCAGGGTGCCGGCCGCACGGGCCTCCTGGACCGCCTTCTCCAGGACGGCGACACCGCGCGAGCCGAACCGCTCGAAGAAGGCGCTCTGCGGCTTCATGACGGCCACCCGGTCGGCCACCGCCTCGACGACCGTGCGGCTGAACCGCTCCAGACCGGCCACGTCGTCGTTCAGGCCCCACTCGGCGAGCAGGGAGGCGTGCGGGTCGATGCCGACGCAGAGCGGGCCGCGCTCGTCCATCGCGCGGCGCAACCGGGCACCGAAGGGCTCGAACGAGGTCATGCGGGCTTCCTCACGTCGGCGCCGACCGCGTCGGCGAGGGTGGCGTACGGGCTGGTGCGCAGGCGCGCGGCGAGGCCCTTGTGGATGGCGCGGCACCAGAAGGGGCCCTCGTAGATGAAGGCGCTGTACCCCTGGACCAGCGTGGCACCGGCCAGGATGCGCTGCCAGGCGTCCTCGGCGGTCTCGATGCCGCCGACGCCCACCAGGGTGATCCGGTCGCCCACGCGCGCGTACAGGCGGCGCAGGACCTCCAGGGAGCGTGCCTTCAGGGGCGCGCCGGAGAGTCCGCCGGTCTCCTTCACCAGCGAGGGTTCGGATGTCAGGCCGAGGCCCTCGCGCGCGATGGTGGTGTTGGTGGCGATGATGCCGTCCAGACCCAGCTCCACGGCCAGGTCGGCGACCGCGTCGATGTCCTCGTCGGCGAGGTCCGGGGCGATCTTCACCAGAAGCGGAACGCGCCGGCCCGCGACCGTACGGTCCGCGGCCTCGCGAACGGCGGTGAGCAGCGGGCGCAGCACCTCGGTGGCCTGGAGGTTGCGCAGGCCCGGCGTGTTCGGCGAGGAGACGTTCACGACGAGGTAGTCGGCGTACGGCGCGAGGCGCTCGGCCGACTTCACGTAGTCGCCGACGGCCTCCGCCTCCGGGACGACCTTGGTCTTGCCGATGTTGACGCCGACGACGGTCCTGAAGACGGGCTCGCGCGTGGCCAGACGGGCCGCGACGGCGAGCGAGCCGTCGTTGTTGAAGCCCATCCGGTTGATCAGCGCCCGGTCCGCGACGAGCCGGAACAGCCGCTTTTTGGGGTTGCCGGGCTGCGCCTCACCGGTGACCGTGCCGATCTCGACGTGGTCGAAGCCCAGCATGGACATGCCGTCGATGGCCACGGCGTTCTTGTCGAAGCCGGCGGCGAGCCCGAAGGGGCCGTGCATGCGCAGCCCGAAGGCCTCGGTGCGCAGCTCCTTGTGGCGGGGCGCGAGGGCGGCCGCGACGAAAGTGCGCAGCACGGGGACGCGGACCGCGAGGCGGATCCAGCGGAAGGCCAGGTAGTGGGCCTTCTCGGGGTCCATGCGCTTGAAGACGAGACTGAAAAAGATCTTGTACATGGTGTCCTCACGAAGAGGGGGACACCGTTTTCGGTGTCCCCCTCAGGGCTGCTAGTCGCGGGCCGCGGTCAGGTGTTCCGCGTGTTCCTGGAGCGAACGGACGCCCACGTCACCGTGGTTGAGCGCGTCGATGCCCTGGACAGCCGCCGCGAGCGCCTGGACGGTCGTCAGGCACGGCACGGAGCGGGCCACCGCGGCCGTACGGATGTCGTAGCCGTCGAGGCGGCCGCCGGTGCCGTACGGGGTGTTGACGATGAGGTCGACCTCGCCGTCGTGGATGAGCTGGACGATGGTCCGCTCGCCGTTCGGGCCGGTGCCCTCGGACTGCTTGCGCACGATCGTGGCGTGGATGCCGTTGCGCTTGAGGACCTCGGCCGTGCCGGAGGTGGCGAGCAGCTCGAAGCCGTGCGCGACCAGCTCGCGGGCCGGGAAGATCATCGAGCGCTTGTCGCGGTTGGCGACCGAGATGAACGCGCGGCCCTTGGTGGGCAGCGGGCCGTAGGCGCCGGCCTGCGACTTGGCGTACGCCGTGCCGAAGACGGAGTCGATGCCCATGACCTCGCCGGTGGAGCGCATCTCCGGGCCGAGGACGGTGTCGACACCGCGGCCGTGGATGTCGCGGAAGCGCGACCACGGCATGACGGCCTCCTTGACGGAGATCGGCGCGTCCAGCGGCAGCTCGCCGCCGTCGCCGGTCTGCGGCAGCAGGCCTTCGGCGCGCAGCTCGGAGATGGTCGCGCCCAGCGAGATCCGGGCGGCGGCCTTCGCGAGCGGCACCGCGGTCGCCTTCGAGGTGAAGGGGACCGTGCGGGAGGCGCGCGGGTTGGCCTCGAGGACGTACAGGATGTCGCCCGCCATCGCGAACTGGATGTTGATCAGGCCGCGCACCCCGACGCCGCGCGCGATGGCCTCGGTGGAGGCGCGCAGGCGCTTGATGTCGAAGCCGCCGAGGGTGATCGGGGGCAGGGCGCACGCCGAGTCGCCGGAGTGGATGCCGGCCTCCTCGATGTGCTCCATGACGCCGCCGAGGTACAGCTCCTCGCCGTCGTACAGGGCGTCGACGTCGATCTCGATGGCGTCGTCCAGGAAGCGGTCGACGAGGACCGGCCGGGAGGGGCTGATCTCGGTCGACTCGGCGATGTAGGAGGCGAGGCGGGTCTCGTCGTAGACGATCTCCATGCCGCGCCCGCCGAGGACGTAGGAGGGCCGGACGAGGACCGGGTAGCCGATCTCGTCGGCGATGGCCTTGGCGCCGGCGAAGGTGGTGGCCGTGCCGTGCTTGGGAGCGGGCAGGCCGGCCTCGGCGAGGACCTGGCCGAAGGCGCCGCGGTCCTCGGCGGCGTGGATCGCCTCGGGCGGGGTGCCCACGATCGGCACGCCGTTGTCCTTCAGGGCCTGCGCGAGGCCCAGCGGGGTCTGGCCGCCCAGCTGCACGACCACGCCCGCGATCGGGCCGGCGAGGGACTCCGCGTGGACGATCTCCAGCACGTCTTCCAGCGTCAGCGGCTCGAAGTACAGGCGGTCGGAGGTGTCGTAGTCCGTGGAGACGGTCTCCGGGTTGCAGTTGACCATCACGGTCTCGTACCCGGCGTCGGACAGCGCGAAGGAGGCGTGGACGCAGGAGTAGTCGAACTCGAT
Source organism: Streptomyces sp. NPDC101165 (assembly GCF_044768135.1). Classification (NCBI taxonomy): domain Bacteria; kingdom Bacillati; phylum Actinomycetota; class Actinomycetes; order Kitasatosporales; family Streptomycetaceae; genus Streptomyces; species Streptomyces sp. NPDC101165. The sequence goes on along the minus strand of NZ_JBIWPG010000005.1, from coordinate 362,788 downwards.
GCCCTGGCCGATGCGGTTCGGGCCGGAGCCCAGGATGATCACCGCGGGCTTCTCGCGGGGCGCGACCTCGGTCTCCTCGTCGTAGGAGGAGTAGAAGTACGGCGTCTTCGCGGCGAACTCGGCGGCGCAGGTATCGACCGTCTTGTAGACCGGGCGGATGCCGAGGGCGTGCCGGACCTCGCGGACGACGTCCTCGCGCAGGCCGCGGATCTCACCGATCTGCTGGTCGGAGAAGCCGTGCCGCTTGGCCTCGGCGAGCAGCTCGCGGGTCAGCTCGGGCGCCGCGTCCAGCTCGTCCGCGACCTCCTTGATCAGGAAGAGCTGGTCCACGAACCACGGGTCGATCTTCGTGTACTCGAAGACCTCCTCGGGCGTGGCGCCGGCGCGGATGGCCTGCATGACCGTGTTGATCCGGCCGTCGGTCGGGCGCACGGCCTCGCGCAGCAGCGCTTCCTTGTCGCCGGGCTCGCCGACGAAGGTGAACTGGCTGCCCTTCTTCTCCAGCGAGCGCAGCGCCTTCTGGAAGGCCTCGGTGAAGTTGCGGCCGATGGCCATGGCCTCGCCGACCGACTTCATGGTGGTCGTGAGGGTGGAGTCGGCCTGCGGGAACTTCTCGAAGGCGAACCGCGGGGCCTTGACGACCACGTAGTCGAGCGTGGGCTCGAAGGAGGCCGGGGTCTCCCGGGTGATGTCGTTCGGGATCTCGTCCAGGGTGTAGCCCACGGCGAGCTTGGCGGCGATCTTGGCGATCGGGAAGCCGGTCGCCTTGGAGGCGAGCGCCGAGGAGCGCGACACGCGCGGGTTCATCTCGATGACGATCACCCGGCCGTCCTCGGGGTTCACCGCGAACTGGATGTTGCAGCCGCCGGTGTCGACGCCGACCTCGCGGATGACGGCGATGCCGATGTCGCGCAGGATCTGGTACTCGCGGTCGGTCAGCGTCATCGAGGGCGCGACGGTGATCGAGTCACCGGTGTGCACGCCCATCGGGTCGAAGTTCTCGATGGAGCAGACGACCACGACGTTGTCGTGCTTGTCGCGCATCAGCTCCAGCTCGTACTCCTTCCAGCCGAGGATGGACTCCTCCAGGAGCACCTCGGTGGTCGGCGAGAGGGTGAGGCCCTGACCGGCGATGCGGCGCAGCTCCTCCTCGTCGTGCGCGAAGCCGGAGCCGGCGCCGCCCATGGTGAAGGACGGGCGGACGACGACCGGGTAGCCGCCGAGCTGCTCGACGCCCTTGAGGACGTCGTCCATGGAGTGGCAGATGACCGAGCGGGCGGACTCGCCGTACCCGATCTTCGTGTTGACGGCCTCGACCACGGCCTTGAACAGTTCGCGGTCCTCGCCCTTGTGGATCGCCTCGGGCTTGGCGCCGATCAGCTCGACGCCGTACTTCTCCAGGACACCGTTCTCGTGCAGCGAGATGGCGGTGTTCAGGGCCGTCTGGCCGCCCAGGGTGGGCAGCAGGGTGTCGGGGCGCTCCTTGGCGATGATCTTCTCGACGAACTCGGGGGTGATCGGCTCGACGTAGGTGGCGTCGGCGATCTCCGGGTCGGTCATGATCGTCGCCGGGTTGGAGTTGACGAGGATCACGCGCAGGCCCTCGGCCCTGAGTACGCGGCACGCCTGGGTGCCGGAGTAGTCGAACTCGGCGGCCTGGCCGATGACGATCGGGCCGGAGCCGATGACCAGGACGGACTGGATATCGGTGCGCTTAGGCACGCTGGCCCTCCATCAGGGATACGAAGCGGTCGAACAGGTAGGCGGCGTCGTGCGGGCCCGCTGCCGCTTCGGGGTGGTACTGGACGGAGAAGGCCGGCTGGTCGAGCAGCTGCAGCCCCTCCACGACGTTGTCGTTCAGGCAGACGTGCGAGACCTCGGCGCGGCCGAACTTCGTGTCGCTGACCTTGTCGAGCGGCGCGTCGACGGCGAAGCCGTGGTTGTGCGCGGTGACCTCGACCTTGCCGGTCGTACGGTCCTGGACCGGCTGGTTGATGCCCCGGTGGCCGTACTTCAGCTTGTAGGTGCCGAAGCCGAGGGCGCGGCCGAGGATCTGGTTGCCGAAGCAGATGCCGAACAGCGGCGTCCTGCGCTCCAGGACGGCGGACATGAGGGCCACCGGGCCGTCGGCCGTGGCCGGGTCGCCGGGGCCGTTGGAGAAGAAGACGCCGTCCGGGGCGACGGCGTAGACGTCGTCCACGGAAGCCGTCGCCGGGAGCACGTGCACCTCGATGCCGCGCTCGGCCATGCGGTGCGGGGTCATGCCCTTGATGCCGAGGTCGATGGCGGCGACGGTGAAGCGCTTCTCGCCGATCGCGGGGACGACGTACGCCTGCTCGGTCGCGACCTCCTCGTAGAGGCTCGCGCCCTTCATGTGCGGCTGGGCCTGCACGCGCTCGAGCAGCTCGGCCTCGGGGGCGACGGCCTCGCCGGAGAAGATGCCGGCGCGCATCGAGCCGCGCTCGCGCAGGTGGCGGGTGAGGGCGCGGGTGTCGATCCCGGAGATGCCGACCACGCCCTGCGCGACCAGCTCGTCGTCCAGGGAGCGCTTGGCCCGCCAGTTGGACGCCGCGCGCGCGGGGTCGCGCACGACGTAGCCGGAGACCCAGATGCGGCTCGACTCGTCGTCCTCGTCGTTCCAGCCCGTGTTGCCGATCTGCGGGGCGGTCGCGACGACGATCTGGCGGTCGTACGACGGGTCGGTGAGGGTCTCCTGGTAGCCGGTCATGCCGGTGGAGAACACGGCCTCGCCGAAGGTCTCCCCCACGGCCCCGTAGGCACGGCCGCGGAAGGTGCGGCCGTCCTCCAGGACGAGTACGGCGGGAACCTTGGCAGCTCCCCTGGTGGAGGTCGTCATCGTGCGCCTTCCGTGTCGTTGGTCATCTGGTTGAGGGTGTCGACCCACTCGGTGTGCTCGGCCGCGTGGTCGGAGCGGAAGCCGGAGTCGATCAGCTTGTCCCCGAGGGCCCAGGTCACCACCAGCAGGCCGCCCTCGGTGAGGACCTTGCCGGCGATGCCCTTGTCGAGCCGGGCACCGCGCAGTGCTGCGGTGGGGACGAAGAAGTCGGTCGCCCCGGGGCGTACGACCTCCAGGCCCGCGTCCGTGAGGGTGAGCTCGGCCCGGCTGCGGGTGCCGAGGCCGTGGGCCACGATGCGGTCCAGCCACTGCCCGGCCGTGGTCGAGCCGTGGTAGCGGCCGCTCATCGTCAGTCTGGCCTCGCCGGGCTCCTCCGGCGCGCTGGGCAGCTCGGGCAGGTCGCCCTGGAGCGTGCCGCGCCACTTCCAGCCCTCGCGCATCAGCCAGTAGATGAGCGCGACGAAGAGGGCGAGGCCGATCAGCCAGCCGATGCGGGCGGGCCAGTCGGTGACCTCGGCCGACTTCTGCGCCTCGGCCAGCAGGATTACAGGTGTCACGTGAGCTTCCCGTCGACGAGCGTGGCCTTGCCCCGCAGCCACGTGTGGGTGACACGGCCCGGCAGCTCACGTCCCTCGTACGGGGTGTTGCGGCTGCGCGAGGCGAAGCCCGCGGGGTCCACCGAGCCACGGTATTCCGTGTCGACGAGGGTGAGGTTGGCGGGCTCACCAGCCGAGACGGGACGGCCGTGCCCGGTGGCCTGTCCGATCTGTGCCGGCTTGACGGACATGCGGTCGGCGACGCCGGCCCAGTTCAGCAACCCGGTGTCGACCATGGTCTCCTGAACCACTGACAAAGCGGTCTCCAGACCGACCATGCCCATGGCGGCCGCGGCCCACTCGCAGTCCTTGTCCTCGTGCGGGTGCGGGGCGTGGTCGGTGGCGACGATGTCGATCGTGCCGTCGGCGAGCGCCTCGCGCAGGGCGAACACGTCCCGCTCGGTGCGCAGCGGCGGGTTGACCTTGTAGACGGGGTTGTAGGTACGCACCAGCTCGTCGGTGAGGAGCAGGTGGTGCGGGGTGACCTCGGCGGTGACCTGGATGCCGCGGGACTTGGCCCAGCGGACGATCTCCACCGAGCCCGCGGTCGAGAGGTGGCAGATGTGCACCCGGGAGCCGACGTGCTCGGCGAGCAGCACGTCCCGGGCGATGATCGACTCCTCGGCGACGGCCGGCCAGCCGCCCAGGCCCAGCTCAGCCGAGACGATGCCCTCGTTCATCTGGGCGCCCTCGGTGAGCCGCGGCTCCTGCGCGTGCTGGGCGACGACACCGCCGAAGGCCTTCACGTACTCCAGCGCCCGGCGCATGATCACGGCGTCGTCCACGCACTTGCCGTCGTCGGAGAAGACGGTGACCCCGGCGGCCGACTCGTGCATCGCGCCCAGCTCGGCGAGCTTGCGGCCCTCCAGGCCGACGGTGACGGCGCCGATGGGCTGGACGTCGCAGTAGCCGTGCTCCCGGCCGAGCCGGTAGACCTGCTCGACCACGCCGGCGGTGTCGGCGACCGGGAAGGTGTTGGCCATGGCGAACACGGCGGTGTAGCCGCCGGAGGCGGCCGCGCGCGTGCCGGTCAGCACGGTCTCGGAGTCCTCACGGCCCGGCTCGCGCAGGTGGGTGTGCAGGTCGACCAGACCCGGCAGCAGCACCTTGCCGGCGGCCTCGACGACCTCGGCACCCTCGGCACTGAGTCCGGCGCCCACCTCGACGATCGTCTCGCCGTCGATCAGCACGTCCTGCGGCTCGCCGCCGAGCACCTTCGCACCACGGATAAGGATCTTGCTCATGGGTCTTACTTCTCCTCGTTGGTGCGGGTGTGGGTGACGGCGGGCTCGTTTCCACCGAGCAGCAGGTACAGGACGGCCATCCGGATGGAGACGCCGTTCGCGACCTGCTCGACGACGGTGCAGCGCTCGGAGTCGGCGACCTCGGCGGTGATCTCCATGCCGCGGACCATCGGGCCGGGGTGCATCACGATGGCGTGCTCGGGCATCTTCGCCATGCGCTCGCCGTCGAGGCCGTAGCGCCGCGAGTACTCGCGCTCGGTCGGGAAGAAGGCGGCATTCATGCGCTCCCGCTGAACCCGGAGCATCATCACCGCGTCGGACTTCGGCAGGGTGCTGTCGAGGTCGTACGACACCTCGCAGGGCCAGGTCTCGACGCCGACCGGCACCAGGGTGGGCGGCGCGACGAGGGTGACCTCGGCGCCGAGCGTGTGCAGCAGGTCGACGTTGGAGCGGGCGACCCGGCTGTGCAGGACGTCGCCGACGATGGTGATCCGCTTGCCGGCCAGGTCCTGGCCGAGGCCGGCGTCCCGGCCGACCAGGCGGCGGCGCATGGTGAAGGCGTCCAGCAGGGCCTGCGTGGGGTGCTGGTGGGTGCCGTCACCGGCGTTGATGACGGCGGCGTCGATCCAGCCGGAGGTGGCCAGGCGGTAGGGGGCTCCGGAGGCGCCGTGCCGGATGACGACGGCGTCGACGCCCATCGCCTCCAGGGTCTGCGCGGTGTCCTTCAGGGACTCGCCCTTGGACACGCTGGAGCCCTTGGCGGAGAAGTTGATGACGTCCGCGGACAGCCGCTTCTCGGCGGCCTCGAAGGAGATCCGGGTCCGGGTGGAGTCCTCGAAGAAGAGGTTGACGATGGTGCGGCCGCGCAGGGTCGGCAGCTTCTTGATCGGCCGGTCGGCGACCCGGGCCATCTCCTCGGCGGTGTCGAGGATCAGGACGGCGTCGTCGCGGGTGAGGTCGGCGGCCGAGATGAGATGACGCTGCATCTGTCAGGCTCCGTAAGGCAATTCATCGGGATCCGGGGGTCTGGGAGATGCCCCCCAGAGGGCACAGTGGGGCAAACCGGTGCGTGTGTCGGCACGCCGAAGCGGCCGTACGCGCCCGACTTGCTACTGGTCGGCCGGCTTCACGCCGAGCAGCACGGTGTCGCGACCGTCCTCCTCGGCGAGCTGGACCTTGACCGTCTCCCGCAGCGACGTGGGGAGGTTCTTGCCGACGTAGTCGGCGCGGATGGGCAGTTCGCGGTGGCCGCGGTCGACCAGGACCGCGAGCTGCACCGCGCGCGGGCGCCCGATGTCGTTCAGGGCGTCGAGGGCGGCACGGATGGTGCGCCCGGAGAAGAGCACGTCGTCGACGAGGACGACCAGGCGGCCGTCGATGCCGTCACCGGGGATCTCGGTGCGGGCCAGCGCACGCGGCGGGTGCATGCGCAGGTCGTCGCGGTACATGGTGATGTCGAGCGAGCCGACGGGGACCTTGCGGTCGGTGATCTGCTCCAGCTTGGCGGCGAGCCGCTGGGCGAGGAAGACACCCCGGGTCGGAATGCCGAGGAGCACCACGTCGTCGGCGCCCTTGGCGCGCTCGACGATCTCGTGGGCGATACGGGTCAGCACCCGTGCGATGTCGGGGCCTTCGAGTACGGGCCGCGCATCGGATGCATGCGGGTTCGCGTGCGAGTCCATACGAAACGGACCTCCTTCTCCGCCTCACGGGACGGACCTTAAAGGACGTCGGATTTGCGCCATCCACGGTAGCAGGTCCGGAGCGGGCGTCGATCACCCACCTGGCGCAATCGGCCGGCACTGGCACGGAAGAGTCGGTGTGGACCGTTCGGCTTGACGCATGAGAGTCACGCTGCGTAACCTCACAGTGAGTTACCAGCCGCGCGGCGGGAAACCCAGCCGACCGCGTCGACACAGTGTCCGGGGAGCTATATGTCCAGCGAATACGCCAAACAGCTCGGGGCCAAGCTCCGGGCCATCCGCACCCAGCAGGGCCTTTCCCTCCACGGTGTCGAGGAGAAGTCCCAGGGGCGCTGGAAGGCCGTGGTGGTCGGTTCATATGAGCGCGGTGACCGCGCCGTGACCGTGCAGCGTCTCGCCGAGTTGGCCGATTTCTATGGCGTCCCGGTGCAGGAGCTCCTGCCGGGCACCACGCCGGGCGGCGCCGCCGAGCCGCCGCCGAAGCTGGTCCTGGACCTGGAGCGGCTGGCCACCGTGCCGGCCGAGAAGGCAGGCCCTCTGCAGCGCTACGCGGCGACCATCCAGTCCCAGCGCGGCGACTACAACGGCAAGGTGCTCTCGATCCGCCAGGACGACCTGCGCACCCTCGCCGTCATCTATGACCAGTCCCCCTCGGTCCTGACCGAGCAGCTGATCAGCTGGGGTGTCCTGGACGCGGACGCGCGCCGCGCGGTGGCCACCCACGAAGAGGCCTGACCGCCTGCAGCAGCTGAGCAGAAACGTGCCGCCGGGGTGGCCTGAACCGTACGGTTCGGGGCACCCCGGCGGCTTTTGTCCGTGTGCAGCTCCGCCGCGTGGGCGCGAACAGCCGCAGCGGGCCCGCACCCGCCCTCTCGCGACACTTCCACGGCGTGCAGGCAACAGAACGCCGGAGGGCCCGCAGCATGCGCTCGCTGCGGGCCCTCCGGCGTTTGTCGTACCGCTTATGCCTCGTCCCGGCGCAGCGTCGGCTTCAGCTCCTTGAGCCGGCCGAGCAGGCCGTTCACGAACGAGGGCGACTCGTCCGTGGAGAACTCCTTGGCGATCTGCACCATCTCGTCCAGGACGACGGCGTCCGGAGTCTCGTCCACCCAGATCAGCTCGTAGGCGCCGAGACGCAGGATGTTCCGGTCGACGACCGGCATCCGGTCGAGCGTCCAGCCCACCGCGTACTGGGAGATCAGCTCGTCGATGCGCCTCGCGTGCTCCGCGTAGCCCTCGACCAGCTGCATCGTGTACTCGCTCACCGGCGGCTGCCGGGTGTCGGACCGGGACAGCCGGATCCAGTCCGCGAGGACCGTCAGGACGTCGGCGCCGCGCTGGTCGCCCTCGAAGAGGATCTGGAAGGCGCGCTTGCGGGCCGTGTTGCGGGCAGCCACGGTTAGCTGTTCACCCGGCCGAGGTAGTCGCTCGTACGGGTGTCGACCTTGATCTTCTCACCGGTGGTGATGAAGAGGGGGACCTGGATCTGGTGGCCGGTCTCCAGGGTGGCGGGCTTGGTGCCACCGGTGGAGCGGTCGCCCTGGACGCCCGGCTCGGTCTCCTGGATGACGAGCTCCACGGCGGCCGGGAGCTCGACGAAGAGCACCTCGCCCTCGTGCTGCGCGACGGTGGCGGTGAAGCCCTCGATGAGGAAGTTGGCGGCGTCGCCGACGGCCTTGCGGTCGACCATCAGCTGGTCGTAGGTCTCCATGTCCATGAAGACGAAGTAGTCGCCGTCCATGTACGAGAACTGCATGTCGCGCTTGTCGACAGTGGCCGTCTCGACCTTGACGCCGGCGTTGAAGGTCTTGTCGACGACCTTGCCGGAGAGCACGTTCTTGAGCTTGGTGCGCACGAAGGCCGGGCCCTTGCCGGGCTTGACGTGCTGGAACTCGACGACGGACCAGAGCTGGCCGCCTTCGAGCTTGAGCACCATGCCGTTCTTGAGGTCGTTCGTGGAAGCCACGGTTGCGGAATCTCCTGGACTGACGTACGACCCCGGGGCACGCGCGCAGCGCGAGGCTAGAGCGCGAGCAGCTCCTTGGTCGTGATGGTGAGTAGCTCGGGTCCGCCGTCCGCCTCAGGGCGTACGACGAGCGTGTCATCGATCCGGACGCCGCCCCGGCCCGGGAGGTGGACCCCCGGTTCGACGGTGACCGGCACGCAAGCGTCCAGTTTACCCATGGACGCAGGGGCCAGCTGCGGGTCCTCGTCGATTTCGAGTCCGACGCCGTGTCCCGTCAGCAGTGGCAGAGCCTCAGCATAGCCTGCGGAGCCCAGCACCTGGCGTGCGGCACGGTCGACCTCGCGGTAGGCGGCGCCGGGCGCCAGGGACTCGCGTCCGGCTCGCTGGGCTGCGAAAACCAGCTCGTACAGCTCGATCTGCCAGTCGGCGGGCGAGGTGCCGATGACGAAGGTGCGGCCGATCTCGCAGCGGTAGCCGCGGTAGGTGGCGCCCAGGCAGACGGAGAGGAAGTCGCCCTCCTCCACGCGGCGGTCGGTGGGCCGGTGGCCGCGGCGGCCGGAGTTGGGGCCGGTGGCGACCGAGGTCGCGAACGCGGGCCCGTCGGCGCCGTGGTCGACCAGGCGCCGCTCCAGCTCCAGCGCGAGGTGCCGTTCCGTGCGGCCGACCAGGATGGACTCCAGCAGCTCACCGAGGGCCTGGTCGGCGATCTCGGCGCCGATGCGCAGGCAGGAGATCTCCTCCTCGTCCTTGACGACCCTGAGCTGCTCGACGGCTCCGCCGAGGTCGGCGAGGCGCAGCTTGGGGGCGACGGAGGACAGGGCCCGGTGGCGGGCGACGGTGAGGTGGTGTTCCTCCACCGCGAGGGATTCGGCGCCCTGTACTGCGACGAGGCCGGCTGCCGTGGCCGCGGGGTCGCCGCCCGGCGAGGGCAGGACATGCACGGTCAGCGCCTCGTCGGGACGGCCCTCGGTCGGCCGGTCGTCCAGCGGGCCGGCACAGACCAGCAGGTCCTCGTTCTTGCCCAGCAGCAGCACGGAGCCCTGTGGGGCTGCACCGGCGAGATAGCGCACGTTGGCAGGGCGCGAGATGAGCGCTGCTGCGGTGCCGGCCGCGTTGCAGCGTTCCCTGAGCTGGGCTCGGCGGGTCGCGTACACCTCTGACATGAGATGATCGTAGGAGTTTTGTCCGGCTTGCGCTGGTTGATGGGGGCCGAGTGGGGTGGGTTCGGTGGTGTTTCCGGGTGTGGGCCGGTGGGGGTCGACCGCGCCCACGCGGCGGAGCCGCACGTCGATGCAGCCCCGCGCCCCTCGGGGCGGGACCGGTCGCCCCTCGCCTACCAGCTAGGAGGGCTCGCGATGGCCCTGGTCAGGACGTCGTCCAGCACTTGGGCCGTGCCGGGGACGTCCAGCTGGGAGTTGTCGATGATCGGGAGGCCCGAGCCGTACCAGCCGGCCATGCGGCCGTGGATGCGGGCCACCTCCTCGTCGGTGAGGCGGCGGTTGCCGGTGCGCTCGGCGTTGCGCTCCAGGACGATGTCGAGGCCCGGGAGGAGGACGACCGGGAGCAGGCCGGGGCCGACATGCCGCTTCCAGCCACCGAGGCCCACGACGGGGCGGTCCGGGAAGACGGCGTCGTCGAGGATGCAGGAGATGCCGTTGGCCAGGAAGTTCCGGGCGGCGAAGCCACAGGTGCGGCGGGCCAGGCGGTACTGGGCCTCGGAGTTGTCGTTCCACCCGGACTGCGGGTTCGCGTAGCCCGCGCGGACCCATTCGCGTACGTCGTCCAGGCTGATGTGGGCGGTGGGCACCCGGCGGTGGTCCGCCCAGTACTTGGCCACGCTCGTCTTGCCCGCGCCCGCGGGACCGATCAGCAGGACCGCCAGGGTGGTGGTCGTCGGGTCCGGGACGGCGGCCGCGGCCGGTGGCGCGGTGGGCACACCGACCGGACCGCCGGGCGGCAGCGGTACATGACCGGTCGTGTCGGGCGGCGGGGCGGGGGCGTGCTGCGGAGGCACGGGCAGGGGGGCGGACGGGGGTACGGATCCCGGTCCGACTCCGGGGTAGCCGGGTGGCGGCGGGGGCACGGGTGCGGGACCCTGTGGGGCTCCCGCGTGGTGTGCGGCCGACGCCCAGCCGGTGTGCGGTCCCTGCCCCGGCTGGTGGGGCGGCGGCAGCGGAGACCCCACTGCGTGCTGCATCCGTTGCCACTCCGTCTCGTACACACATTTGGCGCTGGCAGGCGGGTACGGAGCCCGCTCCCTAGCGAACGGTACCGCCCCCGGTCGTCGTTTGGTGAAACGACCGGGGGCGGTCCGAAGTGCCCGGCCCGGAAGGGGAATCGGGCGGAAGGGAGCAGCAGGGGACTTACCGGACCACTTCCTACTGGCCCACTTCTCCGTAGGCGGCGAGGAGGACGGCCGGGTCCGGGCCCTCCAGCACGGTCGGCTTCGCCAGCCCGTCCAGGACGATGAAGCGCAGCAGGTCACCGCGGGACTTCTTGTCGACCTTCATCGCCTCCAGCAGCTTGGGCCACTGGTCGTAGCGGTAGTGCAGCGGCAGGCCGACCGACTCGAGGACGGTGCGGTGACGGTCCGCCGTCGCGTCGTCCAACCGGCCCGCCAGACGGCCCAGTTCGGCGGCGAAGTGCATGCCGACCGCGACCGCCGCGCCGTGCCGCCACTTGTAGCGCTCGTTCTTCTCGATCGCGTGGCCGAGCGTGTGGCCGTAGTTCAGGATCTCCCGGAGCCCGGATTCCTTCAGGTCGGAGGAGACGACGTCCGCCTTGACCCGGATCGAACGCTCGATCAGCTCGGCCGTGTGCGGGCCGGCCGGAGTGCGGGCGGCCTCGGGGTCGACCTCGATGAGGTCGAGGATCACCGGGTCGGCGATGAAGCCGGCCTTGATGATCTCCGCGAGCCCGGAGACGTAGTCGTTGACCGGGAGGGAGTCCAGCGCGGCCAGGTCGCACAGAACGCCGGCCGGCGGGTGGAACGCGCCCACCAGGTTCTTGCCCTCGGCGGTGTTGATGCCGGTCTTGCCGCCGACCGCCGCGTCCACCATGGCCAGCACGGTGGTCGGGACGGCGATCCAGCGCACCCCGCGCAGCCAGGTCGCGGCCACGAACCCGGCGAGGTCCGTGGTGGCGCCGCCGCCGACGCCGACGATGACGTCGGTGCGGGTGAAGCCGGACTGGCCCAGCGCCTTCCAGCAGTAGGCGGCGACCTCGGCGGTCTTGGCCTCCTCCGCGTTGGGCACCTGGATGGCGACGGCCTCGTAGCCCTGCTCGGCCAGGTCGGCGCGCAGAGCGTCGCCGGTCTCGGCGAGCGCCTCGGGATGGATCACCGCGACGCGCTTGGCCCTCGGACCGATCAACCCGGCCAGCTCGCCCAGGAGTTGCCGGCCGACCAGCACCTCGTACGGGTCGGTGCCCGCGGTGCCGGCGACCTGGATCCGGGTGACTGCCTCGCTCATGCTTCCTTCAACTCCAGTGCGTCCAGCGCTGCTTGGGTGACCTCTTCGGGGGTACGGCCCTCGGTCGGCACGACCGCGGTGGCGACCTCCTCGTACAGGTGACGGCGGGCCTCCATCAGCTCGCGCCACTGCTTGCGCGGGTTGACCGCGAGCAGCGGGCGGGCCGCGTTCAGGCCGGTGCGCTTGACCGCCTCCTCCACGTCCATGGAGAGGTAGACCACCCGGTGCCCGGCGAGCAGCGCTCGTGTGTCCGCGTCGAGGATCGCCCCGCCGCCGAGCGCGAGGACGCCCTCGTGCTCGGCGAGCGCGGTGCGCACCGCACACTTCTCGATCGCGCGGAAGGCGGACTCGCCGTCGTCCACGAAGATCTCGGCGATGGTCCGGCCCTCGGCGGCGACGATGTCGTCGTCGGTGTCCCGGTAGACGACCCCGAGCCGCTCGGCCAGCAGCTGCCCGACGGTGGACTTGCCCACGCCCATCGGGCCGACCAGTACGACCGCAGGCACGGCGGTCACCGGATGGCGAGGTGGTCGAGGTACGACTGCACGTTCCGCCGCGTCTCGGGGACGGAGTCGCCGCCGAACTTCTCCGCGACGGCGTCTGCCAGGACGAGCGCCACCATGGCCTCGGCGACGATGCCGGCGGCCGGGACCGCGCACACGTCGGAGCGCTGGTGGTGGGCCTGGGTGGCCTCGCCGGTGGAGACGTCGACGGTCTGCAGGGCCCGGGGCACGGTCGCGATCGGCTTCATCGCGGCGCGCACACGCAGCAGCTCGCCGGTGCTCAGGCCGCCCTCGGTGCCGCCGGAGCGCCCGCTGGACCGCTTGATGCCCTCGGGGGTGCTGACGATCTCGTCGTGCGCCCTGGAGCCGGGCACCCGGGCCAGCTCGAAGCCGTCGCCGACCTCGACGCCCTTGATCGCCTGGATGCCCATGAGGGCGGCGGCGAGCCGGGCGTCCAGCCTGCGGTCCCAGTGCACGTGCGAGCCCAGGCCGACCGGGACGCCGTAGGCGAGCACCTCGACCACGCCGCCGAGCGTGTCGCCGTCCTTGTGGGCCTGGTCGATCTCCGCGACCATCGCCTTCGACGCGTCGGCGTCAAGGCAACGCACCGGGTCGGCGTCCAGCTTCTCGACGTCGGCCGGGGTCGGGTAGACGCCGTACGGGGCCTTGGCGGAGGCCAGCTCGACGACGTGGGAGACGATCTCGATGCCGGCCGTCTCCTTCAGGTAGGAGCGGGCGACGGCGCCGAGCGCCACGCGCGCGGCGGTCTCGCGGGCGGAGGCGCGCTCCAGGATCGGCCGGGCCTCGTCGAAGCCGTACTTCTGCATGCCGGCGAGGTCGGCGTGGCCGGGCCGCGGGCGGGTCAGCGGCGCGTTGCGGGCGAGGCCGTCGAGGATCTCGGGGTCGACGGGGTCGGCCGCCATGACCTGCTCCCACTTGGGCCACTCGGTGTTGCCCACCATGACCGCGATCGGGGAGCCGAGGGTGAGGCCGTGCCGGACGCCACCCAGGAAGGTGACCTCGTCACGCTCGAACTTCATCCGCGCACCGCGGCCATAGCCGAGCCGCCGCCGTGCCAGGTGGTCCGCCACCATCTCCGTGGTGATCGGCACGCCGGCGGGAAGCCCCTCCAGCGTCGCGACAAGTGCGGGACCGTGGGACTCCCCCGCGGTCAGCCAACGCAGCCTGCTCAACGGTGCTCCTCAGTGTTCGCGCCCGGTACTGCCCTGGGTACGCGCGTCCTCGCGTACGGCGACGGCGCCACCGGGTGCGCGACCCCGGTCCGCCACCTCCGATCATCCCACGTCCGGGGGCGGTATCCGGCCGCTGGTCCAGCAGGCGGGACGCAGCGGCGGAACGGAAGCAGCCGTTCAGCGCGCGGCGAGCGCCTTCTCGCCTGCGTGCCGCATGGCCTCCAGGGGGGCCGGGGAGCGGCCGGTCATCTGCTCGACCTGGAGAACGGCCTGGTGGACCAGCAGGTCGAGGCCGCTGACCACGGCGCCGCCGAACATGGACCAGCGGGCCGCCAGGTCGGTGGGCCAGGGGTCGTAGAGCACGTCGAAGAGGGTGGCGGGGCGCTCGGGTACGGCGGTGGCGAGGGCGTCGGTGGTGCCGGCCGGGGTGGTGGCGATCACCAGGGGCGCCTTCAGGGCCTCCTGCGCGTCGTCCCAGTCCGCCGTACGGACGTCCACGTCGAGCCGCTCGCCCCACTGGCGCATCTCGGCGGCACGGGCCTCGCTGCGGACGTAGGCGACGACCTCACCGGTGCAGATCCGGGCGAGCGCGGCCAGCGCCGAGGAGGCGGTGGCGCCGGCGCCGAGGATCGCCGCGGAGTCGACCTGCTCGATGCCGTGCTCGCGCAACGCGGCCACCATGCCCGGGATGTCGGTGTTGTCGCCGATGCGGCGGCCGTCCTCGGTGAAGACCACGGTGTTGACGGCGTCGACCGACGCTGCCGTCTCGCTGATCTCGTCCAGCAGCGGGATGACCGCCCGCTTCAGCGGCATGGTCAGCGACAGCCCCGCCCACTCCGGCCCGAGCTTCTCGATGAAGCCGGGCAGGGTGGCCTCGTCGATCTCGAAGCGGCCGTACGACCAGTCGGTGAGTCCTAGTGCATCGTAGGCCGCCCGGTGCAGCACCGGGGAGAGGGAGTGGGCGATGGGCGAACCGAGCACAGCAGCCCGGCGGGCGTCAGTTGCCCGAGGAGGCATTGAACTTTTCCTTGAGCTTTTCGAATTCGTCGTTGGTCTTGGCGAATTCGGTGTTGTTCACACCGTCGGTCGCCACGAAATACATCCAGCCCTCGTGCGTCGGATTCAGTGCCGCCTTCATGGCGTCCTCACCGGGGTTGCCGATAGGACCGGGCGGAAGGCCCTTGTGGGTGTACGTGTTGTACGGGCTCTGGTTGCTGTTGATCTCCTTCTCGGAGATGTGGATGTTGCTCGTGCCCTTGAGGTAGTTGTACGTCGAGTCGAACTGGAGCAGCTGGTTCGTCTCGGTGTTGGTGGGCTTGAGGCGGTTGTAGACCACTTCCGCCATCTTGCGGAAATCGTCGTGCGTCTTGCCCTCGGCCTGGACCAGGCTCATGACCGTGATGAGCTGGAACGCGTTGTTCAGGCCCAGCGCCTTCGCCTTCGACGGCAGGTCGTAGGCGGCGTACCTCTCCTTGGCCTGGGTGACCATCTGCTTCAGGATCGTGTCGGGCTTCATGCCCTTCGCGGCCGCATAGGTTCCCGGGAACAGGAAGCCCTCCAGCGGGTCCTGGACTTCACTGCTGCTCTGCGCCCAGCTCGGCAGACCGAACTTCTTGTATTCCTGCTTGGCGAGCTTCCGGGTGGTGCCGGTGGACAGTTGGAGTTTCTTGTCGATCGCCGCGTAGACACCGGCGTTGCGCTCGCCGGGCGTGACGATCACATTGTTCTGGCTCTTCGGGTCGAGCATCAGCTGCACGGCGCTGGCGGCGGACATCTGCTTCTCCAGCGTATAGACGCCTTCCTGGAGCCCCTTGCCCTTGGGGTTCGCCTGCAGCGCGGAGACGAACGCGTCCGCGCTCTCGACGACGCCCGCCTCCCTCAGCTTCGCACCGATCTCCCAGCCGCCGGCGCCCTTCGGGATGGTGACCGTGACCTGTTCGCCGTTGCCGCTGCCCGCGTAGTCCGGGGCCGGGCCGAAACGATTTTGGTAGTACTTGTAGCCGAAGTAGCCGACCGTGCCGAGGCCGCCGCCGAAGACCAGAACGACCACCATGCAGGCGCAGCCGGTGCGCCGTTTCTTGCTCTTGACCGGTTTCTTGCCGCGCCGTTCGCCACGGCCGGACCGGCTGTCCGCCTCGTCGTCGACATCGTCGTCATCGCCGCCTCCGGCGAAGAAGGCATGCTCGCCCTGGTCCTCGCCCGGGTCCCAGCCGGTCTCGGGGTCCGGCTCCGGTTTCGACTCGGGACGCCTGCGGCTGGGCGGCACCGGCGGCGGGTAGGCGTCCTCGGTGCCGTAGAAATCGGGAGCTTCCCCGCCATAGGCCGCGGACTGCTGGCCGTACGGGTCGCCGGGGTCGGGCGTGTAGGGCACCTGGCCGCGCGTGCCGGACGCGTCCCAACCACCCTGGTGCTGGTACTGCTGCGGTGTCTGCACCGCGTACTGCTGGTCCTGACCGGTGTACTGCTGGCCGTACTGCTGCTGCCCCTGCTCGTTGTAGTACTGGTGCTGCTGCTGGTCGTACCCGGACTGCTGCCCCTGGGTCCAGTCGCCGTACTGCGGCTGCGGGTACTGCTGCTGTGGCTGGCCGCCGTAGGGGGACTGCTGGCCGACGTGGGCCTGCTGTCCTCCCCATCCGCCGTCCCCGTACAACGGGTCCTCCGGATGCCACGGTTCGGAGCCAGGGCCCCGGCCATACTCAGTCATCGATCCCCTAGAGCCGCGAGGCCGACGGTCGCATGGCCGGTGGACCGGCTCCCGTTCCGCCTCTTGCTGTGCGGCGGCTGTTCGAACACCGCCGCATCGCGCGGAACGTTACCGTATCGCGATCAGATGACCACTTCGACGCCCTCGCCGGGTGCTTTACCTGACACCCGTTCGGATTCCAGGGCCTGCTGCAGGATGATGACGGCTGCTGCCTGGTCGATGACGGCCCGGCCCTTCTTGGATTTCACCCCCGAGGCGCGCAGTCCCTGACTGGCCGTCACGGTCGTCATCCGCTCGTCGACCAGCCGGACCGGAACGGGCTCGATGCCCTTGGCGAGCTCCTGGACGAAGGCGCGTACCTTCTGCGCGGCCGGGCCCTCGCCCCCCTTGAGGGAGCGAGGGAGTCCGACGACGACCTCGATCGGTTCGTACTCCTCCACCAGCTGCCTGAGCCGGCGGTGGGCTGCCGGGATGTCCCGGCCGGGGACGGTCTCCACCGGAGTGGCGAGGATCCCATCGGGGTCGCACGAGGCGACCCCGATCCGGGCATCCCCGACGTCGATCGAGAGTCGGCGTCCTCTGCGCATTTCCGACCGTTTCCTTACTTCACTGTCACTTGGCGGTCTCGGTGACGAGTCGCTCGACGGCCTCCACGGCCTCGCCGACGGCAGCCGGGTTCTGGCCGCCGCCCTGGGCGACGTCCGGCTTGCCGCCACCGCCGCCGCCGAGCGTCTTGGCGGCGGTACGGACCAGGTCACCGGCCTTGAGACCGCGCTCGCGGGCGGCCTCGTTGGTGGCGATGACGGTCAGCGGCTTGCCGTTGTTGACCGTGAACAGGGCGACCACGGCGGCCCGGCCGCCCTGGATGCGGCCGCGCACGTCGAGGACCAGCTTGCGCAGGTCGTCCGGCGTGGTGCCGTCCGGGACCCGGCCGGTGACGACGGCGACACCGCGGACGTCCTTGGCGGACTCGACGAGACCGGCGGCGGCCTGCAGCACCTTCTCGGCGCGGAACTTCTCGATCTCCTTCTCGGCGTCCTTCAGCTTGCCGAGCATCGAGGAGATCTTCTCCGGCAGCTCCTCCGGGCGCCCCTTGAGCAGCTCGGTCAGCTGGTGGACGACCGTGTGCTCGCGGGCGAGGAAGTTGTAGGCGTCGACGCCGACCAGCGCCTCGATACGGCGGACACCGGAGCCGATGGAGGACTCGCCGAGCAGCTTCACCAGGCCCAGCTGGGCGGTGTTGTGCACGTGCGTGCCGCCGCACAGCTCCTTGGAGAAGTCGCCGATGGTCACGACGCGGACGCGCTCGCCGTACTTCTCGCCGAACTCGGCGATGGCACCCTGCTTCTTGGCCTCGTCGATGCCCATGACCTCGGCGTGCACGTCGAGGTCGCGGGCGAGCACCTCGTTGATCTTCTGCTCTACGTCGGTCATCACGGCCGTCGGAACGGCGGACGGGGAGCCGAAGTCGAAGCGGAAGCGGCCGGGCTGGTTCTCGGAACCGGCCTGGGCGGCCGTCGGGCCGAGGGCGTCGCGCAGAGCCTGGTGGGTCAGGTGGGTGGCCGAGTGGGCGCGGGCGATGGCCTTGCGACGGCGGGCGTCGATGGAGGCGTGGGCCTTGGCGCCGACCGTGACCTCGCCGACCTGGACGACGCCCTTGTGGACGTACACGCCCGGGACCGGCTTCTGGCAGTCGCGGATCTCGATCACGGCACCGGAGTCGACCTTGATCCGGCCGGTGTCGCCGATCTGGCCGCCGCCCTCGGCGTAGAACGGGGTGCGGTCGAGAACGACCTCGACCTCGTCGCCCTCGGTGGCGGCCGGGGAGGAGACGCCGTCGACCATGAGGCCGACGATCGTGGTCTCGCCCTCGGTGTCGCCGTAGCCGATGAAGTCGGTCTCGCCGGCGGAGTCGGCGATCTCGCGGTAGGCGCCCATGTCGGCGTGGCCGGTCTTCTTGGCCTGGGCGTCGGCCTTGGCGCGCTCCCGCTGCTCCTTCATCAGGCGGCGGAAGCCCTCCTCGTCCACGGACAGCCCCTGCTCGGCGGCCATCTCGAGGGTGAGGTCGATCGGGAAGCCCCAGGTGTCGTGGAGCAGGAACGCCTTGTCGCCGGGCAGGGTCGTGGAGCCGGACTGCTTGGTCTCGGTGACGGCGGTGTCGAGGATGTTGGTGCCGGCCTTCAGCGTCTTCAGGAAGGCGTTCTCCTCGGCGAGGGCGACCTTCTCGATGCGCTCGCGGTCGGTGACCAGCTCCGGGTACTGCCGGCCCATCATCCGGATGACGGTGTCGACCAGGTCGAGCACGACCGGACCGGTGGCGCCCAGCAGACGCATGTTGCGGATGGCGCGGCGCATGATGCGGCGCAGGACGTAGCCGCGGCCCTCGTTGCCGGGGGTGACGCCGTCGCCGATGAGCATCGTGGCCGTGCGCATGTGGTCGGTGACCACGCGGAGGGACACGTCCGAGCCGTGGGCGTCGCCATAGCGCACACCGGTCAGCTCGGTGGCCTTGTCGATGACGGCCATGGAGGTGTCGATCTCGTACATGTTCTGCACGCCCTGCAGAATCATGGCGAGACGCTCCAGGCCGAGGCCGGTGTCGATGTTCTTGCTCGGCAGGTCCCCGAGGATCTCGAAGTTGTCCTTGCCGATGCCCTCGCCACGCTCGTACTGCATGAAGACGAGGTTCCAGATCTCCACGTACCGCTCGTCGTTGACGGCGGGGCCGCCCTCGACGCCGAACTCGGGGCCGCGGTCGTAGTTGATCTCGGAGCAGGGGCCGCACGGGCCGGGGACGCCCATGGACCAGTAGTTGTCCTTCATGCCGAGGCGCTGGATGCGCTCCTTCGGCACGCCGACGACCTCGTGCCAGATGCGCTCGGCCTCGTCGTCGTCCTTGTAGACGGTGATCCACAGACGGTCGGGCTCCAGGCCGTAACCGCCCTTGTCCTGGGGCGTGGTGAGCAGCTCCCAGGCGTACTTGATGGCGCCTTCCTTGAAGTAGTCACCGAAGGAGAAGTTGCCGCACATCTGGAAGAACGTGCCGTGGCGCGTGGTCTTGCCGACCTCTTCGATGTCGGGTGTGCGCACGCACTTCTGCACGCTGGTGGCGCGCGGGAACGGCGGCTTGACCTCACCCAGGAAGTAGGGCTTGAAGGGCACCATGCCGGCGGGGACGAGGAGCAGAGTCGGGTCGTCCGCGATGAGCGACGCCGAAGGGACGACGGTGTGCCCGCGCTCCTCGAAGAAGCTCAGCCAGCGGCGGCGAATCTCGGCCGACTCCATCAGTGGTCCTCATTCCGGTTGTACGAGTGCATCGGGGCTTCGATGTACTTCGGGTTGCTGCGGTTGTCGCTGTTCTCGAGGGCGGTGTACTGCCGAGGTGCGGGGAGTTCGGGGTTCTCCTGGATACCCAGCACCTCCTCCAGCTCGGCCTCCCGCTGCGCCATGTTGTCGCGGACGTCGAGCGCGAAGCCGACCGCGCGGTCCTTCAGGCGTTGACCGGTCTCCAAGGCCTTGTTGGCCGCGGTCGCAGCGAGGTTCTCGGGCGTCAGCTGCTTCAGCTTGCGGTTGACCTTGGTGGTGGCCCACACACCGGCGGCGACACCCGTGGTGAACCAGAACGTACGGCGGAACATCGCTCGGTCAGTCCTTCTTTCCCCGGTTGCTCCGCTTACGGGCCGCCGGGACCGTGCGGCCCACGATCACGGTACGCCTGGGCTCCTTGGCGGGCACGTTCTCCTTGCGGCCGCCGATCGCCCGGCGCACGCCGTAGCCGAAGGCCGCGACCTTGACCAGCGGGCCGCCGAAGGTGGAGGCGACGGTGGTCGAGAGCGCGGAGGCGTTCGACGTGACCTCCTGGACGTCGGAGGCGATCGCGTCGACCCGGTCGATCTGGGTCTGCGCGGAGCGCACGGCTGCGGAGGCGTCGGCGAGCAGCGGGACGGCCTGGTCGGTCACGTCCGCCACGAGCTTGGTGGTCGCCTTGAGCGTCTGGGCCAGCCTCGCCAGTGCGACGGCGAGGAAGGAGACCAGGATCGCCCAGAAGACGGCCACCAGGATCCCGGCCACCTCTCCACCGGACACTGTGCGCACCCGCTCCCTGAAACGTGCTCTGAACATCGGAACCATGAATAAGCAGTGCACCGAGCCTATCGCGCCACGGGTGGGACTCCGTACCGGATTACGGTCGGCGGACGGCGGAGTTGCGGGAAGCGATTGTACGGAATGAACACGGTTCAGTACGCTCCGTGTCCCATGCGAGGTCCTCACCGCCCCGGCCCCTCCACGGACGGCTATCCACCCCTTGAACTCACCGCCTTCGTCGGGCGCTCGGCCGAACTCGCCGCGCTGGCCGAGGCGATGGCGGCGGCCCGGCTGGTGACGGTGACCGGTGTCGGCGGCGTGGGCAAGTCCCGGCTGGCCGCACGGGCGGCGGCCCCCGCGGCGGCCCGGTCGGCGCGGCGCGCCTCGGCGAGGGTCGAGCTGGCGCCGGTTCGGGATCCGCAGTTCGTGGAGTACGCGGTCGTGGAGGCGCTGGGGCTGACCGACCACACCACCCGGTTACCCCGGGAGACCCTGCTCGACCGGCTCGGCGGCCGCCGATTCCTGTTGGTACTGGACGGGTTCGAGCATCTGGTGGCGGCCTGCGCCGACCTGGTGTCCGAGCTGCTGCGCAGACTGCCGGAGCTGCGGGTGCTGGCCGTGGGGCGGCGTCCGCTGGGGCTGACCGGCGAGCGGCTCTTCCCGCTGGCCCCGCTCGCCGAGGACGAGGCGGTCGAGCTGTTCACGGACCGGGCCCGGCAGCACGGGCCGGAGACGGGCGACTGCCCGGTGGTGCGGGAGCTGTGCCGCCGGCTGGAGGGGATCCCGCTGGCCCTGGAGCTGGCCGCGGGGCGGCTGCGGGCGCTGTCCCCCGCGCAGTTGCTGGAGCGGCTGGACGACCGGTTCCGGCTGCTGACCGGCGGCGGCCGGGACGCTCTCCCCCGCCATCAGACGCTGCGTACGGCGATCGGCTGGAGCCATGAGCTGTGCACACCGGCCGAGCGGCTGCTGTGGGCGCGGCTCTCGGTGTTCGCGCAGACCTTCGATCTGGAGGCGGCCGAATACGTGTGCAGCGGGGACGGACTGGACGCCGAGGACGTCCTGGACGTGCTGACGGAGCTGCTCGCGCAGTCGGTCCTCTCCCGCGAGGAGACCCCGACGGGCCCCCGCTACCTGATGCTGGACACGGTCCGGGCCTACGGCGCCGACTGGCTGGAGGCGACGGGGGACGCGGTACGGCTGCGGCGGCGGCACCGCGACTGGTACCTGGGCCTTGCGACCTGGTGCGAGCTGGAGTGGTTCTCACCCCGGCAGTGCGAGGTGGCCGCGCGGGTCGAGGTCGAGCTGCCGAACCTGCGCACCGCCCTGGAGTTCTGTCTGACCGAGCCGGACGAGGCGCATCTGGGGCAGTACATGGCGGGCTCGTTGTGGTTCTGCTGGGCGGGCTGCGGGCGGCTGTCGGAGGGGCGGCGCTGGCTGGAGCGCAGCGTGGAGCTGGACTCGGAGTACGAGCAGTCCCGGCTGAAGGCGCTGTGGGTGCTCGGCTATGTGGCGATCCTGCAGGGTGACACCGTGCCGGCGCTGGCCGCGCTGCGGGAGTGCCGGGTGCAGGCGGAGCGGGTCGCGGACGTGACGGCGGTGGCGTACGCGGAGCACCGCACCGGCTGTCTGGCCCTGGTCACGGATGACATGGCGCGCGCAGAAACGCTGCTGCGCTCGGCCCTCGACCGCTACCAGGAGATCGGCGAGCTGAACAGCAACGTGCTGATGGCCCAGGTGGAGCTGGCGATGGCGCGGGCGTTCCAGGGGGACCTGGCGGACGCCGTGCGGTTGTGCGAGGACGTGCGCCGGGTGTGCGAGGACCACGGGGAGCGCTGGGCGCGGTCGTACGCGCTGTACGTGCTGGCCTACGCGGCCTGGCGGGACGGGGATCCGGCCGGCGCGCGCGAGCTGCTCGCGGACTGTCTGGACAACGCGCACGCCTTCCACGATCTGCTGGGCTCGGTGCTGTCCGTGGAGCTGCTCGCCCTGGTGACGGCGGCCCAGGGCGACCCGGCGGAGGCGGCGGTCCTGCAGGGCGCCGCGGGCCGGATGTGGCCGTCGGTGGGGCTGCCGCTGTTCGGCTCCGCCTACTACAACGCCCCGCACGAGCTGTGCGAGGCGACGGCCCGGCAGGCGCTCGGCGACGAGCGGTACGAGGAGTGCGTGCGCGAGGGGGCGGAGCTGGACCGGGACGCGGCCGTGGCACGGGCGCTGGGGGGCGGCGGTGTGCGGCCGCTGGAGGCGCTGCCGGCGCCGCGCGGGCCGGTGTCGCAGGCCCTCGGGGACACCGGGAAACGCGAACCCGCCGCCTCGCCCACCCGGAAGGGTGGGGAGACGGCGGGCTGAAGTGCTACGCCGGGGCTGGGATCAGCGGGCGTAGTACTCGACGACGAGCTGCTCGTCGCAGATCACCGGGATCTCCTTGCGGTTCGGCTCGCGGTCCAGGCGGAACGCCAGGGCCTTGAGGTTCACCTGCAGGTAGCGCGGGGTCTCACCGTCGGGGGCGAAGCCACCCTCGCGGGCGATCTGGAAGAGCGTCTTGTCCTTGGAGCGGTCGCGGACCTGCACGACGTCGTCCGGACGGACACGGAAGGACGGCTTGTCGACCTTCTGGCCGTTGACCTGGATGTGGCCGTGGACGACCATCTGGCGGGCCTGGTAGATCGTGCGGGCGATGCCCGAACGCAGGACCAGCGCGTCGAGACGGCGCTCCAGCTCGACGATCAGGGCCTCACCGGTCTTGCCCTGGACCTTGGACGCACGCTCGTAGGCGCGGACCAGCTGGCGCTCGGAGATGTCGTACTGAGCGCGCAGGCGCTGCTTCTCGAGCAGACGGACCTTGTAGTCCGAGTTCTGCTTGCGGCCGCGGCCGTGCTCGCCCGGCGGGTAGGGGCGGGCCTCGAAGTACTTGACGGCCTTCGGGGTCAGCGCGATGCCGAGGGCACGCGACTTCTTGACCTTGGGGCGGGACTGGTTCGCCACTGTCTTTTGTCTCTTTCCTAGTTTTCGGCTTGTCAGCGTTGAGGGAGGTCGCATCCGCAGCCGGGGAATCCCGCCGGGTCCGTATCGGACCTGCCGGGCAGCCGTTCCCCTGGTCTGGGCACATACGTGCAGCACGCGAGTGGCCCACCGACCTCTCCCGGGATCCGGGTGGTGGTGGGCTGCCCGCGACACCGTTCGACGGTGCGCGACGCTCCTGGAGTCAGTCCCGAGGGACTGGGTCTCCGGCTGGCTGTCCCGCTCTGACTGCGCGGGACTCAGCACTTCGAGGAATTCTACAGGGCGCTCAGGACCGCTTGCGACCGAGGTGCATGCGGGTCCATTCGACGGCGTCCGCGTACCGGGCCTCGGCTCCGTGCCGGGTCGGTGTGTAGTACTCGCGGTCCTTGAGGGCGTCCGGGGCGTACTGCTGCTCGGCGATGCCCTCGGGCAGGTCGTGCGGGTACACGTACCCCTGCGCGTGGCCGAGCTTGGCCGCGCCCTTGTAGTGCCCGTCGCGCAGGTGCGGCGGGACGGCTCCGGCCAGGCCCTTGCGTACGTCCTCCATGGCGGCGCCGATCGCGGTGGTCGCAGCGTTGGACTTGGGGGCGAGCGCGAGGGCGATGGTGGCGTGGCTGAGAGTGAGGGCGGCCTCGGGGAAGCCGATCATGGCGACGGCCTGGGCGGCGGCCACCGCGATGGGCAGCGCGTTGGGGTCGGCCAGGCCGATGTCCTCGCTGGCGGAGATCATCAGGCGGCGGGCGATGAAGCGGGGGTCCTCGCCGGCCTCGATCATGCGGGCCAGGTAGTGCAGGGCGGCGTCGACGTCGGAGCCGCGGATCGACTTGATGAGGGCGCTGGCGACGTCGTAGTGCTGGTCGCCGTCGCGGTCGTACTTCACCGCGGCCCGGTCGACGGTCTGCTCCAGGATCTGGAGGCTGATCTCCGTCTCGCCCTGGTCGAGGGCGGCCCCGGCGGCGGCCTCCAGGGCGGTCAGGGCGCGCCGGGCGTCGCCGCCGGCGATGCGCAGGAGGTGGTCCTCGGTGTCCTCGGGCAGGGAGACGGCCGCCTTGAGGCCGCGGTCGTCGGTCAGCGCCCGCTTCAGGAGTCCGCGGATGTCGTCGTCGGTGAGGGGTTCGAGGGTGAGGAGGAGGGAGCGGGACAGCAGCGGGGAGATCACCGAGAAGTACGGGTTCTCCGTGGTCGCGGCGATCAGGGTCACCCAGCGGTTCTCGACCGCGGGGAGCAGGGAGTCCTGCTGCGCCTTGCTGAAGCGGTGGATCTCGTCCAGGAAGAGGACGGTCTCCTTGCCGAAGCCGCCGATGGCGCGGCGGGCTCCGTCGATGACCGCGCGGACCTCCTTGACGCCCGCGGTGATCGCGGACAGCTCCACGAACCGCTTGTTCGTCGCCTTGGAGACGACGTAGGCGAGGGTCGTCTTGCCGATGCCGGGCGGGCCCCAGAGGATCACCGAGGAGGGTCCGGCCGGGCCGCCGTTGCCCTCGCCGACCAGTCTGCGCAGCGGGGATCCCGGCTTGAGCAGGTGCTGCTGGCCCACCACCTCGTCGAGGGTGCGCGGGCGCATGCGGACCGCCAGGGGGCTGCCGGCCGGGTCCTTCTCCTGGCGTTCCTCTGCTGCGGCGGTGAACAGGTCGGCTTCCACGCTGGAAACCCTATGTCACGCCACTGACAACGCGGTCCGGGACGTCACCTGGTCCAGAAGTCCCACCAGCGGGTCAGGACCAGCATGCCGATGATCCCGACGTGCAGGACCGGCACGACCCAGGTGAACTCGCCGAAGAAGGACTTCAGCCGGCGCGGCGACGGCAGGAAGTCGTTGCGGATGTTGAACGAGGTGACGTACCAGAACATGGTGATCGTGGCGACCCAGGCCAGCGAGCACCACAGGCACAGCGCGTTGATCCGGTACAGGGACTGGAACTGCAGCCAGGTGCAGAAGGCGACGCCGAAGAGCGTGCCGAAGTTGAAGGTCAGCCAGTACCAGCGCGGGAAGCGGGCGCGGGCCAGCAGGCTCATGCCGACGCAGATGACGATGCCGTAGCAGACCAGGCCGAGCATCGGGTTGGGGAAGCCGAAGGCGGCTGCCTGCTTGCTCTCCATGACGCTGCCGCAGGAGACGACCGGGTTGAGGCTGCACCCGGGGGTGAACGTCTTGCCCTCGACCTTGGCTTCCAGCAGCTTGAACTTGTCGATCGTGATGACCCAGGCGGCGAGCAGTCCGGCGGCACCGGTGATCACCAGCAGCAGGGCGAAGGCGCGACTGCCGCCCACCGTGCGGGGTGCGTCGACGGCACGCTCGGGCCCGGGCTCCGTGGAGACGTCCTTGACTGTCGTCTTGCTCATCACGCCGATTCCGTCACTTGAGAGTTGGACCATCTTCGGGCATCGGTCATTGTGCCGCACGCACCTGGGTGCGCACCGTTCGCTCCGCATAAGCATGTACGTATGACCGGTCCCGTCCGTTCGGTTCCGGACAGCACCCGTACCCCGACGACGGCAAAGGCGCCGGACGCCCCCCCAGGGGCATCCGGCGCCCACGCGCGCGGGTGCGGCTAGCCGAGCCGCGACCGCAGCTCGGCCACGATGTCGTTCACGCCGACCGCCGTCTGCTCGCCGGACTCCATGTCCTTGAGCTGGACGACGCCCTCGGCGAGGTCGCGCTCGCCGGCGACGATCGCGTAGCGGGCCCCGCTGCGGTTGGCGTTCTTCATGGCGCCCTTCAGGCCCTTGCCGCCGTAGGAGAAGTCCGTGGCGACACCGGCCTTGCGCAGCTCGGTGACCTTCGCGAACAGGACCCGGCGGGCCTCCTCGCCGAGCGGCACCGCGTAGACGCTGGTCGCGGACGGGATGTCCAGCTCGACGCCCTCGGCCTCCAGGGCGAGGACCGTGCGGTCGACGCCGAGGGCCCAGCCGACGGACGGCAGCGCGGGGCCGCCGATCATCTCGGACAGGCCGTCGTAGCGGCCGCCGCCACCCACCGCGGACTGGGAGCCCAGACCGTCGTGCACGAACTCGAAGGTGGTGCGGGTGTAGTAGTCCAGGCCACGGACCAGCTTCGGGTCGTCCTCGAAGGACACACCCGCCGCGGAGATCAGCTCGCGGACCTCCTCGTGGTACGCCTTGCACGCGTCGCACAGGTAGTCGCGCAGGAGCGGGGCGCCGCCCAGCTGCTTCTGGACCGACTCCCGCTTGTCGTCGAGCACGCGCAGCGGGTTGATCTCGGTGCGGCGCTGCGTGTCCTCGTCGAGGTCCAGGCCGCGCAGGAAGTCCTGCAGCGCGGCCCGGTAGACCGGACGGCACTCCTTGTCGCCCAGGCTGTTCAGCAGGATGCGGAAGTTGCTGAGGCCCAGGGAGCGGTACGCCTGGTCGGCGAGGATGATCAGCTCGGCGTCCAGCGCCGGGTCCTCGGCGCCGATCGCCTCGGCGCCGACCTGGGAGAAGTGGCGGTAGCGGCCCGCCTGCGGCTGCTCGTAGCGGTAGTACGAGCCCGAGTACCAGAGCTTGACCGGCAGGTTGCCCTGACGGTGCAGGTTGGCCTCAAGGGCGGCGCGCAGGACAGAAGCAGTTCCCTCGGGGCGCAGCGCGAGCTTGTCGCCGCCCTTGGTCTCGAAGGCGTACATCTCCTTGCTGACGATGTCGGTCGACTCGCCGACGCCTCGAGCGAACAGCTCCACGTTCTCGAAGCCGGGTGTCTCGACGTAGCCGTACCCGGAGTTGCGCAGCGGGGTCGCGATCGCCTCGCGCACCGCGAGGAACTTCGCGGAACGCGGCGGAATCAGGTCGTACGTGCCCTTGGGGGCCTGAAAGGTGCTCACGGAAGCTCTCTCGTCACATTCCTCGTCGGGGAGCCTGGAAGGTTCCCTGGCCGGCCGCCACCTGCCGCAGATAGGGGTTGGTGGCGCGCTCCTGGCCGATGGTCGTCTGGGGGCCGTGACCGGACAGCACCACGGTGGAGTCCTCGAGCGGCAGGCACACGCGGGCCAGCGAGTCGAGCATGTCCTCCATGGAGCCACCCGGCAGATCGGTGCGTCCGATGGAGCCGGCGAACAGCAGATCCCCGGAGAAGAAGACCGAGGGGATGTCCGCGGTCTCGGGCATCTGGAAGGTCACCGACCCCCTGGTATGGCCCGGTGCGTGCGCGACGGAGAGCTCCATCCCGGCGAGCGCGAGCCTCGCGCCGTCGGTCAGCTCCTTGACGTCGTCCGGCTCCCCCACGGTCAGCTCGCCCATCAGCGGCATGCCGACGGACCGGCCGATCCCCTTCTCGGGGTCGCTCAGCATGTACCGGTCCTCGGGGTGGATCCAGGCCGGTACGTCGTGCGCGCCGCACACGGGGACGACCGAGGCCACATGATCGATGTGGCCATGGGTGAGGACGACGGCGACGGGCTTGAGCCGATGCTTCTTCAGCGCTTCCTCGACGCCCTGGGCGGCCTGATGGCCCGGGTCGATGATCACGCACTCCTCACCGGCGGCGGGGGCGACGAGATAACAGTTCGTCCCCCAGGCCCCGGCGGGGAACCCGGCAATGAGCACGATCGTCCTTCGTTGTGTCGATACGGGAGGGCTTACGGGCGCCAGCCCGTGGCCCAGAGCCTACCGGCGCTGCCGTTTCCTCAGCGAACCCATATACGGTACGGGGCTACACGCAGCTGTCGGCTCACAGGTCGCACGCGTACCGGTCGACACACGACACGCATGAGGAGAGAACCCGGTGGTCAGCCAGGAGCAGCGGCGGCGTCAGCTCGCCCGGGAGAAGTTCTTGCGGCAGCAGCAGCGACGCACCAGCGCGCGGCGCAAGGCGAATATGCGCAACTCCGTGATCGCGTCGGTGCTGGGCGTGGTCGTGATCGGCAGTGTCGCGCTGTACACGACCGGCGTCCTCAAGAACGACGACGACAAGAAGACCAACGCGAGCGCCGACGTCACGCCGAGCGCCCCGCCGACCAAGAAGGCGCCGGACCCCTGCGCGAAGCCGGCCGCGGGCTCCATCGGGAAGGAGACCTGGAAGAAGGAGCCGGCGATGTCGATCGACACGTCGGCGAAGTACACGATGAAGCTCGCGACGACGTGCGGTGACATCGGCATCGCGCTGAAGACGTCGGCCGCGCCGCACACCGTGAACTCGTTCGACTTCCTGGCGGGCAAGGGGTTCTTCGACCACACCAAGTGCCACCGCCTGACCACGAACGGCATCTACGTGCTGCAGTGCGGCGACCCGACGGGCGTCGGCAGCGGCGGCCCGGGCTACACGATCCCGGACGAGAACCTGAAGGACGCGAGCCTGAAGGGCAACAAGTACCCGGCGGGCACGGTGGCGATGGCCAACACCGGCCAGAAGCACACCGGCGGCAGCCAGTTCTTCCTCGTCTACAAGGACAGCCCGCTGCCGCCGAGCTACACGCCGTTCGGCACGATCGACGCGGCGGGCCTGAAGGTGCTGGACAAGATCGCGGCCGCGGGCGAGAACACGGGTGCCGGTGACGGCGCCCCGAACGCTACGGTCGTGATCAACAAGGCGACGGTCACCAAGTCCTGACGCCGAACCGGCGCTCAACACGGCCAACTGCGGAATTTCGGTCGCGCTGGATGCGGACAGGCAACCCGCTGGTCGCCTATGTTGGCCGTGACGAAACTGTGGACGATGCCCGGGGGCACCGAGGCCCCCGCGGGCATCATGTGGAGGAGGCGCTGTGAGCAGCGACCCGTGGGGCCGCGTCGACGAGACGGGGACCGTGTACGTGCGTACGGCCGACGGCGAGCAGGTCGTCGGTTCCTGGGCGGCCGGCTCCCCTGAGGAGGCGCTGGCCTACTTCGAGCGCAAGTACGAGGGCCTGGTTGTCGAGATCGGCCTCCTCGAGAAGCGAGTGCAGACGACGGACCTGTCGGCGAAGGACGCCCAGACCGCGATCGACCACCTGCGCGAGCAGGTGGACGCGCACCACGCGGTGGGCGACCTGGAGGCGCTGAAGTCCCGTCTCGACAAGCTCGTGGCGACGGTCGAGGCGCGGCGCGAGGAGCGCAAGGTCCAGCGGGCCAGGCAGTCCGACGAGGCCCGCAAGGCCAAGGAGGACCTGGTCGCCGAGGCCGAGCAGCTGGCGCAGTCCGACCAGTGGCGGGCCGCCGGTGAGCGGCTGCGGGCGCTGGTGGACACCTGGAAGGGGCTGCCGCGGCTGGACCGCAAGTCCGACGACGAGCTGTGGCACCGCTTCTCGCACGCCCGGTCGGCGTTCTCCAAGCGTCGCAAGGGCCACTTCGCGCAGCTGGACGCGCAGCGCGAGGAGGCGCGCAAGACCAAGGAGCGGCTGGTCGCCGAGGCCGAGTCGCTGTCCGGTTCGACGGACTGGGGTCCGACGGCGGCGCGCTACCGCGAGCTGATGGCGGAGTGGAAGGCCGCGGGTCGCGCCCAGCGCGAGCACGAGGACGACCTGTGGAACCGCTTCCGCGGCGCCCAGGACGTGTTCTTCGCCGCCCGCAGCTCGGTCTTCGCCGAGCGGGACGCCGAGCAGGCGGAGAATCTGAAGCTCAAGGAGGAGCTGGCCGAGGAGGCCGAGAAGATCCTCCCGGTCACGGACCTCAAGGTCGCCCGGGCCGCCTTCCGCTCGATCAACGAGCGCTGGGAGGCCATCGGTCACGTCCCGCGGGACGCGCGGCCGAAGGTCGAGGGCCGGATGCACGCGGTCGAGCGGGCCATCCAGGACGCCGAGGAGGCCGAGTGGCGCCGGACCAACCCGGAGGCACGCGCGCGTGCCGAGGGTCTGACCGGTCAGCTGCAGGCCGCCGTGGACAAGCTGAGGGCGCAGATCGAGCAGGCACGCGCCCAGGGCAACAACTCCAAGGCCGACAAGCTGGAGCGTGAGCTGGAGGGCCGTCAGGCGCTCCTGGACCAGGCTCTGAAGGGCCTGCACGAGTTCGGCGGCTAGATCCCGGCTGCGCACCGAGAAGGGCCCCGTACGTGGCGTACGGGGCCCTTCCTCGTGCGTGGGTGTCCTACGACCGGCTGCGCGCCGAGGTCACGCGGTAGACGTCGTACACGCCCTCCACGCCCCGTACGGCCTTCAGGACGTGGCCGAGGTGCTTCGGGTCGCCCATCTCGAAGGTGAAGCGGGAGGTGGCCACCCGGTCGCGGGAGGTCTGGACGGCCGCGGAGAGGATGTTGACGTGCTGGTCGGACAGGACGCGGGTGACGTCCGACAGCAGGCGGGAGCGGTCCAGGGCCTCGACCTGGATGGCGACCAGGAAGACCGAGGACTGGGTGGGCGCCCACTCGACGTCGAGGATGCGCTCGGGCTCACGGGACAGTGACTCCACGTTGACGCAGTCGCTGCGGTGAACCGATACACCGCTACCCCGCGTGACGAATCCGATGATCGGGTCGCCGGGGACGGGCGTGCAGCAGCGGGCCAGCTTGACCCACACGTCGTCGACGCCCTTGACCACGACGCCGGGGTCGGCGCTGGAGCGGCGCTTGCGGCCGCGGGTGCGGGTCGGCGGGACGGCCTCGTCGATCTCCTCGGTGGCCGCCTCCTCGCCGCCGAGCGCCTGGACGAGCTTCTGCACGATGTTCTGCGCGGAGACATGGCCCTCGCCGATCGCCGCGTACAGCGCGGAGATGTCGGAGTAGCGCATCTCGTGCGCGAGCGTGACGAGCGAGTCGCCGGTGAGGATGCGCTGGATCGGCAGGTTCTGCTTGCGCATGGCGCGGACGATGGCGTCCTTGCCCTGCTCGATCGCCTCGTCGCGGCGCTCCTTGGAGAACCAGGCCCGGATCTTGTTGCGGGCGCGCGGCGACTTGACGAACCCGAGCCAGTCGCGGGACGGGCCCGCGCCGGGCGCCTTGGAGGTGAAGACCTCCACCAGGTCGCCGTTGTCCAGGGTGGATTCGAGCGGTACGAGCCTGCCGTTGACCCGCGCTCCTATGGTGCGGTGGCCGACCTCGGTGTGGACGGCGTACGCGAAGTCGACCGGAGTGGCACCGGCCGGGAGCGCGATGACGTCGCCCTTGGGCGTGAAGACGAAGACCTCGTTGCGGGACAGGTCGAAGCGCAGGGACTCCAGGAACTCGCCGGGGTCCTCGGTCTCCTTCTGCCAGTCGAGCAACTGGCGCAGCCACGCCATGTCGTTGAGGTGATCGTCCTTGCCCTTGCCCGCCTTGGGCACGTCGGTGCGGACCTTGGAGGCGCCGGCGACGGCCTCCTGCTTGTACTTCCAGTGCGCGGCGATGCCGTACTCGGCGCGGCGGTGCATGTCGAAGGTGCGGATCTGCAGTTCGACGGGCTTGCCGTTGGGTCCGATGACCGTCGTGTGCAGCGACTGGTACATGTTGAACTTGGGCATCGCGATGTAGTCCTTGAACCGGCCGGGGACCGGGTTCCATCGCGCGTGCACGGTGCCGAGTGCGGCGTAGCAGTCCCTGACCGTGTCGACCAGGACACGGATGCCCACCAGGTCGTAGATCTCCGCGAAGTCGCGGCCGCGGACGATCATCTTCTGGTAGACGCTGTAGTAGTGCTTCGGGCGTCCGGTGACGGTCGCCTTGATGCGGGCGGCGCGCAGGTCGGCCTGGACCTCGTCGGTCACTATGGCCAGGTATTCGTCACGCTTCGGTGCCCTCTCGGCCACCAGCCGGACGATCTCGTCGTACATCTTGGGGTAGAGGATCGCGAACGCGAGGTCCTCCAGCTCCCACTTGATGGTGTTCATGCCCAGGCGGTGGGCGAGGGGCGCGTAGATCTCCAGCGTCTCGCGCGCCTTCTTCTCCTGCTTCTCGCGCTTGAGGTAGCGCATGGTGCGCATGTTGTGCAGGCGGTCGGCGAGCTTGATCACCAGGACCCGGGGGTCCTTGGCCATCGCGACGACCATCTTGCGCACGGTCTCGGCCTGCGCGGCCTCGCCGAACTTGACCTTGTCCAGCTTGGTGACGCCGTCCACGAGGAGGGTGACGACGTCGCCGAAGTCGCGGCGCAGGTCGTCCAGGCCGTACTCGGTGTCCTCGACGGTGTCGTGCAGCAGGCCCGCCATGAGGGTGGCCGGGTCCATGCCCAGCTCGGCGAGGATGGTCGTGACGGCGAGCGGATGCGTGATGTACGGGTCGCCGCTCTTGCGCTTCTGCCCCCGGTGCCAGCGCTCGGCGACCTGGTAGGCACGCTCGATCTGCCGGAGCGTCGAGTTCTCGATCTTCGGGTCGTTGCTGCGCACTATCCGCAGCAGCGGCTCCAGCACGGGGTTGTACGGGTTCGCGCGCTGGACACCGAGACGGGCGAGGCGGGCGCGGACGCGGTTGGAGGAGCCGGTGCGAGCGGGCTGGTTGGTGGCCGGACGTCCGGGCGACGGGGGTCCCCCCGCTCGAGCGGAGTCGAGAGTGGGGGAGGGTTTGGGGCGCGCCACTTCGGCAGCCTTCTCCACGGGCGCGGACTGGGCGTGCTCGACCGCCCCGCGGGTGTCGTTCTTCACGTGCGACACGTTCGGCGGGGGCTTGGCCGCGGGTGCCGAGGCGGGCTCGGGCTTGGCGGCGGTCAGTGGCTGGGCCTCGTCTGGCAAGAGGACTCCTCGTGCGCGATCCGGGTCCCCCGGTCAGGCTCCGGAGACCCCATGGTAGCGATCCTGCGCCCAGTCATCGCCTTCAGGCGGATGTGAGGACCGTCTACCCCTGAAACACGAGGGACGGGCGCGGGATTCCGGGAACTGGCTTCGAGATGTTTTCCCGGCGTGCGGCACGTGTCCCGCACCGGAACGGCGACGGCCGCCCCGGTGGTGCCGGAGCGGCCGTGGAGCACAGGTGCTCGGTTCCGTCAGACCTGTCAGATCTGGAGCAGCGCCTGAAGCGGTGCCCCGTTCAGCGCCGGCTCCAGACGGGCGCGACCGTCCAGGAAGCCCAGCTCCATGAGCACCGCGACGCCCGAGACCTCGGCGCCCGCCCGATGGATCAGCTGGATCGCGGCCTCGGCGGTGCCACCGGTCGCAAGGACGTCGTCCACGATCAGCACACGGTCACCGGAGGACAGGTCCTCCGCGTGGACCTCGATCTCCGCCGAGCCGTACTCCAGGTCGTACGCCTGGCGCAGGGTCGCCCCGGGGAGCTTGCCCGCCTTGCGTACGGGGATGAAGCCGAGGCCCGCGCGGACCGCGACCGGGGCGCCCAGGATGAAGCCCCGGGCCTCCAGGCCGACGACCTTGGTCGCGCCGGTACCGGCGGCGATCTCGGCCAGCGCGTCCGTGAGGGCCGTGAAGGCGGCCGGGTCCGCCAGGAGCGGCGTGATGTCCTTGAACATCACGCCGGGCTCCGGGTAGTCCGCCACATCACGGATACGGCTGAGCAGCAGCGTCGTGATCTCTGCGAGCTCCGTCATCGCCGCTTCCCGGAGGGCCGGCCACGGCCCCGGGTGCGGGACGACGGCTGGTTGCGCGGACCCACCACGGCGGGAGCGGCGTCCTCGGGGTCGTCACCTGCGGCGGACCGCGCGTCCGCGAAGTCCTCCTCGGCGGCCGCCTGGGCACGCTTGGCCAGGACCCGCTTCCGGAGCGCCTTCATCGCCGGCTCGCGCTCCTTGAGGTCGGCGACGAGCGGCGTGGCGATGAAGATCGAGGAGTACGCACCGGCCGCGAGGCCGACGAACAGCGACAGCGAGATGTCGTTCAGCGTGCCGGCCCCGAGGAAGCCGCCACCGATGAACAGCAGGCCCGCCACCGGCAGCAGCGCGACCACGGTGGTGTTGATGGAGCGGACCAGCGTGCCGTTGATCGACCGGTTGGCGATGTCGCTGTACGTCCAGCGGGTCTGCTTGGTGATGTCCTTCGTCTGCTCCTTGAGGCTGTCGAAGACGACGACCGTGTCGTAGAGCGAGTAACCGAGGATCGTCAGCAGACCGATGACCGTACCGGGCGTGACCTCGAAGCCGACCAGGGCGTAGATACCGGTCGTGATGGTGATGTCGTGGATCAGCGCGACGAGCGCCGCGACGGCCATGCGCCACTCGAAGGCGATCGCCAGGTAGATCACCACGAGCACCATGAAGATCACCAGGCCCTCCCAGGCCTTGTTGGCGATCTGCTCACCCCAGCTCGGGCCGACCAGGTCGGCGGCGAGCTTCTCCGGGTTCAGATTCAGGTCCTTGGCCAGAGTCTGCTTGATCTGGTCGGACTTGTCGGTGTCGATGCCGGCGATCTGGATGCGCAGGCTGCCGTTGCCGAGCTTCTGCACGACCGCTTCGTGGCCGGAGGCGGACTTCGCGTAGCCCTCCGCCTGCGCAACCGACGTGCTCATGTTCGTCGGCGTGGTGAAGACCGCGCCGCCCTGGAACTCGATGCCCATGTTCAGGCCGCGCACCGCCAGGCCGAGGATGGCCGTGATGGTGATCAGGATGGAGATGCCGTACCAGATCTTGCGCTTGCCGATGAAGTCGTAGCTGATCTCGCCGCGGTGCAGTCGAGCGCCGAGGCTGCCGAGTTTCGACATGGCTCAGGCCTCCTTCGGGTCGACAGAGCCGGCGGCAGGACCGGCGGGACGGCGGGTGCGGCGCAGAGGCGGCTTGGCACCCAGGCTCTTCGGGTCGAGTCCGGACCACTTGTGGCCGTTCGCGAAGAACTTGCGGCGGGCGAGGAGAGTCATCAGCGGCTTGGTGAAGAAGAAGACCACGACCACGTCGAGCACGGTGGTCAGGCCGAGCGTGAACGCGAAGCCCTGCACCTTGCCGACGGTCACGATGAACAGCACCGCGGCGGCCAGGAACGACACGAAGTCGGAGACCAGGATCGTGCGCCGGGCGCGCGGCCAGGCCCGCTCGACGGCGGGACGCAGCGAGCGGCCCTCGCGGATCTCGTCCCGGATGCGTTCGAAGTACACGATGAACGAGTCCGCGGTGATACCGATGGCGACGATGGCACCGCAGACGGCCGGCAGGTTCAGCGCGAAGTTGATGGCCGGGCCGAGCAGCGACATGATCACGTAGGTGAGGATCGCGGAGACCAGCAGGGACGCCATGGCCACGATCGACAGACCGCGGTAGTAGGCGATGAGGTAGATCACGACCAGGGCGAGGCCGATCGCGCCCGCGATCAGACCGGCGTGCAGCTGCTCACCACCGAGCGCGGCGGTGACCGTGGTGACGGTCTCCTCCTTGAAGGAGAGCGGCAGCGCACCGTAGGACAGCATGTTGGCGAGGCTCTGCGCCTCCTGCTGCGTGAAGCTGCCGGAGATCTCCGCCGTGCCACCCGAGATGGCCGTCTGCACGAACGGGCTGGAGACGACCTGTCCGTCGAGGACGATGCCGAACTCGTTCTGCGGGGGCTGGTTCTTGGCCAGCTCGGCGGTGATGTTCGCGAACTTCTTCGACCCGCTGGAGGTGAAGGTCATCTGGACCTGCCAGCCGGCGGCACCCTGGGTGTCGATCACGGCCTGGGCCTTCTTCACCTCGGTGCCGTCCACGGCGGCCGGGCCGAGCAGGTACTTGTACCAGATCTTCTTGTTCTCACCGCAGGCCACGGTGGCCTCGCCGGGCTTGGCGCCCTTACCGGCGTTGGCGCGCTGGGCGGGCTTGGAGCAGTCCAGCGCGGCGTACTGCGCCTGGAGCTTGGTGGCCTCGGCGGTGCCGCCGGAGGACGACGCGGACGGGCTCGGCGAGGACGTGGCGCTCGGGGAGCCGGAGGACGACGGCGTGGCGTCGGCCTTCAGGGCGTCGGTGACCGCGCGGCCCTGCGAGGTGGCGGTGGCCGTCGGCGTCGGGGACCCGGAGGAGGACGAGGACGCCTTCTCCTTCGAGGAGGCGCTGCTCGACGGGCTCGGCGAGCTGCTGCCGCTGGGGGACGCGCTCGGCGAGGGGTTCGCGGCGGATCCCGTGGGCTCGCTGGCGAGCACCGGGCGGAAGTACAGCTTGGCGGTGGTGCCGACCTGCTGCTGGGCCTCCTTGGAGTTGGTGCCCTTGGGGATGTTCACGATGATGTGATCGCTCCCCTGGGTCTGCACCTCCGCCTCGGAGACGCCCAGGCCGTTGACACGGCGGTTCATGATGTCGACCGCGGTGTCCATGTTGGCCTTGTTGATCGCGGACCCCTGGTCGGCCTTCGCCTTGAGCGTGATGCTCGTACCACCGGCGAGGTCGATGCCCAGACGCGGAGTCTTGTGCCCGGAGGCGAACATCCCCCCGGTCAGCGCCACGATGGCGATCAGGATGAGGGCCAGCGAGCGCCCTGGCTTGCTCTGGGCGCTCGCGCTCCGGCCCTTCTTAGGTGCTGCCACCTTCTCGTACTCCCTCTCGGGCCGCCCCGCGCCCGGTCGGCGCGGTCGGCCATGACATGGTGTCGGGCTCCCCTACGGAAAACAGACGCGTCCGGGGTGCTCGGGGTGCGGTCGGACCGCGCCCCGCACCCCGGACGTGACTACTTCGCGTCGGTGTCGCCGTCGGTCTTCTTCGGCTCTTCGTCCGCCTTGGCCTCGGCGGCCTCGGGGGCCTCGTCGGCCTCGTCGGCCTTGTCCTCGGCGGCGTCCTTCTTACCGAGGTCGACGGCCTTGTCGTCGGAGGCGGCGGCAGCGGCAGACTCGTCGGTCTCGGTGAGGGAGGAGGCGTCGTCCGGGACGATGTCGGCATCGGACTTCAGGTCGTGCTCGATGCCGTGGACGATGCGGTTGTACTCGTCGTCCGTGAGGACGGCGCCGATCGCGTTCTTGGCGAAGAGGAGGTCCACGCCGGGGCCGGCGTCGAGGAGGACGGTGTCCTCGTTGACCTCCTTGACCGTCGCGTACATCCCCCCGATGGTGCGGACACCGGAGCCGGGCTGAACCTCGTTCCGCATGTTGGCGGCCTGCTGCTGCTTCTTCTTGGCCGAGCGCGTCATCAGGAACATGGCCGCGATGAGCACGATGAAGGGGAGAAGGGTAAAGGCATTCACGGGACGGAATTTCCTTCGCGCGACCGCGCGGTGAGCGGCCTGATGGATGGGGGTTGGTCGGCGCCGCCCGTAAGAGCGGCATCGGCGGAGTCTAAGCGAGTCCGCGTGCATGGAACAACGCTCAGCATGACACCTGGGTTCCTGCCACCGCCATTGCCCTCGCCGTCACGGAGCCGTCACGCCCCGAACAGATCCTGTTGTCCGTTTCCCCCCGCTGACGAGCGGGGCGGGGTCAGTCCGAGGTGCGCCCAGGCCGCGGGAGTGGCGACCCGGCCGCGTGGGGTACGGGCCAGTAGACCCTCTCTGACCAGGAAAGGTTCGGCGACCTCCTCCACTGTCTCGCGCTCCTCCCCCACCGCGACGGCGAGCGTGGACAGGCCCACCGGACC
This sequence comes from Streptomyces sp. NPDC101165, assembly GCF_044768135.1. Lineage (NCBI taxonomy): Bacteria > Bacillati > Actinomycetota > Actinomycetes > Kitasatosporales > Streptomycetaceae > Streptomyces > Streptomyces sp. NPDC101165. The sequence continues at coordinate 325,193 of NZ_JBIWPG010000005.1, read as the reverse complement.
GCCGCCGAACAGCTTCAGCAGCGCCTCCAGGACGGCCCGGTCGAGGCGGTCGAGGCCGCGTGCGTCGACCTCGTAGACGGCGAGGGCGGCCTCGGCGATCTCGCGGGTGATCACGCCGTCGGCCTTGACCTGCGCGTAGTCGCGCACACGGCGCAGCAGGCGGTTGGCGATACGGGGCGTGCCGCGGGAGCGGCCGGCGATCTCGGCGGCGCCGTTCGGCTCGATCTCGACGTCGAGCAGGTGCGCCGAGCGGTGCACGACCCGCTCCAGCTCGACGGGCTCGTAGAACTCCATGTGCGCGGTGAAGCCGAAGCGGTCGCGCAGCGGGGGCGGCAGCAGGCCCGCGCGCGTGGTGGCGCCGACCAGCGTGAACGGGGGCAGCTCCAGGGGGATGGCGGTGGCGCCGGGGCCCTTGCCGACGATGACGTCGACGCGGAAGTCCTCCATGGCCATGTACAGCATCTCCTCGGCGGGCCGGGACATGCGGTGGATCTCGTCCAGGAAGAGGACCTCGCCCTCCTGGAGGGAGGAGAGGATCGCGGCGAGGTCGCCGGCGTGCTGGATGGCGGGGCCGGAGGTGATGCGGATGGGGGCGCCCATCTCGGCCGCGATGATCATCGACAGGGTGGTCTTGCCCAGGCCGGGCGCGCCGGAGAGCAGCACGTGATCGGCGGTCGCCCCCCGCGCGCGTGCGGCGCGCAGAACCAGATCGAGCTGTTCGCGCACCTTCTCCTGGCCGATGAACTCGCCGAGGTCCTTGGGGCGCAGGGCGGCCTCGACGGCCTGGTCCTCCCGGTCGGCGACAGAGTCCACCAGCCGCTCCGCGTCGGCGCCGGCGCCGGTGTCGGTCGTGTCGTCCCAGTTCATAAGTGATGTGCCTCAGCGGTGGTGGGGTCAGCGGGCGCGGTTGAGGGTCTGCAGGGCCGCCTTGAGCAGCTGGCCGACCTGGGGCGTGCCCCCGGCGGCCTCGGCCTGCGGGGCGACGGCGGTCACGGCCTCGTCGGCCTCCCGGGTCGCGTAGCCGAGGCCGATGAGGGCCGCGTGCAGCTGGTCGCGCCAGCCCTGGCTGATCGGCGCACCGACAACGGGCGCTCCGACGGGCTCGCCGAGCCGGTCCTTCAGCTCCAGGAGCAGCTTCTGTGCGCCCTTCTTGCCGATGCCGGGCACGGCGACGAGCGCCTTCTCGTCACTCGTGGCGACCGCGCGGCGCAGCGCGTCCGGGCTGTGCACGGCGAGCATCGCCTGGGCGAGCCGGGGCCCGACGCCGCTCGCCGTCTGCAGCAGCTCGAAAACCTGGCGTTCGTCGTCGTCGACGAAGCCGTACAGGGTGAGCGAGTCCTCCCGTACGACCAGTGACGTGGCGAGCTTGGCCTGCTGGCCCATGCGCAGTCCGGACAGTGTGTTGGGCGTGCACTGGACGGCGATGCCGATCCCGCCCACCTCGACGACCGCGGAGTCCGGGGCGAGGGCGGCGACCGGACCGCTGACGAAGGCGATCATGCCGTACGGCCTTTCGTTGCGTTGGCTGCGTGCAGGGCGACGGCCTGCTGGAGTCGGTTCTGGGCGGGAGCGCGCCAGATGTGGCAGATGGCGAGCGCGAGGGCGTCGGCGGCGTCGGCGGGCTTGGGCGGGGCGCTGAGCCGGAGCAGCCGGGTGACCATGGCACCGACCTGGGCCTTGTCGGCGCGTCCTGAGCCGGTGACGGCGGCCTTGACCTCGCTGGGAGTGTGCAGGGCGACGGGGATGCCGCGGCGGGCGGCGCACAGCATGGCGACGGCGCTGGCCTGGGCGGTGCCCATCACGGTCCGTACGTTGTGCTGGCTGAACACCCGCTCCACGGCGACGAATTCGGGCCGGTGCTCGTCCAGCCACTGCTCTATGCCCTGCTCGATGGCGACGAGGCGCTGACCGAGCTCGGCGTCCGCCGGCGTCCGTACGACCCCCACGCCGACCATGGTGAGCGGCCGTCCGGCGACGCCCTCGACGACCCCGACACCGCATCGGGTCAGACCGGGGTCCACCCCCAATACGCGCACGCGCCCCCTCCCTTCGGTCACCTGTTTGTGCAGGCTATCCGGTGCCACCGACAACGGCCGACACGACGACGGGCCGACGGGTGTGTCCCGTCGGCCCGTTCGGTCCGTTCAGCCCGTGCGCGCGTTACGCGTCGACCTTCTCCATGATCTCGTCGCTGACGTCGAAGTTGGCGAAGACGTTCTGCACGTCGTCGCTGTCCTCGAGCGCGTCGATCAGCTTGAAGATCTTCTTGGCGCCCTCCTCGTCCAGTTCGACCTGGACGGACGGCACGAAGCTGGAATCGGCGGAGTCGTAGTCGATCCCGGCCTCCTGGAGGGCGGTGCGGGTCGCGACCAGGTCGGTGGCCTCGCTGATGACCTCGAAGGTCTCACCGAGGTCGTTGACCTCCTCGGCGCCCGCGTCCAGGACGGCACCCAGGACGTCGTCCTCGGTCAGCTCCCCCTTGGGGACGATGATGACGCCCTTGCGGCTGAACATGTACGACACCGAGCCCGGGTCGGCCATGGAGCCGCCGTTGCGGGTCATGGCGACGCGGACGTCGGAGGCGGCGCGGTTGCGGTTGTCGGTGAGGCACTCGATGAGCACCGCGACGCCGCTCGGGCCGTAGCCCTCGTACATGATCGTCTCGTAGTCGGCACCGCCGGCCTCGAGGCCACCGCCGCGCTTGACCGCGGAGTCGATGTTCTTGTTCGGGACCGACTGCTTCTTCGCCTTCTGGATGGCGTCGTAGAGAGTCGGGTTGCCCTCGATGTCGACGCCGCCCATGCGCGCCGCGACCTCGATGTTCTTGATCAGCTTCGCGAAGAGCTTGCCGCGCTTGGCGTCGATCACGGCCTTCTTGTGCTTCGTCGTAGCCCATTTAGAGTGGCCGGACATCTGCCTGTCTCCTTCGCGTAACCCATCTCTGCAACGAACTCCAGAGATCCTACAAGGACTCCGGTGTCCGGTTGGCGCGCACCATGTCGACGAACAGGGCGTGCACGCGGTGGTCGCCGGTCAGTTCCGGGTGGAACGACGTGGCGAGCGCGTTGCCCTGACGGACCGCGACGATGTGGCCGTCGTGCTCGGCGAGCACCTCGGCCTCGGCCCCGACGGACTCGACCCACGGGGCGCGGATGAAGACGCCCTCTACAGGATCTCCCGCGACGCCCTCGACGTCGACCGCCGCCTCGAAGGACTCGTTCTGCCGTCCGAAGGCGTTGCGGCGCACGATCATGTCGATGCCGCCGATGGTCTCCTGGCCCGAGCGCGGGTCGAGGATCTTGTCCGCGAGCATGATCATGCCGGCGCAGGTGCCGTAGACGGGCATGCCGTCGCGTACGCGCGCGCGGAGGGGCTCCATCACTCCGAAGAGGACGGCCAGCTTGGAGATGGTGGTGGACTCGCCGCCGGGCAGGACGAGACCGTCGACCTCGGCGAGTTCCTCGGGGCGCCGCACCGGCCTGGCCACGGCGTCGGCCGCGGCCAGGGCGATGAGGTGCTCCCGTACGTCGCCCTGGAGGGCCAGGACTCCTATGACGGGGGTGTTCATGTGTTCCGGTGCCTTACCAGCCGCGGTTCGCGTAGCGCTCGGCCTCGGGGAGGGTGTCGCAGTTGATGCCGACCATGGCCTCGCCCAGGTTGCGGGAGGCGTCCGCGATGATCTTCGGGTCGTCGTAGAAGGTGGTGGCCTTCACGATGGCGGCGGCGCGCTTGGCCGGGTCGCCGGACTTGAAGATGCCGGAGCCCACGAACACACCCTCGGCGCCGAGCTGGCGCATCAGGGCGGCGTCGGCCGGGGTGGCGACACCACCGGCGGAGAAGAGGACCACCGGGAGCTTGCCCAGCTCGGCGACCTCCTTGACCAGCTCGTACGGGGCGCGCAGCTCCTTGGCGGCGGCGTACAGCTCGTTGTTGTCGTAGCCGCGCAGACGGGCGATCTCGTTCTTGATCTGGCGCAGGTGGCGGACGGCCTCGACCACGTTGCCGGTGCCGGCCTCGCCCTTGGAGCGGATCATCGCGGCGCCCTCGGCGATACGGCGCAGGGCCTCGCCCAGGTTGGTGGCACCACAGACGAAGGGGGTGGTGAAGGCCCACTTGTCGGAGTGGTTGACCTCGTCGGCCGGGGTGAGGACCTCGGACTCGTCGATGTAGTCGACGCCGAGGGACTGCAGCACCTGGGCCTCGACGAAGTGGCCGATGCGGGACTTCGCCATGACCGGGATGGAGACGGCGTCGATGATGCCCTCGATCATGTCCGGGTCGGACATACGAGCCACGCCGCCGTCCTTGCGGATGTCGGCCGGGACCCGCTCCAGGGCCATGACCGCGACGGCGCCCGCGTCCTCGGCGATCTTCGCCTGCTCCGGCGTGACGACGTCCATGATCACGCCGCCCTTGAGCTGCTCGGCCATACCGCGCTTCACGCGGGCGGTGCCGGTCTCGGGAGCCTGGTTCTCGGTGGTGGACACGGGTGACCTCACTGAAGGGAAAGAGGGTTTTCTGCTTCAGAGAGGAAACGTGAGTGGACCAGGCCACAGCAAGGGCCAATGACAACCTGGTGGATCCTTTTGGTCCACCAAAGGTTCAGGAGGCCCGCTCCACCAGAGCCGCGGGAGGCTCGTCGTCCATCTCGAAGGCCAGCGGGAAGGGGGCGTGGCCGGCCAGTCGGAACCAGCGCACCTTGCGGTGCTCCCGGAGCCTGCGGGCGGCTCCCACGGCGTCGTTGTGGAAGCGGCGGGCCATGGGGACCCGGCGTACCGCTTCGGCCAGCTCACAGGCCGCCGACTCGCCGCCCGGGGCCTCCCGTACGGCCTCGACCTGCTGCGGATCCTCGAACACCGCGCGCAGCGCCTGGCTCAGCTCGCTCTCCGCCACCTCCCGCTGCTCCTCCTCGGCCTGCCGGGCGGCGTGCGCGGCCTCGTAGAGCACGATCGAGGCGGCCGGGTCCAGCACGCCCGAGGTCGCCAGTTCCTGCGTCACGGAGGCCCGCCGCAGCAGCTGCGCGTCCAGCGCGGCCCGCGCGGCGTCCATGCGCACGTGCAGCCGGTCCAGCCGGCCGGCCGTCCAGCTCAGATACAGGCCGATGGCGACGAGCGCGACGAGGATCCAGATGAGGGTTGCGGTCACGGGCGAAGGTTAGTCGGCCCGGGAGGCCGGCCGGAGCAGACCCTCGCCTCAGTCCCGCGCCAGCCCGAACCGTGCCCTGAATCCCGTGCGCTCGTCGGTGGCCACCGCCGACGTACCGGTGGTGACCGTCTCGTACACCGACAGGATGTCCGCGCCGACGGTGGACCAGTCGAAGCGGCGGACGTGGGCGCTGCCCCGCTCGCACAGCTCGGCCCGGCGGTCCGGGTCCGCCAGCAGGCGTACGGCGGCCTCGGCCAGGGCGTCCGCGTCCTCGTTGGCGAAGACCTCGCCGGCCTGACCCTGGTCGAGGACCTGGACGAAGGCGTCCAGGTCGGAGGCGAGGACGGGGGCGCCCGCCGACATGGCCTCGACGAGGATGATGCCGAAGCTCTCGCCGCCGGTGTTGGGCGCGACGTACAGGTCGACGCTGCGCAGGAAGCGCGCCTTGTCCTCGTCGCTGATCATGCCGAGGAACTCGACCCGGGAGCGCACCTCCTCGGGCAGGTCCTCGACGGCCGCCTCCTCGTCCCCGCGCCCCGCGACCAGCAGACGCGTCTGCGGGCGGGCGGCGAGGATCTTCGGGAGGGCCTTCATCAGGACCGGCAGGCCCTTGCGGGGCTCGTCGATCCGGCCGATGAAGCCGAGCGTGTCCCCCTGCCATTCGGGGTTCGGCTCGGCCTTGGCGAAGAAGTCGACGTCCACGCCGTTGGGGATGACCACCGCGTCGCCGCCCAGGTGCTCGACGAGGGTGCGGCGGGCGTACTCGCTGACCGCGATGCGCGCGCTGATCTTCTCCAGCGCGGCCTGCAGGATCGCGTACGCGGCGATCATCGCGCGCGAGCGGGGGTTGGAGGTGTGGAAGGTGGCCACGATGGGGCCCTGGGCCGCCCAGCAGGTCAGCAGGCCGAGCGACGGGGAGGTCGGCTCGTGGATGTGGACCACGTCGAACGCTCCGTCGTGCAGCCAGCGCCGCACCCGAGCGGCCGACAGGAAGCCGAAGTTCAGGCGGGCCACCGAGCCGTTGTACGGCACCGGGACCGCGCGGCCGGCCGAGACGACGTACGGCGGCAGCGGGGTGTCGTCGTCGGCCGGGGCGAGGACGGAGACCTCGTGGCCGAGGCGGATGAAGTACTCGGCGAGGTCGCGGATGTGGAACTGGACGCCACCGGGCACGTCCCAGGAGTACGGGCAGACGATCCCGATTCTCACGAGGGTCCCTTCGCGGGGTCGAGGTCGGCGAGCCACAGGCGCTGGAGCATGTGCCAGTCCTCCGGGTGGTCGGCGATCCCCTTGGCGAAGACGTCGGCCAGTGCCTGTGTCATGACGGACGTCTTCTCGGCCCGGTCGCCTGTCTCCGGTACCTCGATCGGGGGATGCACCTGGCCCTTCATCACGGGCGAGTCGTCGTACCAGAGCGTGACGGGCATCAGCAGCGCGCCGGTCTGCTGGGCGAGCAGGGCCGGGCCCGCGGGCATCCGGGTCCGCTCGCCGAAGAAGTCGACCTCGACACCGGAGGCGGACAGGTCACGGTCGGCGACCAGGCAGACCAGGCCGCCGTCGCGCAGCCGCCGGGCCAGGGTGCCGAAGGCGGTGCCGCCGCTGTGCGGCAGGACCTCCATGCCGAGGCCCTCGCGGTAGGCGACGAAGCGGTCGTAGAGCGTCTCGGGCTTCAGCCGCTCGGCGACCGTGGTGAACGGCGTCTCCAGCTTGGTGGTGACCCAGGCGCCGGCCAGGTCCCAGTTGGCCATGTGCGGCAGCGCGAGGATCAGGCCCCGGGGGGAGGCGATCCCCTCGGTCAGGAGGTGCGCGTCCGTGCAGTCGAAGCCCGTCTTCACGCGCTCGGCGCTCCAGGCGGGCAGCCGGAAGGACTCCATCCAGTAGCGCAGGTACGAGCGCATGCCCGCGCGGGAGATTTCGGCGAGGCGCTCGGGGCCGGCGTCGGGCACCACGCGCGCGTAGTTCGCCTCCAGCCGCAGGACGCCCTTGCCACGCTGCTTCCAGGCGAGGTCGGCGACGGACCGGCCGAGGCGGACCGCGGCGGGTTCCGGAAGCTTCTTGACGGTGCTCCAGCCGAGGCCGTACAGCGCGTCGGTGAGCCGGTCGGCGGTGCTCACTTCGCCGCCTCCCTCCCCTGGGACGCGTTCTGCTGCGCCTCGGCCTCCACCTCGGCGGACTCGCGGCGGACGGTGACGACCCGCTGGACGAGCGTGACGAGGCTGCCCACGGCGACGATCCACAGGGCGATCGGCAGGAGGATCTGGATGCCCGGGACGCCGAACGTGTGGAGGCCGGCCAGACCGGCCGCCACCAGCGAGATCACCAGTCGCTCGGCGCGCTCGACGAGGCCGTTGACGGCGACCGGCAGTCCGATCGACTCGCCGCGCGCCTTGGTGTACGACACGACCTGGCCGCTGGCCAGGCAGAAGATCGAGACGGCGCACAGGGCGTTGTTGTCGCCGTTGCCCGCGTACCACAGGGCGAATCCGCCGAAGATCGCGCCGTCGGCCACCCGGTCGAGCGTGGAGTCCAGGAAGGCACCCCAGCGGCTGGAGCGGCCCAGCTGGCGGGCCATGTTGCCGTCGACCAGGTCGGAGAAGACGAACAGGGTGATCACGATCGTGCCCCAGAAGAACTCGCCCCTGGGGAAGAAGACCAGCGCGCCCGCGACCACACCGGCCGTGCCGATGAGCGTGACCGCGTCGGGAGTGACGCCCCGCCGGATGAGAAACGCGGCGAACGGTGTGAGGACACGCGTGAAGAATGCACGCGCGTACTTGTTCAGCATGGCCTTCCCGACGGTCGTGGCGCCGCGGCCCTGGTGGCCACCGGCTGGCCCATCGTAGTCACGCGCGCGCGTGGGTGACGGGCGGGCACCCGCAGACGTGCCGCGAACCGGTGCACACCCGCCCGCGCGGGGGGGGGGCGCGTGGCGCGATCGGCGTCCGTCGTATGGACGCAGCATGACGGGAGTGGAAAGCTCGAAGGACCGCGGGCGTCGCAGGAGCCGCCAGTGCACGCGGTGCCGCGTGTCCGCGCCCACAGTGACCTCACCGTCCACGGGAGGCAGGATCATGGGCGACAAGGCGCAAACACACCCCGGGGCCGCCGGCAGGGCAGTGGCGGCCGACCACCCCGCGTCCGTACGGAATGTGGTGCTGGTCGGCCACTCCGGTTCGGGCAAAACAACTCTGGTGGAGGCCCTCGCGCTGACCGCGGGGGCCGTGAACCGGGCGGGCCGCGTGGAGGACGGCGGCACCGTCTCCGACTACGACGAGATCGAGCACCGGCAGCAACGCTCGGTGCAGCTGTCCCTGGCCCCGGTCGAATGGGACGGGTTCAAGATCAATGTCCTCGACACACCTGGGTACGCCGACTTCGTCGGCGAGCTGAGGGCCGGTCTGCGAGCGGCGGACGCGGCCCTCTTCGTCGTCTCGGCCTCGGACGGCGTGGACGGCTCGACCCGCATGGTGTGGGAGGAGTGCCAGGCCGTCGGCATGCCCCGCGCGATCGTGATCACGCACCTGGAGGCCGCCCGGGCGGACTTCGAGGAGATGACCCGGGTGTGCGCGGAGGCCTTCGGCGCCGACGACCCCGACGCCGTGCTGCCGCTGTACCTGCCGCTGCGCGGGCCGGAGGGCCCCGACGGGCACGCGCCCGTGACCGGGCTGATCGGGCTGCTGTCGCAGAAGCTCTTCGACTACGCGTCCGGGGAGCGGAAGGAGTCCGAGCCCGGCGAGGACCAGCTGCCGGACATCGAGGTGGCCCGCAACCGGCTCATCGAGGGGATCATCGCCGAGAGCGAGGACGAGACCCTCATGGACCGCTACCTGGGCGGCGAGCAGATCGACGTCAGGACGCTGATCGACGACCTGGAGCGGGCCGTCGCGCGCGGCACCTTCTTCCCGGTCCTGGCGGCCGCCCCCGCCGCCGACGGCGCCCGGCAGGGCCTGGGCACGGTCGAGCTGCTGGAGCTGATCACCGGCGGGTTCCCGACCCCGTTCGAGCACCCCATGCCCGGGGTCACCACCATCGACGGCAAGACGCGCGAGCTGACGGCCTGCGACACGAGCGGCCCGCTGGTCGCCGAGGTCGTGAAGACCGCCTCCGACCCGTACGTCGGCCGGATCTCACTGGTCCGCGTCTTCTCCGGCACCCTGCGCCCCGACGAGACGGTGCACGTCTCCGGGCACGGCCTGGCCGACCGCGGGCACGAGGACCACGACGTGGACGAGCGGATCGGCGCGCTGTCCACGCCCTTCGGCAAGCAGCAGCGCCCGGTGACGCACGCCGTCGCGGGCGACCTGGTGTGCGTGGCCAAGCTCGGCCGCGCCGAGACCGGGGACACGCTCTCGGCCAAGGACGACCCGCTCCTGATGGAGCCCTGGCAGATGCCCGACCCGCTGCTGCCGCTCGCCATCCAGGCGCACAGCAAGGCGGACGAGGACAAGCTCTCGCAGGGGCTGAGCCGGCTGGTCGCCGAGGATCCGACGATGCGCCTCGAGCAGAACCAGGACACCCACCAGGTGGTCCTGTGGTGCCTGGGCGAGGCCCACTCGGACGTCGCCCTGGAGCGGCTGCGGAGCCGGTACGGCGTCCAGGTCGACGTCGTACCGCACCGGGTCTCCCTCCGGGAGACGTTCGCCACGAAGGCCGCGGGGCGCGGCCGGCACGTCAAGCAGTCCGGCGGGCACGGGCAGTACGCCATCTGTGAGATCGAGGTGGAGCCGCTGCCGGGCGGCTCGGGCATCGAGTTCGTGGACAAGGTGGTGGGCGGCGCCGTACCGCGCCAGTTCATCCCGTCCGTGGAGAAGGGCGTACGGGCGCAGGCCGCGAAGGGCGTGGTCGCCGGGTATCCCCTGGTGGACGTGCGGATCACACTGCTGGACGGCAAGGCGCACTCGGTGGACTCCTCGGACGCCGCCTTCCAGACGGCGGGCGCGCTGGCCCTGCGCGAGGCCGCGGGCCAGACCCGGATCCATCTGCTGGAGCCGGTGGCCGAGGTGACCGTGCTGGTCGCCGACGACTACGTGGGCGCGGTGATGAGCGACCTGTCGAGCCGGCGCGGCCGGGTGCTCGGCACCGAGCAGGTGGGCTCCGGACGGACCCTGGTCCGCGCCGAGGTGCCCGAGTTCGAGATCGGCCGCTATGCGATCGACCTGCGCTCCCTGTCGCACGGGACGGCGCGCTTCGACCGGGCGTACGCCCGGCACGAGCCGATGCCGCCGCAGATCGCCGAGCGGATCCGCGAACAGGCTGGAGAATCCTCGTAGTTCACCACCGGTGGACGTCATGCGCCGGCGGGCGGCTTCGGCCGTCCGCCGACGCGGCGTCAGTGGCTGCGGATACGCTGATCACCTGATCACGGCGTGCCGAACTCGTGCGGTAGTGGCTTGGTATCGGCACGACGGGTTGTGCAACAGGTGTGCGGGGCAGGGAAGTCGGGAAGGCCGCAGAAGCGACACCGGCGGCGATGGGGGCGGGAATGTCGGTTGGCACGGAGTGGGACGGGCCGCAGGTGCCCGTGTCCGGCGACGAGGGACAGGCGGCGACCTTCGCGCTGGCCTCGGCGGCCTACCGGGACAACGTGGTCGAGGACATCAAGAAGACCGACAACGAGTGGCACCAGTCGACGGTCAAGGCCGGCCGGATCGCCCTGCTCAAGCCCAACCTCGGCGAGGCCTTCTCGCGGGCCGTCGTCGACCGCATGCTCGCGCCCGGGCGCAAGCCGCTCATCCAGTCCTTCGGCGCCGAGCCCCAGGTCGTCGTGGAGCACTGCCTGGCGGCCAACAACATCCGCCGGGAGCGGGACAACCGGCTGTCCCTGGTCATGGTGGTGTGCGGCCTGATCTTCCTGCCGGGCCTCATCGGCTGGCTGCTCGTCTTCCAGCTGCGCACGTACGTCGCCAAGCGCGACGACAAGCGGGCCGGCGCGCTGGCCACCGCCCTGCTCGCCGGGGTCGGCGTGATCGCCGCGCTCTTCCTGCTGAAGATGCCGTTCACCGGGTTCTGGGGCTGGTACGCGCGCGGCTGCGTCGTCGCCCCGGTGCTGGGCTGGTTCTGGGCCAAGCAGATCTGCGAGCGCACCGCGAAGGACCTGCGGGCGCGCTGGGACGGTCTGCTCTCGGGCAGCAGCGTCGGCGCCAAGGTCCCCGAGGCCGTGCCGCGCAGCCCCGGCGAGACCGCGGCCGAGCAGCTGCGCCAGTCGCTGGCCCGGCTCAGCGCCGAGCAGCAGTCCAACTCGGTCTTCTACGCCGGTCCCAAGGGCATACTCGGCATGGGTACCCGCTGGGGCGCCTGGCAGCTCGCCGAGGACCTGGTGCCCGCCGACCCCACCCGGGAGATCCACCCCTTCCGCAGCTGGGACGTCGTCCGCGCGATCCACGACCAGCTGCGGATGCTGGAGCGCGGCCCGCTGAACACCGGCGGCTTCCCGCGGCCCTCGATACGGCACTGGATCGTCACGCCGATCGGGGAGAACGCGAAGGCGGTGTCCCGGCCGGAGGGCACGGACGTCGAGGCGTTCCAGGTCAAGCCGCACGCCATACAGGACATCTGCAACAAGCAGCAGTTCGGCAGCGGTGACCGGCACTATCTGGGCGTGCAGTGGACCCTGTGGGACGGCCAGCTGGTCCTGACCATGCTGATCACGGTGACCGTGCTGCACGAGACGCTGCGCATCGAGGTGACCGGACACGCGCTGGGGCCGGTGAACCCGCTGTTCCACGCGAAGCCGGAGGCGCCGACCAAGGAGGTCACCAAGTCCCTCAAGCCCTGGGAGACCCGCACGGTCAAGCTGCCGCTGATCCGCACCGACGAGGTGGTGCGGCTCGCCGCGCGCGCCCCGCTGACCTGGTACCCGCCGCTCCTCAACTGGCTCGGCGGTTCTCTCGCGCTGCCCGAGCCCTTCGGTCTCCGGCACGCCTGGGCCGACCAGCCTTGGCGGCACCGCTTCATGGCCGACGACGCGCTGCGCGCGGCCACGCCGGTGCTGCGGGTGGTGCACTCGGCCGCGCTCCGGGTCCTGGCGGAGAACGGTGTGGACACGGCGAAGTTCGGCAACCGCTCGTCCGTGCTCAGTGGCCTGGTGCAGGATGCGTCGCCCAGGAAGGCCGACATGTACGACGCGTAGGGGTGCCCCCTGCCAAGGGCACCCGGGGACCTACGCCGGCCAGGCCTCCGCCAGCATCTTCCGTGTGTCCGCCAGCAGCTGCGGCAGCACCTTCGTGTGGCCGACCACCGGCATGAAGTTCGTGTCGCCGCCCCAGCGCGGGACGATGTGCTGGTGCAGATGGGCCGCGATGCCGGCGCCGGCCACCGTGCCCTGGTTCATGCCGATGTTGAAGCCGTGCGCGCCGGAGGCGGTGCGCAGGGCCGTCATCGCCTGCTTGGTCAGCTCGGCCAGCTCGGCGGTCTCCGGCCCGGTCAGGTCGGTGTAGTCGGCCACGTGCCGGTAGGGCACGGTCATCAGGTGGCCGCCGTTGTACGGGTAGAGGTTGAGGACGGCGTACACGTGCTCGCCGCGGCGGACGATCAGGCCGTCCTCGTCGGACTTGGCCGGGATGGAGCAGAAGGGGCAGCCGTCGCCGGCCCCCGGGCCGCTCGGCTTGTTCTCGCCCTGGATGTAGGCCATCCGGTGGGGTGTCCACAGGCGCTGGAACGCGTCCTGCGTCCCCACTCCGATCTGCTGCTCCGGCTCACTCGTCATGCAAGGCAGCATATGGCTTCGCCCGTTCGCGGCGTGTCGCCGGGGCGGCAGGAGGGCACCCACCGGCCAAGCTTGGCCGGTGGACGTCGAAAGCCCCTTGGCCCGCTGGGAGCAGCGCAGCGAGATTCCCCTGTTCGCGGCCTCACTGGTCTTCCTGGCGGCCTACGCGACCCGCGTTCTCGCGACCGACGTGGCGCGGTTCTGGCTCCGCCTGTGCGCGGTCGTGCTGGTGGCGATCTGGGTGGCCTTCGCCGTGGACTACGCGGTGCGTTGGCGGCTCAGTGGGCAGCGCTTCCTGCGCTTCGTCTCCGGGCACTTCCTGCTCACGGTGGTGGTCGTGCTGCCGCTGCTGCGCCCGCTGCGGATCGTTCCGCTCTACGACGTCGTCCAGCGTCGGCAGGGCGAGCCCCGGCTCTCCCTGTACGCCCGCGTGATCTCCTACGCGGGCCTGTCCACCCTGCTCCTCGGCTTCTCCGGTGCCCTCGCGACCTACCAGCAGGAACGCGGGGCGCCCGGCGCCACCATGAAGACGTTCGGGGACGCCGTGTGGTGGGCGGCCGAGACCCTCAGCACGGTCGGCTACGGCGACATCACCCCCGTGACCAGGGCCGGCCGGACGATCGCGATCGGGATGATGGCCTGCGGAGTGGGCCTGCTCGGCGCCGTGACGGGTTCGTTCTCGTCCTGGCTGTTGCAGACCTTCACCCGCGAGGGAGACGAAAGGCCCCCGCGGAAGTGATCCCCGGGGGCCCTGCGAACGGAACGGATCAGACCTGGGTCCGCTCCTCCACGACCTGCGCGATCTTGGCGATGGCCTCGTCGAACGGGATGCCGTTCTCCTGCGACCCGTCGCGGTAGCGGAAGGACACCGAGCCGTTCGACATGTCCTCATCGCCCGCGATGACCATGAAGGGCACCTTCTGCTTCTGGGCGTTGCGGATCTTCTTCTGCATGCGGTCCGAGGAGGAGTCCACCTCGACGCGCAGGCCCTTCTTCCGGGCCGCCGCGGCGAACTTCTCCAGGTACTCGACGTGTCCGTCGCCGATCGGGATGCCGATCGCCTGGACCGGGGCGAGCCACGCCGGGAAGGCGCCCGCGTAGTGCTCCAGGAGCACCGCGAAGAAGCGCTCGATCGAGCCGAAGAGGGCGCGGTGGATCATCACCGGGCGCTGCTTGGAGCCGTCCGGGCCGGTGTACTCCAGGTCGAAGCGCTCGGGCAGGTTGAAGTCGAGCTGGATGGTCGACATCTGCCAGGTGCGGCCGATCGCGTCCTTGGTCTGGACGGAGATCTTCGGGCCGTAGAAGGCGGCGCCACCCGGGTCCGGGACCAGGGGCAGGCCCTGCTTCTCGGCGACCTGGCGCAGCGTCTCGGTCGCCTCCTCCCAGACCTCGTCGGAGCCGACGAACTTCTCCGGGTCCTTGGTGGACAGCTCCAGGTAGAAGTCGGTCAGGCCGTAGTCGCGCAGCAGGCCGAGGACGAAGGTGAGCGTCTTGTCCAGCTCCTCGGACATCTGCTCACGGGTGCAGTAGATGTGCGCGTCGTCCTGGGTGAAGCCGCGGGCACGGGTCAGACCGTGCACGACGCCCGACTTCTCGTACCGGTACACGGTCCCGAACTCGAAGAGGCGCAGCGGCAGTTCACGGTACGAGCGGCCGCGCGCGTCGAAGATCAGGTTGTGCATCGGGCAGTTCATGGGCTTGAGGTAGTAGTCCACGCCCTCGTCGAGCTGCATGGGCGGGTACATGCCCTCGGCGTACCAGTCCAGGTGGCCGGACGTCTCGAAGAGCTTCCCCTTCGTCGCGTGCGGGGTGTAGACGAACTCGTAGCCCTCCTCCTCGTGACGGCGGCGCGAGTAGTCCTCCATCACACGGCGGACGATGCCGCCCTTGGGGTGGAAGACGGCGAGGCCGGAGCCGATCTGCTCGGGGATGGAGAACAGGTCGAGCTCGTTGCCCAGCTTGCGGTGGTCGCGCTTCTCCGCCTCGGCGAGGAAGTCGAGGTACGCCTTCAGCTCGTCCTTGGACGGCCAGGCGGTGCCGTAGATGCGCTGGAGCATCGGGTTCTTCTCGCTGCCGCGCCAGTAGGCGGCCGCGTTGCGCATCAGCTTGAACGCCGGGATCAGGCGGGTCGACGGCAGGTGGGGACCGCGGCAGAGGTCCTTCCAGCACAGGTCGCCGGTCTTGGCGTCCAGGTTGTCGTAGATCGTCAGCTCGCCGGCGCCGACCTCGACGTCCGCGCCGTCGTCGTGCGACGCCGAGCCCTTGAGGCCGATCAGCTCCAGCTTGTACGGCTCGTCCGCCAGCTCCTCGCGGGCGGCCTCGTCGGTGACGACGCGGCGGGCGAAGCGCTGGCCGCGCTTCTGGATCTCCTGCATCTTCTTCTCGACGGCCTTGAGATCCTCGGGCGTGAACGGCTTCTCGACGTCGAAGTCGTAGTAGAAGCCGTCCTTGACCGGCGGGCCGATGCCCAGCTTGGCCTCGGGGAACAGCTCCTGCACAGCCTGCGCCATGACGTGCGCGGTGGAGTGGCGCAGGATGTTCAGACCGTCCTCGGAGGAGATCTCGACGCCCTCGACCTCGTCACCGTCGGACAGCTCGTACGCGAGGTCCTTCAGCTCGCCGGCCACGCGCGCGGCGATGATCGACCGCTCGCCCGCGAAGAGGTCGGCGGCCGTAGTGCCCGTCGTCACCACGCGTTCTTCCCGCTCGGAATCGCGTTGGATGATCACACGGACGTCTGACACCGGTCTCTCCTGACTGAAGGTGGGGTGCGGCGCCATACCAGGAGCGCGCGCACAAGGGATCGTACCGACCCGACACCACCGACCGCTAAACGGTCACCCTCAGTCCTCGCCTCCGTACGCCTCCCCGCACGCCTCCTCGAAGAAGTCGAGGTTCTCCTGCAAGGACTTCATCAGCCGGTCCCGCTCCGCGTCGTCCACCTGCACGGGGACGACCCCGGAGGCGCCGGTGAGCCTGCGGAAACCGCCCCGGCGCTCGAGTCGGCCGTGCACCCGCACCGGGAGGCCGACGAGGTGGGCGTGGCCGGCGATGCGGTAGTCCTCCTCGTCCAGGGTGACGCGGACGTGCGGGACCTCGGCGCCCGCGAGCACCCGCAGCCGTACGGTGCCCGCGCCGCGCGGCCCGGAGCGGCGCAGGCGGACCACCGCGCCGGTGATCCGGACCGGCACGGAGGGTTCCCCCTGCACGTAGCGGGCGCCGGCCGCGTGCAGCACGGGCAGGTCGCCGGGTGAGAACTCGACGGGTTCGGCGGAGGCGGCACAGCCCTCGGGCACGCCGGCCCCGGGGGCCCAGGCGATGGCGATGCGGGCGCCCTCGGTGCCGCGGACGAGCGTGGTGAGCGCCTCGGTCAGCTCGCGGCTGACGCCGGCCTCGACCGCGCCGTCGAAGGCGTCCATGCCGCCGGTGGCCCGCTGGTAGTCGATGGCCTCGCGGGCCGCGTACAGGGCCTGGTGGAGGCGGACGGCGAGCGAGCGGCCGGTGGGCACGGGCACGAAGGCGGTCAGCCGGTGGCCCTCGGCGGTGGGGCCGACGAGGACGTTCTCCAGGAGGCCGGCGGCGGACCGGCGGTGCCGGGCGCCGTAGTAGCCGGCACGCGCGCGCGTGGCGAGCGCGGCCGCGAGGAGCATCTGGCGGGCCGCGGTGCGCAGACGCTCGTCGACCGACCAGGGGGAGGCGCCGACGGGCCCGCTCGGGGTGTCCCGCCACCAGCGGATCTCGTCGCTGGGCACGGCGAGGGAGATCAGCACCTCGCGCGCGGTGGGGGTGTCGCTGCGGGCGAGGGCGTCGAGGGCCTCGCCGAGCAGGTCGTCGCTGTCGGGGAAGGCCCGGTTCTCGGGCACCAGCAGGCTGGTGCCGCCGCCGCCCGGCCCGGGCGGGGTCCAGCGGCCGTAGCGCCCGGCCGCTCCCCCGCGCCGCTGCCAGCCGTGCCGGCGCAGCAGGGCGCCGAGCACGGCGGGGTCGACCTCGGCGGGGTCGGGCGGCCGGTTCCAGGCCAGGTCGTCGGGGTGCGGCCGGACCTGCCGGGCCGGCTCGTCGTACGGGCGGATCCTCATGGCCTGCCTCCCGTCCCGACCCGCGTCATGATCTCGCACAGCGCACGGTCGTCGAAGATGCGCGTGGTCGGTATCCGCACGGTGGTCCGGTGCCGGCCGGTGACCGGGTGGCCGGCGAGGTTGACCCAGTAGCAGCAGTGCCTGAGGTCGAGCCGGTCGTGGCTGGCGCGCAGCCAGTCGTCCTGGGAGCGCGGGACCAGCATGACGACCAGGATCTTGTGCACCGAGACGGGCGTGCGGGCGAGTTTGCGCAGGTGGTCGTTGTCGAGGGTGAAGGAGAAGGAGCGGCCCGGCGGGTTCGGCGGGACCTGGTAGGTGCACTTGAGCTGCACCTTGATGGTGACCTCGTCGTCGACGGTGTGTCCGGGTGCGCTGTGGCTGACGTGCCAGTCGATGCCGTTGTCCGGAAAGGGCTGGGACAGCGAGCAGCCCGCCGCGGCGGAGACCGCGTGCAGATATCCCACCTGCAGTGTCTCCATGCAGGCGGTGGTGGCGAGCGTGCCGCGGACGGTGCCCGAGCGTTCGGGCAGCAGCCCGCCCCGCTCGGGCTGCGCTATGGCCATGACCAACAGCCTTCCAAGCCAAGAGTTTCCCCGCTGCGGGCTGCTGAACTGCAAAGACCCGCACTCCTGTTGTGTCCTCGCGGCGTACGGCGCAAACGGCCCGGGTATCACCAAACGGGCAGAAGACGGAACTTCATCTGCCGTGGGTGAACGAGGAGTTGGGTTGGGATGACGTGCTGGTACGAGGGGGCGCTGGCCGCCTTCGACACGGAGACGACGGGCGTCGACGTGGAGACCGACCGAATCGTGTCGGCCGCCGTCGTCGTCCAGGACGCGCCGGGCACCCGGCCCCGGATCACGCGCTGGCTGGTGAACCCGGGTGTGCCGGTGCCGGAGGCGGCGACGGCGGTGCACGGTCTGACGGACGAACACCTGCAGCACAACGGCCGCTGGCCGGCGCCGGTGATGTTCGAGATAGCCGAGCAGCTGGCCGAGCACGCGGCGATGGGCCGCCCGCTGGTGGTGATGAACGCGCCGTTCGATCTCACGCTGCTGGACCGGGAGTTGCGCCGGCACCGCGCCTCGTCGCTGGACCGCTGGTTCGAGGCGAGCCCGCTGCAGGTGATGGATCCCCGGGTCCTGGACAAGCACCTGGACCGCTACCGCAAGGGCCGGCGCACGCTGACCGACCTGTGCGCGCACTACGGCGTGACGCTGGAGGGCGCGCACGACGCGGCGGCGGACGCAATGGCAGCGCTGGACGTCGTACGCGCCGTGGGCCGCCGGTTCGCGACCCGGCTGGAGCGGCTGAGCCCTGCCGAACTGCACACGCTCCAGGCCACCTGGCACGCGGCGCAGGCCCGCGGTCTTCAGGCCTGGTTCGCGCGCAGCGGCTCGGAGGAGACGGTGAGCACGGACTGGCCGCTCAGGCCGGAGCTGCCGGCGGCGGCGTAGCAGCTTGGCGGGGGCGGGAGTTCACCAGGAGCCTCCGCCACCGCCGCCCGCTCCCCCGCCGACGCCGCCGGAGGATCCGCCGCCGCTGCCACCGGAACTTCCGGAGCCGCTGGAGGAGGGCGCCCTGGACGACATCGCAGCGGTGACGACGATGCCGAGGGCCAGCGCGGGCCCGAACCGCACGGCCGGCGAGGCGTGCCGTCGGGTGGGCACGGCGGACGACTCGACGGCGTGCCGCCAGGTGTCACCCAGGCCGAGCGCGACGGCCCACGCCGTGCAGAGCCGCACCTGGTCGTCGTCGAGCGGTTCCGTTTCGGGGAACGCCGACGGGTCGGCGAGACAGCGTCGGAACGCCTCGACCCGCAGCAGCTGGGCACTGCCCTCGGGGGTGCGCCGGTGCAGTTCCCGGCCGCGCCGCCACAGCGCGAGGCCGACACCGAAGACGATCACGCCGGCGACGAGCAGGGGCCCTCCGGCCGCGTGGCGGCCGGCGCCCAGTGCGGCGCCCACCGCGCCGGTGAGCAGACCGAGCACGGTGGCGGCGATGCCCACGGGCCGGGCGAGGCGGGCGAGGCGTACGGCGGCCGGGTCCCACAGACCGGAGTCGGCCTGCCATTTCTTCAGGTGCCGGGCCAGCGCGTGCCAGCCCGTCTCGAACGACGAGTCGTACTGGCCCAGGGTGATCTCTGCGCGGCCCGCGAACATGTAGCGCAGGACCTCCCTGGTGACCGGGTCGTCCGCCCCCGCACCACGGTTGGGGCGCCGCAGGGTCGGAGCGTGCTCGGCGCCCCCGAGCGTGAGGTGGCCGTCGGCGACGAGGCCGAGCAGCCAGGCGGCCTGGTGCGCGGGTTCGACCTGCTCGGCGGCCAGGATCCCGCCCTGGGCCGGGCTCAGGTCCTGCGGGGGCAGGGGGCTCGGGGCGGGCGCTCCCGGGGTCCCGTCGGTCCCTGCCGGTGCGGGCCGGTCGCGGCCGGCGAGCCGCAGCACTCCGATCGTCGCCAGGGCCACGACGAAGGCGAGGGCGACGGAGTAGAGGGCGATCCGCAGCGGATGGGTCACCGTGGTTCCGACGGCCTCGCCGCCGGGCGGCGCGGGCAGGGCAGCCCGGCCGACGGCACCGTCGCGGGTGGCGTAGAGGGTGAGCCCCTGCTTCCCCTTGAGCCGGTCGATCCTCACGGTGAGGCGGCCGGGCCCGGTCTGCTCGGCGGTGCACTTCTTCCGGGAGCCGTCGGTGCCCTGTACACAGCGCAGACCGGTGAGGGCGTAGGGGGCGACGGCGTGGATCTCGACGCGGGAGCGGTCGACGGTCCAGCCGGTGCCCACCGCGTCCCAGGCGAGCCGGCCCTTCTTCACGACGTCCCGGAGGGTGTACTGGATGCGGTACCGGTGCACGCCGGTGACGGCCCGGTCGGGGTCGCCCACCTTGATGCGGGTGGCGATCTCCCGGTGGCCGTTCGGTTCGAGGTAGTAGTCGCCGACGGTGAGTTCCCAGGGGACGCGGTGGCCGTCCAGGGTGACGGCGACGTCGGCCTCGTCCTCGTCGTAGGGCAGGTCGGGCAGGTCGCGGTAGATGCCGTGCCGTTCGGCGTCGGGGTATCCGAAGTCGTAGTCGACGACCTCGGTGATGCGGGCGCTTCCGTCGGCGGAGAGCCGCGCGCCGACCCACATCGTGGTGACCCGTTCGCTGTTGCCGCCGACCCGGGCCAGCGCCACGAGAGCGCCGAGCAGCAGCGTGAGGAAGAAGATGCCGATCAGACTGCGGATCCGGCGCCGGCGCAGGTGCACGCCAACTCTCGGTCCTTTCTTGCCCTGTTCCGAACCCACGACGCCCCCCTGACGTCAAAAGAGCCGGTCCGCTGTGCGGACCGGCTCTTTCCCGGTGGGCGATACTGGGTTCGAACCAGTGGCCTCTTCGGTGTGAACGAAGCGCTCTCCCACTGAGCTAATCGCCCGGGAACGCACTGAACAATACAGGTCCCTGTGGTGTTACTTCAAACCGCTTCCAGGTGACGCAGCAGTCCGCGCCGCCCGGCCGCCATCATCAGCCGGTGGTTGAGGCGGAAGACGGGTCGTCCCGGCACGGCCAGCCGTCTGAGCAGGGGCTTGGTGACGTCGACGACCTGGTCGTAGCGAGCCAGCGTGCCCGCGCCGTCGGCCGTGACCGTCCAGCGGGCCCAGCCCTCGATGTCTCCCGACACGGCGATCTCCAGGACACCGGCGGCCGGGTCGCGGCGTGTCTGGCGGGCGGTGAAGGTCATGGCGTACGGCAGCAGAGAGCGGATGGTGATGACGCCGGTGCTGTCGTCGAGCCGGGTCACCGCCCTCACCTGCGGCCACCAGTCGGGATAGTCCTCGGGCCGCTCCAGCACCGCGAACACGGCGGCCGGCGGGGCGGGCAGGGACCACAGGCTGAGAAAGCGGTAGCGGGACCAGTCCATGACCGGAGTCTGCCCTGGTGGACGCGTTGATCTGAGTACGCGTACTCATGCAACGCGCAGTGCCGCGAACCACACTCGGGGGACGAGCGCCGCCGCCCGTGCGACGGCGCTCCCCCAATTGTCCTCAGCCGGGCATCTTGTCGCCGAGCAGGGCCAGGTTCTCGATGGCCGCGAGGCCGTACAGCGCGGTGTCGTTGGTCGACACCCAGCTCGCCTCGCTCCCTGCGACCAGGGTGGCCGGTCCGGTCAGCTTCTCGGTCTTCCAGGGCGAGGACTCGGTGTAGCCGTCGGAGCTGTAGAACTTGGTCCAGGCGCGCGTGGCGAGCGTCGGGTCACCGGTCTGTACGGCGGCGTAGGCGTCCAGGCGCGAGTGGCCCTGGAAGAGCAGCAGGGTGCCGAAGTTGCTGCCGTAGCGGGCCGCCTGTTCGGCCTTGGTGGCGTTGAAGTAACGGCAGTAGTCGAGGTAGGCCTCCTTGAACTTCGGCAGGTCGACCAGGTGGATCAGCTCGGCGCACAGCTCGTTCAGGCCGAAGACGGCGGAGAGGTGGGAGACCGCCACCACCGGCTTGTCGGCGACGGCGAACCTGCCGGTGTCGATGTCGTACAGGCCGCTGCCCTGGACGAAGCCGTTGGGCTGGGCGGCGATGGTCTCCATGGTGGACAGGACCCGCGCCCTGGCCTTCTCCCACCGGGGGCCCTTGCGCTCCCACTCCGTCAGCCACGCCGACACCAGTCCGCTCCAGTCGGTGCCGAAGCCGATCGACAGGGCGTGCGGGTCGGGGGTGTACGGGTCGGTGCGGACCTTGCGCTGCGGGTCGAGGACGAGGAACGTCTCGTCGGAGTCGACGTTGGCGCGCATGAGGTCGCCGACGCGTTCGTCGGCGGTGAGGAAGTAGTAGAAGCGCCGGTAGGTGGTGTTGGCGATGCGCTGCTGCTTGGCGCTGTCGGCGAAGTGCTGGACGCCGTGCCGGGTGCCGAGGCCGGCCCACTTGCCGAGGTGGTAGACGTCGACCTCGCCGGTGTGCCGGGTCATCGCCTCGGCGAAGCGGAAGATGTCGGAGCGGCCGCTTCTGAGGTACGCGTACCAGAGCCACAGGTCGGGCGAGAGCTCGGAGTTGTCCCAGGCGTAGCCGCCGATGTCGTACCGCCACACGTGCCGGGCCGAGTCGTAGGTGTGCATGATGTCGCCGTAGTCCCAGAAGCCGTACCAACGGCGCATCTCCACCTGGTCCTTGTAGTAGGTGAAGAGGAAGTCGAGGTGGTCCTCGATCTTCGCCCTGGCGGCGGTGGAGCGGTCCGGCTCGGAGTAGAGGCCGGGGCCGAAGACCTTGGCCTTGATGAGCTGCCTGGGCGGGGCGGCGAGCTGCGGCAGGGTCCGTACGGCCGTCACCTGGTCGGCGAGGGTCTCGGCGGCGGGCGTCGACTCGTTGGCCCAGAAGAGGAGTTCGGAGGTGCGGGCGATGCCGTAGGGGGTGCCGAACTCCGGCTCGTAGTCCTCGTAGGTGATGTTGAGGCCCTCGAGCTGCTCGGCGTAGGTGTCCTGGCCCATCCCGTCGTGGTAGAAGCGCAGGTCCATGGGCTGCGCCTCGGGCGACCAGAGCCAGAGGGTGACGGTGGCCTCGTCGGTGTGGGCGTCGCGGATGTCGAGCTGGGCGGGGAACTTCTCCCAGAAGTCCCTGAGGCCGAAGGAGAGTCCGCCGCTCGCGCCGCCGACGTAGCCGAAACCGGAGGCCCGCCCGCCTCCGCCGGCGGTGATCCAGCCGTAGCCCTTCCTGGTGCGCTTGCGCAGGGTGAAGCCGTCGGCGGAGAGCTGGGAGAGGGTGTGGTCGCCCCAGTGCGGGATGTACTGCAGGCGGGTGGTGACGCGCTGGTCCCAGGTGGCGGGGTCGGGCAGTTTCCGGCCCGCGTACTGGGCGGCCTGCACGGCGGCGCCCGGGTCGCGGCGCAGCCCGGTGATGCCCTGGACGGCCTCCCGCAGCAGGCCGGTGCCCTCGCCGCCGATGCGGACGTGCCGGTCGTAGGCCGCGTCCCGCATCGGCACGGCAAACCGTACGCCGAGCCCGCGGATGAAGTCGCCGCTCGCCTTGCCGGGCTCCAGCGTGCCGTCGTAGGTGATGGTGTGCACCATGCGGAAGGAATCGGAACCGGCGTAGAAGTACAGCCGGAGCGAGAAGGGAAGCCAACTGCGGTCGCCCTTGCGGTGCTTGCCGTCGATCCGGACCACGGCGCGGACCGGGCCGTCCTGTTCGACGGTGACCTCGTCGATCGCGCCGTCGAAGCGCTCCGTCCTGACCGTGCCCTGGTCCTCGTCCTCGGCCTCGGGCTGCCGGACGAGCACGAGCCGCCCGTTCCTGGCGATCTCGGTCGAGCCGCGGGTGACCGACTTGATGAGCGTCGAGCCGTTCTTGCCGATCTTCGCGGTGATGACGCCGGTGGAGACGTCGATGGTGCCGCCGCTCCTGTCGACGGTGACCTTCCGGTCGGGTGCTTTGGGGGTGCCGGCCGTGAGGGTGAGCTTGCCGGAGCCCGAACTTACCGCGTGCGCCGTCCACTTGAGGGAGCCGTCGGGCCAGTGGGCGAGGGGCCAGGTCTGTACGGGGACGTCCGTGCCGTCGGCGTCCGTGAGCGCGAAGGTCTGGTCCTCCTGGTAGGCGCCCATCGGCCAGGGCACGCCGACGGTGGAGCCGGGCGCGGCGCCGAGGCCGCCGTCCTCCAGCCAGTCCAGGGGCACCGGGTCGGCGCCGTCGGCCGCGGCCGCCGGCGCGGCCTGCGCGTCGCTCGCCCCCAGTGCCCAGCTGAACTGGGCGGCGGCTCCGGCGACGGCGGCCGCCTTCAGGAGGGACCTGCGGGGAATGGGAGACATCGTCTTTCCTTCCGTGCGGGCATGTGGCGAGCTGCTCAGGGGCATGACAGAGATGGGCGCGGCGCCCATGGGGCACCGACCTTGATCGAGAGCACCGCGGGCTCAGCGGTGCCGGTACCGCTCCTCCACGGCGACGGCCGCCGCCGCGACGGCCCCGAGCACAGGGACCGCCAGCGGTGCGATGAGCAGAGCGGAACAGCAGGTCAGGACCGCTCCGCCGACCAGCAGGAAGGACCCGGCGGGGTCGAGGACCGTACGGCGGCCCGCGTCGGCGAGCAGGGCGCGCCAGCGGCTCCCCGGGGTCCACACGGCCGCCGCGCGCAGCCCTGCCACGGCGAGGCCGAGCAGCGCGAACAGACCCACGGCACCGGCAAGCGGCCCGCCGGGCAGCCCCGCGCGCACGGCCTGGACGTCCACCCGGCCCAGCGCCACCGCGGCCCACCCGACGGCCCCGACGGCCCAGCCGCCGCGCAGCGCGCTCCGGAAGTCCGCGACGAACTCCCGCAGGCCGCCGCCCTCATGCGCCGTACGACGGCGCAGATGCCGGGCGCCGGCGGCGAAGGCGGCCGGGTGGGTGACGACTCCGAGGGAGGCCACCGCGATCCAGACACCGGTGAGCAGACACTCGGCGAAGACCCCGAACCTCTCCGCGACCACGGACTCCCTGCGCGGCTTCACACGTGCTTCCGCCATGGTGGCTGCCTCAGCCCTTCAGTCCGGAGGTCGCCATGCCGTCGATCAGGTACCGCTGGAAGGCGAGGAAGAACAGCAGCACCGGCAGCAGCGCGACCAGGGACATGGCGATCATGCCGCCGTAGTTGGCGGCCACGCCGTCGGAGTCGCGGAACATCATCAGGCCGAGGGAGACGGTGTACTTGCCGGGCTCGTTGAGGTAGATCAGCGGGCCCATGAAGTCGTTCCAGGCGTTGATGAAGGTGAAGATCGCGCTGGTGATCAGCGCGGGCCGGCACAGCGGCAGCACGATCGACCAGTAGATGCGCAGATGGCCGCAGCCGTCGAGCCGGGCGGCCTCGTCCAGCTCGCGGGGCAGGTTGCGCATGAACTGCACCATCAGGAAGACGAAGAAGGCCTCGGTCGCGAGGTACTTGCCGATCAGCAGCGGGGCGTAGGTGTTGATCCAGCCCAGCTTCTGGAACATCACGTACTGCGGGATCAGCAGCACGTGGTACGGCAGCAGCAGCGTGCCGATCATCAGCGAGAAGAGCAGGTTGCGGCCGGCGAACCGGATGCGGGCGAAGGCGTAGGCGGTGAGCGAGCAGGAGACGAGCACGCCGACGACGGCACCGAGGGCGTAGAAGAGGGAGTTCCGGAAGAAGGTCCAGATCTCGATGTCCGCTATGCCGTCGGCGAGGCCCTTGAAGTTGGCCAGGATCGGGTGGGACGGGAACAGCGTGAGGCTGTTGATGATGTCCTTGCTGGGCTTGAAGGAGGCGCCGATCACCCAGACCACCGGGTAGAGGATGACCGCGAGGATCAGCAGGGCGCCGAGGTGCCAGACGAGGGAACCGGCGCGCCAGCGGCCGGCCGTGTCCGTGACCTTGGTGGTGACCGCACTCATCGGGCGCCCTCCTCGTAGTGCACCCACTTCTTCTGGGACCAGAAGAGGACGGCCGTCACCAGAGCGACGGCGAGCAGCAGCATCCAGGCCATCGCGGCGGCGAAGCCCATCTGGGCGTTCTTGAAGCCCTGCTGGTACAGGTAGCAGATGTAGACGAGCGTGGCGTCGGCCGGACCGCAGTAGGTGTTGGAGACGACGTAGGCCGAGCCGAAGATCTGGAAGGAGTGGATGGTCTCCAGAAGCACGTTGAAGAACAGCACCGGGGAGATCATCGGCAGGGTGATGTTCCAGAACTTCCGGAACGGTCCCGCGCCGTCCATCTCGGCGGCCTCGTACAGCTCCCTGGGCACCTGCTTGAGCCCGGCCAGGAAGATGACCATGGGCGCCCCGAACTGCCAGACGGTCAGCGCGACCAGGCAGTACAGCACCCAGTCCGCGTTGCCGACCCAGCCGCCGACGTGGAAGCCGAGGAAGGTCTGGGTGCGGTCCACGACGGCGCCGTCGGAGAAGAGCGAGCGCCAGACGAAGCCGACCGAGACGCTCGCACCGATGAGCGAGGGCGCGTAGAAGGCGGCCCGGTAGAAGGACTGGCCGCGGCGGCTCTGTGCGAGGAGCAGGGCGACGCCGAGGGCGAGCAGCAGCTTCAGCGGGGTGCCGATGACGACGTACTTGGCCGTCACCTCCACCGACTTCTGCCAGCGCGGGTCGTCGAACATCTTGGTGAAGTTGTCGAACCCGACCCACTTCGGGGTGTTGAAGAGGTTGTAGTCGGTGAACGCGAAGTACAGCGAGGCCACCATCGGGCCCGCCGTCAGCAGCAGGAAGCCGGCGATCCACGGGGACATGAAGAGATAGCCGGCCAGGTTCTCCCGGCGGCGGCCCGGCCGCCGCGCGGCGGCGCGGGCGGCCGGGCGGGCCCTGCGGGTGGCGGACGCGGAGTCCTTGACGAGCGTCACGGCACGTCCCATCAGGCCTGGAAGGCGGCCTCGGACTCGGTGAAGAACTGCTTCACCGCGTCCCCGACCTTGGTCTTGCCCTGTCCGAGGTCGCCGCCGAGGCGCAGGAAGGCGGCCTCGATGGTGTCGGCGCCGGAGGGGTGCGGGGTGATCGTGCCGAGGACGCCGGACTTGGCGGTGTCCTCCTCGTACTGCGCGATCTCCTTGTTCACCGCGTCGGTCGGCCTGAACGCCTCGTACTGCTCGGTGCTCGCGAGGATGCCCCGGTCGTAGCCCATGATCTTGCCGACCTCGGGGTCGTGGACCATGAAGTCGATGAACTGGGCGACCTCCTTGGGGTGGGAGGTGCGGGCGGAGGCGCTCAGCATCAGGGAGGCGAGGTACTGGCCGGTGTCCTTGCCGTCGGTGGTGGGAATCGGAGCGAGGCCGTAGGAGCTGTCGCCTTCCGCGGAGTAGCGGACGGTGAAGTTGTCCCAGGTGAACTCCGAGGCGCCGTGGCCGGCGGAGAGGGAGGACTTGGGCATGTCCTGCTGGACGACCTTCGGGTCGGTGACGATGCCGGCCCTGACGCGGTTGTAGCCGTCCGTCCACCACTCGGTCAGGTCGGACTTGTCGAAACCGAGTCCGTCCTCGGTGAAGAAGGCCTTCCCGTTCTGGCGGAGGTAGAGGTCGTAGAGGTACATGATGGCGAAGTAGCCGGTGTCCCCGGCGACCTTCGTCCTGTCGTGGATGGTCTTCAGGGCCTTGAAGTACTCGTCCCAGGTCCAGCCCGGCTGCGGCTCGACACCCGCCTTCCGGAAGACCTTCTTGTCGATGACGAGCGCCATGGTGTTGGAGCCGACGGGAACGCCGAGCTGCTTGCCGTCGACCTCGCCGACCTTCGTGACGCCCGCGCGGAAGTGATCCAGGCTCAGATTGCCCGCCTGCACCTGTGACTTGAGGTCCAGCAGAATTCCGCGCTTGTCGTACTTCCGAAGAAATGTGACGGCGTTCTGGAAAACGTCCGGGGGATTTCCGCCGGCCGCCTGCGTCTGGAACTTCTCCCAGAACGACTGATACGTCTGAAAGTCGGTCTTGACCTTGATCTTCGGGTACTTCTTCTCGAAGAGCGCGATCGTCCGGTTGATCTTCTTGGCCCGCTCCTCGGCACCCCACCACGAGTAACGGATCGTCACCGTCCCGTTCCCGGAACCGCTTTCGCCGCCGCACCCGGTCGTCGTGGCGAGCCCGAGCACGGCAGCCGAGGCGCCGGCCGCCTTCAGGATCGTACGCCTCTCAAGATTCCTG
This sequence comes from Streptomyces sp. NPDC101165, assembly GCF_044768135.1. Taxonomy (NCBI): domain Bacteria; kingdom Bacillati; phylum Actinomycetota; class Actinomycetes; order Kitasatosporales; family Streptomycetaceae; genus Streptomyces; species Streptomyces sp. NPDC101165. The sequence goes on along the minus strand of NZ_JBIWPG010000005.1, from coordinate 297,687 downwards.
CTGGTTCCCACAGTCGGGCCCCTCCCGCAGCGTCGTCGCCGCCGTCATGAATCGTTTCAAGTAAGCGCTTGCTGGCACAAGTTACGGAGGGGCCGGAGGTGCGTCAATGATTCGGACAGGATTTTCTTCGGGGCGGGGGCGGAGTCCGGGGCGTCCGGCCGGGGCGCGGGGGCGCAAGTGCTGGGTGATTGCGCAGGTCAGGGGGCTCCGCCAGGGGGCAGGGAAGCGGGGCGGCCGGTCAGACGGCACGGCCCGCGCGGAGCGCTCCCCCTGGACGAAGTGGCCACAGCCGCCCAGGGCGTGCGGGGCGGCGGGGCCCCCGGCAGGTGGCCGGAAACGTGTGGGTGGCGTCGCTAGCGTCGGCCGGGCCAGGGGCGGCGACGGCGGGCCCGGAACGGAGGTTCGGTACCGATCGAGCTGAGCCGAGCCCGCATTCGGCGGCCTTCGAGGGTCTGGAGGCCCTCGATGTCGTTCCGCCAGGCCACGAGGCCGTCGCGTGCGCGCATGTTGCGCCCGGCGACCTCTCGCCACCGGTGCCGAGCCCCACCACGAACGCGGCGGTGGACACCTCGGGGTCGCCGTCGGGCAGGAACGGGGCAGGGCCACGGCTTGGCAGAACGCCGGGCCGGACGCAAGCAGGGCCTCCTCGTCCGGGGTGGGCGGCCACCCGGATCCCCCGGCGGCCTCGGCGTTCTCGGCCGCGTGACCGAGGAGGGCGCCCAGCCGGCTCGGCAGCTCGCCCCGCAACCCGCCTCAGAGGTTCGGAATCGTCCGGGATCCGACCCTACGGACCGGCCCGGTTACAGAGCGAAGTCGGAACGATGATCCACCGGACGGCGTAACGCCCAAGATGATGTTCGGGGAGCACACACACGACGACGGCCCACCTGCTGTTCGCAGGTGGGCCGTCGGTTCCGGGTGGGCGATACTGGGTTCGAACCAGTGACCTCTTCGGTGTGAACGAAGCGCTCTCCCACTGAGCTAATCGCCCGGGCGCAGGGAGAACATTACCCCATGTCAGGGGTGCCTCCGACCACGCCCGGGTCCGCGATCACTGGTTCTTGAGCTGCCACGGCATCACGATGCCGAACTTCCACAGGTAGACCCCGACCAGCGCGCCCACGATCACCAGGCCGATCACCGTCAGCGTGATGTTCCGGCGCCGCACCCTGGGGTCGAGGGCCTTCTGGGCCGCCTCGGTGACCTTGCGTTTCGTCCAGCGCAGCACGAGCTGGGCCCAGACGAACTCGGTCGCCCAGATCGCCATGCCCGCGAAGATCACCACCCAGCCCGGGCCGGGGAGCGGCAGCATGATGATGCCCACCACGACGACCGCGAGGCCGACCACGAAGATGCCGACCTGCCAGCTCAGGTGCAGGGCTCGGCGGGCCTTGATGAAGGCCGGCGCCCGGGAGCCGAGCCCCTGCTCGGACTGCTCCGCGCTCGCCGCTGCGCCTGCCTTGTCGGCCTTGTCCGCCGCCACGGCGACCTCGCCCAGCTCGTCACTCCCCGTATTCATACAGACAAACCCTACCCGAGTGAATCCAGTCACCGGAATGGTCGTAGGTCTCGTACGAGTTCTCGGCCGGAAGAGTTACGTAAAGGCACGCAAAACACTCAGAGGGGTTTACAACGGCACCGTAGGTGGCATGTCGATTTCGCCGACGTGCGAATCCCCGAGCGCACACTGAGCGAAAGGCCCTGGCGCTTATGAACACCACGGTCAGCTGCGAGCTGCACCTGCGCCTCGTTGTGTCGAGCGAGTCCTCCCTGCCTGTCCCCGCAGGCCTGCGGTACGACACGGCCGACCCCTACGCCGTGCACGCCACCTTCCACACCGGAGCCGAGGAGACCGTCGAGTGGGTGTTCGCCCGCGACCTCCTCGCCGAGGGGCTTCACCGGCCCACCGGCACCGGCGACGTCCGCGTCTGGCCGTCCCGCAGTCACGGTCAGGGCGTCGTCTGCATCGCCCTGAGCTCTCCGGAAGGGGAAGCCCTGCTGGAAGCCCCGGCACGGGCCCTGGAGTCCTTCCTGAAGCGAACCGACGCCGCCGTGCCGCCCGGCACGGAACACCGGCACTTCGATCTGGATCAGGAGCTCTCGCACATCCTGGCGGAGAGCTAGGCCGCGGCCACCTCAAAGCCGCCCGGCGCCGTCCACTCGGGGAGACGGCTCGGGCCAAGACAACCGCATACGGCACAGACAGACGCCGTCACCGTGAGTGCTCACGGGGCGGCGTCCGCCTGTTTTCCGGCCACATCGAGGCATATCGTGCAGGCACAGGACGGACTCGGGAACCGCCGAGGGCACGGAGGCGTTCTACCGGGCAATCGCCGGTGGGCGGCCCCCGGTGCGATGGGCGCGGTTGTCGCTACCATCGGCCAGCATCGGCGGGCGCCCGCCCGACCCTCAGGCCAGGGAGCAAAACGTGCTGATCACCCACGACACCCGGTGTGCCCTCGACACCGTGGTGGATCTGGTGAACACCGCGCCGGAGGACGACTCGGCGGCGGACGGGCTGGCGGACGTCGCGGCTCTCGCTGATTTCGTGCGCGGTCACGCGATCAGCGACGTCGGAGTGCTGTCGGAGTTCGACCTGTCGGCGGTGCGCAAGGTCCGGGGCAGGTTCGCGGGGATCTTCGCGGCCCCGGACGCCCGGTCCGCTGCGGGGATGATCAACGAGCTGGTCGCCGCGGCCGGCACCACCCCGCGGCTGACGGACCACGACGACTACGACTGGCATGTGCACTACTTCGCCCCGGGCGCCTCGGTGGCCGACCACCTGGCGGCCGACTGCGGGATGGCGCTCGCCTTCTTCGTGGTGGCCGGGGAGCAGGAGCGGCTGCGGCGCTGCGAGGCGCCGGACTGCCGGCGTGCCTTCGTGGATCTCTCCCGCAACCGCTCGCGCCGCTACTGCGACAGCCGCACCTGCGGGAACCGGCTGCATGTGGCCGCCTACCGGGCCCGGCGCAAGGAAGCGGCGGGCTGATCCCCGGGGACACACCCGGTCGACGCCGGTCCCGGCGGGTGACGCCGGGACGGACGTGTACGGCTCACAGCAACAGCAGGTCGTGCAGCGCAGCCATGAGGAGCAGACACCCGATCACCGCAAGGAAGATCATCAGCGGTGGCTGGGATAGGGCGAAGAGGCATCCGCGCGGCTCGTCCTTCGGCGGCGCGGCCTCGCTCTGTCTCGTGTCCAGCATCTCGCGGTGATGATGACCCAGGGGATGCCCCCTTGGCGATCACCACGGCTTCGAGTGCGCTACTTCACCGATTTCCGTACCGGCCCGTTCGACTTGCTTCCGGTTGTGAACGGTTTCAGGTCATATGCCGTGCTTCTTGAGGATGGCCTCGATGTCGCTGAAGTCGTCGGCGGAGGTGGTCGCGGGCGGGGCGCCCGCGGGCCGGGCGGCAGGCCGGGTCGACGGGCCCAGCGAGGGGGCCGAGGCGGCCGGGGCCACCGCGTCGCGTCCGGCGGCTCGCGCCGCCTTGCGCTCCGCGCGGGTGCCTCCGCGCCTGCGCTCCACGGCCCGAGTCGTCGCGAACAGTGCCCAGGCGGCGCCCAGCACACCGAAACCGGCCCAGGCCGTCGGGCTGAACGCCGTGTCGGCCAGCCAGCCGACGACGCCCGTCATCACCAGGCCGATCGGGACGAGCGCATAGGCTGTGATGCGGGCGGCGGCCAGGAAACGCTTGCGGTAGGCGGTGACCGCGGCGACGCCGAGGCCGGCCGCGGAGACGGCGGAACACACGGTCTCGGCAATCATCCGGTCCTCCTGGCGGGCTCGATGGGCACAGCGGGGCGCGAGGTGCGCTTCGTCCCTTCCATCCTGCACCGCCCGGTCCTCGCGATGCCATGCTCCGGCCCGACATCAGGGAGATCTCCGGGTCGCCTCCTCCCGAGGTGCCGGTGGACGCCCGCCGTCCGATTCGGTACCCGGGGTCCGGCCTGGAAGACTGGTGCGCATGAGCGACTCCTCCCCCGCACGCACCGAAGCCCCCGTCCTCGACGTCTGGTGCGAACTCCAGTGTCCCGACTGCCGCAGCGCCCTGGACGACCTCCGCGACCTGCGCGCCCGTTACGGCGACCGGCTGGAGCTGCGGCTGCGGCACTTCCCGCTGGAGAAGCACAAGCACGCCTTCGCCGCCGCCCAGGCCGCCGAGGAGGCGCAGGAGCAGGGGGAGGGCTGGGCCTACGTCGAGGCGGTGCTCGGCCGGGTCGAGGAGCTGGACCGCAAGGGAGAGCCCTTCCTGGTCGAGGTCGCCCGTGAACTGGGGCTGGACGCCGAGGAGTTCGACACCGCGCTGATCGACGGGCGGCACATCCTGATCGTCGACGCCGACCAGGCCGAGGGCAAGGCGATCGGCGTCACCGGCACGCCGACCTATGTCATCGGCGGCGAGCGCCTCGACGGTGGCAAGAGCCAGGAAGGGCTGCGCGAGCGCATCGAGGAGATCGCGGACCGGCTGCTGGCCGGGCCTCGGGCCTGACCACAGGCCTGTTCGGCCGCCACAGGAGGACGTCGCTGCAGAAGGTCCTTGCAGACGTCGCTACAGAAGGTCCTTGTAGAGGGAGTACCGCGTCGTCTCGTAGCCGAGCGACTCGTACAGCCGCTCGGCCGGGGTGTTGCCCGCGAAGACGTTGAGGCCGAGGACGCGGCGGCCGGCGGCGATCGCCTGCCGCTCCGCCAGCAGCATGAGCGTACGGCCATGGCCCCGGCCGCGGTGGGCACCGTCGGCCTCCACGTCGAAGACGAAGGCCTTGCCGCCCTGCAGGGACACCCAGAGCGTGCCCACCCGCACGCCCTCGTGCTCGAGCACGCTGAACAGCATGTCCTCGGTGGCGAGCCCGTGCGGCAGCAGCCTCTCGTGGTCGTGGCGCGACCTGGCGTACGCCTCGGCCTCGGGCACGCCCCGCTCGATCCAGACGCGTGCGTAGGCCTCCGACTCGTACGCGAGCCACGCCTCGAACTCGGCCGCGCCCATGGGGCGCTCCAGGCTTCCGACGGGCAGTTCGGGCGGAACCTCGCCGAGCGGCTTCTCCATACCGCGGTTGCGGTGGACGTAGCCGAGCGCCTCGAAGAACCGCAGTGCGTCCCCGGCGTCCCCCGCGACGCCTGTCTCGATCTGCCGGCAGCCCCAGCTCCGCGCCACCTCCTCGGCGGCGAGCACGGCCACCGTGCCCCGGCCGCGACGGCGGTCCGGTTCGTCTATGCGCACGTCCAGGATCCGGGCCGTCCGGTCGCCGAAGGCGACTGAGGTCCCGAGATGCATCGAGCCGACCGGGCGGCTGTTCACGCACACCTGGTAGCGGCGGGAACGCGTCCCGTCGGCGTTGCGCTGGAGCGGCTCGGTCGGCCGCAGAGTCGTCGTCATCACGGGTGTTCTACCCGCTCCGAAGCCCCGGGGCAGCCGAATTTCCGGCTTCTGTCAGGGGTCCAGGTCCTCCCCGGCCCGGTCCCAGAAGATCCGCATCGCCTTGGCCGTGACCGGGCCCGGCGCACCGGGCAGTTCCCGGTCGTCGACGCGGTGCACGGCCTGGACGTCCCTGAGGGTGGACGTGAGGAAGACCTCCTCGGCCCGTTCCAGCACGTCCAGCGGCAGGTCGGTCTCCTTGGCACCGGTCCACTCGACGGCGAGGGCGCGGGTGATGCCGGGCAGGCAGCCGGAGGCGACCGGCGGGGTGTGGATCTCGCCGTCCAGGACCACGAAGACGTTCGACCCGGTGCCCTCGCAGAGCTGTCCGACCGTGTTGCCGAACAGCGCCTCGGAGGCGCCGTGTTGGTGGGCGCGGGCGAGGGCGACGACGTTCTCGGCGTACGAGGTGGTCTTCAGGCCGGTGAGGGCGCTGCGCTCGTTGCGGGTCCAGGGGACGGTGATCACGGCGGTGGAGTCGGGGCGGCGCGTGGTCTCGCCGAGCGCGACCACCAGGGTCGGGCCGTGCTCGCCACGGTCGGACCCGAGGGGGCCGTGGCCGCCGGTGTAGGTGATGCGCAGCCGGCCCAGCGGCATCGGGTTGGCCTCCAGGACGGCCGCGCAGGCGCGGCGGACCTCGGTGTGGTCGGGGTCGGGCAGGCCCAGGCCGCGGGCCGAGCGGGTCAGCCGGTCGAGGTGGCGGGTGAGTGCGAAGGGCTGTCCGTCCACCGCCTTCACCGTCTCGAAGATGCCGTCGCCGACGGTCAGCCCGTGGTCGAAGACGGAGACCCGGGCCGACTCCAGGTCCTGCAGCGCGCCGTCCAGCCAGATCCTCATGACAGAGCCCCTCCACTCACCTCGTACGTCCCCGACGCTACCGCGAGCAGCCGGGACGCCTTCAGCTCGGTCTCGCGCCACTCCCCCTCGGGATCGGATCCCCAGGTGATGCCGGCGCCGGTGCCGAAGCGGAGCAGCCCGGCGTCGCGGTCGATCCAGAACGTCCGGATGCCCACGGCCAGCTCGGCGACACCCCGGTCGGCGTCGACCCAGCCGATGCCGCCGCAGTACGGGCCACGGGGTGCCGTCTCCAGCGCCTCGATGATCCTCAGCGCGCTCGACTTGGGCGCGCCGGTGACCGAGCCGGGCGGGAAGGCCGCGCCGAGCAGGTCGGGCCAGCCGGCGCCGTCGCGCAGCTCGCCGCGGACGGTGGAGACCAGGTGGACCAGGCCGGGGTGCTTCTCCACGGCGCACAGGTCGGGGACGGTCACACTGCCGGTGGCGCAGATGCGCCCGATGTCGTTGCGGACCAGGTCCACGATCATCACGTTCTCGGCGTAGTCCTTCTCCAGCAGGTCCGCCTCGGTCCGCCCGGTGCCCTTGATGGGTCCCGACTCGACGGTACGGCCGTCCCGGCGCAGGAACAGCTCGGGCGAGGCGGTGGCGATCTCCACGCCGTGCTCCGGCAGCCGGATCGTGCCCGCGTACGGCGCCGGGTTGCCGCGGGCCAGCAGGGCGGTCAGGGCGTCCACGTCGGCGTCGGGGGCGACGGGTGCGCTGAGCACCCGGCAGAGGTTGGCCTGGTAGACCTCGCCAGCCGCGATGTACGCGCGGATCCGGCCGACCGCCGCGGTGTAGGCGGCCCGGTCCAGGGAGGTGGTCCAGTCCCCCACCGCCGGGCCGTGCCAGGCGCCGGGCACCGGGGCGGGCACCGGCTCCTCCCGTACGTGCGCGAAGCGGGCGCAGGTCAGCCGGCCCTCGAAGTCGGCGCAGACGGCCCAGAAGCCGCTGGAGTCCAGGGCGGCGGGATCGTCGGTGACGTCGAGGAGGCCGGTGGCGAGGCGGGCGCCGAAGCGGGCGAGAGGAGGGAGGCCGGAAGGGAGGTCGAGCACGTGGTCGAGTCTAGGGCGGGTGGCCGAAAGGTGGCCCGGGCATGTCCCCTCGGGGCCACTGACCACGCGCTCCGTGGAGTGCAGCGCAGCACGCTGCGCAAACGCGTTTTTGTGCTGGCCCGGGAATCCGCTAGAGTTCAACACGTCGCCGGGACGCGAGAGCGGACCGAAACGACAAGCGGACGTAGCTCAGTTGGTAGAGCGCAACCTTGCCAAGGTTGAGGTCGCGAGTTCGAGCCTCGTCGTCCGCTCGAAGGAAGAAGGGGTCTTCCCGATCCCCTACACTCCTGGTGGAGTGGCCGAGAGGCGAGGCAACGGCCTGCAAAGCCGTCTACACGGGTTCAAATCCCGTCTCCACCTCCAAGGACGATTAGCTCAGCGGGAGAGCGCTTCCCTGACACGGAAGAGGTCACTGGTTCAATCCCAGTATCGTCCACTGGATCTTCTCGAAGATCCGAACCCGCGCGATTAGCTCAGCGGGAGAGCGCTTCCCTGACACGGAAGAGGTCACTGGTTCAATCCCAGTATCGCGCACTGACTGTGACTCTCACGTCACAGCCTGCGGACGATTAGCTCAGCGGGAGAGCGCTTCCCTGACACGGAAGAGGTCACTGGTTCAATCCCAGTATCGTCCACACACCAGAAAGCCCCCGGTCTCGCGACCGGGGGCTTCTTCGTGCGCTCAGCTGGAGAACAGCATGTGCGCCCAGCTCTTCTGGTGGCCGTGGTGACCGTGGCCGCCGTGGTGTCCGTGGTGGCCGCCGTGCGGGGCGCCCCAGGCCGGCGCGGGCGGGGCCGGGTACGCCTGCGGGGCGGCCGGCGGGACGGGCTTGGCCCACTGGGCCTCCAGCTGGGTCAGGGCCTCCAGCTCGCCGTAGTCGAGGAAGATGCCGCGACAGCCGCTGCACTGCTCGATCTGGACGCCGTTGCGGTTGTAGGTGTGCATCGGCGCATGGCACTTCGGACACTGCATGGTCGGCTCAACTCCTCGCCGGTTGGTCCTGCTTCGTGTTTCCCCAGGACAGACTCCGTCCGGCCCCGGTCGGTTGCACCCTACGCCCGGAATCCGTGCGTCAACTGGTGGGGGACGGAACTCATTCGGGCACAGGCGTCCACCAGGGCCTGTTCCACCTCGTCCAGCGGGCGGTCCGCCGCCAGCGCCTTGGTGAGCGCGCGGGCCGCGGTCTGCACGGTCAGGGCGCGGGCCGGGACGTCCAGGGCGGGCCAGGGGTCGCCGTCGGCGGGCACGGCGGGGCCGCCGGCCCCGCGGTAGGCGGTCAGGAAGCGGGTCCACTCGACGGGCGGGAGGAGTCCGCAGGCGTACCAGGAGGCGGGACGGGCGAGGTCCCACGCGGGGACGCCGACGCCGAGGTCGTCCACGTCTATCAGCAGCCAGGGGCCGTCGGGTGCCGGCCGGCGGACCAGCTGGCCGAGGTGGAGATCACCGTGGCAGAGGGCCGGGGTGCCGGGCATGGGGGCCTCGGCGCGGGCCCAGGCGGGGAGTGCGCGCCAGGCCCGCAGGACAGGGGGTGCGGCGGGATGGGGCACGGTGCTCACGGCCGTACGCAGGCGGTGGATGGCATGGGTGGCCTTGGCGGGGCCGCGCATCGGGGGCAGGGGGGCGGGAGGGGCCGTCCGGTGCAGCCTGGCGAGGAGTGTGCCGGCGGCTTCCCAGGGGGCGGCGGCCGGGTCGTCCGGATCCACGGGGGCGCCGTACGGCCAGAAGGTCACCAGACGGTTGTGGAGGGTGACCGGGGTGGTGGTGAGCGGGGCGAGGAGGACGTCCGGGAGCCGGGCCGCCGCGGCGAGGCGGAGGGCCAGCTCGGCGGGGTCGGTGTCCGGGGCGTGGGCCTTCGCGACGGTGTCGGCGTGGCGGACGACGGTGGCGTCGGGGCGGTCGGCGAGGGGGGTGGTGCCGCAGGCGCAGGTGGCTCCGCCGGTTCGGGGGTGGGCGGTTGCTGTGAGTTGTGCGGTGAGAGCGGCGAGAAGGTTCACGGAGGCCTCGGTGGGTGGGGTGTCCGGGGTGAGCGTACGCGGAGCGCGGGAGCTGCGGTGGTGCTCGGCGCTGCGGCTGGGCGGGGTGGGCTTCGCCCGGGTACGGCGACAGCAACTCCCCAGGGGCGCGGGGAACTGCACGATCTGCCCCCACCGGCCCGCAGACGGAACGGACGGAGGTCCAGAACGGCGTAATGCCGGCGCAGCTCCCCAGCTGCGCCGGCATTTGTGCCGTCCGTCGCACCCCCGTCCCCACGGGGTTTCATGGATCGATGTCCCCGCCCGGACCGCTCTTCCGGGCCTGGGGTCGCCGCTCAGCGCCCCAGCATCGCACCCACGGACGACGCCTGTGTGGCCACTGTCTCCCAGCCGTCGAAGACGAGGAGGAGCAGGGCCGCCAGGGGAAGGGCCATGAGCGTCGCCACCAAGGGGTGGCGACGACCCGTCCGGCGAGGGGCGAACGTGCGTCGCGGTGCCGGGTGGGCCATGGTCCCTCTCCTGACCGTCTCAGTTGTTGTTGGCAGCGGCGGGTGCCTGACCTCGGGGGACGAGTGCTGCACCCGCCGCTTGACCTCAAATCTAGGCGCGCGGCCCCCGACGGGCGTCATGCCTTCGTACCGAATCGCGGGCCTCCCGGAGGATGAGCCATGTACTGCTGAGTACTCCCCTGGGTGGAGACGGGGTCCTAGGTCTCGGGGTCTTCCCGGAGGGGTCGCCCGCAGTGTCCGGTCATTTCCGGACGATCCGGCGGGCGGCGCGAGTGACTTCGATCACTTCGAGTGGGGTGAGGGGGTGCGATGCGTCCGCGCGGTGGCCGGTTCCGGGTGGCGGACGGGAGGGCGGGCACGGTGTTCCTTCCGTGGGCGCCTCTCCCTGTTCATGGTCACTCCGGCCGGGGCCAACCTCCCTGCCACGTCAGCACGTTGACGTCACAACCGGCCCAAAGGCACCGCAGACAGCGGCTTCCTGACCGTGTTTCACCTCGTGCTCCCGCCACGCACAATCCATCCGTCCCAGAGGGCGCGGCCTCTGCGCGCAGGCGGCTGTGGAAACGTAAGCTGTGCCACGTCACAGGGACCGGGCAGCGGGGATGAACATGGCGATGATGCGCCTGAGGCGCGAGGACCCGCGCGTCGTCGGCTCGTTCCGGCTTCACCGACGGCTCGGCGCGGGCGGAATGGGCGTGGTCTACCTCGGCTCCGACAAGAAGGGGCAGCGGGTCGCACTGAAGGTGATCCGGCCCGATCTGGCGGAGGATCAGGAGTTCCGGTCACGGTTCGCCCGAGAGGTCTCGGCGGCCCGGCGCATCAGGGGCGGCTGCACCGCACGGCTGGTGGCGGCGGACCTGGAGGCCGAACGGCCGTGGTTCGCGACGCAGTACGTGCCCGGACCCTCCCTGCACGACAAGGTCGCCGACGAGGGCCCGCTCGGCGCGGCCGAGACGGCGGCGGTCGGCGCGGCCCTGTCCGAGGGACTCGTCGCCGTGCACGAAGCCGGTGTCGTCCACCGGGACCTGAAGCCCTCCAACATCCTGCTGTCCCCCAAGGGGCCGCGGATCATCGACTTCGGCATCGCCTGGGCCACCGGCGCCTCCACGCTCACCCACGTCGGCACCGCCGTCGGCTCCCCCGGCTTCCTCGCTCCCGAGCAGGTGCGCGGTGCGGCCGTCACCCCGGCCACGGACGTCTTCTCCCTCGGCGCGACCCTGGCCTACGCCTCGACCGGCGACTCGCCCTTCGGGCAAGGCAGTTCCGAGGTGATGCTGTACCGCGTGGTGCACGAGGAGCCGCAGCTGTACGGCGTTCCGGACGCCCTTGCCCCGCTGGTGCGGGCCTGTCTGGCCAAGGATCCCGACGACCGGCCCAGCACCCTCCAACTGTCGCTGCGGCTCAAGGAGATCGCCGCCCGTGAGGCGCATGGCCTGGCCGACGTACGGCCGCCCGCGCCGCGCGGTGCGGAGGCGGACCGGCCCACCGGACGGCTCGTGGACACCTACCCCGAGTCGCAGCGTGCCCCGCGGCGCACCGCCCCCGGCACCCCGGCGCCGCGCGGCGGCACGCCCGCCCGGGGCGGTACCCCCTCGCGGGGCGGCAGCGCCTCGCGCGGCGGGGGCGTCGCCTCCCGGCCGGGCGCGGCCCGCCCCACCCCGGCGCCCCGCGCCGGCGGCACGCGCTCGGGCAGCGGGAGCCGGCCCGCTCCGCGCAGCGGTACCGGGCGTCCGGTGCCGCGCGCGACGGGGACCGGCCGCCGCCCGGCCAATCCGCGGCTGCTGCGCCAGCGGCTGTTCGTGTTCGTGGTCGTGACGTTGCTCGTGGCGCTCGGTATCGCGGTGGCGCAGGGCTGTCAGGGCCCGGCCCGCGGGCTCGGCGACGACGGTGGCGACGGCCGGCGGCAGCAGCGCGTGCAGCCGAGCTTCACGCCGTCGGCCGACGGGAAGCTGATGTCCCAGCGGTACGAGTCGACCTTCGAGTCCGGGTCCGGCTCGGGGAACTGAGCCGCCCGGACCGGCTCAGGACGCGGGCCGTCCCGAGGCCACGGCGTAGAAGGCCACCGCGGCCGCCGCGCCCACGTTGAGGGAGTCGACCCCGTGGGACATGGGGATGCGCACCCACTCGTCGGCGGCGACCAGGGCCTGCGTGGACAGGCCGTCGCCCTCGGCACCGAGCATCAGCGCGACCCGGTCCATCCGGTGCGGGGCGGCCTCGTCCAGGCTCCTGGCCTTCTCGTCCGGAGTGAGCGCGAGGAGCGTGAAGCCCGCCTCGCGCACCGAGTCCAGACCCTTGGGCCAGGTCTCCAGGCGGGCGTACGGCACGGAGAACACCGCGCCCATGGAGACCTTGACGCTGCGGCGGTACAGCGGGTCGGCACAGTCGGGCGACAGCAGCACCGCGTCCATGCCGAGGGCGGCCGCCGAGCGGAAGATCGCGCCGATGTTGGTGTGGTCGTTGACCGACTCCATGACCACCACCCGGCGGGCGGAGCGGAGCAGTTCCGCCGCCGTCGGCAGCGGCTTGCGCTGCATGGAGGCGAGGGCGCCGCGGTGCACGTGGTAGCCGGTGACCTGCTCGGCGAGTTCCGGGCTGACCGCGTACACGGGAGCCGGGAGTTCGTCGATGACGTCGCGCATGACGTCGATCCACTTGGCCGAGAGCAGCATGGAGCGCATCTCGTAGCCGGCTTCCTTGGCCCTTCGGATGACCTTCTCGCCCTCGGCGATGAACAGGCCCTCGGCCGGCTCGCGCTTGCGGCGCAGTTCGACGTCGGTCAGGCCCGTGTAGTCGCGCAGGCGCGGGTCGTCGGGATCCTCAACGGTGATGAGATCGGCCACAGGGTGATACTGCCTTGTCCTGGGTGTGCTGCCAACGGCTGGGAACGGGTTGTGTTACCCCGGGTTACGCGGGATCAAGCCACGGGCTCCGGGCCGACGTTCACGACCTCGCCGATGACGATGACCGCCGGGGGCTTCACATCCTCGGCGCGTACGGTCTCGGCGACCGTGGCGAGGGTCGCGTCCACACGGCGCTGGGCGGCCGTCGTGCCCTCCTGGACGAGGGCCACGGGGGTCTCGGGCGACCTGCCGTGCGCGACGAGCGTCTCGGCGATCTTCCCGATCTTGTCGACGCCCATGAGGATCACGAGCGTGCCGGTCAGCTTGGCCAGCGACGGCCAGTCGACCAGGGAGCGCTCGTCGTCGGGGGCGACATGGCCACTGACCACGGTGAACTCATGGGCGACACCGCGGTGGGTGACCGGGATGCCGGCCGCGCCGGGGACGGAGATCGAGCTGGAGATGCCCGGCACGACCGTGCACGGGATGCCGACCTCGGCGAGCGCCTGGACCTCCTCCATGCCCCGGCCGAAGACGAACGGGTCGCCGCCCTTGAGCCGTACCACGGACTTGCCCTGCTTGGCGTGCTCGATCAGCGCGTTGTTGATGGCCTCCTGGGCCATGTACCGGCCGTACGGGATCTTCGCGGCGTCGATGACCTCGACGTGCGGCGGGAGTTCTGCGAGCAGGTCGCGCGGGCCGAGCCGGTCCGCGATGACGACGTCGGCCTCGGCGAGCAGGCGGCGGCCGCGGACGGTGATGAGGTCCGGGTCGCCGGGGCCGCCGCCGACCAGGGCCACACCGGGCGTACGGGTGCGGTGGTGCGGGGCGACGAGCGTGCCGTCGCGCAGGCCCTCGACGACCGCGTCACGGATGGCGGCGGTGTGGCGGGGGTCGCGGCCCTTGGCGTCCGTGGTGAGGACGGCGACGGTGACGCCCTCGCTGTGGCCGGTCGCCGGGGTCCAGGCCGTCGCCCGGTCGGCGTCGTCGGAGCGGACGCACCAGACGCGGTGGCGCTCCGCTTCGGCGGAGGCCCGGGCGTTGGCCTCGGGGTCACTGGTGGCGATGAGGGCGTACCAGGCGGCCGCGAGGTCGCCGTCCGCGTAGGGGCGCCGCTCCCAGGTGATCTCGCCCGCGTCCGCCATCGCCTCCACGGAGGGGGTCGCCTCGGGGGACACCAGGAGGATGTCCGCGCCTGCCGCGATCAGTGCGGGGAGGCGGCGCTGGGCGACCTGGCCGCCGCCGAGGACGACCACTCGGCGGCCGGAGAGGCGGAGACCTACGGGGTAGGCGGGGTGTTCGACCATGAGGGGCGGCTCCTCCTACGGCTGTGCACTGCGAGGCCTCTGCGGCGTTGCGGTGGCCCTGACGTGCGGATTTTACGTTGACTGCGGGAACGGCGGCTCAGGTGTCCGGTGGCTGAGCAGGGTGGCCGTGTGCACGGCTGTGGGTGGTTGTGCCCGCCCGCCCCCGTCGCCCCTGCGGAACGACTGCCCACACCCACCCGGCCGTTGGAAGAGGCGCCCGGTACGGCCGTACCGGAGCGCCCCACCCTACTTCTCGGTAACACCCGCCGAATCGAAGGTCGCCACCTCGTGCATCGCCCTGGCCGTGCTCTGTACCAGCGGCAGGGCCAGGAGGGCGCCCGTGCCCTCGCCGAGGCGGAGGTCGAGGTCGACCAGGGGGCGCAGTCCCAGCTTGTTGAGGGCCGCGACGTGGCCCGGCTCGGCGCTGCGGTGGCCGGCGATGCAGGCCGCGAGCACCTCGGGGGCGATCGCGCGGGCGACCAGAGCCGCGGCGCCGGCGCTGACGCCGTCCAGGATCACCGGGGTACGGAGGGAGGATCCGCCCAGGAGTAGGCCGACCAGCGCCGCGTGTTCGAAGCCGCCGATCGCCGCGAGGACACCGATCGGGTCGGCCGGGTCCGGCTGGTGGACTTCGAGCGCACGGCGGACGACCTCGGTCTTGCGGGCCAGGGTCTCGTCGTTGATGCCCGTGCCCCGGCCGGTGACCTCCGCCGGGTCGGCGCCCGTGAAGACGGAGATGAGCGCGGCGGACGCCGTCGTGTTGGCGATGCCCATCTCACCGGTGAGCAGCGCCTTGTTGCCCGCCGCCACCAGGTCGCGGGCGGTCTCGATGCCCACCTCGATGGCCGCCTTGGCCTCTTCGCGGGTCATCGCGGGGCCGGTGGTCATGTCGGACGTACCGCCGCGGATCTTGCGGGGCAGCAGACCGGGCGTGGCCGGCAGGTCGGCGGCGACACCGACGTCCACGACGCAGACCTCGGCGCCGACCTGGTTGGCGAAGGCGTTGCAGACCGCGCCCCCGCCCAGGAAGTTGGCCACCATCTGGGCGGTGACCTCCTGCGGCCAGGGGGTGACGCCCTGGGCGTGGACCCCGTGGTCGCCGGCGAAGATGGCGACGGCTGCGGGCTCCGGGATCGGCGGCGGGCACTGCCGGGACAGGCCCGACAGCTGCGCGGAGATGATCTCCAGCATGCCGAGCGCGCCGGCCGGCTTGGTCATGCGCTTCTGGCGCTCCCAGGCCTCGCCGAGCGCCTTGGCGTCCAGCGGGCGGATCTGTGCGACGGTCTCGGCAAGCAGGTCGTGGGGTTCCTCTCCGGGCAGGGCGCGGCGGCCGTACGTCTCCTCGTGCACCACCCAGGACAGCGGGCGCCGCTTGGACCAGCCGGCCTGCATCAGTTCGGGCTCGTCCGGGAACTCGTCGACATACCCGACGCACAGGTAGGCGATGACCTCCAAGTGCTCGGGCAGGCCGAGGGCACGGACCATCTCGCGCTCGTCGAAGAAGCTGACCCAGCCGACGCCGAGGCCTTCGGCGCGGGCGGCGAGCCAGAGGTTCTCGACGGCGAGGGCGGCGGAGTACGGCGCCATCTGCGGCTGGGTGTGCCGGCCGAGGGTGTGGCGGCCGCCGCGGGTCGGGTCCGCGGTGACGACGATGTTCACCGGGGTGTCGAGGATGGCCTCGATCTTCAGTTCCTTGAACTGCTTGGCCCGGCCCTTGGGCAGCGACTTGGCATACGCGTCGCGCTGGCGCATGGCCAGTTCGTGCATGGTGCGGCGGGTGTCGGCGGACCGGATGACGACGAAGTCCCAGGGCTGCGAGTGGCCCACGGAGGGCGCCGTGTGGGCGGCCTCCAGGACGCGCAGCAGCACCTCGTGCGGGATCGGGTCGCTGCGGAAGCCGTTGCGGATGTCGCGCCGCTCGCGCATCACCTTCAGGACGGCTTCGCGCTCGGCGTCGTCGTAGGCCGGAGCGGCCGGCCCGGTGGACTGTCCTGCCTCTTCCACTGCGGCCGTGCTCTCTTCCTGGTCGGCGGCCCTGGTCTCCAGGTCCTCCGCGTGCTGTACGACGTCGGGGGCGTGCTCGTCCTCCGGCGCGTCCGGTCCGGCAGCGGGCTCGGCCTCGCGCGGCGCGGGGACCGTGGCGACGGGCTCCTGCTGCTCCTGGACGGGCAGGACGAGGGGCTGCGGCGGGGTCGGCGCCAGGTGCGGGGTGGTCGGCACCTGGCCCTCGACGGGAACGAACTGCCCGAGCGGCTGCTCGGGGTGGGGCTGCAGTGGGACGCCGGAGGGCAGCGGCTCGGTGGTACCGGCGGGTGCGGACTGCGCGGCCGCTGCGGCCGGGTCCGGCTCAGCGGCCGGCGCCGGCGGCGTCACGGCCTCGGCCTCGGGCGCCACCGGAGCGACCTCGGCGGGCTGGAGCTGCGGGCCGGCGGGTGCGGCGAGGCCGTTGTCCGGGGTCGGCGCCACCACGGCCTGCTCGGCGGCGTCCGATGTCTGGGGCTGCGGCTGCTGCGGGGCGGTCGCGGCGTCGCCGTCGTACGGGACGGGACCCGCGAGCTGCGGGCCCTGGGCCTGCAGGAGGGCGGGCTCGGGCGCCTCGGGGGTGGGCTCCGGAAGCAGTACCTGCACGACGTCCAGCGCCGGGGCGAGGGGCTCCGGGAACTCTGCCGGTTCGGCTGCGTGCGCCGGCTCCGGCGTCGGCACGGGTTCGGCGGCGGCCACGGGCTCGGGCGCCTGCGCCGGCTCGGCGGCGGGCGGGACCTGGGCGGCAGCGGGGGCGGCGGGCGCGGGGACCGCGGCGGGCGGGACCTCGACGGGGCCGACGGCGTGCGGGCCGGGCTGGGCCGGAGCGACCGGGGCGGCTTCGGTGACGCCCTGAGCGGCGGCGGCGTCGGCCTCCTCGGCCACCACCGGCGCCGGAGCGGCGACCATTGCCTCGGCCGGCGCATCCGCAGCCGAGGGGACCTCTGCCTGCACGGCGTCGGCGACGGGTGCGACCTCGACCGGCTGAACGGCTTCGGCCTGCTGGACGGGCTCCTGCTGCTGGAGGAGCTCCGGCTGTTGGAGGCGCTCCGGCTGCTGGACGGGCTCGGACACCTGGACGGGCTCCGCGACCTCGGCGAGTGGCGTGGCCTCCGCGACGGGTGCGGCCTCCGGCACCTGGACCGGTACGGCCTCGCTCTGCGTCGGCTGAACCGGAGCACCCGGCTCCGCCACGTCAGCGGCAGGAGGCATCTGGCCGGTCTCCGGGGCCGGAACCGCCTCGGCGACCTCGGCCTCGGGCGCGGGGACGACCCCGCCGTCAGCGGCTTCTCCGGCAGCGACGTCAAAACCGGCGGCACCCTCGGGGCCCTGACCCAGGTCGAGATCCCCCTGGGGGACGTACACACCGTCGTGACCGTGCACCGGCTGCACCCCGTCATGACCGTGCACGGCCTGCGCCTGAACCGCCTCGCCGGGCACCTGCACGGCGGCCTGCGTGGCAAGGCGGGTCATCGTGGCCTGGGCGGCGTCGGGCACGTCGGCGACGGCCTCCGGGGCCGCGGCCGGTCCAACCGCTTCGGCGGCCGGGGCCTCCGTGCCGACCTGGGCCACGGCGACCGGCGCAGCGGCCGGTGGCGCACCCCAGGGGGCCGCGGTCTGCGGGGCCAGGTCGCCCAGCGGCTGGGCGTCGAGGTACTCGGGCCCGGTCGTGGCCGGTCCCGGCTGCCGTACCGGCGCTCCGGCGGGCCCGCGGTCGGCGAGGGAGCGGACCGGGCCGACGGTGGTGTTGGGGATCGGCGGACCGAGATGCAGCGGCCGGCGCGCCTGCTGCTGCGCTGCCGCCGCATCGTGCGGGGCCGAGAGGATGGGCGACGGCGGCACGGATGCCGGCGCCGGATTCGGCAGCCGGACGCCGCTGAGGTCGACGGAACCGCTGTCCCGGCCGGCCGTCTCGTGCGGGCCCGGCTGGCGGACGGCCTCGACGACCGGTTCCGGGGCAGGGGGCTGCACTTCGTTGCCCCATGCGCCCTGGGCTCCCGGCAGCAGCAGCTCTTCGTCCTCGGCGGGTGCCTCGGAGAGGTAGGTGTACGCGCCGTGCGCGAGGGCGCCCGGCTGTTCCACCATGCCTGCGCTCTCCGGCTGCCCCTCGCCCGGGACCTGGCCGGTGTCGGTCATGCGTACCCCTCGCCCATCGGTTAGTGCTTCTACGACCAGCTCACCCGGAACGGCGCACCGACCGCCCCGTAGTGAAGAACGAGCGTGCGTGCCCAGCGGCACGAACGACCCGCCCAAAAAAGGCGACAAAGCCATTCAGTGGCATTGTCCCGGCCGTTCAGCCGTCGCGACAGCATGATCCGCGACAGCCCGCTGTGGACTGCGCCACGTTGCGCGTCCTCGGGTTCTGCCGTACCACACCCACCCCAAAACGGGCACGTTTTCCGGACATTGGCGAACGAAGTTCCGGGCCACCGATGCGGTACAACGATCGGCCAGCCTACCGCGCGCAGTACGACAACAGGATCACGGGGCGCGATCCGGCAGGCCCACCCGTCGCCCGACCACCGCCCCTCAACGAGGCGCTTCGCGCCGCAGCAATTCCCCTGTGAGCAGGAACGCAACGTTCCGCTCAGTCTCCGTCCAGGCCCTGGTGTCGAGTTCGACGGACTGCAGCAGGGCGCACTCGACCCGGTATCCGTGCTCGGTCAGGCCACGGCCGACGAGTTCGGCCTCGTCACGGGTCGCGGCGTGGGTCACGATGCGCTGCGGGCGGCGGTCGGCGACCGCGGAGACCACGGCCGCTCCCCCGCCGCCGACCCGTACGACGTCCGGTTCGGGCAGGTTTTCGAGGACGTGGGGTGCGGTGCCCTGCACCACCTGGAGCTGGACGCCGAAGCGGCGGGCGGCCGCCTCGGTCCGGGCGCAGGCGTCGGACAGCCGGTCGACGGCGATGACGGCGGCGCCGGCGCGCGCGGCCTCGGTGGCGAAGGCGCCGCTGCCGCAGCCGATGTCCCAGACGAGGTCGCCGACCCGGGGGCCGAGTCGGGCGAGTTGGGCGGCCCGGAGCAGCTGGGTCTCCCCCTCGCCGAGGCCACCGCCGTACGCCCCGTGCGCCCCGTACTCCTCGTCCGGCTGCACCCAACCGCGCGGGCCGGTGCCCGGGTCCCGCCCGGCGATCCAGCCGCCGCCCTCGACGGCCCCGGCCGGGCCGCCGATGACGATGACGACGTTCGGGTCGCGCCAGGTGTGATCGGGGGCGTTGTCGGAGGTGACGACGGACACCTGCTCGCGTTCGGTGCCCAGTTCCTCGCAGATGACGAAGGTCCGGTGGATCCCTTCCATGAGCAGACCCAGCTCGGCGGGGCCGGCGCCCGGTGAGGTGAGGACGGCGACCTTGGTGTGGGCGCGGCACACGTTCACGGCGCGGCGCAGGGTGCGCCGGTGGGCGACGACGACCTGGGCGTCGTCCCAGGGCATGCCGGCGCGGGCGAAGGCGGCGGCCACCGAGGAGACGGCGGGGACGACCTCGACCTCCAGGCCGAACTCCGGGGCGCGCAGGGCCCGTACGACTCCGAAGAAGCCGGGGTCGCCGTCGGCGAGCACGACCGCGGTGCCGCGGTGGGCGGCGATGCGGCGGGCGGCCAGCGCGAGGCTGCCGAGGCGGATGCGCTCGGCGGTGGGCGGGACCTCGGGAAGCGCCAGGTGGTGGGCCGCGCCGGCCACGAGCGTGGCGGCGCCGAGGGCGGCGCGTGCCGTGGCGGTCAGCGGCGAGCCGTCCCAGCCGATCACCGTGACCCGGTCGGCCATCGTCGTCAGTCTCCAGGTTTTCGCAGCTCGTCAGGGGTACGGGCCCGTTGGGCGGGCTCCGTGAGCGTACCTGCTGAAGGTTGCGGACGCGCGCTGCGGCGGGGCCGTGCGCGGATCCGGGTGTGCTTCGCCGGGGTCAGTTCCAGTCGGCGTACGAGGTGAAGCCGCCGGTGTCGGCGAGCTGCCCGTCGGCGCCTTCGAGGTCCTCCGGGAGGAGGCTCCACACGATGAAGTCCGTGCGCAGGTCGGTCCAGGTGCCGTCCTCGGCGCGGACGTGGACTATGCAGGCGTTGCGCAGCACGCCCTCACTGATGCAGCCGATCTTCTGGGCGACCTGCTGGGAGGCCGTGTTGTCGGCGGCGGTGCGGATCTCGATGCGCTCGAACTTCTGGTCGCCGAAGAGCCACTGGGCGGTGGCGAGGGCGGCCTCGGAGGCGTAGCCCTCGCCGCGGGCCCAGGGGGCGACGATGTACGACAGCTCGGTGGAGCGGATGTGCCAGTTGGTCCTGCCCAGTTGGACGATGCCGACCAGGCGCTGGGTGAGGAACTCGGTGACGGCGAGGTCCAGGCCGCGGCCGGCGGTGCGCTCGGTGGGCGCGTACTCGGTGATCCAGTGCCGGGCGTCGCCCTCGGTGAACGGCTGGGGGACGTCGGTCCAGGCGCCGATGTGCTCGTCGTTCATCATCTCGGCCAGGGCGGGCACGTCGTCCTCGTCGAGGGGACGCAGCACCAACCGCTCCGTGCTGATGGAGATGTTGGGGAAGGTGCTAGTCATGCGCCGCTCCGTAACCTTCGGAAAATCCTTGAGAGAGCATCAGGACCCTCGGGGCCCCGCTGAACTGCCCAGCATGCAGCATGAAACCACTGAACGACACGAGGGGGCCCACCCCGGGTGAGGGAGTGGACCCCGTGCGTGGCGATACGCCGTATACGTGCCGTCGGACGAGCCGTCAGATTCAGAAGGACGGGATGACCGAGCCCTGGTACTTGTCCTCGATGAACTTCTTGACCTCGGGCGAGGTGAGGAGCTTCGCGAGCTTCTTCACCCGCGGGTCCTTCTCGTTGCCCTTCTCGACCGCGAGGAAGTTGCCGTACGGGTTGTTCTTCGCGGACTCCAGGACGAGGGCGTCCTTCGCCGGCTTGAGGCCCGAGGAGATCGCGTAGTTGCCGTTGACCACGGCGGCGTCCACGTCGTCCAGGGAGCGCGGGGTCTGGGCCGCCTCGACCTCCTTGAACTTGAGGTTCTTGGGGTTCTTGGCGATGTCCTGCGGGGTGGCCTCGGTGCCGGCGCCGTCCTTGAGCGTGATGAGGCCGTTGGTGGCGAGCAGCTTCAGCGCGCGGGCCTCGTTGACCGAGTCGTTCGGGACGGCGACGGTCGCACCGCTCTTGAGGGCGTCGGTGCTCTTCACCTTGTGGGAGTAGAGGCCGAGCGGCTCCAGGTGCACCGTGACGACGGGCACGATGTGGGTGCCGCGCTTCTTGTTGAAGTCGTCCAGGTACGGCTGGTTCTGGAAGTAGTTGGCCCCGACCGAACCGTCCTCGGTCGCCGTGTTCGGCGTGATGTAGTCGGTGAACTCCTTGACCTCGAGGTCGAGGCCCGCCTTCTTCGCCAGGTTCTCCTTGACGAAGTTCAGGATCTCGGCGTGCGGGGTCGGGCTCGCGGCGACGACCAGCGGGCCGCTGTAGTCGGCGGCGGAGGAGGCCTTCTCCGAACCGCAGGCGGTGAGCCCGAAGGTGAGGGCTCCGGCGGCGAGGACGGCGGTGGTGAGCTTGGCGGTGTTACGCACGAAAAGTGCCTTTCCTTATGGGTGGTGCGACCCCGTGATGGGTGTACGGGGAGTCTTTGGGGGTGCTCAGGCGACCTTGGCGATGTCGGCGGCCTCGGGCTCCTCGGCCTTCAGCAGGCGCAGCTTCGGAGCGGGGCCGGAGCGGGCGCCGCGGTGGTGCAGCGAGCGGGCCGCGTAGTCGCCGGCGAACTGGATGAGCGAGATGACCACGGCGAGGATCGCGACGGTGATCCACATCAGCTGGGTCTCGAAGCGCTGGTAGCCGTAGCGGACGGCGAGGTCGCCGAGGCCGCCGCCGCCGACCGTGCCGGCCATGGCGGAGTAGCCGATCAGGGCGATGATCGTGGTGGTCGTGCTGGCGATCAGCGAGGGCAGGGCCTCCGGGACGAGGGCCTTGCGGACGATCGTCCAGGAGTTGCCGCCCATGGCCTGCACGGCCTCGACGAGACCGTTGTCCACTTCGCGGACAGCCGTCTCGACCAGGCGGGCGAAGAACGGGATGCCGCCGATGGCGAGCGGCACGACGGCGGCGGTGGTGCCGATCGTCGTCCCGGTGACCCAGCGGGTGAAGCTCATCAGGGCGACCATCAGGATGATGAACGGCATCGACCGGCCGACGTTCACGACCTGTCCGATCACCTTGTTGGCGACGACGTTCTGCAGCAGGCCGCCCCGGTCGGTGAGGACGAGGAGGATGCCGAGCGGAAGGCCGGCGGCGACGGCGATCAGGGTGGACCAGGCCACCATGGTGAACGTCTCGCTACACGCCTGGGACAGCAGCGGCTGCATCTCGGACCAGGTCACTTGGCACCTTCCTTCACCAGCACGGGCTCCTGGCCCACGACGTCGATCTGCAGGCCCTGCTCGCGCAGGAAACCGATGGGCACCACGTTGTCCTCGTAACGGCCGGGCAGTTCGATGCGCATGCGGCCGATCTGAAGACCGCCGACGGTGTCGATGGCGGCGCCGAGGATCGAGATGTCGATGTTGTAGGTGCGCGAGAGCTGGGAGATGACCGGCTGGGTGGCGGCCTCGCCGTGGAAGGTGACGTCGAGGACGGTCCGGTCGGCGCCCGTGGCCTCGCCGCCCACCGGGAACAGCGCGGAGGCCAGCTCGGAG
Source organism: Streptomyces sp. NPDC101165 (assembly GCF_044768135.1). Classification (NCBI taxonomy): domain Bacteria; kingdom Bacillati; phylum Actinomycetota; class Actinomycetes; order Kitasatosporales; family Streptomycetaceae; genus Streptomyces; species Streptomyces sp. NPDC101165. The sequence continues at coordinate 275,057 of NZ_JBIWPG010000005.1, read as the reverse complement.
CCGGGGGTGGCCAGCAGCTCGCTGACCGTGCCGGACTCCACGATCCTGCCCTTCTCCATGAGGGCGGCGGAGTCGCAGATGGACTTCACGACGTCCATCTCGTGCGTGATGAGCAGGACGGTCAGGCCCAGCTGCCGGTTCAGGTCGCGCAGCAGCTGGAGGATGGAGCGGGTGGTCTCCGGGTCGAGGGCGCTGGTGGCCTCGTCGGAGAGCAGCACCTTGGGGTCGCCGGCTAGGGCGCGGGCGATGCCGACACGCTGCTTCTGACCGCCGGACAGCTGGGCGGGGTAGGCCTTGGCCTTGTCGGCGAGGCCGACCAGGTCGAGGAGTTCGAGCGCCTTGCGGGAGCGTTCCCTGCCCGACGTGCCGAGGATCTCCAGCGGCAGTTCGACGTTGTCCTGGACGGTCCGGGAGGACAGCAGGTTGAAGTGCTGGAAGACCATGCCGATGCGGCTGCGCGCCCGGCGCAGCTCCTTGCCGGCGCGGGGACCGCGGCCGGCGAGCGCGGTGAGGTCCTGTCCGGCGACGCTCACCGTCCCGGATGTCGGACGCTCGAGCAGGTTGACGCAGCGGATGAGCGAGGACTTTCCGGCGCCGGACTGGCCGATGACGCCGTAGACCTCGCCCTCGCGGACGTGGAGATCGACGCCGTCGAGGGCGGTGACCTCGCGGCCGCGGGAGCGGTAGACCTTGGTCAGGCCCGATGTGGTGATCACAGGGGTTTCCGTCACTGTCGAGTGCGCGGGCGTGGGTGTGCCCGGGCACGGGTGCAGTTGCATTCGTTCAGGGACGCGGCACGGCTCTCGCCGAGGCGGTGAACCGGGGAGAACGTCGTGTGCGCGATGGGGGTCCCCCACGCCGTTCAGGCAGTGGGGGAGGCGTCAGTCACTCAGACCGGGGATCCGGCGTGGGACAGGCCACGGCTCTCGCTTCGGGGCGCGAGGCTCAGGTGGTGCAGGGGCCCTCTAGAAAGCACACATTCGGCGCGAACACATACAACGAGCACCGGGCGTCAGGGTCGCCTCGGTCGCAAGGGTGCGGCAGCTCGTCGTGGTCATGCGATCAGTAAACCAGACCTACGGTGCTGACCGGCCGCCGTCGTCCGCATGCTGGACAGCGGCGGACAGTTCTCAGTCGCGAACGGAGATCTCGACTCCGGCATCGGTGACCAGTGCGGACAAGGCCGACAGGTCCCTCACCACCAGGTCGGCGTCCAGCTCCTCGGCCCGGTGGGTTGTGGCCAACGCCACGGTGGTCATGCCGGCCGCGCGGCCTGCCTGGAGTCCGGCGGGGGCGTCCTCGAAGACGACACACCGGGCCGGATCCACGCCGAGCTGCCGGGCCGCGAGCAGGTAGGGCTCGGGGTCGGGCTTGCCGCGGGTGATGTCGTCGGCGGCGACGAGCGTCTTGGGCAGGATGCCGACGGCGTCGAGGCGGGCCTCGGCGAGCCGCCGGGTGGCGGAGGTGACGACGGCCCAGCGGTCGGCGGAGAGCGAGTCGAGGAGGTCCCGGGTACCCGGCGGGAGCTGTACGCCTCCGGCACGAGGTGGGCGGGCAGCAGGTCGGCGACCATCTCGGCGGCGGGCCGCCCGTGCAGCGCGACGCGCCGGAACTCCTCGGCGGTGATGCCGTACTCGCGGGCCCAGCTCGTCCAGCAGCGCTCGACGGAGGCGAGGGAGGAGACGAGGGTGCGGGGGGCGGCGGCGTCGGGCCATTTCGGCCGTAATAAGGTCACCGCATGCTCAACGCCCTGACGCTGGTGACCGGAGTCGCCGCGCTGCTGCTCGCCGCCTGGTGCGGCTGGGCCGCCTACCGGGACCAGCCGACCAAGGACTGGCACTTCATCGGCATGGCCGTGGTGTCGCTGCTGGCCGTGATCCAGCTGGTGGCGGGGATCGTGCTGCTGGCCCGGGGCGAGAAGCCGGAGCAGGGCACGACCATCTTCGTGGCGTATCTGCTGGGCGCGTTCGCGTGCGTGCCGGCGGCGGGCTTCATGTCCCTGGCCGAGCGGACACGCTGGGGCTCGGTGACGGTGGCGGCCGGCGGCGTGGTGCTCGCCGTGCTGGAAGTACGGCTCTACGACATCTGGGGAGGCTGAGATGACGGCGCTCGAGGAGAAGCCGACCCGGTTGATCAGCGGGCCGGGGATGCTGCTCGTCTGGTTCTACGGCGTGATGGTGGTCGGCGCGGTGTCGCGCTCGGCGTACCAGATCGCGACGGACTTTCAGCGGGCGCCGCTCGCCTACTCGTTGTCGGCGGTGGCCGGTGTCGTGTACGGGTTCATCACGTACACGCTGGTCCGTGGCGGTGAGACGGCCCGCAGGGCGGCGCGAGTCTGCTGCGCGGCCGAGCTGGTGGGCGTGCTGGTCGTCGGCACGTGGACGCTCGTGGAGCCCTCGGCTTTTCCCGACGCGACCGTGTGGTCGGACTATGGCATGGGCTACATCTTCATCCCCGTGCTGTTGCCGTTGTCCGCGCTGTACTGGCTGCGGAAGGTGCAGGCGCAGCAGAGGGCTGCGGCCTGAGGAGTGCGGGCGCCTCCGGGCCGGTTGCGGCCGGTCGCGCCCACGCGGCGGAGCCGCATATCACTACAGCCCCGCGCCCCCTTGGGGCGCTCCTCACGCCGTAGTCGCGTAAGTACCCGCCTGCTTCTCCAGGACGATCATCTCCACGCCGTCCGCGCCCTTCGATCTGCCCACCGTCTGATAGCCGACCCGGCGGTAGAGGCGGAGGTTGCCCTCGCTGCGGTGGCCGGTGTGGAGGCGGAACATCGTGGCGCCGCGCTGCTCGGACAGGGCCGTCTCCGCCGCGCGCAGCAGACGTGCGCCGATGCCGTGGCCCTGGAGACGCGGGTGGACACAGAGCTTCCCGATGGCTGCGGCGCCGTCCTCGGTCACCTTGCCGCGCACCGCGCCGACCACCTCGTCGCCGAGGCGGGCCACGAAGACGCAGTCGCCGACGACCTCCTGACGGACCGAGTCGAGACTCTGGACGAGCGGGTCGATGCGGTAGTTGCCGTACAGCGCCGCCTCGCTCTGGAAGCACAGGTACTGGAGCTTGAAGATCTGCTCCGAGTCCTGCTCGGTCGCCACCGAGATGGTCACGCTCATGCCCATGTGCGCATGCCTCCCGCTCACCTGATCACCTGTCGTCCCCCACTCCTATCCCCGCACTTCGCGGGCCGCAACCTCCGGCGTGAGCAATCGGCGCAGACATCCCAGACATCTGGAACGTTCCGGTCCGAGACTGCCCTGTGAGATACCCAACTCCCCCGCGATCTCCCGGTATGTCAGGTCCTTCGGGGAGAGCAGCGCATCGATGAGCCGGGGGCAGCGGCCGGGCAGCCGGCGGACCGCGTCGCGCAGGGCGCGGTACCGGGCGGCCGTGAGCGCCAGCTGTTCGGGGTCGGGGCGGGTGTCGTCCGCCGGCTCGGTGTCATACGGCCGTTCGAGGCGGGTGGTACGACGGCTGCGGCGGGCCTCGGCGCGGACGGCCTTGCGCAGCCAGCCCTGCGGGTCGGTCGGTGGCCCGGTGGTCTCCAGACGCTCCAGGAGACGGAGCCAGACGGCCTGCTCCAGATCACCCGGTTCACCCCCGGAGGCAGATGCCTCGGCGGAGGCCTCGGCGGCGAGGAGCGGGCGCAGGGCGACCACCAAGTCGTGTGTCATATGCGGAACGACGCGCCGCCCCGGCGGCAGGTTTCCGGGACGGCGCGGAGTCACCCCTATAGGGGTGCGGTACGGCCTCGGTGTTGACGAGAGCGGCGCGGCTCAGCCGGCCAGGAAGTCGGCGCGGGCCAGCACGCCGGTGTCGGCGTTGTCGGTGAAGACGCCGTCGATGCCGGTGGCGAAGTACGTCTTGAAGGCACCGAAGACATCGCCGTACGCGTCCGCGGCACTGCCCTTGCGGTACTCGGCCGGGAGGAAGGGGTTCTCGTTGCGCATGGTGTAGGGGTGCAGGACGAGACCCACCTTGTGCGCGTCGGAGACCAGCGTGGTCGGCTGGGTCAGGGTGCCGTCGGCGTTCTTCGGTATGACCAGGTCCAGCGTCGGGCCGATGCCCTGCGCGTAGCCGGCGATCTCCCGCAGACCCTTGGGCGTGATCAGGTCGGCGACCGTGCGCGGGTCGCCCGCCTCGACGAAGTCGTACGGGCGGCTGGTGGCCGAGGAGAGCAGCACGACGAGCGGGTTGTCCACCAACTGGTTCAGCTTCTGGATGCTGCTCGGCTCGAAGGACTGCAGGATGACCGGTGAGTTCCGGCTGTCCTTGCCGTACTTGTGCAGCAGCTTCGCCACCCGCTCCTCCAGGCCCAGGCCCAGCCTGCGGAAGTAGGTGGGGTGCTTGGTCTCGGGGTAGATCCAGACCTGCTTGCCGCGCTTGCGGGTCTGCTCGTCCTGCCACTTCAGGACCTCTTCGAACGTGGGTATCTCCCAGCGCCCGTTGTAGAGGGTGTTGTGCGGACGGTTGGCCGGGATGCGCTCGACCGCGCGCAGCGTCTTCAGCTCGGCGAGCGTGAAGTCCTCGGTGAACCAGCCGGTGGTGGGGACGCCGTCCAGGACCTTGGTGGTCTTGCGGTCGGCGAACTCGGGGTGCGAGGCGACGTCCGTGGTGCCGCCGATCTCCGGCTCGTGGCGGCAGACGAGGTGTCCGTCCTTGGTGGGCACCAGGTCGCCCGCCTCGACGACGTCGGCGCCGAGGTCGAGGGCCAGGTTGTACGAACCGAAGGTGTGCTCGGGGCGGTAGCCGCTGGCACCCCGGTGGCCGATGATCGTCGGCACCGGCAGGCTCTTCAGCCCGCGCCCGCCGTACCCGGCCGTCCGGGTGTCGGCCGCTCGGGCGGTTCCGGGCAGCCCGAAGACCGCTCCGCCCGCGCCGAGCACCGCTGCGCCGAGCAGCGCCCGCCGTCCCGTGCCCTGCGTCTGCCCGTTCGTCTGGTCGCTGTCCATGAGCGCCCTCCCGCTGTCCTGCCTCTTCGATGCGCGCCGATCGTAGGGGCGTACACATGACCGACGGGAGACCTCGGCTCGAACACACGGGTGACGCCGTCTGTCGTGTGTGCGGCGCAACATGACGGCCCGTCTGCTTCGCCGCGGGCGTTCCGCGCGACCTCCGTCACACTGTCGCCGTACGTCACTGACGGGCACCGGGACGTCACCGCAGGTAAACCAGTGTCAACAGTGCGTAAGACCTCGGTGAACCGGCCGCACCCGATGTGCGCATCCCCCGGAGCCGCGAGTAATGTCCTCACCTGCACAGACACATATCGCTTCCCTCGACATCGGAGGACCCGTTGTCCCGCTTCGCGCTCATCAAGGCAGTGCTCGGACCGATCATGCGCCTGATGTTCCGCCCACAGGTGGAGGGCGCGGAGCACATTCCCGGGGACGGGCCGGTCATCCTGGCCGGCAACCACCTGACCTTCATCGACTCGCTGGTGCTGCCGCTGGTCACCAAGCGGCAGGTGTACTTCATCGGCAAGGACGAGTACGTCACCGGCAAGAGCCTCAAGGGCCGGCTGATGGCGTGGTTCTTCACCGGCGTCGGCATGATCCCGGTCGACCGGGACGGGGCCAACGGTGGCGTCGCCGCACTGATGACCGGGCGGCGGATCCTGGAGGAGGGGAAGGTCTTCGGGATCTACCCCGAGGGGACGCGGTCGCCCGACGGCCGGCTGTACCGGGGGCGCACCGGTATCGCGCGACTGACGCTGATGACCGGTGCGCCGGTGGTTCCGTTCGCGATGATCGGCACGGACAAGCTGCAGCCGGGTGGGGCGGGGATGCCGCGGCCCGGGAAGGTCACCGTTCGCTTCGGCGAGGCGATGGAGTTCTCGCGGTACGAGGGGATGGACCGGGACCGGTATGTGCTGCGGGCCGTGACCGATTCCGTGATGGCCGAGGTCATGCGGCTCTCCGGGCAGGAGTACGTGGACATGTACGCCACGAAGGCCAAGGCCGCGTAGCGCCGCTGGCGGTTCGGCCGGTTTTCAGCTGCGGGTGTGGGGGCTGGTCGCGCCCACGCGGCGGAACCGCATGTCGACACAGCCCCGCGCCCCTGAGGGGTTCCGCCTACCCGGCGCTTTCCAGTTTCTGGCCCCTCAGCAAGAACCACGCTGCCGCCGCCGTTGCCAGCAGGACTGCTGCTCCTGCACCGGAGGCCATCTGCAGGCCCTGGACGAAAGAGCTGCCTGCCGCGTCCAGGAGGGACTCCGCCGTGTGCGGGGGCATCCTCGTCGAGGCCTCCACGGCCGCTCCCAGTGACTCGTGGGCCGCTGCCGGGGTTCCGGCCGGGCCCGTGAAGTCGCGGTAGACGCCGGTCACGATCGAGCCGAGCAGGGCGATACCGAGGGCCGCGCCCAGTTCGTACGCCGTCTCGGAGACCGCGGAGGCGGCGCCCGCCTGGTCCTTGGGCACGCTGGAGAGGATCACGTCGGCCGTCACCGTGAAGGAGAAGCCGGCGCCGATGCCCACGACCAGGAGCGCTGCGCCGAGGACCGGGTAGCCCGTCGACCGGCCCACGGTCGTGAGGACGGCGAGGGCGATGCCCACGGCGGCCAGACCGCCCGAGACCACGGCCCGCACCGAGAAGCGGCGGGCCGCGCGGCCCGCGATCAGGCCGGCCGCCACCGCGCCGACGGCGGCGGGCAGTTCGGCCAGGCCCGCCTCGAAGGGGCTCCTGCCCTGGACCAGTTGCAGGAACTGGGAGAGGAAGAACACCAGGCCGGACATGCCCAGCACGGTCAGCAGGTCGGCGAGGACCGCTCCGCTGAAGCCACGGCGCCTGAACAGCCGCATGTCCAGCAGCGGGGCCGGCATGGTGAGCTGCCGGTGCACGAAGCCGTAGAGGGCCGACGCGCCCAGCAGGGCCGCGGCGAGCGTGGCCCAGGTGAAGCCGCGGGTGGCGGCCTCCTTGACCGCGTACACCAGGCCGATCATCCCGACCAGCGACAGGACGACGCTGATCAGGTCCCAGGGGCCGGGGTTCGGGTTGCGGGACTCGGGCAGCGTGCGGATGCCGACGAGTACCAGGACCGCCATCACCGGCAGGTTGATCAGGAAGACCGAGCCCCACCAGAAGTGTTCGAGGAGGAAGCCACCGACGATGGGGCCCACGGCCGTGCCGGCGGAGGCGGTGGCGCCCCAGATGCCCACCGCGAGGCTGCGCTCGCGCGGGTCGTGGAAGAGGTTGCGGATCAGGGCGAGGGTGGCGGGCATCAGGGTCGCGCCGGCGACGCCGAGCAGGGCCCGCGCCAGGATCATGAGTTCAGGGGTGGTCGCGTACGCGTTCAGGACGGATATCGCACCGAACGCCGTGGCGCCGACCAGCAGGATGCGCTTGCGGCCGATGCGGTCGCCGAGGCTGCCCATGGAGACCAGCAGACCGGCGATGACGAAGGAGTAGACGTCACCGATCCACAGGAGCTGGGTGCCGGAGGGGTTGAGGTCTTCGCTGATGTACGGGGTCGCGAGGCCGAGGACGGTGGCGTCGACGGCCACCAGCAGCACGGCCAGGACGAGGACGGAGAGCGCGAGCCAGCGGCCCGGGCGCTTCTCCACCTCCGCCGCAGGTGCCGGCTGCAGGGTGCTGGTCATGGTTCCTCTCTTCGTAGTGCGCCGCCGAGCAGCAGCTCGACGATCATGTGGGTGTAGTCCTTGGGGGCGACGCGGCCTTCCGAGACCGCCCAGGCACCGGAGGCCAGCAGGCCGTACAGCGCCTCGGTGAGCCAGACCGGAGTGAGGTCGATACGGAACTCGCCGCTCTCCTGGCCGCGCCGGAACAGGGCCGTGACGCGCTCGTCGATGCGGGCCCAGCCCTGGTTCTGTTCCTCACCCTCGAACAGCTGGTTCTCGGTGTAGAGGAAGGCGAGCAGGCCGGCCGAGGGTTCGAACGCCCGGACCAGGCGGTGCACGGCCTCGCCCGCGGAATCCTCGTCCAGGCGGGCCGTGTCCAGCGCCGCCTCGCACTCCGCGATGCCGAGCGCCTCCAGCGCCCGTACGAGCGCGTCGCGCCCGGCGAAGTGGCGGTGCAGTGTGGCCCGGCTGATCCCGGCGGCCTTGGCGACCTCGTCCATGGTCGCCGTGGACTTACGGGTCAGCAGGGCGGCTGCGCTGCGCAGCACGTGGTCACGGTCCAGGGCCATGAGACAACCATAGCCCATATGAGACGTCTTTGTCTCACCGTAGGCATGCGTGACTCATAGCTGCTGGTCAGCAGAGGTGATCGGTCAGTGCCAGGGCAGCTGTCCGCGCCGCTCCCAGTAGGCGCCCGGGTCCTCCGCCAGCGTGGCGAGGCGGGTCAGCTGGTCGGCGTCCAGGTCCACGACGGGCGCGTGGAGGTTGGAGGCGAGCTGGGTGACGGTCGCGGCGCCGGAGAGGACGACACCCGCCCAGGGCCGGCGCAGGATCAGGGCGAGGGCGACGGCGTCGCAGCCGAGGTCGGTCTCCTCGGCCACGGCCTTCAGCGCGTCCGGGGCGTTCTGTGCGGCGAGGCGGCCGTTGGCCATGCCCTCCTTGACGATCACGGTCAGTCCGGCGTCGTGCGCCTCGGCGAGCGCGGGTCCGGCCGAGGTCTCGAGGGCGTTGAACGTCGACTGGACGGTACGGAAGAGCGGCTCGCCTTCGACCCGCACGGCGAGGGCGGCGCGGATCGCGTCCGCCTGCGCGGGGCCGCTGGTGGAGAAGCCGATGGTCAGGCCCCCGGCCGCGGCCTCGGCGAGTTCGGCGTGGAGTTCCTTGTCGGTGAGGGCCGGGCTGTCCGGGGTCACCGAGTGGATCTGGTAGAGGTCGAGCCGGTCGCCGAGCAGCGCGTCGGTCTCGGCGCGCTGGCGCTCGTACGTCGCCAGGCTGTGGTCCTTCACCTCGTGCTGCGCGGCGTCGGTGGACCAGCCGGCGGTGTAGGTGTAGCCCCACTTGCTGCCGACGACCACGTCGTCGATGTCCGGGCGGGCGTTCAGCCAGTCGGCGAGGAACTCCTCGGAGCGGCCGTAGGAGCGGGCGACGTCGAAGTAGCGCACGCCCTGGGCGTAGGCGGCGTCGAGCAGGTCATGGGTGCGGTCGCGCAGGGCGTCGACGCTGCGCCCGGCCGGGAGGTCCGCCTCCCGGCCGAGGTTGATGTAGCCCGGACGGCCGACTGCTGCCAGGCCGAATCCGATGTGCGCGGTGGGCGTGGTCGCGGTGGCCAGGCGACTGAACGGCATGCGGACTCCCTGCACGATCGACGGACCGGGAACCCGCACCAATCTACCGGCGCCCCCTCGATTCAGCCCGCGCCGACGCAGCGTGGCACGAAGGCCGGGTCGGCCGGCCCCTTCCGGTTCAGGGCGTTGAGCACCCACTGTTCGACCAGCGGCGACTTGGGCGCCTGGTCGTGCTCGGTGGTGTCGAGCGGGCAGCGGTCCTGGAGCAGCACGTTCGTCACGTAGGAGGCCGGACCGTCGAGGAAGGCGCTGGTGTACGGCAGCACGACCTCGTCGTAGCGGGTGGCGATCGCCGTGTAGTCGGGGCCGACCGGGGTCTCCGGGTCGGAGTTGAGCTTCTTCAGGAAGTCGGAGCCGGCGGTCTGGTCGACACAGGAGGGGCAGACGGTGGCGCCTGCCACGAGGGCGAGCGGGTTGGAGGTGCCGTGATTGGAGGGAACGATGCCCACGAGGTCGTCGACCTTGGTGGCGCCGCCGAGGAACTTCACGTAGTAACGGGGCATCATTCCGCCCTGGCTGTGGCCGACGATGTCGACCTTCTTGGCGCCGGTCGCGCCGAGCACGGCGTTCACGAAGTCGCGCAGTTCTGCCGCCGAGTCGGGGATGGGGGCGGTCTCCAGGTCGCCGTACTCGAAGGAGAAGACGCAGTAACCGGCGTTCGCGAGCGCGGGCGAGAGGGTCAGCCAGTTCTCGTACGAGGTCTTGAACGTGCCGTTCACCAGGACCACGGGCTGCGGGTGGGCGGAGTCCGGTTTGCAGGACCAGTCGTTGGCGCCGGGTGGCGGAGTGTCGGCGGCGCCTGCTGGGGCCGTGAGGCCGAGGGTGCACAGCGCGGCCACCGCGGCGACGGCGAGGAGTCGGGCTGTTCGTCGAGTACGTCTCGCGCGCATGACGTCCCTTTCATGCTTGGCTGTGATCGACCGGCGTTCGGCAATGCCGACCGCGATAAGCGGAATACTTACCTCCGAGTAGTGCCGGGTCAAGGTTTCGGCCACTGGCCGAATCTCATCTGTTACCGCACGGTCCGGACAGCGAGAAGGGCCCGGACGAGCGTCCGGGCCCTTCGGCCTGCTGCGGTGCGCGTGTCCTAGGCCTGCTTGGCCGTAGCCCACACGTGCTGTACCGCCACGTCCGCCTTGACCTCGGCGAGCTGGACGGCGACCGCGCTGGGTGCCGTACCGCCGCGGCCGTTGCGGGAGGCGAGGGCGCCGGGGACGTTGAGCACCGTGCGGACCTCGGGGGTCAGATGGGCGGAGATCTTCGCGAACTGCTCGTCGGTCAGCTCGTCCAGCTCCTTGCCGTCGGCCTCCGCGACCTTCACGCACTCCCCCGCGACCTCGTGGGCCACGCGGAACGGCACGCCCTGCTTGACCAGCCACTCGGCGATGTCGGTGGCGAGCGAGAAGCCGGCCGGGGCCAGCTCCTCCATGCGCTCGCGGTTGACCGTGAGGGTGGCGATCATGCCGGTGAAGGCGGGGAGCAGGACCTCCAGCTGGTCGCAGGAGTCGAAGACCGGCTCCTTGTCCTCCTGGAGGTCGCGGTTGTAGGCGAGCGGCAGGGCCTTGAGCGTGGCCATGAGACCGGTCAGGTTGCCGATCAGGCGGCCCGACTTGCCGCGCGCCAGCTCGGCGATGTCCGGGTTCTTCTTCTGCGGCATGATCGACGAGCCCGTGGAGAACGCGTCGTGCAGGGTCACGAAGGAGAACTCCTTCGTGTTCCAGATGATGATCTCCTCGGAGATCCGGGAGAGGTTCACGCCGATCATCGCGGTGATGAAGGCGAACTCGGCGACGAAGTCACGGGAGGCCGTTCCGTCGATGGAGTTGCCGACGCTGCCGTGCTCGAAGCCGAGGTCCTCGGCGACCGCCTCCGGGTCCAGGCCGAGGGAGGAGCCCGCGAGGGCGCCGGAGCCGTACGGCGACACGGCCGTCCGCTCGTCCCACTGGCGCAGCCGCTCGGCGTCCCGGGAGAGGGACTGGACGTGGGCCAGGACATGGTGGGCGAAGAGCACCGGCTGGGCGTGCTGAAGGTGGGTGCGGCCGGGCATGGCTACGTCCGGGTGGGCCTCGGCGAGGCCGATCAGCGCGTCCTGGAGGTCGGCGATCAGGCCGCCGATGATCCGGGCGTGGTCCCGCAGGTACATCCGGAAGAGGGTGGCGACCTGGTCGTTCCTGGACCGGCCGGCGCGCAGCTTGCCGCCGAGGTCGGGGCCGAGGCGCTCCAGCAGGCCACGCTCCAGGGCGGTGTGGACGTCCTCGTCGGCGATGGTGCCCACGAAGGAGCCGTTCGCGACGTCCGCCTCCAGCTGGTCGAGCCCGGCGATCATGCGGGTCAGCTCGTCCTCGGAGAGCAGCCCCGCCTTGTGCAGCACACGTGCGTGGGCGCGTGAACCGGCGATGTCGTAGGGCGCGAGCCGCCAGTCGAAGTGGACGGACGCGGACAGCTTCGCCAGGGCCTCGGCGGGACCGTCGGCGAAACGGCCGCCCCAGAGGCGTACGTCACCGCTGTTGCTGCTCACTTGCGCTGCTCCTCGAGAAGGTGTGGATGTCCGAACCGTACTCAGGCCAGGTCGGCGTCAGGCTCCGCCTGCGAGATCACGCCGTGCCGCGATCTTCGACGACAGGCTGTAGATGTCGATGAAGCCCTTGGCCGCCGACTGGTCGAAGGTGTCGCCGGTGTCGTAGGTGGCGAGGTTGAAGTCGTACAGCGACGAGTCCGAGCGCCGGCCGGTGACGACCGCGCGGCCGCCGTGCAGGGTCATCCGGATGTCGCCGGAGACGTGCTGGTTGGCCTCGTTGATGAAGCCTTCCAGGGCGCGCTTGAGCGGGGAGAACCACTGGCCGTCGTAGACCAGCTCGCCCCAGCGCTGCTCGACCTGCCGCTTGTAGCGGGCCAGCTCGCGCTCGACGGTGATGTTCTCCAGCTCCTGGTGGGCGGTGATCAGGGCGATCGCGCCGGGTGCCTCGTACACCTCGCGGGACTTGATGCCGACGAGGCGGTCCTCGACCATGTCGATCCGGCCGATGCCCTGGGCGCCGGCACGCTCGTTGAGCTGCTGGATGGCTTGCAGGACGGTGACCGGCTTGCCGTCGACGGCCACGGGGACGCCCTCCTTGAAGGTGATGATCACCTCGTCGGCGTCGCGGACCACGGCCGGGTTCTGCGTGTACTCGTAGATGTCCTCGATCGGCGCGTTCCAGATGTCCTCCAGGAAGCCCGTCTCGACCGCGCGCCCGAAGACGTTCTGGTCGATGGAGTACGGGGACTTCTTGGTGGTGGCGATCGGGAGCTGCTTCTCCTCGCAGAAAGCGATCGCCTTGTCCCGGGTCATCGCGTAGTCGCGGACCGGGGCGATGCACTTCAGGTCGGGGGCGAGGGCGACGATGCCGGCCTCGAAGCGGACCTGGTCGTTGCCCTTGCCGGTGCAGCCGTGGGCGACCGTGGTGGCGCCGTGCTTCTCGGCGGCGGCGACGAGGTGCTTGACGATCGTCGGCCTGGACAGTGCGGAGACCAGCGGGTAGCGGTCCATGTAGAGGGCGTTGGCCTTGATCGCCGGGAGGCAGTACTCCTCGGCGAACTCGTCCCTGGCGTCCGCGACCTCGGCCTCGACAGCACCGCAGGCGAGGGCGCGCTTGCGGATGACGTCCAGGTCCTCGCCGCCCTGGCCGACGTCCACCGCGACGGCGATGACCTCGGCGCCCGTCTCCTCGGCGATCCAGCCGATGGCGACGGAGGTGTCCAGACCGCCCGAATAGGCGAGTACGACGCGCTCGGTCACGGGTTTCTCCTCACACTGCACTTGCTGACATGCATGAGTATGCAGAGCTCTGCATGATTCGTCAATTCCCGGACCACCTGAACAATGGCAACCGCTTTCTCGTACTTCCCACCGAACGCCGGCGCCACGTTGATCACAACCCACTCCTGACCCAAGTGAGGCAGTCGCATGTCCAGGGCACTCCCGAAGTACAACAAGCGTCGCGTGGCGATCATCGGCGGCGCTGCCGCCGTTGTGCTCTCCGGCGCGGTGATCGCCGGTTCCGCCCTCGCCGGGCAGCCGTCCAAGAGCGGCACCGCCCAGAGCGCGCGCACGCTGGCGGACCCCGGCACCATCACCTGCCCCGACGTGAAGTCGAAGCTGCCCGCGATTCCGGCCTCCGCCCAGGCCGAGGTCGACCGCAACCTCGCCCTCCTCCAGACCCAGATCCAGGAGGCCGACACGCGGCTGAAGAACACCGTGGGCCAGGGCGGGCCCAATTTCGTCAACAACGCGATCCTCGGCCCCCTCAAGGACAAGCGCGTCTCCAGCATCGACCGCATCGCCATCTCCATCGGCCGCAAGGGCACCAAGCCGACGGGGCTGGACGCGCTGGCGCCCTGCACCCTGACCGCGGGCGGGGTCGGAGGTGGTGGCGCGAACGCGGGCGGCGGCCGGGCGTCCGCCTCCGCGGCCCCGGGCACCGCGGCCGGCCAGGAGTCGGGCGGCGGGGCCGCGGCGGGCGGAAGCACCGCGGCGGGCACGATCACCTGCCCGGACGTGGCCTCCAGACTGCCGGCCGTCCCGGCTTCCGCGAAGGCCGAGGTCGACCGCAACCTGGCCCTGCTGCAGACGCAGGTCCAGGAGGCCGACACGCGGCTGAAGAACACGGTGGGCCAGGGCGGGCCGAACTTCGTCAACAACGCGATCCTCGGCCCACTGAAGGACAAGCGGGTCTCGACCATCGACCGCATCGCCATCTCCATCGGCCGCACCTCGGCCAAGCCGACCGGCCTGGACGCGCTGGCCGCCTGCACGCTCACCAAGTGAGGTGACAGGCAGCAGTGGCCGCCCCGTTGGACAGCGCCGGCCGGGGCGGCCGCGGTGGATCCGGCCGGGCGGATCCGGTCGAGCGGATCCAACCGGGCGGATCCGGCAATTCCTTAGACGGCCGAACGACTTCCGTCGATAATCGTTAGACATGGGAAAGATCTATGAGCGCATAGACGGAAGGCTCCGGACGTTCATCGAGGAGCAGCCGATCTTCTTCACGGCGACCGCGCCGCTCTCCGGCGACGGCACGGTCAACCTCTCCCCCAAGGGCCTCAAGGGCTCGTTCGTGGTGCTGGACGAACTCACGCTGGCGTACCTCGACTTCGCCGGGTCCAACGCCGAGACCGTCGCGCACCTGCGGGAGAACGGGCGCATCACCCTCATGTGGTGCGCCTTCCAGGGCCCGCCGAACATCGTGCGGGTGCACGGCCGGGGCGAGGCGGTCTTGCGGGACGACCCGCGGTTCAGGGAACTGGTCGCCCGCTTCCCGGACATCGACCCGAGCCTGCACGGCCTGCGCGCGGTCATCGTCGTCCACGCCGAACTGGTGCGGGACAGCTGCGGATACGCCGTCCCCCACATGGCCTACGAGGAGGACCGCGATCTGCACGCCAAGCGGTTCGCCCGCGAGGACGACGACTCGCTGAGCGCCTACTTCACCAAGAAGGAGCACATCGCGACAAGCCTGGACGGACTACCCGGACTGCCGTTGCCGCTCCCGCCGTCTACCGTCTGAGCCATGCGCCCCCGTGTCGTCGTCGCCCTCGTGTCCGCGTCCGTCTGCGTGCTCGGCTTCATGCCCGGGCCGGAGCCGGTGCCGTTGCCCTCACAGATGGCGGACACCGGGGGCGGCACCCAGCTGATCACCGCTCAGGCACCGGACACCGACGCGACGTCCGGCACGGTCACCTGGTGGGACCTGCGGGACGGCCAGTGGGTGCAGGCCGGGTCCGCGCCTGCGCGGTTCGGGGCGAAGGGCCTGGTGGAGGGGCAGTCCCGGACGCAGGGGACGAACACCACCCCGACGGGGCTGTACCGCCTTCCGTTCGCCTTCGGCATCAAGGAGGCACCGAGCGGGACCCGGGTCGAGTACCGGGCGGTGAAGGAGAGTTCCTGGTGGTGCGAGGACGTCGACTCCACCGAGTACAACCGCTGGGTGGATCCGCTCCCGGCCGACTGCCGGGCCTCGGAGTCCGAGCAGCTCAGCTCCTACGGGACGCAGTACGCGTACGGGCTCGTCATCGGGTTCAACTACGACGGGCCGGTGCGGGGGCGGGGGGCCGGCATCTTCCTGCACGTCAACGGGAAGGCGGCCACCGCGGGTTGCGTGTCCGTACCCGAGGATGCGATGCAGCGGATCCTGAAGTGGGCGGACCCCGACAGGAAGCCGCATGTCGCGATCGGCACCACGGACGGTGCCACGGCCATCACCCGTTACTGACCTCGCCCAGGGGCAGCCGTACGGTGAACGTCGTCGTCCCCGGCCTGCTCTCCAGCCCGACGCTCCCCCCGTGCGCCTCCACCACCGCCGCCACGATCGACAGACCGAGGCCCGCGCCGCCGCCGGGGGCGTCCTGGCGGCGGCGGTGTTCCGCGCGGGTGAAGCGTTCGAAGACGCCTGGCTGAACTTCCCCGGGGACGCCGGGGCCGTCGTCGTGGACCGAGAGGCGGGCCGAGCCCTCCTCGGTTTCGAGGGTCACCGTCACCTTGGTGCCAACGGGTGTGTGCACACGCGCGTTGGCCAACAGGTTGGCCAACACCTGTTGGAGGCGGTGGGTGTCGCCCGTGACCGTGACCGGTTCCTCCGGGAGGTCCAGGGTCCAGCGGTGGTCGGGGCCGACGGCCCGGGCGTCCGTCACCGCGTCCAGGACCAGGTGGGTCAGGTCGACGGGGCGGCGCTCCAGCGGGCGGCCCGCGTCGAGGCGGGCCAGCAGGAGCAGGTCGTCGACCATCTCGCCCATGCGGGAGGACTCGGCGGCGATGCGCTCCAGGGCGCGGGTCACCTCCGGTGGGACCGGCCCCGGGTGCAGCAGGGCCAGCTCGGCGTGGCCGCGGACCGAGGCGACCGGGGTGCGCAGCTCGTGGCTGGCGTCGGCGGCGAAGCGGCGCAGTCGCTCCTCGCTGGCGTGGCGTTTGGTCAGGGCGTCCTCGACATGGCCCAGCATGCGGTTGAAGGCGGCCCCGACCCGGCCGACCTCGCTGCCGGAGTCGGCGGCCGGGGCCCGGGGCGGCAGGGCCACCTCGCCGCTGGCGAGCGGCAGTTCGCTGACCCGGGTGGCGGTCGCCGCGACCCTGCTGAGCGGGCGCAGCGACCAGCGGACCCAGAAGGCCCCGGCCACGCCGGTCGCCACCAGGGCGAGGCCGAAGACGATGCCGGCCACCAGTTCCAGACGGTGGACGGCGGACTGGACGGGCTCCAGCGGCAGGCCGACGACCAGGATGTCGCCGTCCCGGCCCGGGACGGCGACGACCCGGTAGTCGTCCAGGGCGGAGAGTTCGACGGTGTGCGGTCTGCCGTCGGCCGGCACGGCGGCCAGGGCCTTCCGGTCCCTGGCGGTGAGGTTCACGCCCAGGTCCGCGGACGGGTCGCCGGAGCGGATGAGGCCCTTGTTGGTGACCTCACCGTTCAGCAGACGGGCACCGAAGGTGCCGGTGGCCAGGCGGCGGGTGTCGCCCTGCTCGTCGCCGTCGTGATCGTCGGGCACCCGGCCGTTCGGCCCCAGGCGGTTGTGCTCCAGGCTCTCCGGGAACCGGGTGCCGACCTGGGTGAGCTGCTCGTCGAGACGCTGGGTGAGGAAGCCGTTCAGCTCGAAGACGGCGGCGAGTCCCACGGCCGCGCAGCTCACCGCGAGCAGGATGACCAGGGCGAAGGTGAGCCGGGCGCGCAGGGTGCGGGGCCGGGGCAGGCGTCGTACGGGCCTCACCGGGACACCGGCTTCAGGACGTAGCCCGCGCCGCGGACCGTGTGGATCATGGGTTCGCGGCCCGCGTCCACCTTCTTGCGCAGGTAGGAGATGTACAGCTCGACCACATGGGCCCGGCCGCCGAAGTCGTACGACCACACCCGGTCGAGGATCTGCGCCTTGCTCAGCACCCGGCGCGGGTTGCGCATCAGGAAGCGGAGGAGCTCGAACTCGGTCGGCGACAGTTCGATCAGCTCGCCGTTCCGGGTCACCTCGCGGGCCTCCTCGTCCATGACCAGGTCGCCCACGGTCAGCCGCGGCCCCTCGTCCAACTGGCGGGCCATGCCGGCGCGGCGCAGCAGTCCGCGCAGCCGGGCGACGACCTCCTCCAGGCTGAAGGGCTTGGTGACGTAGTCGTCACCGCCCGCCGTGATGCCGGCGATGCGGTCCTCGACCGCGTCCCGGGCGGTGAGGAAGAGCACACAGACGTCCGGCTTCACCTCGTGCAGGCGGCGCAGCACGGCGAAGCCGTCGGTGTCCGGGAGCATCACGTCCAGGACGACGGCGTCGGGCAGCAGATCGCGCGCGGCGGTGACCGCCGAGGCGCCGTCGCCGGCCGCACGCACCTCCCAGCCCTCGTAGCGCAGGGCGCCGGTCAGCACCTCCGCGAGGTCGGGGTCGTCGTCGACGACGAGGACGCGCAGCGGGGTGCCGTCGGGTCGGGTGAGGGCGGGGCGGCCGGAGCGGGTGGTGTTCATCGCGTCTACCAGCATCGCTCGTGCGCGGGGCGGCCGGCCGCCCGGGCGGCTCTGAGTTTCCTCTGAGTCGGCTGGGTACGGCGCCCGCTCAGAGGTCCCTCAGAGCTTCGGACCGCACAGTGGCCTGGCACGACGGACGAAGGGACGACCATTCATGACCACCGTGGACGCGGGGCGGGCGGCCCCGCCCCTGCCCCTGACCGCACGGCGCTCCCCCGTGGGGCCCGTCCTTGCCCTGCTGTGGGCGGGTGCGGCGGCCGTGGTCGCGCTCTGGTGGGCGGACACGGGCGCCGTGGTCGGTACGGCGGGCTGGCTGACCGGGGCCGGGCGGATCGCCGGGCTGCTGTGCGGGTACGCCTGCGCGGTGCTGGTCGGCCTGATGGCGCGGGTGCCGCTGCTGGAGGTGCGGATCGGCTCCGACCGGGTGGCGCGCTGGCACGCGATGGCCGGCCGGTACACCGTCTGCCTGCTCGTCGCGCACATCGCGCTGATCCTGGCCGGGTACGCCGCCCAGGACCGGGCCTCGCTGTGGCACGAGGCGGTCACCGTCGTGCTGGACTACCCGGAGATGCTCAAGGCCACCGCAGGCACGGTGATCCTCCTCGCGGTCGGCGTCACCTCGGTGCGCGCCGCGCGCCGCCGCACCAGCTACGAGTTCTGGTACTACGTCCACCTCCTCACCTACGCGGCCGTCTTCCTCGCCTTCGGGCACCAGCTGGCGCTGGGCGAGCAGTTCAACGGCAAGCCGGTGGCCACCGTCTTCTGGTACGCGCTGTACCTCGGGGTGGCGGCCCTGGTGCTGTGGTTCCGCGTCCTCGCCCCGGTCCGCCTCAACCGGCGGCACCGGCTGCGGGTGGAGTCGGTGCACAAGGAGGCGCCGGGGGTGTACTCGGTCGTCGTGCACGGGCGGCACCTGGACGAGCTGGGTGCGCGGCCGGGTCAGTTCCTCCGCTGGCGGTTCCTCGCCGAGGGCATGGGCTGGACGTCGACTCCGTACTCCCTGTCGGCGCCGCCGCGTCCGGACCGGCTGCGGATCACGGTGAAGGCGCTCGGCGACCACAGCGCGGCCGTCGCGCTGCTGCGGCCGGGCACCCGGGTGTGGGCGGAGGGCCCGTACGGCTCCCTGACCGCCGACCGGGCCACCGGGCAGCGGTCCCTGCTGATCGCGGCCGGGGTCGGCATCACCCCGCTGCGGGCGTTGTTCGAGACGCTGCCCGGCGAGGTCACCCTGCTCTACCGGGCGCGCGGTGCCGAGGATCTGGCGCTGGGCGGCGAGCTGGAGGCGATCGCCCGCCGGCGGGGCGCGCAGGTGCTGTACGCGCTCAACGGGCCGCGCGGGGAGCGGCCGGGCATCACGGCGGAGTCGCTGCGCGCGACCTTCCCCGGGCTGGCGGGCCACGACGTGTACATCTGCGGCCCGCACGGCTTCGCCCAGGACGTGTACGGCGCGCTGCGGGCGGCCGGGGTCCCGGACCGTCGTATCCACCACGAGTCGTTCGAACTGTGAGAGCTGTGAGGCCCGCGTGCACGCGTTGAACAAGAACCGTCCCCTCCGCCGCATCGTGCTGGCGAGTGCCGCCACCGTCTCCGGGATGGTGCTGCTGCTGTCGCTGAAGCCGCACACGAGCCCCACCCTGGCGACGGCGGGCACCAAGTCACCCACGATGTCGAGCAGTTCCGGCCCGGGGGCCGGTTCCAGCTCGGGGACCAAGAGCGTCACCGGCGACACCGTCCAGACCCGGTGGGGCCCGGTCCGGGTGCGGGTGGCGATCGAGAGCGGCAAGCTCACGGACGTGACGGCGGTCAGCTATCCGCAGGACAACCCGCGCGACCAGGAGATCAACAACTACGCCCTGCCGCAGCTGCGGCGCGAGGCGCTGGCCGCCCAGAGCGCGCAGATCGACACGGTCTCGGGAGCCACGTACACCAGCGAGGGTTACCGCCAGTCACTCCAGTCGGCCCTCGACTCCGCGGGCCTCTGAACACTCAGCGCATGCGGCACGTATCTGTGGGCCAAGGGTCAAGTCCCCACGGAGGAACCGTGACCACCACGCTCGCAGGCGGACGTGCCGCCCGCCGCCAGACGATGCGCCGCATCCGCCCGCGCCGCTCACCGGCCGTACCGCTGCTTCTCGCGGTGTGGGCCGGTGCGGCGGCCGTGCTGTGGCTCTGGTGGCACAACACACCGTCCATCGCCGACGACAACGGCAGGATCCTGAACGCGGGCCGCATCACCGGCCTGCTGGCCGGCTACCTGATGGCGCTGGTCGTGCTGCAGATGGCGCGCGTACCGGCGCTGGAACGGCGCGTCGGCTCCGACCGGGTGGCCCGCTGGCACGCGATGAGCGGCCGGTACACGCTCTGCCTGATCGTCGCGCACGTCTTCCTCACCATGTGGGGGTACGCGCTCCAGGCCGGCAAGTCGCTCGGCGACATCGTCCAGCAGACCATCGACTCCATCAACCAACTGCCGGACATGGGCAAGGCCGCCATCGGCACGGGCCTGTTCGTGGTCATCGGCCTGACGTCGATCGGCCCGGTCCGGCGCCGGCTGCCGTACGACACCTGGTACCACGTCCACCTGCTGACGTACGCGGCCGTGTTCCTGACGTTCTGGCACCAGATCACCACCGGCAACGACTTCGCGGTCGAGCCGACCGCCAAGACCTTCTGGTACGTGCTCTACGGCACCGTCACCGCGCTGGTGCTCTGGTACCGGATCCTCACCCCGATCCGGCTGAACCTCCGTCACCGCATGCGGGTGGAGGCGGTCATCGAGGAGACCCCGGGCATCGTGTCCGTGCTGATCGGCGGCCGGAAGCTGCACCGGATGGGCGCGGAGGCCGGCCAGTTCTTCCGCTGGCGGTTCCTCGCTCCCGGGATGCGGTTCAGCTCGCACCCGTACTCGCTGTCGGCGGCGCCACGCCCCGACATGCTGCGGATCACGGTGAAGGCGATCGGGGACCACAGCTCCGGGCTGCGCGAACTGACGCCCGGCACCCGGGTGTGGGCGGAGGGCCCGTACGGCGCGCTCACCGCCCAGCGGCGCAGCAAGGGCAAGGTGCTGCTGGTCGCGGGCGGGGTCGGCATCACGCCGATGCGGGCGCTGTTCGAGACCCTGCCCGGCGCGGCCGGTGACATCACCCTGCTCTACCGGGCCAACACCACCCAGGACCTGGCCCTGTGGGACGAGCTGGCCGCGATCGCCGAGGAGCGCGGTGCCCGGCTGATGTACGCGGTCAACAGCCCCGAGGGCGAGCGGCCGGACATCTCGGCGGAGAACCTCCAGCGGAAGATCCCGGACATCGATCACCACGATGTCTTCATGTGCGGCCCGCCCGGGTTCGCGCAGTCTGTGTACGAGGCACTGCGCGGCGCGGGAGTCCCCGCGCGCCGTATCCACCACGAGTCGTTCGAGATGTGAGCGGGAGCTGCAAAGCGATGAGGAAGAGCCACCCCATTCGGCGCGTCGTGCTGGCCACCGCCGCCACCGTGTCCGGTGTCGTGCTGCTGCTGTCGCTGAAGCCCGCCTCGGATCCGGCGGCCGCTTCGGCGGCGGGCGCGGCGCCCCAGCAGACGGCGGCGGCGCAGGAGTCCCCGCAGGGCGGGGCGCAGGCCGCCGGGACCGGCACGGTGACCGGAGACGCGGCGCAGACCCAGTACGGGGCCGTGCAGGTACGGCTGACCGTCGCGGGCGGCAAGATCACCAAGGCGGAGGCGGTGCAGGCGCCCAAGGGCGGGCTCAGCGACCAGAAGACCGAGCTCTCCGTGCCCAAGCTCAACCAGGAGGCCGTGGCGGCGCAGAGTGCGCAGATCGACGCGGTGTCCGGGGCGACGTACACGAGCACGGGGTACAAGAAGTCGCTGCAGTCGGCGCTGGACAAGATGAAGGCGTCCTCGGGGTCGTCGTCCGGATCGTCCTCGGGGTCGTCCGGGTCTTCGTCCGGGTCTTCGTCCGGCTCGTCCTCCGGGTCGTCCTCCGGCTCCTCCGCCGGATCGGGCGCGGCACAGGCCCGTACCGTCACCGGCAAGGCCGTCCAGACCCAGTACGGCACGGTCCAGGTCCGGATCACGGTCAGCAACGGGAAGATCACCAAGGCGGACGCGGTCCAGGCGCCCAAGGGCGGACTCAGCGACCAGAAGACCCAGCTCTCCGTGCCCAAGCTCAACCAGGAGGCCGTGGCGGCCGGGACCGCGAACATCGACTCCGTCTCCGGAGCCACCTACACCAGCACCGGCTACAAGCAGTCGCTGCAGTCGGCGCTCGACCAGGCCGGTGGCTGACGCGGTGGCCGAGTCGGCCGAAGCTCCCGCAGCGGTGCGTCATGCGGAGGAGGTCATGGGGACCGTCTTCTCCTTCGACGTCCGCGGCGGGGAATCCGGTGCGGTACGGCAGGCCTTGGACGAGGCGGTCGCGAGCCTGCACCGGGTCGACGCGCTCTTCTCCACCTACCGCGAGGACAGCGAGGTGTCGCGCCTGGTCCGGGGTGAGCTGACCGTGGCGCAGTGCGCTCCCGAGGTGGCCGAGGTGCTGGAGCTGGCGGCCGAGGCGGAGCGGGTGAGTGACGGGTGGTTCAGCACCCGGTACCGCGGGTCGCTGGATCCGACCGGGATCGTCAAGGGCTGGTCGGCGGAGCGGGCGGCGCGGCTGCTGGCGGCGGTGGACGGGGTGTGCGGGGTCAGCGTGAACGGGGGCGGTGACGTCCAGATGCTGGGCGCGCCGGAGCCGCAGCGGCCGTGGCGGGTCGGGGTGTCGGATCCGCTCCGCCCTGGTGGGCTGGCGGCGGTGATCTCGGCGGCCGGAGTGGACGAGCTGTCGGTGGCGACGTCCGGCACGGCGGAGCGGGGCGACCACATCGTGGATCCGCGTACCGGCAGGTCCGCGGTGACGGACCTGGTCGCGGTGACCGTGGTGGGGCCCCGGCTGACGTGGGTGGACTGCTGGGCCACGGCTGCGTTCGCGATGGGGTCGCGGGCGGGGCTGGCGTGGCTCGAGTCGCTGCCGGACGTGGAGGCACTGCTGATCACGGCGGGTGACGAGGTGCGGTGCACCGGGGGGCTGGCGGCGCGACTCGGCTGAACATCGCTCCCGGGAAGAAGGAATTTTTGACGTTTCTACCAAGTTGTCCCTATTACGCCATCCAACTTCCGCGTTGGGACGTATCCCCTGTGGGACAAGTTTCAGGAGGAACGCATATGGCCATCTTCAGCAGTCTCATGCCGGCAAAGCGCCACGACCACGGTGGCGACTCGTCGGGCCACGGTAATTCGGGGCACGGCGACCGTCACGGCCATGGCGACCACGGCGGCCGTCACGACCACGGCGGCCACGGTGACCACGGCGGCCACGGCGGCCACGGCGGCCACGGCGGTCACGGCGGTCACGGCGGCTACTGATCGGACACGGAGGCTTGGCGGACCGGATTCGTGAGGACCCGGTCCGCTTCGCCGATGCCCGAGGAACGGATGCCATGGCGCATGTCCTGCGGCGGCTACTGTCGGTGGGCGAGACGTCCGACGCCGTGGTGCCGGCCGCACCTCCGGTGCCCCCGCGTGAGGTGTTCCGGCGGTTCTGGCCGTACACCCGCGGTGGCCGGCGCTGGCTCGTGCCCATCGTGTTCTTCAGCCTGATCGGCCCCGCCGTCGACGCCGCGGAGATCTGGCTGTTCAAGATCGTCGTGGACGACGTCCTCGTCCCCCGTGATCTCCGGCCGCTCCTGTGGATCGCGCCGACCTATCTGGGACTCATCGTCGGTTCCGGCGTGCTCGCCTACGCCGACGACGTGACGTCCACCTGGGTCGGCGAACGCTTCCTGCTCACCCTTCGCTCCGATGTGTTCCGGCACGTCCAAGGGCTGTCGCTCGGATTCTTCGAGCGCCGGCGGCTCGGGGACGTGCTCTCGCGCGTCACGGGCGACGTCGACGCGGTCGAGACGTTCCTGCTCTCCGGCGTCGCGGACGCCCTCTACTACGTGATCAGCCTGGGCGTGTTCCTCGGCCTGCTGCTCTACCTGCAGTGGGATCTCACCCTCCTCGCCCTCGTCATCGTGCCGCTGTTCTGGGGGACGGCCCGGCACTTCTCCAAGCTGATCAAGGCGGCGTCGCGGGAGCGCAGGCGCCGTAGCGGCTCGATCAGCGCGATCGCCGAGGAGACGCTGGGCAACGTCGCGCTGGTGCAGGCGTACAACCGTCAGGACTGGGAGGAGCAGCGGTTCGAGCGGGAGAACATCGGCAGGTTCCGGGCGGCGATGGTCTCGGCACGGATCCGTGGCGCGTACGGACCCCTCGTCGACGTCATCGAGGTGGCCGGCGGGCTCGCGGTCATGGGCCTGGGCACCTGGAAGCTGGCCCAGGGCCAGCTCACCCTGGGCGGGCTGCTGGTCTTCCTGGCGCTGATCGGCAAGCTCTACGGCCCGGTCCGCAGCCTGTCCCGCCTCGGCACCACCTTCTACGCGGCGTCCGCCTCGGCGGAACGGATCATCGAGCTGCTGGACCAGCGGCCGCAGGTGACCGATGCCGCGGGCGCCCGGCCGATCGGCCGGGCCCACGGTGACCTGGAGTTCGACGGCGTCTGGTTCCGGTATCCGGGCATCCCGTCCTGGGCACTGTCCGACGTGTCCTTCCATGTGGCACCCGGCGAGACACTGGCGCTGGTCGGAGCCAGCGGGGCCGGCAAGTCCACGGTCGCGAAACTGCAGTTGCGCTTCTACGACCCCGACCGGGGAGCGGTCCGCCTCGACGGGACCGATCTGCGCTCGCTGCGCCTGGCCGACGTACGGGAGAGCGTCGCGGTGGTGCTGCAGGAGACACTCGTCTTCCACGGCACCGTGCGGGAGAACATCGCCTACGGCCGTCCGGAGGCGACGGAGGCGGACATCGTGGCGGCGGCGCGCGCCGCGGACGCCCACGAGTTCATCGAGGCGCTCCCGGACGGCTACGACACGCTGGTCGGCCAGCGCGGCCGGACGCTCTCCGGCGGACAGCGCCAGCGCCTGGCGATCGCCCGCGCGATGATCAGGGACGCACCCGTGCTGCTGCTGGACGAGCCGACCACGGGGCTGGACGTCCGGTCCGGCCGGCGGATCATGGACCCGCTGCGCCGGCTCATGGCCGGGCGGACGACCGTCGTCATCTCCCACAACCTGCTGACCGTCCGCGACGCCACGCACATCGTGGTGCTGGACGGCGGCCGGGTCGTCGAGCAGGGCACCCACGACGACCTGCTGCGGCGCGGCGGCAGGTACGCCCGGCTCCACCGGCTGCACGCGCCGGAGGGGAGCGTCCTGTCATGAGCGACTCCGCCCCGCCGCCCCTCGCACCGGGCGCGAGACCGGCCCCGGGCTACGAGGTCCTGGAACACCTGACGCGCACCGGCTGGCTCGACGTCTACGACGCCTGGAGCGAGGCGCGGGCCTGCCGTTGTGTGATCAAGACGGTACGTCCCGACCGGCTGGGCGAGGATCGGCTGCGGGCGCGGCTGCTGCGGGAGGGCCGGTGGCTGTGTGCGTTCAGCCACCCCCACCTGGTGCGCGCCTACGAGACGTTCGAGTCGCCCGAGCCGCTCGTCGTCCTGGAGACACTGACCGGTGAGACGCTGTCCCACCTGATCGGCCGGCTGCCGCGGCGGCCGGCCGCCGCCGACGTGGCGCTCCTCGGGGTGCAGCTGTGTTCCGCGGTCCACTACCTGCACGGACAGGGCCTGCTGCACCTGGACCTCAA
The DNA here is from genome assembly GCF_044768135.1 of Streptomyces sp. NPDC101165. NCBI lineage: Bacteria > Bacillati > Actinomycetota > Actinomycetes > Kitasatosporales > Streptomycetaceae > Streptomyces > Streptomyces sp. NPDC101165. Next base: position 249,671 of record NZ_JBIWPG010000005.1, on the reverse strand, counting down.
GCCGTCCAACGTGGTGGTGGACTGCGGCCATGCGAAGGTGCTGGACCTGAGCGTCGCACGGCCGCCCGGCGGCGCGCCCGCGGGCCTGGGCACGTTCGGCTACCTGGCTCCGGAGCAGGCCCGCGGCGGGCCGCTGACGGCCGCGGCCGACGTGTGGGGCATCGGCATCACGCTGTACGAACTCGCCTGCGGTGACAGGCCGTTCGCCGGCGGGGCCGTGGACGAGTCCTGCGAGGGGCAGCGGGCGGACCACTGTCCGCAGCTGGAGCGCAGCGCCCCGCCCATCACGTCCCGGCGGCGGCTGCCGGCCGCTCTCGCCGCCGTCGTCGACGGGTGTCTGCGCGCCGACCCGACGTCCCGGCCCACCGTCGGCGAGCTGGCCGCCGCCCTCGACGCGGCGGTGCCCGGCCATCGGCGCCACACCGCGCGCGCCTGAGGCCGTCCCGGAGTGGGCCGGGTTCACTCCCCCTCGGGGGCCTGAACCTGGCCGACGCGCAGGTCGGCCGTGGCCAGGACGGTGCCGTCGGGCGCCGTCAGGCGGGCGCCCTTGACCTTCGTGAGCTCGATGGGCGTCGCCGCGCCCCAGTGGCCCTGACCGTCGCGCAGGGTGAAGTCACCGACGCGGGTGGTGGTGCCGTCCGCATGCTCCAGGAGACACGTGGCCTTGCCGGTGTACGAGGCGTGGGTGCCGTTGAGGTCGACGGTCATGAAGAGCCAGCCGGGGGGCCCGGGGTTGGCGTAGACCTCGCCGGCCGGCTCCCCGGTCCCGTGCGCCGAGGTCAGATCCCCGACCAGCACGGGCTCGGTCTCGACGGCGGGGGCCGACGAGGCCGTGATCGCCTCGACGGCGGTGCCGATCCCCCAGCCGGCGAAGCCGCAGGCGATGGCGAGCGCGGCCACGGCGGAGGCCAGCCGCAGCCGGGCCCGCCGGGCGCGGCCGCGGAAGCCCTTGTGCTCGGCTGCCCACGGGGACGTGTGCGTGCGGCCCTCGGGCGCGCCGGCGGCGCGGGTCAGTCCGCGCGCCACCCGGGTCTCGAACCCGTTCGACGGCTCGGCCGGCGGCAGCAGGCCGAGCAGCCGGTCGCCGACGAGCGTCAGATGCCCGACGTACTCCCGGCAGTCCGCGCACCGCTCCAGGTGCTCGACCGCTTCGGCCCGCTCACGCCCGAACAGCACGCCGAGTGCCAGTTCGGCGCCGCTCTCCCGGAGCTTCTCGCAGGTCACGTCACTGGCCATGGTCGCCTCGCTTCGGAGACGTGAGCGTGTTCCGCAGCTTTGCCATCGCGGTTCTGATCCGCGTCTTGGCGGTTCCCAGCGGGATCTTCTCCCAGTCGGCGATCTGCTGGGCCGTCATTCCGTAGATGCCCGCCATCACCAGGGCACGACCCTGTTCCCGTGGCAGTTCCGCCACGGCGGCCCGCAGCCGGGCCGAGGCCTCGTCGGCGAGCGCCCACTGCTCGGGCGTCTCGCTGACGACGTCGAGGAGCACGTCGAGGTCCTCCGGCGCCATCGGCTCGCTCCGCCGCGAACGGAGTGCGTCCACGGCGAGGTTGTGCGCGATGGTCGTCAGCCAGGTCGCCACCGAGCCACGGCGCGGGTCGTAGATCTGGGCGTGACGCCACGCGCGCTCGAATGTCTGCTGGGCGATGTCCTCGGCGAGCTGCGGGTCCCCGGTGACGGCGATGGCGACGCCGAAGACCGTGTGCTGGAACCTCCGTACAAAGGTGGCCGCAAGCTCCGGATCACCGGTGGCCAGCCCGGACAGCAGAGCCTCGTCCGGGAGCCGGCCCACCGGGAACCGAATCCCTTGCATACCTCCATATACGGTCCGCCCCCGCCAGGAGATTGCACGGCCTTCGCGGCGGAAGATCACATCCCCATTCTCCGCCTGTCCCCCCGACGGCGCCCGTCAGTGACCGTTCTGGGCCAGCCGCAGGAGGTGGTCCGCCAGGGCCTGCCCGCCGCTGGGATCCCGGCTGATCAGCAGCAGCGTGTCGTCGCCCGCGATGGTGCCGAGGATGTCGTGCAGCTCGGCCTGGTCGATGGCGGAGGCGAGGAACTGGGCGGCCCCCGGAGGGGTCCGCAGGACCACGAGGTTGGCGGAGGCCTCGGCGGAGATCAGCAGCTCCTGGGACAGGCGCCGCATCCGCTCCTCCTTCGCCGACTCCCCGAGCGGCGCCCGGGGCGTGCGGAAGCCGCCCTCGCTCGGCACCGCATAGATCAGGTCGCCTTCGTTGTTGCGGATCTTGACCGCGTTCAGCTCGTCGAGATCCCGCGACAGCGTCGCCTGGGTCACGCTCAGCCCGTCGTCGGCGAGGAGCTTCGCCAGCTGGCTCTGCGACCGCACCGGCTGCCGGTTGAGGATGTCCACGATCCGGCGGTGCCGTGCGGTGCGGGTCTGCGGCACGGCGGGCCCGGCGCCCGCCGCGTGCTCGTGGTCCTGCGCCTGGCTCATCGTCGTCTCATTCTCCGGATCGTCCGTCCCCGTTCGCCGGGCTCGCTGCACCGAGGATGCCGGGCAGCGCCCGGAGGAAGGCGCCTGTCTCGTCGTCGCTCAGGTTCAGCGGCGGCATGAGCCGCACGACGTCGGGAGCGGGCGCGTTCACCAGGAACCCGGCCTCCTGGGCCGCCTGCTGCACCTGCGGTGCGAGCGGCCCGGTGAGCACGATACCCAGGAGGAGGCCCGCGCCCCGGACATAATCGATCAATGGGTGGTCGAGCGCCTCGATTCCCTCGCGCAGCGCGCCGCCCTGCCGCTTGACGTTCTCCAGCAGGCCCTCGTCCGCGATGGTGTCGAGGACGGCGAGCCCCGCGGCGCACGCGACCGGGTTGCCGCCGAAGGTCGTACCGTGCTGGCCGGGCTGGAGCAGGTCGGCGGCGCGCCCGAAGGCCACGGTGGCGCCGAGCGGCAGCCCGCCGCCGAGACCCTTGGCGAGCGTGACGACGTCGGGCAGGACGCCCTCGTGGGCCTGGTACTCGAACCAGTTGCCGGTACGGCCGATGCCGGTCTGCACCTCGTCCAGGACGAGCAGCGCCCCGGTGGCCGCGGTGATCGCCCGAGCTGCCTTCAGGTACCCGGAGGGGGGCACCACGACCCCGTTCTCGCCCTGGATCGGCTCGATGACGACGAGCGCCGTCTCCTCCGTGACCGCCGCGGCGAGCGCCTGGGCGTCGCCGTAGGGCACATGGGTGACGTCGCCGGGCAGCGGCAGGAACGGCGCCTGCTTGCCGGGCTGGCCGGTGAGCGCGAGGGCGCCCATGGTGCGGCCGTGGAAACCGCCGGTGGTCGCCACCATGTGGGTGCGCCCGGTCAGCCGACCGATCTTGAAGGCGCCTTCGTTGGCCTCGGCGCCCGAGTTGCAGAAGAAGACCTTGCCGTCCCGGCCGAAGACCTGCAGGAGGCGTTCGGCGAGGGCGACGGGCGGCTCGGCGATGAACAGATTGGAGACGTGTCCGAGGGAGGCGATCTGCCGGCTGACCGCCTCGACGACGGCCGGGTGGGCGTGGCCGAGCGCGTTGACCGCGATACCGCCGACGAGGTCCAGGTACTGCTTGCCGTCGGCGTCCCACAGCTTGGCGCCCTCGCCGCGCACGAGGGGCAGTCGGGGGGTGCCGTAGTTGTTCATGAGCGCGCCCTGCCAGCGCGCGGTCAGCTCTGCGTTGGTCACGGTATCCGTCATGACTGCTCCCCCTCGGCTTCGTCGGGCACGACCATGGTGCCGATGCCCTCGTCGGTGAAGATCTCCAGCAGGATCGAGTGCTGGACCCGGCCGTCGATGACACGGGCCGTCGTGACGCCGTTGCGTACGGCGTGCAGGCAGCCCTCCATCTTCGGCACCATGCCCAAGGACAGATCCGGCAGCAGTTTCTCCAGCTCGGACGCGGTGAGGCGGCTGATCACCTCGTCGGAGTTCGGCCAGTCCTCGTAGAGGCCCTCGACGTCGGTGAGGACCATGAGGGTCTCGGCCCCCAGTGCCGCAGCGAGTGCCGCAGCCGCCGTATCAGCATTGACGTTGTAGACATGTCCGTCGTCCTGGGATCGGGCGATCGACGACACGACCGGGATGCGGCCGTCGGCCAGCAGCGCCTCGATCGCGCCGGTGTCGATCGCGGTGATCTCGCCGACCCGCCCGATGTCGACCGGTTCCCCGTCGATCTCGGGCCGGTGCTTGGTGGCGGTGATGGTGTGGGCGTCCTCGCCCGTCAGGCCCACGGCGAGCGGGCCGTGCTGGTTGAGCAGCCCGACCAGCTCGCGCTGCACCTGCCCGGCCAGCACCATCCGTACGACGTCCATGGCGTCCTCGGTGGTGACCCTGAGGCCCGCCTTGAACTCGCTGACGATGCCGTGCCGGTCGAGGGCGGCGCTGATCTGGGGGCCGCCGCCGTGCACCACGACCGGCCTGAGGCCGGCGTGCCGCAGGAAGACGACGTCCTGGGCGAAGGCGCCCTTCAGCTCCTCGTTCACCATGGCGTTGCCGCCGAACTTGATGACGACGATCTTGCCGTGGTGCCGGGTCAGCCAGGGCAGCGCCTCGATGAGGATCTGGGCCTTGGGCAGGGCGGTGTGCTTACGCGTCGGTCCAGTGCTCATGAGGAGTAGGCGCTGTTCTCGTGGACGTAGTCGGCGGTGAGGTCGTTGGTCCAGATGGTGGCGGTCCCGGAACCGGCCGCGAGGTCGGCGACGATGTGCACCTCGCGGTAGCGCATGTCGACCAGCTCACGGTCCTCCCCGACACCGCCGTTCTTGCACACCCAGACGCCGTTGATGGCGACGTTCAGCTGGTCCGGCTCGAAGGCGGCCTTCGTCGTGCCGATCGCGGACAGGACGCGGCCCCAGTTGGGGTCCTCGCCGTGGATCGCGCACTTGAGGAGGTTGTTCCGGGCGATGGAGCGGCCCACCTCGACGGCGTCGTCCTCGGACGCGGCGTTGATCACCTCGACCCTGATGTCCTTGCTGGCGCCCTCGGCGTCCCGGATCAGCTGCTGGCCGAGGTCGTCGCAGACCTGGCGCACGGCCTCGGCGAACTCGGCGTACTCCGGGGTGATGCCGGAGGAGCCGGAGGCGAGCAGCAGCACCGTGTCGTTGGTGGACATGCAGCCGTCGGAGTCGACGCGGTCGAAGGTGACCTTCGTGGCCGCGCGAAGCGCCCGGTCCAGCACCTCGTCGTCGAGATCGGCGTCGGTGGTGAGGACGACCAGCATGGTGGCCAGACCCGGCGCGAGCATGCCCGCGCCCTTGGCCATGCCGCCGACGGTCCAGCCGTCCCTGGTCGCCACCGACGTCTTGTGGACGGTGTCGGTGGTCTTGATGGCGATGGCGGCCTTCTCGCCGCCGTGCTCGGAGAGCTGAGCCGCGGCCGTCTCGACGCCCGGGAGCAGCTTGTCCATGGGCAGCAGGACGCCGATGAGGCCGGTGGAGCAGACGGCGATCTCGATGGCACCCCGGCCGAGCACCTCGGCCGCCTTCTCGGCGGTCGTGTGCGTGTCCTGGAAGCCCTTGGGGCCGGTGCAGGCGTTGGCGCCGCCGGAGTTGAGGACCACGGCCGTCACCTGGCCGCTCCTGAGGACCTGCTCGGACCAGAGCACCGGCGCGGCCTTCACACGGTTGGAGGTGAAGACGCCCGCGGCGGCACGGCGCGGCCCGTTGTTGACCACGAGGGCCAGGTCGGGGTTGCCGTTCTCCTTGATCCCGGCGGCGATGCCCGCCGCCTGGAATCCCTTGGCTGCCGTGACACTCACGGTGCGACTCCGATCGTGGAAAGCCCGGTGGTCTCGTCGAGACCCAGGGCGATGTTCATGCTCTGTACGGCACCGCCCGCGGTGCCCTTGGTCAGGTTGTCGATGGCGCTGATCGCGATGATGCGGCCCACCGCCGCGTCGTACGCGACCTGCACCTGAACGGCGTTGGAACCGTAGACGGACGCCGTGGCGGGCCACTGTCCCTCGGGGAGCAGGTGGACGAACGGCTCGTCGGCGTAGGCCTTCTCGTAGGCGGCGCGCACGGCCTCGCCGGTCACCCCGTCCCGGGCGGACGCGCTGCACGTGGCGAGGATGCCGCGGGGCATCGGCGCGAGGGTCGGCGTGAAGGAGACGGAGATCCGCTCGCCGGCCACCCCGCTGAGATTCTGGATCATCTCGGGGGTGTGCCGGTGGCCACCGCCGACGCCGTACGGCGACATCGAGCCCATGACCTCGCTGCCGAGCAGGTGGGGCTTGGGCGCCTTGCCGGCGCCGGAGGTGCCGGACGCGGCGACGATCACCGCCTCGGGCTCGGCGAGTCCGGCCGCGTAGGCCGGGAACAGGGCGAGGGTGACGGCGGTCGGGTAGCAACCGGGCACCGCGATGCGCTTGGACCCCTCCAGCGCGGCGCGGGCGCCCGGAAGTTCGGGGAGGCCGTAGGGCCAGGTACCGGCGTGCGGGGAGCCGTAGAACGTCTCCCAGTCGGCCGCGTCCGAGAGGCGGAAGTCGGCGCCCATGTCGACGACGAGGACGTCCGGGCCGAGCTGCTCGGCGACGGCGGCGGACTGCCCGTGCGGCAGCGCCAGGAAGACCACATCATGCCGACGGCCCTGCCCGGCGAGCGCCTCGGCCGTGGTCTCGGTCAGCACCCGGTCGGCCAGCGGCAGCAGATGCGGCTGGAGCGCGCCGAGCCGCTGCCCGGCGTTGGAGTTGCCGGTCAGGGCACCGATCTCGACCTCGGGGTGCGCGAGGAGCAGGCGCAGGACCTCTCCGCCCGCGTATCCGCTCGCTCCGGCCACCGCCGCACGTACCGCCATGTCCACCCTCCTCTGGATGGCATGACTATACGTTTCGCTGCACGTTTATGCAATCGACCTGGGGAGCATCACCCAGCGGGACACGACGAACGTGACCGGGATGGCCGCCGCAGAGGCGAGCAGCGGGGCGAAGCGGCTGCCGGCGTGCAGGACGTCGACGATCACGTACACCCCGGCGGTCGTGATCAGGAAATTGGTGGCGTTGGTCAGCGGGAACAGCAGGAATTTCCGCCAGGTGGGCGGCGTCCGGTAGGTGAAGCGCGCGTTGAGGAAAAAGGATCCGATCATGCTGAGCAGAAAGGCGAGAATATGCGCGGCCAGGTAGGGCAGCCATGTGAGGAACAACAGGTAGAGACAGTAATAAGTGGCGGTGTTGATCACACCGACCGCAGCAAAGGTGACGATCTGTCGTTTCAAGGAATGAGGTCTTTCGTTCGTTCCACATTGGTCGCCTTCACCAGGAAGTGCGGGCGCCCCTTCACCTCGTAGTAGATGCGGCCGGTGTACTCCCCGATCACTCCCAGCATGACCATCTGCACGCCGGCGAGGGCCGTGACGGCGGTGATGATGGTCACATAGCCGGGCGTCTGGACTCCGTTGACGAGCGCGGCGCCCACGATCCAGGCGGTGTACAGCCCGGCGCACAGCAGCAGGCCCATGCCGAGCCAGAGGGCGGCGCGCAGCGGCCGGTTGTTGAAGGAGAGCAGGCCGTCGAGGCCGTAGTTGAGCAGACTGCGGAAGGACCAGGAGCTGCTGCCGGCCTCGCGTGTCGCGTTCTCGTACTCGAAGGTGGTGCTCGGGAAGCCGACCCAGGCGAACAGGCCCTTGGAGAAGCGGTTGTACTCGGTGAGGTTCAGGACCGCGTCCACCACACGGCGCGACAGCAGACGGAAGTCGCCCACGCCGTCGACGAGTTCGACGTCGACCAGGCGGTTGATGAGCCGGTAGTACAGGCGGGCGGTGACGGTGCGGGTGAGGCGGTCGCCGGTGCGGCTGCGCCTGGCGATGACCTGGTCGTAGCCCTGGCCGCGCAGCTCCACCATCCGCTTGATCAGCTCCGGCGGGTGCTGGAGGTCGGCGTCCATGACGACGACCGAGTCGCCCGAGGCGTGCCGGAGGCCCGCGAGCAGGGCCGCCTCCTTGCCGAAGTTGCGGCTGAAGGAGACGTACCGCACCCGCGCGTCGCAGTCGGCGAGGTGCCCCAGCACGGCGAGCGTGCGGTCGCGGCTGCCGTCGTCGACGTACACGAACTCCATGTCGTGGCCGAGCGGCAGCAGCTCGTCCGCGATCTTCTGGACCTCCTCGTGGAAGCGTTCGAGGACGTCTTCCTCGTTGTAGCAGGGCGCGACGATCGATATCAGCATGGCGTTCCCCCCAGGGGCGCGGTCAGAGGGCGGTGGTCACGCGCTCGCGTGGTGGTGTGGTCGTGGACGGTCCCGGGGCGCGTCTGCGGCGCACGGCGGTGAAGGTGACGAGCAGCGCGAGCGCGAGCAGCGAGGCGCCCCCGACGGCCGTGCCCAGCCACAGGCCGGGCGGGTGGAAGGTGCAGGTCAGCGAGGTCGAGGTGCCGGCGGTGCCGGCGGTGCCGTCCAGGGGCACGGCGATCAGCCCGTGGTACTCCCCCGCCGGCCGGGCCGGGCCGCCGCCGGTGGCGCACCGCCAGCCGGCGATCCGGGGCGCGGCGACGACCGCGATCCCCTTGCTGCCCGCGGGCAGTTGGGCCCGGACGGTGCCGTCGGAGACGGCGACCTCGGTGGCGCCGGTGGCCTTCAGGCGGGCGGCCGCGGTGCGCAGGCGTGCGGTGTCCAGGCAGCCGATCGCACCGCCCGGGATGCGGCCGGGCCGTTCCGGGGTCAGCTCGATGCGCAGTCGCCCTGACGCCGGGGCCGGGCCGAGCGGTGCCATGGCGGCACGGTTGCGGGGGAACTCGAAGTGGAAGCGGGCGGTGGCCCCGGCGCCGTGCTGCCGCGCCGTGCCCGAGTAGTGCGGGGCCCACAGGTAGACCTGGGTCCCGGCCGGGCAGCGGGCCGTGATCGCCGGGCTCGTGACGGCGTTCCCGGACCCGACCCGGCCTCCCCTGGCCGGCTTTCCGGTGTCGCCGTGCACGGCGAGGCGGGGCACGGTGTAGACGCGGCTGCCGAGCAGCAGTTCCTGGTTGCGGTACGGCGACGGCCCGAAGACGGCCCGGTCGGGAGCGGTCCGCACGGTCACCAGCGGCGGCACGTCGCGCCGGGTCACGGTCACCCGGTCGCCGTCCTGCGGCACGTGCTTCTGGTGCGGGTCCGGCGGCGAGTGGACCCGGGCGCCGACCGAGAAGATCACGTCGGTGACGGCGTTGTCCAGGCTCTGCACGCTGCGGCCGCGCGAGGTCCAGCCGCCACCGAGCGCGGTGAGCGTACGGCTGAGCACGTCGGAGGTGAGGCTGCTGTAGTACTGGGCGCCCTGGCCGCCCACCAGCATCGGATCGTTGCCGACGGTCTGTTCGCGTCCGGGGTCGGTCCGGTACCGGGGCCAGTCGTCGGCCCCCGCGACGGCGTCCGCCTGCCGCTGCTGCCGCTGCCCCCAGGGCGCGTAGTCGTCCAGGTGCCCGAGGCGCAGCCGGGTGGCCACGGCGGAGGTGGCGGCCGTCTCGCCGAGCTGCGTACCGAGCAGGAGGACGACGGCCAGGCCGGCCAGCCGGGTGCGCCGACCCGCGTCGGCGCGGGCGAGCAGGGCCAGTCCGCCGAGGGCGCCGGCGGTGGCGAGCATCAGCACGGGCCAGGCGAAGGCCCGCACCAGGTCGCTGCCGCCGGCCCCGAGGACGATCAGGGCGAGCAGCCCGGCCGCCGCCGTGAGCGCGCGCCGGTCGGGTGGGCCGTACGACAGCGCGTGCCAGGCGGCGATCACCAGCAGGCCGCAGAGCACGAAGGCCTGGCGGTAGGGGCTGCCCTGCGGGGTGGCGAAGGCGTGCCAGACCAGGTGGGTCGGCGCCCACTGCAGCGACAGGGTCACCGCGAGCACGAGGAGCGTCCAGCCCGCACGCACCCGGACGGGGACCGCGCGGTGGAACGGCAGCGCGAGGGCGAGCAGCAGGGCTGTGATGCCCACGTAGACGGCCGGCGAGCCGAAGCCGTACGTCGCCGGCAGCAGCCGGGCCAGCACGTCCTCGCCGGCCACCGGGGCGAACTGGCGGACGCGGCCCGGATAGGCGTGCTTGGTGCCGAAGTAGATGACCGTCACCAACGGGGCGGCGAGGCCCACGCCGAGGACGACGGTGAGTACGGCGCGGCCGGCCGCCGCGAGCGCCCGCCGCCGGGGCAGGTCCGCCAGCAGCAGCCGGAGCAGCAGGACCAGGGCGGCGCCGAGGGTGGCCATGTAGGCGGTGTAGAAGTTGGCGGTCCAGGCGAGCGCCACGACGAGGACGCCCAGGTGGCGGCGGCGCCCGGCGATGGCCCACTCGCCGACCAGGCACAGCAGCGGCAGCGCGACGAGGCCGTCCAGCCACATGGGGTTGTAGGAGGCGTCGGCGACGCTCCAGCCGCACAGGGCGTAGGAGGCGCCGAGCAGGCCCGCCGCCCACCAGCGGCCGGAGCGCAGGGTGAGCAGCAGGCAGGCCATGGCGGCCGCGGCGGCCGCGGTCTTCAGTCCGGTGACGACATACACCGCGAGGTCGATCTCGTCCCGCGGGAAGAGGGCCACGAGCAGCGCGAACGGGCTGCCCAGGTAGGTGCCGACGTCGGGCAGGAAGCTGGAGCCGTAGCCGGACTGCCAGTTGACGAGGAGGCCGCCGTCGGCCCTGCCGTGCAGCAGGTCCCACAGGTGGGCGTGGAAGGGCACGTACTGGTTGCCCAGGTCGTTGACGCTGCGGGTGCGGGGGCCGAACGGGTAGCTGCGGGCAAGGACGTCGGCGGCGCAGAACGCCGTGATCGTGACGGCCGCGGCGAGCAGTGCGGCGGCCCGCCTCGGCCGGGATATCTCTTTCACACCCTGTTCCCGTCCGGGTGCCGCCGCGCGCTGCAATGCATTTTCGGTACTCCCCCACGGAATGTGTGCCTCGTCGATTCGCCGTCTTAGACGGGACACGTTTCCTGTTGGTTGTGCGCTCACCGAAAAGTGAGGCGACTTCTTCCGAATACGGGAAACACCGTGTGAATTTCATGATGCCAAGGAAAACAAATGCTTTCCGGGCGGTGTTTTCAAGGTGAACCGGGCGCGCTTGACCTGGAGCGCACTCCAGGTTCTACGGTTGTGGTCATGACCAGCGGACAGCCTCTCCCGCAGGACCGGGAGCCCACGTTGACCATCGCCCAGGTGGTCGAACGCACCGGCCTCTCGCACGACACACTGCGCTACTACGAGCGGGCCGGCCTGATCGAGCGGGTCGGCCGCACCACCGGCAACCAGCGGCGCTATCAGGCGGCCGACCTTGCCTGGCTGGAGTTCCTGCTGCGGCTGCGCGAGACAGGCATGTCGATCGCCGACATGGAGCGCTTCGCCCGGCTGCGGGCGGAAGGGGACGCGACGGTCGCGGACCGGCTGGAGATGCTGCGCGAGCACCGCGCCGAGCTGGCCGACCGCATCCGGACGCTGCGGCGCAACGCGGTCGCGCTGGACGACAAGATCGATCACTACCGACGGCTGCTGCACGAGCGGCAGCCGGGAACGGACGACCTCACATGAGCGAGAGCACCACCCGTGACGAGCGTTTCGCGCACGGCCTGGAGGTTCTGAAGAAGGTCGACGGCGAGGCCGGGCAGCGGGTCGTCGACTCGCTCGCCGACATCAGCCCGGAGCTGGGGCACCAGGTCGTCGCGTGGGCCTTCGGGGAGGTGTACGACCGGCCCGGGCTCGCCCCGCGCGACCGCCAGCTGGTCACCCTGGGCATGCTCACCGCGCTCGGCGGCTGCGAGGCCCAGCTGGACGTGCATGTGAACGCGGCGCTCAACGTGGGCCTCACGGCCGAGCAGATCACCGAGGCGCTGCTGCACTCCGCCGTCTACTGCGGCATGCCGAAGGCGCTGAACGCGACCTTCGCCGCGAAGAAGGTCTTCGCCGAGCGCGGGCTGCTGCCGCTCGGACAGCAGCCCGCGGACGACACCGTGGCTACCTCTGCCTGATCCGCAGGAAGGTGACGGAGTTCGCCGGGAAGGTGTAGGTGAACTTCCCCGCCACTCCGTTGAGGGTCGAGGTCTTCGGGGCGACCGTCGTGGACGTCTCGGTGTTCACCGCGTCGGGGGCGGCGGCTAGCGTCGTCACTGCGGCCGTCGAGGCGACCTTCGCGCCGCCCAGGTCGATCGCCGTACGGGCCGCGGAGGCCTGGGCGTTGACGACCTTGACGATCAGCTCACCGGTCCTCGCGTCCCGGGTGACGACCTGGCGGAACGGCTCGGCCGGCCGGTCGTCGGTGAAGCTGCCCCACTGCTGCCCGTCGAGGTACAGGGTGACCTGGCGGCCGCGCACCTTGATGTCGATGTCGTAGGCCCGGCCGGTCTCCACCGAGCCCGCCTTGGAGATCAGCGTGGACTTGCCGCCGTCCACGGCCTGCTCGACCGCGCTCCGGGTGTTGTTCCAGCCCCCCAGGTTCCACCAGTAGTAGGTGCCGGTGTCCTTGACGCCGAAGGCGACGAGGAAGCCCTCCTTGCCGGACTTCTTGGTGGCCTTCACATGCAGGTCGTAGTCGTGCCAGGACGGGTCGCCCGCCTGGACCATGGTGTTCTCGGCCGCGTCGTCGGTCTGGACGTAGGCGCCGTCCTGGACGCTCCAGCTGCCGGTGCCGGTGTGGGTCCACTGCGAGGCGTCGCCGGAGAAGTCGTCGCCGAGCAGGGTGCTTCCGTCGGCGGCGGTGACCAACACGTCGTCGTACGCGGCGCTGGTGTTCCAGGTGGACAGACCGACGGCGCCGGTGAGGGGGCCGCTGACGGCCGGGGTGGTGGTGGCGGTGGACGGCACCACCCGGCTGCCCACGTTGTTCATGAACAGCTTCTGGACCTCGTAGTTGGCCGAGCCCCAGGAGGAGTGGTTGTTGAACCACACCAGGTCCGGCCGCCACTGGACGTAGTCCTCGTTGGCGAACAGCGGGGCGTAGGAGGCGAGCTCGACCACGTCCGCGTTGCGCTCCAGGCCGGTCATGTAGGCCGCTTCGGCCAGGCCGTTCTTGAAGGCGTTGCCCTGGGAGGCGTACTCGCCGAGGAAGACCTTCGGGCCGCTGCGGTCGTAGGAGTCGTAGCGGTCGTTGTTCTGCAGGAACCACTGCGGGCTGTTGTAGTAGTGCTCGTCGACCATGTCGACCTTCGCGTCCCGGTTGAGCTTCCAGGCCGTGTCGAAGGTCGCGCCGGAGTCGTCCGGGCCCGCGTTGGAGATCACCTGCATGTACGGGTACTCGGCCTGGATGGCCGCGCGGAACCGCTGGAAGCGGGCGAAGAACTCGTTCGGCAGGTTCTCCTCGTTGCCGACCTCGATGCGGGTGAGGTGGAAGGGCTTCGGGTGGCCCATCCCGGCGCGCACCCTGCCCCACTTCGACGTCGCCGGGCCGTTGGCGAACTCGATGAGGTCGAGGGTGTCCTGGATGTGCCGCTCGAGCAGCGCCTCGTCGTCGACGGCCTTGTTCTGGCCGCAGCCGGTCACCAGTGCCGGGACGACGGGCAGGGGCATCGCTCCGATGTCCTCGGCGAAGCGGAAGTACTCGTAGTAGCCGAGGCCGTAGGACTGGTTGTAGCCCCAGAAGTTCGCGTTGGTCGCCCGCTGCTCGACCGGGCCGACGGTGTCCTTCCACTGGTAGGACCGCTTGCGCTGCCAGCCGGAGGCCTCGCTGTAGTCCTGCATGGAGCCGGTGTTGACCAGGCAGCCGCCGGGGAAGCGGACGAAGCCCGGGTGCAGGGCGGCGACCTTCTCGGCGAGGTCCTTGCGCAGGCCGTTCGGCTCGTGCCGGTAGGTGTCGCGCGGGAAGAGCGAGACCATGTCGAGCGCGGCGGCGGCCGAGGAGGCGGCGGTGAGGCGGCCGGTGGTGCTGGTGCGGGCCGCGGTGAAGGTGGCCCGGTACCGGGCCCAGCCGCCCTTGCGGACGGCGATCTGCCGCGCGGTCGCGAGGGTGCCGCCGGCGTCCTGCAGGGTCACGGTGAGCGTGCTTCCGGCCTCCGCGCGCGCCCACACCGAGAAGTCGTACTTCTTGCCGTCCTCCAGCGCGATGCCGGTGTTGTAGCCGGCGTTGGTGACGGACGAACCGGCGGCCAGGGAGAGGTAGTTGCGGTTGCTGTCGTTGAGGCGGCCGGTGTCGTTCACGACCTGCGCGGCGCCGGAGACCGTCCAGGCGGTCAGAGGCGTGTACGACCTGTTGTCGTCGGTGGAGTACTCGAAGGACCGGTTCTGCACGAGTTCGGCGTACAGGCCGCCGTCGGCGGCGCGGTTGATGTCCTCGAAGAAGACGCCATACATCGACTTGTCGATCCTGGCGCCCCGGGCAGTGGGGTCGACGGTGATCGAGTAGTCGGTGACGTCGGCGGCGTGGGCGGGGGCCGGGACGGCTGTGACGGCCAGCAGGAAAGCGCTTGCCGTGAGGCCGAGCCTCAGCCCGGTGCGGGTGGTGCGTGACATGGATACTCCGCGGCTCTGGGTTCGTTCGAAATATCAGACAGTGGTCAGCGCTTCGAACGGCAAGATAGGGAAGGGGTATGAGCACGTCAATGGGGCGGACAGACAGGGGTGATGATGGGCGGGTTCTGGCCCGTGGCCGACGTCCTGGCCCACCTGGCCGGACGCTGGCGGGTGGAGCGGACGGTGTGCGATCTGGCGAGCGGGGACGAAGGGCGGTTCGAGGGAGTCACCGTCTTCAGCCGGCTCGACGGCGGCGGGCTGCTGCACGAGGAGTCGGGGACCTTCACCTGGCAGGGCGTGGCACGTCCCGCGACGCGCACCCTGCGCTTCCTGCCCGGGGCCTCGCCCGGCACGGCCGATGTCCGTTTCGCGGACGGCCGGCCCTTCCACGACCTGGACCTGACCTCGGGACGGTACGTCGTCGGCCACCCCTGCGCGGCCGACCTCTACCGGGGCGAGTTCACGGTCACGGACGCCGACCACTGGCGCTCGGTGTGGCGGGTCGGCGGACCCGCGAAGGACCTGGTGCTGACCACCGACTACGTGCGCGAGGGCTGAGGGGACCCGCCGTCCAGGCGGAGGTTCCAGCGGCCCGAGCGACCCGTCACCGTGGACGTGGACAGCGGGCGCACGTCGATGTTCCAGTACGTCGCGGGCGGCGCCTTCAGGGCGTACACCAGGGCGGCGCGGATCACCGAGGGCTCGGCGACGGCGACGATCCGGCCGCCGTCGCCCACCGGGCGCGTGTCGAGCCAGCCGGCGACCCGGGAGATGAAGCCCAGCAGCGACTCCCCGCCGTGCGGGGTGGAGCGCGGGTCGGCGAGCCAGGCATCCACGGCGTCCGGTTCGCGGGCCATCGCCTCGCCCAGCGTCAGTCCACGCCAGCGACCCATGTCGCAGTCGCGCAGCGCGAGCTGGACCAGCGGGGCGTAGCCCAGGGCGTCGCCGGTGGCACGGCTGCGCGGGGTCGGGGAGCAGTAACGCAGGTCGGCGGCCCGCAGCGGCAGCAGGTCCCAGGCCATGCGCTGCACCTCTTCCCAGCCGGCCTGGTCCAGTGGCCGGTCGTCCTCGAAGCGCTCCGCGAGCAGCGGGGAACTGCGCGCGGCGGCGACAAACGTGACCCGAAGTGGCATGCGGTGATGGTGAGCCTCGGGTGTACGCAGGTCAAGGGCCGTTACCCGGGGTGTGCGCCCGCTTACTCGAAGGAGTGGATCATCCACTGGCCGGGGCGGTCGAGCGGCCGGAAGCCCACCTTCTCGTACACCCCCTGGGCGTCCTCCGTGGCGAGCAGTATGCGCCGCAGACCGAAGGGCTGCAGATGGTCCCGGATCCGGCCGACGAACGCCGTGCCGACTCCCTTGCCGCGCACCGAAGGGTCGACGTACACGTCGGCGAGCCAGGCGAACAGGGCCTGGTCGGTCACCACGCGCGCGTACGCCACCTGCGCGCCCGACGCCGTCGCGTACACCCCGAAGTTGATCGAGGACGCCATCGCGCGCTCGTGCTTCTCCCGCGGGCGGTCGATCGCCCAGTACGCGTCGGTCGACAGCCAGCCGTGGACACGGTCGACGTCCACACGGGCGGTGTCGGCGGAGAACTCGTAGCCGTCGGGAAGATCGGGTGAGTCGCTCATGCGGGGATCCTCACAGGCCGGGCCGGCGGCGTCGACTCGATTTACCCGGTGGAGCGCGTGCCTTCCGGCCCGAGAACACCGTGCCTCAGAGCACCTCGTCGCACGCCACCCGCAGCCGCCGGATCCCCTCCGTGATCTCCCCCACCCCCGCCACCGCCGCGAAGCTCAGGCGGAGGTGGGCCGCGGGGGGTTCGGCGCTGAAGTAGGGGCGGCCGGGGGTGAGGGCGACGCCCGTGCGGAGCGCGGCCGCGGTCAGGGCGGACTCTCCCCCGGCACCGTCGGGGAGTCGGAGCCAGAGGTGGTAGCCGCCGGAGGGGATGTGGGGCAGGGCGAGTTCGGGAAGGTGGCGGGCCAGCTCGGTGGTCATGGTGTCGCGGCGGGTCTTCAGCTCGGCCGACAGGGCCCGCAGATGGCGGGGCCAGGCCGGGGATCCGACGAGTTCCAGGGCGGCTTCCTGGAGCGGCCGGGGGACGAAGAAGCTGTCCACGACCTGGATCGCGCGCAGGCGTTCCAGCACGGGCCCGCGCGCGGCCAGCGCGGCCACCCGGAAGCTGGGCGAGGTCGCCTTGGTCAGCGAGCCGACGTGGACGACCACGCCGTCGGGGTCGTCGGCGGCCAGGGTGCGGGGCAGCGGGCCGGAGTCCGCGTGCACGAGGCGTCGTACGAAGTCGTCCTCGATGACGAACGCGCCCGCGGCGCGGGCGATGCGCAGCACCTCGGCGCGGCGGTCGGGGGCCAGGACCGCGCCGGTCGGGTTCTGGAACAGGGGCTGGCAGACGAAGACCCGGGCGCCGGTGGCCCGGAAGGCGTCGGCGAGGAGGTCGGGGCGTACGCCGTCGGGATCGACCGGCACCGGGACCGGGCGCAGTCCGGCCGCGCGGGCGAGGGCCAGCATGCCCGGGTAGGTGGGCGACTCCACGAGGACCGGGGCGCCGGGCGGGGCCAGCGCCCTGAGGGCCGTGGCCAGCGCGGCCTGGCCGCCCGCGGCGATCAGCACCTCGGCCGCGGTGACCGCCCCGCCGATGCCGCGCGCGAACCACTCGCGCAGCTCGGGCAGCCCCTCCAGCGGCGGTCTCCCCCAGGCGCCGGGCCGCCGCCCGGCCCGGGCGAGGGCCGCGGCCATGGCCCGCTCGGGCTGCAGCGAGGGGTGCGGATAGCCGCCGTTGAACTCCAGTACGCCCGGGGGCGGGGTGGTGAGCGAGACGGTGACCCCGGAGGCGTCCACCGTGCGCGGTACGAGCTCGGCGACGCCGTCGGCGCTCAGCGCGACCTCCTGCCAGGAGGTGTCCCCGGCGGGCTCGGCGACAGCGTGCGGCCGCGCACGGAAGGCGCCGGCGCCGGGCCGGGTGATCACCAGTCCCTCGGCGGCCAGCTGGGCCAGGGCCCGGGAGACGGTCACCGGGCTCACCCGGAACCGCTCGACCAGAGACCTACTCGACGGGAGCTTTCCACCTGGTGAGTAGCGGTCCAGCTCCCGTCGCAGCTGTTCTGCCAGTTCGCCGACACTGCTACGCTCACTCATGAGAGCACAGAGTAGCGCTACTTCTACGACGGCGATAGCGGTCCCCGCTCCCCGCGAGCACCGGTCCTTCGGCATCGGGATGGCCGCCCTCGGCGTGATCGCCTTCTCCCTCACCTTCCCGTCCACCGCCTGGGGTCTGGAGAGCTTCGGCCCCTGGTCCCTGGTGGCGGTGCGCAGCGTCCTCGCTGCACTGGTCGCGGGTGGGTGTCTGCTGGTGCTGCGGGTACGGCTGCCCGACCGCCGGCATCTGGCGGGCCTCGCGGTCGTCGCCGCCGGGGTGGTGTTCGGCTTCCCGCTGCTGACCACACTCGCGCTGCAGACCTCGACCACCTCGCACGCCGCCGTCGTGGTGGGGCTGCTGCCGCTGACCACCGCCGCCTGCTCGGCGCTGCGCATGGGCCACCGGCCCTCGCGACGGTTCTGGCTGGCGGCGCTCGCGGGAGCGGCGGCCGTGCTCGCCTTCACCGTCGGCCAGAGCGGCGGCGCGCTCACCGCCGCCGACGGCTGTCTGTTCGCCGCGCTGCTGGTGTGCGCGGCCGGCTACACCGAGGGCGGCCGGCTGGCCCGGGTCATGCCGGGCTGGCAGGTCATCGGCTGGGCGCTGGTGCTGTGCCTGCCGCTGAGCCTGCCGGCCGCCCTGCTGGCGCTGTCGTACGAGCCGGTGCATGTCACCTGGCACGGGGTGACGGGTCTGCTGTGGGTCTCGGTGGTGTCGCAGTTCCTCGGGCTGGTCGTCTGGTACCGGGGAATGGCGGCCATCGGGATCCCGAAGGCCAGCCAGTTGCAGTTGGCCCAGCCGCTGCTCACACTGGTGTGGTCGGCGCTGCTGCTGGGCGAGCACCTTACGGCGGCCGCTCCCCTGACCGCCGTCGCCGTGCTCGTCTGCATCGCCGTCACCCAACGGTCGTGACCGTGAGGAGGGCCTGATGCACGCAACCGTCGGCGACCAGCTTGTCCAGCACGGCAGAGTGGTCGGCGAACACGACAAGATCGGTGAGATCGTCGAAGTGATGGGCCAGAAGGGCGAGCCGCCGTACCGCGTCCGCTTCGAGGACGGGCACGTGGGAATCTGCTCCCCCGGCCCCGACACCGAGATCCGGCACAAGGAGATCCGACCGGCGTAGCTCAGCGTGGTGGCTTCGCCGGCTGCCCGTAGTGGTCGGCGACCACCCGCGCCATCGCTCCGACCGGATCCGCCGCCACGTCCTTGGCGGCGAAGAACACGTGCCCGCGCACCTGCGGGTACCCACCGGCGAGCGTGAGGTGCCGGGACAGCTCGACCGGGTCCTGCCACTCGGAGGGCTGCCCGGCGGCCCCCGCCTTGTACAGCGCCTCGCCGATGTACAACTGCGTCCTGGTGCCCTCGGCCGCCTTCGCCCACCAGTCGACCAGCGTCGCGTAGTCGGCGGCGGCGAAGCCGATGTGCCAGTAGAGCTGCGGGACGATGTAGTCGATCCAGTGGTTGCGCACCCACTTGCGGGTGTCCGCGTGCAGGTCGTCGTACGTCTGCACGCCCGCCCGGGTGTCCGAGCCGCGCGAGTCGGTCGCGGCGTTGCGCCACACCCCGAAGGGGCTGATCCCGAACCGGGTGCCGGGCCGTACCTGCTTGACGGCCGCGGCCGTCTCCCGCACCAGCCTGTCGATGTTGTCGCGGCGCCAGGCGGCCCGGGTGTCGAAGTCGCCGCCGTACTCGTCGTACGCGGCGTCGTCGTCGAAGGTCTGCCCGGCGACCGGGTACGGGTAGAAGTAGTCGTCGAAGTGGACGGCGTCCACCGGGTACCTGACGACCGCGTCGAGCATGGCCTGCTCCACGAAGGCACGGACCTCGGGCAGGCCCGGGTTGTAGTAGAGCTTTCCGCCGTAGGGCACCACCCAGTCCGGGTGCCTGCGAGCGGGGTGCGAGGCGGCCAGCCTGGTCGGGTCGGTGTGAGTGGCGACACGGTACGGGTTGAACCAGGCGTGCAGTTCCAGGCCGCGGGCGTGCGCCTCCCGCACGGCCGTGCCCAGCGGGTCCCAGCCCGGGTCCCGGCCCTGGGTGCCGGTGAGGTACTCGGACCAGGGTTCGTACGGCGAGGGCCACAGGGCGTCCGCCGTGGGCCGGATCTGGAGGATCACCGTGTTGAGCCGGTCGCGGACCGCACGGTCCAGGTGGGCGATCAGCTCCGCGCGCTGCGCGTCGGCCGTGAGGCCGGACTTCGAGGGCCAGTCGCGGTTGGACACGGTCGCCAGCCACACGCCCCGCATCTCGGCGGCCGCGCGCGGCCACGGCCAGTGCGGGTCCGGCCGCCCCGGCGCCGCCGCCGCGCCCTGGGCCGTCGCCAGCGTCGACAGCGCCGCCAACGCGAACGCGCGCCGTGTCAGTCGCCCCATCTGCACACCCCCATACGCTCCGGATCCGCGCCGTCACGGATCGTTTCGCGCCCCAGGATGCCCCCACCCGGACGATCGATCATCGATACTTGGCGGTAACGTGCACGATCGGAGCAGGCGCCGAACCCGGAGGTCTGCCAGAGCCGGAAACCAGCGAAGGGGACGATGTGACCGACATCGAGCGCATCGGAGTCGTGGGCTGCGGCCAGATGGGTGCGGGCATCGCCGAGGTGTGCGCCCGCGCGGGACTGGACGTGAAGGTCGCCGAGACCACCGGCGAGGCACTGGAGATCGGCCGTACCCGGCTGTACAACTCCCTGGCCAAGGCCGCCGAGCGCGGCAAGATCACCGAGGAGGAGCGGGACGCCACGCTGGCGCGCCTCAGCTTCACCACCGACCTCGGCGAGTTCGCCGACCGCGATCTGGTGATCGAGGCGGTCGTCGAGAACGAGCAGGTGAAGACGGAGATCTTCCAGGTGCTCGACCAGGTGCTGACCCGCGCGGACGCGATCCTGGCCTCCAACACCTCCTCCATCCCACTGGTGAAGCTGGCGGTCGCCACCTCCCGTCCCGACCACGTGGTCGGCATCCACTTCTTCAACCCGGCCCCGGTGCAGCAGCTGGTCGAGCTGATCCCGGCGCTCACCACCTCCGAGGGCACGCTCGGCCGCGCCCAGCTCTTCGCCGAGAAGGTGCTCGGCAAGCACGCCATCCGCGCCCAGGACCGCTCCGGGTTCGTCGTCAACGCGCTGCTGGTGCCCTATCTGCTGTCCGCGATCCGGATGTTCGAGTCCGGCATCGCGAGCCGCGAGGACATCGACAACGGCATGGAGATGGGCTGCGCCCACCCGATGGGCCCGCTGAAGCTGTCCGACCTGATCGGTCTGGACACCATCGTCTCCATCGCCAACTCGATGTACGCCGAGTACAAGGAGCCGCTGTACGCCGCTCCCCCGCTGCTCCAGCGCATGGTCGAGGCGGGCCGGCTCGGCCGGAAGACCGGCTCGGGCTTCTACACCTACGGCTGATTACCGTCCGCTACACCTGTGGGCCCGGCACCAATTTCGGTGCCGGGCCCATCTGTTTCACACACCGTGTGTACGCCGGGCACGCATATGCCCTTCGCACACGCTCCCCACGCGCCCACCAGGCGAGTTGACTCCTCATGCGCATGCAAGGGATGCGGAACAACCAGATTCGACTACGGAAAGGAGTGGACCCGTGACCGCCGATCCGGAGCATCCCGTGGTCCATGGAGAACTCGCAGAGTTACGGCGCCGCCTCGACGTGGCGTACGCCCGAGTCGAGGGAGGACTCGCCCTGCTCAGTCATCGCACCGAGGAGACCGCCAAGGAACTGGACGAGCTGCACACACGCATGAGTTCGCTGGAACACGCACGCTGGCCGCTGCCCTCGGTCGCCGCACTCACGGCTCTGGGAGCACTGGTCGTGACGGTCTGGCAGACGCTGGCCCACTAGCCATCCGCGAGCCTCATGTGATGCAGCAGGAGTAACGCGGCCGCCATGTTGGCGGCCGGGACCTCCCCTCGGGCGATCAGGTCGGGGACGACTTTGAGAGGGACCCATTCCCGGCGGTCCGACTCGAAGTCGTCCACGGGGTGTCCGACGTACTGGCCCCGGTCGGACCAGTAGATGTGGTGCCGGGCGTCGGTGAGGCCGTTGGACGGCTCCACGCTCATCAGGTGGGACAGGGGCCCCGGCCGCCAGCCGGTCTCCTCCTCCAGTTCCCTGGCGGCCGCGCTCGCGATGTCCTCGCCGTCCTCCACCACACCCGCGGCCAGTTCCCAGCCCCAGCTGTCGGTGATGAACCGGTGGCGCCACAGGAGCAGGACTTCGTTGGCCTCGTTGACCACCGTGGCGACGGCGACCGGCCGCAGCCGGATCAGGAAGTGGTCGAGGTGCCGGCCGTCCGGCAGCTCGACATCTGCGAGGTTGACGCTGAACCAGCGGTTTTCATACACAGTTTGTTCGTTCTGTTTCGTCCACTGCACGGTTCTGCCACCTTCCGACGAGTAAGTGGCAATATCGCAGCAGGGACTCTCCAGGCCTACAGCGCAGACCCCGGCCCGGGGCTACAGCGGTACGCGCAGTGCGCCGTCGATGAGTTCGGCGGCCTCGGCGGTTCCGGCCGAGCCGCAGTTCACCAGGTGCTCGCGTACCGCGCGGAGTCTGTCGCGCAGCCGCTGGGACTCCATCCCGCGGGCCTGCTCGGCCATCTGCGCGGCGGTGACCACCGCCTTGTCGGCGTTGCCCTGACGCAGCTCGATCGTGCTGAGCATGGCGAGCCGGTGCACCCGGCCCCGGTCGTGGGCCGGGTTGTCGACCGCGGCCGCAGCGTGCTCCTGCGCGGCGGCGAGTTCACCGAGGCTGAGCAGCGCCTCGGCCACCTGGACGTTGACCAGACCGGGCTGGACATAGCCGGTCTCGTCGGGCTCGTACCCGCGCCGGATGCGGTCGGCGGCCGTCTCGGCCCGGCGGATGCAGGACAGGGCACTGCTGCTGTCGCCGAGATGGGCGTACGCCTTGGCCTGCATCGCGTACAGGTCGGAGGCGAGCGCCGGGGTGATGTGCTTGCCGGCGGCGCGCAGCGCGGCCTCGGCGAAGGCGACGGCCTGCCGGTACTCCTTCATGAACAGGGCCTGGTTGACCAGCAGCGCGATCACGTACGCACCAAGTCCGCGGTCCCCGCTGGCCTTTGCCAGCCTGAGCGCCTGGTGGAAGTAGCGCTGGGCGAGACCGTGCGCGTCGGAGTCGTACGCGCAGATGCCCGCGATCGCCACCAACCCTCCGGTGGCCCGATGCAGTTGTCGGCCGGTGGCGTCCGTGTAGCTGCCGCGCAGCAGCGGAGCAGCCTCGGCGTTGAGGAACCCGACGATGCGGGTACGGGTCGCCATGCCGCCGGCCTTGCGGTACATCTGCTCGTAGTGGGCGCGGGCGGCCCGCAGCATCTCGATGTCTCCCGCGGTGACCCGGTGCCGGCCACCCCGGGAGACGTCCACGTCCTCGGGCGGGTTCTCCCACTCCCACACCGGCATGACCGCCGGGGTGCCGGTGACCGCGGGAGCGCCGAGCACATGCGGGCGCTGCTGTTCGTCGGAGCGCCACAGGGCGGTGGCGCGCTCCACGAACCCGGAGAGCGAACCGGTGTGCGGGGTGCTGGGCTCGCCGGGGACCCCGAGTCCGATGTCGTCCAGGGTGACCGGCCGGCGCAGTCGTCCGGCGAGCACCTCACAGATCAGGTCGGGCACCTGGCCGCGCGGCCGCTGCCCCTTCAACCACCGCGCCACAGCGGTGTGTTCGTAGCGGAGCGCGAGGCCCCGTCGTCGGCCCGCCTGGTTGACGTGGGCGGCGAGACCGGCGTGCGAGATCCCCGCCTCGTCCAGGATCGCGTCGAGCAGAGTGTTGGGCTGCATGGAGTGCCCCCCGAGTGGCCTGGTGCCGTCAGCGTAGTGCGTCCGCTTTCACACGGGGTGTGAACGGAGTGCGCGCATCCGCAGTGTGTGCACGCTGTTGCGGAGCGTGTTCTGCCGGTTGACTGAGAGTCCTCGCAAGAGGCTGGCCAAGCCGCCGGCTCCCCCTCAGAAAGCGGCGGCTTGGCCTCTGGCGGTGCGGCTCGGCTGCTAGCGGTGTGTTGTCGGCTGCGGGTGCGTGGGGGCCGATCGCGCAGTTCCCCGCGCCCCTGGGGGGTGAGACCTCGCTCTGTCCCGGTCGTTCCGCAGGACCAGTACCGCCACGTCGTCCGTGGGTCTGCCGGCCGTGTGGTCCATGAGGGCCGTGAAGATCGTACGGAGAACCGTCTGCGGCGTCACCGGATGGTCGCATACGGCCTCGCCCAGCACTGTGCGGAGAGAGAAGAAGCGGCCGTGGGCATCTCTGGCGTCCTCCGCTCCGTCGGTGAACAGCACCAGCGACTCTCCGGGAAGCAAGTACCCGCACGGTTGCGGCTCCAGCTCTGCCGGGAGCGGGAACGTGCCCAGGGGCGGGAGCGGTTCGGCGCTCGTGAGGGGCTCCACCCGGGTGCCGCTGAGCAGGTACGGCCACGGGTGACCGCAGTTGAGGGCGCGGACCTCACCGTCCCGGGCGATCTCCAGGAGCAGGATGGTGACGAACTCCTCGGCGACCGGCGGGCCGGGGTCCTGCCCGTTCGCCGGGTGGTCGGCACGGGACCGCTCACGCAGGTGACGGGCGTGCGCCCGCTCCAACCGCCGCAGCACATGGCTGAGTTCGGCCTCGTCATGGGCGGCCTCACGGAAGCTGCCGAGCACGGCGGCGACGGTCCCGAGAGCGGCGAGTCCATGACCGCGTACGTCGCCCATGACCACGCGGACTCCGTACTCGGTGGCGACGGCCTCGTACAGATCACCGCCGATGGCCGCGCCGCGGTCGGCGGACAGCTGGGCCGCCGCCAGGTTCAGCCCGTCGAGGCGGGGCGGCAGGGGCCGTAGCAGCACGCTCTGGGCGGCTCCGGCGACCCGGCGCGCCTGCCTCAGTTCGCGCAGCAGGGCATGGCGGACATGGAATATCAGTCCGGTACCGACGGCGAAGAACACGGCGCTGGTGACGATGCGCGCGCCGAGCCCGTGCTGCTGGGCGAGCGGGCAGCCGAACTTGTACGTGACCGCCATGGCTCCCCAGACCGTGGGCAGTACGGCCCCCCGCGTGGTGGGTGCCCGTGCCTTGATGCGGATCATGCCTCTGGTCCCCCATGTGGGCCCTGACAGAGCAGACGGACCGACCCCGAAAGGCCGGTCCGATTCTGTCGAGATGCACGGCCCGGAAGGACCAGATCCCTCCCGATTCCCACCCGAACGAGTGAGAACCCGCAGGCCAACCCGCATTTATGCAGCCAGCGGCGGGGTCAATCACCCAGGGGCGCGGGGCTGTGTTCCCTGTGCGGCTCCGCAATGTGGGCGCGGCCGGCCACGGACAACCCGCGGCCGGCCGACACCGGAACCTCTTACGGCGATCAGCCCCGAAGCACAGCTCCGGTCCGCTCACCGGCAAGGGCGACAGCAGCGTCCCGAGCAGCAGACGCCTCGTCCACGGTCAGCGTCCGATCCCCCGCACGGAACCGCAGCGCATAGGCGAGGGACTTCTTCCCCTCACCCAGCTGCTCGGCGTTCTCGTACACATCGAACAGCCGAATGGACTCGAGCAGCTCACCCGCACCCGAACGCAGCGCCGCCTCGACCTCCGCGGTCGGCACCGGCTTGTCGACCACGAGGGCGACATCCTGCGTGGCGACCGGGAAGGACGAGATGGACGGCGCCTGCGGGGCACCGTCGCCCACCGCCTCCAGCGCGTCCAGGTTCAGCTCCATCGCGCAGGTGCGCTCGGGCAGGCTCAGCGCCTTGGTGACCCGCGGGTGCAGCTCACCCGCGTGGCCCACGACCTGCTCCGTGCCGTCGGCGACGACGACCAGCTCGGCGCAGCGGCCGGGATGCCAGGGACCGTACTGCCCCTTGCGCACGACCAGTTCCGCACCGGCCTCACGCGCGACGGCGCGTGCCGCCTCGACCGCGTCGGCCCAGCCGGCCGGACGGCCACCGCCCCACCAGCCGGCCTGCTCGCGAGCGCCCGTGAGGACGACGGCCACGTGTCGCGGCTGGTCGGGCAGCGCGGCGTTCAGCTCCGCGATCTCCTCGATGGTGGGACGCCGGTCCACGGGCAGGTGCCCGGCGACGCGCCGCTCCTCGCGGGGCAGGAAGACCAGACCCGTCTCGAAGAGCGCCAGGTCGTGCGAGCCCCGGCCGCCGTTGCGCCGCAGGGCACCCAGCAGGCCCGGCAGCAGGGTCGTACGGAGCGCGGGCTCCTCGTCGTTGAGCGGGTTGACCAGCTTCACGACGCGGCGGGCCGGGTCGTCGGCCTCCAGGCCGAGCTGGTCGAAGACCTGCTCGCCGACGAACGGGTAGTTCGGCGCCTCGACGTAGCCCGCGCCGGCCAGCGCGCGGCCGACCCGGCGGTGCAGCCGCTGGCGGTGGGTCAGGCCACGGCCCGAGGGGAGCTTGGGCAGCGTGGAGGGCAGGTCCTCGTAGCCCTCCAGGCGGATGACCTCTTCGGCCAGGTCGTTCGGCTCGAGGAGGTCGGGCCGCCAGGACGGGACGGTGACGATCAGCTCGTCCTGCCCGTAGACGTCGCAACCGACCTCCTGGAGGCGGCGCACGACCGTCTCACGGCCGTAGTCGACGCCCGCGACCTTGTCCGGGTGGTTGGCCGGGACGGTGATGGTGTGCGGAGCGGAGGGAGCGACGACCTCGGTGACGCCGGCCTCGGCGGTCCCGCCCGCGAGCAGCACCAGCAGGTCCACCGTGCGCTGGGCGGCGGCGGCCGCGGCCTGCGGGTCGACGCCGCGCTCGAAGCGGCGGGACGCCTCGGACAGCAGCTTGTGCCGACGGGCCGTCCGCGCGATCGCCACCTCGTCGAAGTGGGCCGCCTCGATGACCACGTCGGACGTGGCGTTCTCGAGGTCGTCGTGGTCGGCGATCTCCGTGTTGGCGCCGCCCATGACACCGGCGAGGCCGATCGGGCCGCGCTCGTCGATGATGACGAGGTCCTCGGCGTGCAGCTTGCGCTCGACGCCGTCGAGGGTGACGAGCTTCTCGCCCTCCTCGGCCCGGCGCACGCCGATCGTGCCCTGGACCAGCTTCCGGTCGTAGGCGTGCAGCGGCTGGCCCAGCTCCATCATCACGTAGTTCGTGACGTCGACGGCGAGCGAGATCGGGCGCATACCGACCTTCTGCAGCCGGCGCTGCAGCCAGATCGGGGAGCGCGCCTCGGGGCTCAGACCGGTGACGGTGCGGGCGGTGAAGCGGTCGCAGCCGGCCGGGTCGGAGACCTGCACCGGGTAGCCGAACGCGTTCGGGCCGGGGACGTCGAGCAGCGCCGGGTCACGCAGCGGCAGGCCGTAGGCGATGGCGGTCTCACGGGCGACGCCGCGGATGGACAGGCAGTCGCCGCGGTTGGCGGTGACGGCGATGTCGAGGACCTCGTCGACCAGTTCCAGCAGCTCGACGGCGTCCTTGCCGACCTCGGTCTCCGGCGGCAGCACGATGATGCCGTGGCTGCCGTCGTCGCCCATGCCCAGCTCTTCGCCGGAGCAGATCATGCCGTGGGACGTCTTGCCGTACGTCTTGCGCGCGGCGATCGAGAAGCCGCCCGGCAGCGTGGCGCCGGGGAGGACCACGACGACCTTGTCGCCGACGGCGAAGTTGCGGGCGCCGCAGACGATCTCCTGCGGCTCGCCGGTGCCGTTGGCCTGGCCGACGTCGACGGTGCAGAAGCGGATCGGCTTCTTGAAGCCCTCCAGCTCCTCGATGGTCAGCACCTGACCGACGACCAGCGGACCCTTGAGGTCGGCGCCGAGCTGCTCGACGGTCTCGACCTCCAGACCTGCCGAAATGAGCTTGGCCTGGACGTCACGGCCGGTCTCCGTCGCCGGCAGGTCGACGTACTCCCGCAGCCAAGAAAGCGGGATCCGCATCAGATCTCCATCCCGAACGGCCGGGTGAACCGGACGTCACCCTCGACCATGTCTCGCATGTCTTCGACGTTGTGGCGGAACATCAGCATCCGCTCGATGCCGAACCCGAAGGCGAAGCCGCTGTACTTCTCCGGGTCGACGCCGCAGGCGGCCAGCACCTTGGGGTTGACCATGCCGCAGCCGCCGAGCTCGATCCAGCCCTCGCTGGAGCAGGTGCGGCAGGGCCGGTCCGGGTTGCCGACGGACTCGCCCTTGCAGACGTAGCAGAGCATGTCCATCTCGGCGCTCGGCTCGGTGAACGGGAAGAAGTTCGGCCGCAGCCGGGTCTTCATGCCCTCGCCGAACAGCGACTGGACCATGTGGTCCAGGGTGCCCTTGAGGTCGGCCATGGTCAGGCCCTCGTCGACGGCGAGCAGCTCGACCTGGTGGAAGACCGGCGTGTGGGTGGCGTCCAGCTCGTCGGTGCGGTACACGCGGCCCGGGCAGATCACGTAGACCGGCAGCTCGCGGTCGAGCAGGGAACGGATCTGGACGGGCGAGGTGTGGGTGCGCAGCACGACACCGGACTCGGAGCCGCCGTCGGGGCCCTCGATGAAGAAGGTGTCGGCCTCGCCGCGGGCCGGGTGGTCCGGGCCGATGTTCAGGGCGTCGAAGTTGAACCACTCCGCCTCGACCTGCGGGCCCTCGGCGACCTCGTAGCCCATGGCCACGAAGATGTCCTCGATCCGCTCGGAGAGCGTGGTCAGGGGGTGCCGGGCGCCGGCCGGGACGCGGTCGAAGGGGAGCGTGACATCCACGTCCTCCTCGACCAGCACGCGGGCGTCGCGGTCGGCCTCCAGCTCGCCCTGGCGGGCGGCGAGGGCCTTGTTCACGGCGCCGCGGGCCATGCCGACGCGCTTGCCGGCCTCGGCCTTGGCGTGCGGGGGCAGGGCGCCGATCTCGCGGTTGGCGAGGGCCAGCGGGGAGGCGGGGCCGGTGTGAGCGACCTTGGCCTCGTGGAGCGCGTCGAGGGAGTCCGCGGCGGCGAAGGCGGCGAGCGCCTCGTCCCGCATGCGCTCGATCTCTTCCGGTTTCAACGCCTCGACCTCGACAGGGTCGTACGACTTATTGGGTGCGGACATCTCTTCCCGTGCTTCCGATTGGCTGGCGGATGGTCCCCGTCACCGACTCGCGAGGGCCGCGTGAAGGACACAAAGGTGCCAAAGGCCGAGTCTAACGGGGTGGGGGTGAACGAATGGCCCGTGGGCCGCTAGGCGAGATACGCCGGGGCTGCCACGGGCAAGGTAAATCGGAACTCGGCGCCGCCATCGGTGGCGCGGCCGACCGTGATGAGGCCGCCGTGGGCCTCGACGATGCCCTTGACGATGTACAGCCCCAGCCCGGTGCCGCCGCGCTTGCTGCCCCGCCAGAAGCGGGTGAAGACGCGGTTCATGGATTCCTCCGGGATGCCGGGCCCCTCGTCGCTCACCGTGACCGACGTGCCGGTTTCCTCGCCTTCGCGCGGGGATGCCGAGGGCGTCACATCAATGGTGACGGTTCCCTCGCCGTGCCGCACGGCATTTTCCAGCAGGTTGCTGAGCACCTGGTCGACCTTGTCGGGGTCGGCCCACAGGGCGGGCAGCGGCTGCTCGATGCGCAGCAGGAAGCGGTCGGCGGGCTGCCCGGCGGCGACGTAGGCCTGGATGTGCCGGCCGACGGCCGCGCCTATGTCCACGGGCTGGCGCCTGACCTCCAGCCGCCCGCTGTCGATGCGGGAGATGTCCAGCAGCTCGGCGATGAGCCGGGTGACGCGGTCGGCGTCGGCGTCGACGGTCTCCAGCATCAGTCGTTTCTGGTCGTCGGTGAAGCGTTCCCACTTGGCGAGGAGCGTGGCGGTGAAGCCCTTCACGGAGGTCAACGGGGAGCGCAGCTCGTGGGCGACGGTGGCGATCAGCTCGGCGTGGCTGCGCTCGGTGCGGCGGCGGGCCTCGGTGTCCCGCAGGCAGACGACGACGCGGTGGACGGCCCCGAGGGGTTCGGCGCGCACGTACCGGGCCGAGACCAGCACCTCCCGCCCGCCGGGCAGCAGCAGGTTGCGCTCGGGCTGCCGTACCCGGATGGCGAGACCGCCGTAGGGGTCGGTGAGCTGCCACCAGCGCCTGCCCTCCAGGTCCTCCAGGGGCAGGGCCTTGTCCAGCTGCTGTCCGAGGGCGTCGGCGGCAGGCACGGCGGTGATGCGCTCGGCGGCGGCGTTGAAGCAGATCACCCGGCCGTGGTCGTCGGCGACGACCAGGCCGTCGGGCAGCTGGTCGGGGTCGATGCCGAGGTCGGTCCCGTCGCCGTGCCGGGGCGCGGGTGTGCGGCGCACGTCCCGCCCGTCCGGCGCAGTGCTGGTGCCGACCACACTCATCCCCGTACCCCACCTCTCAGCCGGCGCAGGGCCCCGAGCTGGCCACCCTACTAGCTCTCGGTGACGGAGCGGCACCCTCCGGAGGCGCGCTGTGCACGGGCCGACGCATAGAGACATACGGCGGCGGCCGTGGCGAGGTTCAGGCTCTCGGCCTTCCCGTGGATGGGGACGCGGACGACGGCGTCGGCGAGGTCGCGGGTCTCCTCCGGGAGCCCCCAGGCCTCGTTGCCGAACACCCAGGCGGTGGGTCCGCCCATCGTGCCCTTGTCCAGTTCCTCGTCCAGGTCGCGGTCACCGGCTCCGTCGGCGGCGAGGATCCGCACACCGGCGTCCTTCAGCCCCGCCACGGCGTGCTCGACGGGTACGCCGACGGCGACCGGCAGATGGAACAGGGAGCCCACGGAGGCGCGTACGGCCTTGGGGTTGTACAGGTCGACGGAGGCGTCGGTGAGGACGACGGCCTCGGCGCCGGCGGCGTCGGCGCAGCGCAGCACGGTGCCGGCGTTGCCCGGGTCGCGCACGTGCGCGAGCACGGCGACGAGCTTGGGCCGGGCGGCGAGGACGTCCTCGAAGGGGGTGTCCAGGAACCGGCAGACACCGACCAGTCCCTGTGGGGTGACGGTGGTGGAGATGTCGGCGATGACCTCTTCGGAGGCGAGGTGCACCCGGGCGCCGGCGCCGCGGGCCTCTCCGATGATGTCGGCGTACCGCTCCGCGGCCTCCACGGTGGCGAACAGCTCGACGAGGGTCGCCTGCCCGCCGGCCCGATGCCCGGCGGCCTCCCGCACGGCCTGCGGCCCCTCGGCGAGGAACAGCCGGTCCTTACCCCGGAAGTTCCGCTTGGCGAGCCGCCGGGCGGCGCTCACACGGGCGGACCGGGGGGAGATCAGCTCGGGGCTGACGGGGGGCATG
Source organism: Streptomyces sp. NPDC101165 (assembly GCF_044768135.1). Taxonomy (NCBI): domain Bacteria; kingdom Bacillati; phylum Actinomycetota; class Actinomycetes; order Kitasatosporales; family Streptomycetaceae; genus Streptomyces; species Streptomyces sp. NPDC101165. The sequence goes on along the minus strand of NZ_JBIWPG010000005.1, from coordinate 218,999 downwards.
AAAGTCACCTCTGCTTCGAAACACAAGCGGACCCGCAGGCTTCCGCAGCCTGCGGGTCCCTTCAGTCACGTCCGGCCCGGAGCCGACGCGGCGTCACGCAGCCTTGGGGGCGTTCACGTCCGCCGGCAGCGCCTTCTGGGCGACCTCGACGAGGGCGGCGAAGGCACCCGCGTCGTTGACGGCCAGCTCGGCGAGGATCTTGCGGTCTACCTCGACGTTCGCGGCCTTCAGACCCTGGATGAAGCGGTTGTACGTGATGCCGTTGGCGCGGGCAGCGGCGTTGATGCGCTGGATCCACAGCTGACGGAAGTCGCCCTTGCGCTTCTTGCGGTCGTTGTAGTTGTAGACCAGCGAGTGGGTGACCTGCTCCTTGGCCTTGCGGTACAGGCGCGAACGCTGACCGCGGTAGCCGGAGGCCTGCTCGAGGATCGCCCGGCGCTTCTTGTGGGCGTTGACTGCCCGCTTGACGCGTGCCACTTGTTAACTCCTTGTAGCGGGGTCGTGGGGGTACTCACACGACCCGGAAACGATTGGGTCCCGGTCCAGACGCACGGCGCTCAGACGGCGCCGCGACGTCACTTGCCGAGAAGCTTCTTGATCTTCGCGGCGTCGCCCGGGGCCATCTCGGCGTTGCCGGTGAGGCGACGCGTCACGCGGGACGACTTGTGCTCGAGCAGGTGGCGCTTGCCGGCGCGCTCGCGGAGCACCTTGCCGGAGCCGGTGATCTTGAAGCGCTTGCTGGCACCGCTGTGCGACTTGTTCTTCGGCATAGCGCCGTTATCTCCTCGTCGGTGGCGCTCCGATGCCCGGTCGTGAAACCGGGCACGGTGGAGCGTCGCTCTTGTGTCGATTACTTCCTGGGGACTCACGCCCCCCGGGATCACGCCTCGGCGGATGCCTCGGCAGGGGCCTCGGCCGGAGCCTCGGCGATCTCGGCGTCCTCGAGGTCCGCGGCGTTCTGCGAACGGCCCGGGTTGGCCTTCGCCTCGGCCTTGCGAGCCTCCTGCGCCTGACGCGCCTCGGCCATCGCCTCGGTCTTCTTCTTGTGCGGACCGAGAACCATGATCATGTTGCGGCCGTCCTGCTTCGGGTTCGACTCGACGAAACCGAGGTCCTGGACGTCCTCCGCCAGCCGCTGCAGCAGTCGGTAGCCGAGCTCCGGCCGGGACTGCTCGCGACCACGGAACATGATCGTGATCTTGACCTTGTCGCCCTGCTTGAGGAACCGGACGACGTGACCCTTCTTGGTGTCATAGTCGTGCGGGTCGATCTTCGGCCGGAGCTTCATCTCCTTGATGACCGTGTGCGCCTGGTTCTTGCGCGCCTCACGGGCCTTCATGGCCGACTCGTACTTGAACTTCCCGTAGTCCATGAGCTTGCAGACGGGCGGACGGGCGTTCGCCGCGACCTCGACCAGGTCCAGGTCGTACTCCTGCGCAAGCTCCAGTGCCTTCGCCAGCGGGACGATGCCCACCTGCTCGCCACTGGGACCGACAAGTCGCACCTCGGGAACGCGAATCCGGTCGTTGATGCGGGGCTCGGCGCTGATGGATCCTCCTCGGTAGCACCACACGGCGGTCTGGCGGACAGCCGCGTATGTCTCTTTTCGTTAGACCTAACCGCGCCGAAGCACAAAAAATGCCCCGGACGATCACAGGCGGGGCTCCAACAACAACCGGAGCACCGCCGCGATGACCGCGGGGCGCACATCGGGCGGCTCCATCGTCCGTACGGAACGATGGTGGCCGCCTGACCGGATGACCCGCCGTCCCTCAGGACGGTCGGGTGGGAGATCGGAGCCTCCACTTGTTGGCTGGGCACAGTCATGTCCAGCCGGTCGCTGACCAGATTAGCAGGATCGCTTGACAAGGGCTAATTGAGGCCGGGTGGGGCTGATGAAGACACCCTCCCGTCCTCGCCTATCGTGTGGGGCATGAGTGAGACCCCTCCTGAGAACACCGACTTCGACGCGATGACCCGGGACATCGCCGAGGTCCCCGCCGTCGAGGTGATCGTGACGGTCGCCGTCAACCTGATGAGCGCCGCCGCCGTGAAGCTCGGGCTCAGCGAGGAGGGCGACAAGTACAAGGACCTGGACGAGGCCCGCAAGCTGATCACCGGTCTCGCCGGTCTGCTGGACGCGAGCGCGACCGAGATCAGCTCCTTCCACGCGGCCCCGCTGCGGGACGGCCTGAAGTCGCTGCAGCTGGCGTTCCGCGAGGCGTCGATCGTCCCGGACGAGCCGGGCCAGGGTCCGGGCGAGAAGTACACCGGACCGGTCTACGGCTAGACCGGCCACGGCTGACAGATCTTCTTACGCCGACTCACCCCGTACGACGACTCATCCCCGCACGAACAAGGGCTCGCCCGGAGGCGTGGTCCCGGCCGGCAGCAGTGCCAGGTCGAGGCCGCGCACCAGGCGGGCCCGCAGTGTTTCGTCGGCGGCCAGCCGCTCGGCGACCGCGCGGGCGGCCTCGGCGGGTGCGGCGGCCGGGTCGAGGACGAGGGCGAGGGTGCCGTCGGCCCGGCCGGACCCGAGGTGCGCGCGCAGGACGGCGGGCTCGGCGGCCACGGCGGCGCGGACGGCCTCGACGACGGCCGGGTCGGCGAGCGGGTCGGTGCTGGTCCGGCCCTCGGCGAGGGCGAGCAGTGCGGGGCCGGTCAGTTCGAAGGGCACCGGTCCGGCCAGGTCCAGGACGACCGTGTCCGCCTTCTCGTGCACGGCGGCCTGCAGCGCCTGGTGCAGGGGTACGGCGACCGGGCGGGCCGCCGGGTCCCAGCGGGCCAGGGAGTCGGTGGAGGTGAAGGCGGGCAGGGCGGTGCGGTCGCCGGCCTTCAGCGTGGGGACGGCCATGTCGCTGGTCTTCTCGCGGCGCAGCCCGTTCTCGTCCTCCTCGACCTCGCCGAGCACGGCCACCACGGGCACGAGCAGCCGGGCGCCCTCGAGCGCCTCCAGGACGGGGCCGACGGCGGTGCGGTCCTCGGCCCAGGCGGCGAGCGCGGCGCTCAGCCGGGGGTCGGCGGAGCCGTCGTCGTCGGAGAAGCCGGGGTCGGGAATGTTCTTGTTCGCCACGGTCACCGACCCTATCGGGGGGAAGCTGCTGGGCTTGTGCGGGGCCGGAAACCGGGCCGTCACCGACCTCACAGGAAACTCAGCATTCCCTGACGCAGATCTAACGTCGGTCTAACGGAGCGCACAGTCCCCGCCCCGAGCATCGCCGGCATGGAGTCCCCCAGAGCCAGTCGCCGTCGCCGTGCCCGCCGCTCCCGCCGCCCTCTTCTCTTCACCGCGCTCGCCGTGGTCGCCGTCAGCGGGGTCACGGCGGGCGGCACCGTCTATGTGAAGGCGCGGGCGCACTCCGGTGCCGGGGCCGTATCGTCGGCGGGGTCGCCGTCGGCCTCCTCCTCGGTCACGGCGGGCGAGGAGGCATCGGTGGAACCCGCGTCGTCGCCGTCGGCCGTCGACCGGAAGGCGCTGCTGGCCAAGGCCATGACCGCGGTGAGCGTGCCGTCCGGCGCGGAGGTGTCGGCGGCGGTGCTGGAACTGGACTCCGGGGAGAGTGCCGGGTACGGCGAGGCCGCCTTCGACACGGCCAGCATCGTCAAGGTGGACATCCTGGCGACGCTGCTGCTGCAGGCGCAGGAGGCCGGGCGGCATCTGACGGCTTCCGAGAAGGCCTACGCCACGAAGATGATCGAGAACAGTGACAACGCCTCCGCGACGGCCCTGTGGCACACGATCGGGGGGGCGGACGGGCTGGACGCGGCGAACGAGCGGTTCGGTCTGTCGGCGACCTCGGGTGGTGACGGTGAGCTGTGGGGGCTGACCCAGACCACGGCGTCCGATCAACTGGTGTTGCTGCAGCAGGTGTTCGGGGAGGAGTCGGTGCTGAGCGCGGCCTCGCGGACCTATGTGCAGGGGCTGATGAAGGGTGTGGAGGCCGACCAGCAGTGGGGGGTGTCGGCTGCGGCCGTGGGGTCCTCGTGGGCTTTGAAGAACGGGTGGCTGGCGCGCAGTACGACCGGACTGTGGGACGTCAACAGCATCGGTCGGGTGACGGTGGACGGCTCCGACTACCTGGTCGCCGTCTTGTCCAAGGGGACGGTGAGTCAGGCGAAGGGGATCGCGTTGGTGGAGGCCGCCGCCAGGGCGACGGTGTCCTCGTTCGCCTCGTCCTAGGAGGTCGTCCTGCGGTTTCTCCACAGGACCACGGCCGCCACCAGCAGGACTCCGCCGATGCTGCCTGCCAGGGGGCCCGCCCAGTCGGAGGTGGACGTGGCGGACCTGGGGGTGTCCGGGCCGGAGCCGAAGTACTTCTTGTCGTACGACGCCGGGTGCAGGCCCTTCGGCTTGAGCTCGGCCGCTGCCTCGAGGGCTGCCGCGGGGTCGATCATGCCGAAGCCCCGGGAGTCGTCGCGGCCGCCCACCGGGGCGTCCCGGGCCGTGTCCTCGAGGAGCTTCTTGATCTGGGGCGGGGTCAGAGTCGGGTGGGCCGCCTTGATCAGGGCCGCGGCGCCCGAGACGAAGGCGGAGGCGGCCGAGGTGCCCCAGCCTTCGTAGTACTTGTGGTCGGGGTCGGCGATCACGACGTTCACGCCGGGCGCGCTGACCGCGGCGTACCAGCGGCGGGTGGAGAAGGAGGCGCGCGTGCCGTACTTGTCCACGGCGGTGGCGGCGATGACACCCGGGTAGGCGGCCGGGTAGGAGACGTGGTCGCCCTTGTCGCCGCCGTTGCCCGCGGAGGCCACGACGACCACGCCCTTCTTCAGGGCGTACTGCACGGCCTCGTCCTCGCTGGGCTCCGGGTGGGCGGAGTTGGAGTCGTCGCCCAGGGAGAGGTTGATGACGTCGGCGCCGTGGTCGGCGGCCCAGCGGATGCCGTCGGCGAGGGCGTTGCCGCGGGTGGTGCGGGCCTTGGCGCGGGCCGGGTCGCCGTCCTCGAGGATGACCCGCACGGGCAGGATCTTCGCCTCGGGAGCGACGCCCATGACGCCCTCGGCGTTGCCGGGCCCGTGGCCGTGCCCGGCGATGATGCCGGCCATGGCGGTGCCGTGCCGGGCCCAGGCGCGGTCGCCCGGCCCGGAGCCGAAGCCGATCATGTCCTTGGTGGACAGGACGTTGCCGTCCAGGTCCGGGTGGTCGGCCTCGACCCCGGTGTCCAGGACGGCGACGGTGACGCCCTTGCCCTTGGTGGTACGCCAGGCCTTGTCGAGGTGGAGGGCGGACAGGCCCCACTGCTGGGCGCGGATGCTGTCGGCGTGGGCCGCGGCGGACGGCAGCAGGACGAGCGCGCCGGTGAGCAGGAGGCTCACCGCCGACCCGGTCACTCGCACGCGGCGGTGGCCGCGCGTCGGTCGCCTCATGACGGTTTCTCCGTGGCCGAGCTGACGGTCTGACGCAGCCGCCGTTCGACGCGGTCGGCCAGGCCCTGGGCCTCGTTGCCGAGACCGGCCTGGGCGGGTGCCGAGGTGGCGCCGGAGCGGAGGGCGTCCGCGGCGGGCTGGGGCGAGTCGACGGTACGTCCGTCGGCCCAGCCGGAGACGGAGTAGGCGACGACGGGGGCGTCGGTGAGGACGGAGAGGGTCCAGCTGGCGCGCTGCTTGTCGCCGAAGCCGGCAGCGGCGCTGCCCTTGGCGGCGAACGGCCGGGGCATCAGGTCGCTGCGGCGGTCCAGGTGCTCGTCGCGGAAGCGGGCGGCGAGCGAGGACATGGCGGCGGAGTCGCCCTTGGTGAAGAGCAGGCCGACGGTGGTGACGTAGGTCTGGGTGGCGTCGGTGTAGGTGGCGCGCAGGAGCCGCTGGCAGCCGACGGGGGCGAGCGCCTTGTGCAGCAGCGGGTCGAAGGCGTCGGCGCACTTGGTGTCCGGGGCGACGGCGATCCGCGTCCAGGTCCGGTCGGCACCGCCGGGGCCGGCACCGGTGCCCTGGAGGGTGGGCGGGAAGAGCCGGTCGACGGGCACGCTGTGCCACAGCGTCGCGGCCGCGACGAACCCGTTCCCGGCCGGGCCGTCCCCACCGTCCCCGGTGAGCCAACTCCCGGTCACGGCGCCGCCGATGAGGCCGAGCCCGAGGACCAGGCAGGCTGCGGCAGCGGCGGTCCGGGGACCTACTCGCACGCCCAGCGGCCACGCCCGCATCCGCTCGTCGTACCCCTCGGGCTCCCCGAACGACACGACGGGCCGAGCGGCGGCCCCGGCACTCCAGGAGAGCGCCGGGTCCGGCGAGGCCGACGGAGGGCTCACCGGGTGCGCGGGATCGTTCGGACTCCAGGCACTCCGGAGGTCACGCGCCGGGGGCCTGGGCGGTGGCAGCGGGGAGGTCGGGCCGGCGCCGACAGGGGCCTGCGCGGAGGCGGGACGGCCGGCGGCAGGGGTGGCCGCGGAACCCGCACGGCCGGAAACGGACTCCCCGGGTCGACCGGCGGCCGGCGCGGCTGCAGAACCCGCACGGCCCGAAGCCGGCCCTTCCGGACGGCCGACAGTCGGCGTGGCCGCGGAACCCGCACGGCCCGCAGCAGACTCCCCGGGACCACCGGCGAACGGCACGGACACAGAACCCGCACCACCCGAAGCAGACTCCCCCGGACGACCGGCGGACGGCGTGGCTGCGGGGCCAGGCCGCTGCGGCTCGGCCGCCGACCGGATCGGCCGCAGCGGGGCCGTCGTCTCCGAGAAGGACTCCGCGGGCGCTGCGGGACGGCGGGGCGGCGTGCCCGCGGACGGCGTCGCCGCAAAATCGGCACGGCCGGCAGCGGACTCCTCCGGACGGCCGACAGTCGGCGTGGCCGCGGAACCCGCACGGCCGGGAACGAACTCCCCCGGACCACCGGCGAACGGCACGGACACAGAACCCGCACCACCCGAAGCAGACCCCTCCGGACGACCGACGGACGGCGCAGCCCCGGAACCCGCACGGCCCGCAGCAGACTCCCCGGGACCACCGGCGAACGGCACGGACGCGGAACCCGCACGGCCGGAAGCAGGCTCCCCCGGGCGGCCCGCGGTCGGCGTGGGCGCGGGGCCGGGGCGCTGTGGCTCGGTCGACGGGCGGATCGGGCGGAGCCGGGTCGTCGTCTCCGTCAGGGACTCCGCGGGTGCTCCCGGGCGGGGCGGCCTGGTCGTCGCGGCGCGTTCGGCGCGTGCCTTGCGGCCCGTGCTCGGTGCCGCGTCGGGGAGGCGGCCCGCGCTCGGCGGGGCGTCGGGGAAGCGGGCCGAGGCGGGGGGTGGCGGCGGGCTCACCAGGTCGGGGGCCTCGGGCACGGCGGAGGGCCGGAAGGCGGCGAAGCGGGTGTGGCCCGCGCCGGGCGCCTGCCCCGGGCGGTCGGGCGGTTCCTCACCCGGCGTCCGCGTGGTCGCGCTCCGCGTGCCGCGGGGTGCGAAGACGGAGGGCTCTTCGTCGAGGTCCTCGGAGCCCGGTGCGGCCGGGATCGGCGCCGGCCCGGCGGAAAACGTCCGGTGCCCGGCCGGTTCGCGGGCGCCCGTCGGCGCGCCTGCGGGCGTGGCCGGTGACGGGGGTTCGGGAGTGGGGCCGGGAGGCGGATTCGTCGGGCGCGGCGGTACGGGGGCGCGGCGCGCTTCCGTGCTCATGCACCCCCCGTTTCCTCGTGCCCGGGCCGTTTCCTCGTACGCGGGCCGTCGTGCTCCTCGGCCGCGCCCGGTGCGGAGACTCCGTTCGGGCACGCATACCCGTACGGCTGGACCGGCATCCCGGTTCAGGTGAAGTGGCCGGGCACGTTCCGCCGTACGTGCGCGTCACTCTACGGGTTGTCCGGGAGAGAAAGAGAACCAGTCCCACGAGGCCGGGGCATCTGCCCGGAACGTCCCCCTACCCTGCGGTAATCCTGTCTGGCAGGCTTCCGTCATGACTGCGCCTGCCGCTGATCGGGCCCGTTACGACCGGGCCACCGCCCATCTCGACGCCCCGCTGGCGATCGTGGACCTGGACGCCTTCGACGCCAACGCGGACGATCTGGTCCGCCGTGCCGCAGGAAAACCGGTCCGGGTCGCGAGCAAGTCGGTTCGCTGCCGGGCCCTGCTGGAACGTGTCCTGGCCAGGGACGGATTCCAGGGCATCATGTCGTTCACCCTCGCCGAGTCGCTGTGGCTCGCGCGTTCCGGGTTCGACGACATCCTGCTGGCCTATCCGTCCGCGGACCGCTCCGGTTTCGCGGAACTGGCCGCCGATCCCAAGCTCGCGGGCGCCGTCACCGTGATGATCGACGACGTCGCCCACCTCGATCTCATCGACGCGGCCCGCGACGGCGGGCGTGAAGTGGTGCGGGTCTGCCTGGAGTTGGACACCTCGCTGAAGCTGCTGGGCGGCCGGGTCCGGGTGGGGGCGCTGCGTTCGCCGCTGCACTCACCCGCCCAACTCGCCGAGCTGGCCCGGGCCGTGGCCCGGCGGCCGGGCTTCGAGCTGGTGGGGATCATGGCGTACGAGGGACACATCGCCGGGGTCGGGGACTCCGTGACGGGACGGCCGTTCCGGTCGCGGGCGATCCGGCTGATGCAGGCCACCGCGAAGCGTGAGCTGGTCGAGCGGCGCGCCGCCGTGGTGCGGGCGGTGCGGGCCGTGGCGCCCGGCCTGGAGTTCGTCAACGGTGGCGGCACGGGCAGTGTGCAGCACACCGCCGCCGAGGACGCGGTCACGGAGATCGCGGCGGGGTCCGGCCTGTACGTGCCGCGGCTCTTCGACAACTACACGTCCTTCAGCGGCCGTCCGGCCGCCCTGTTCGCCCAGCCCGTCGTACGGCGGCCGGGCGTGGGTGTCGTGACCGTGCTCGGCGGCGGCTACCCGGCCTCCGGCGCGGCCGGTCCCGACCGGCTGCCGGTGCCGTACCTGCCGGAGGGGCTCAGGTACGACCCGCAGGAGGGCCCCGGCGAGGTGCAGACGCCGCTGCTGGGCTCGCCCGCCGACGATCTGCTCATCGGCGACAAGGTGTGGTTCCGGCACGCCAAGGCGGGTGAGCTGTGCGAGCGGTTCGACGTGCTGCACCTGATCGAGGGGGACGCGGTGACGGCGGCCGTGCCCACCTATCGGGGTGAGGGGCAGACCTTCCTCTGAGCGCCGTTCAGTAGACCGTGTCGGCCCGGTCCGGCAGCACCGAGCCGTCGGCGCGCCGGAGCGGTCCGAGCGTGCCGTCGGGGCGGGTGCGGGCGGTGGTCGCGCACGGGTACGGCTGCGGCCGGCGCGGCAGCGGGGCGATGAACATGGGGTTCACCAGCCAGCGGCCGTCGGCGTCGTCGTACGCCCGGCACATCAGCTCCGGCTTGTTGCGGTTGATCACGAGGTGGGCTGCGGTGGCGTCCCCGACGAAGGTGACGTCGGTGTCGGCGTCACCGGCCGCGAGCGCGGGCCTCCGTTTCCAGGGCTGTTGTTTCCAGGCCACGGCGCCCCGGACGCCGAAGATCTCCTGGTTGATCCAGCAGCGCTTGCCGTCGATGTACGGGATCACCGCGCCCCGGTTCGCCGGGACGCCGCCGCAGCCCTCGTTCCACACGGTGATCCGGCCCCGGCGGTCCAGGACCGGGCGGATGGCGACGGTGTGGGCCGCGTCGACGCCGACCGCCCGGGACCAGACCTCGGTGACGGGTTCCGCGCCCGCCGAGACGACGTACACCTCGAAACCGGCTCGCCGCAGGGTGCGGATCAGGTCGCGCTGCTGGTCGTAGTAGCGGACGTAGGCGGGGACCGTGCGGGTGCCCAGGGTGCGGGTCGCGCCGACGGGGGCGGTCAGGGCCTCGCGGCGGGCGGACCTTGCGTAGGAGGCCAGTTCGGCGGGGGTGCGGCCGGCGAAGAGCTGGGGGACCCAGGCGTACTGCGGGACCGTGCGCCGGTGGTTCCAGCGGCCGGCGAAGGCGAGGGCGCCGCTGGTCGTGGTGCCGGTCTCGCGGATCCGTACGATCTCGTCCGTGCAGTGGGGGCGGGTCGAGCTGCGCAGGGGCGTGCCCGCGCCGGTGCCGCAGGCGGCCGTGAGGGTGCGGTCGGCGGCGTCGGTCAGCCAGGCGCTGGTGTCCTTCCAGCGGGCGGGGCGCAGGAGCCGGTCGTGGCGCAGGGCCCAGGAGAGGGTGGCGTCGGTGACGTCGTTCTTGGTGACCGTGTTGTCCCAGTCGAACGTGGCGACCGCGCCCCGGCGACCGGAGCAGATGCCGTAGGCGTCGATGACCTGCTGGAGGTGGGCTCGGTTGGCGCCGTACCAAGTGCTGGTCAGCCGGGGGCAGTTGTGAGCGGCTGCCGGCCGTGCGGTGGGCGCGGCCGCCAGGACGGCGGCCGCTGCCAGGGTCCACGCGAGATGCTGTCGCATACGCGCGGACCGTACACCTTTGTCCCTACAGGGGCGTGACGTACGCGCCCGCGATTCCGCCGTCCACCAGGAAGTCGGTGGCGTTGACGAAGGAGGAGTCGTCGCTGGCCAGGAAGGCGACGGCGGCGGCGATCTCCTCGGCCTCGGCGAACCGGCCGACGGGGATGTGGACGAGGCGGCGGGCGGCCCGCTCCGGGTCCTTGGCGAACAGCTCCTGCAGGAGCGGGGTGTTCACCGGGCCCGGGCAGAGGGCGTTGACCCGGATGCCCTCGCGGGCGAACTGCACGCCCAGTTCACGGGACATGGCGAGCACGCCGCCCTTGGAGGCCGTGTACGAGATCTGCGAGGTCGCCGCGCCCATCCGGGCCACGAAGGACGCCGTGTTGATGATGGAGCCCCTGCCCTGGCGGCGCATGTACGGGATGGCGGCCTTGCAGCACAGGTAGACGGAGGTGAGGTTGACCTCCTGGACCCGCTTCCAGGCCTCCAGGCCGGTCTCCAGGATGGAGTCGTCGTCGGGCGGGGAGATGCCCGCGTTGTTGAAGGCGACGTCGACGCTGCCGTAGGTGTCGTAGGCGGCCTTGAACAGCGCCTCGACCTGCTCGGGGTCGGTGACGTCGACCTTGACGAAGATCCCGCCGACCTCGTCGGCGGCGGCCTTGCCGCGGGCCTCGTCGACGTCGCCGCAGACCACGTGCGCGCCCTCGGAGGCGAGGCGCCGGGCGGCGGCGAGGCCGATGCCGCTGCCGGCTCCGGTGACGACGGCGGTACGGCCGACCAGGCGGCGGCAAACGATGTTGTCGGTCACAGTGCGGGGCCCTCCGTGCTGATGAAGACGTTCTTGGTTTCGGTGAAGGCGGTCAGGGCGTCCGGGCCCAGCTCACGGCCGAGGCCGGACTGCTTGAAGCCGCCGAACGGGGTCCAGTAGCGGACGCTGGAGTGGGAGTTGACGGACAGGTTGCCCGCGCGGACGGCCTGGGAGACGCGCAGGGCGCGGCCGACGTCCCGGGTCCAGATGGAGCCGGAGAGGCCGTAGGGGGTGTCGTTGGCGAGGCGGATCGCGTCCTGTTCGTCGGTGAAGGGGAGGAGGACGGCGACGGGGCCGAAGATCTCCTCGCGGGCCGCCGCGCTGCCCGGCCGCTCCCCCGTGAGGACGGTCGGCGGGAACCAGAAGCCGGGTCCGTCGGGGGCGCTGCCGCGCAGGGCCGGGGCGTCCTCGGGGACGTACGACCGTACGCGGTCCAGCTGCTGACGGGAGATCAGCGGGCCCATCTGGGTCTTCTCGTCGGCCGGGTCGCCCACCACGACGCCGGCCAGCGCGTCGGCGAGGAAGTCGCGGGCCTCGTCGTACACCGACTCCTGGACGAGGATGCGGGTGCGGGCGCAGCAGTCCTGGCCGGAGTTGTCCAGGAAGGAGAAGGGGTCGAGGGCGGCCTTGAGGTCGGCGTCGGCGAAGACGACGTTGGGGCTCTTGCCGCCGAGTTCCAGGGTGACCGGCTTGACGAGCTTCGCGCAGCGCTCCATGACCTCACGGCCGGTGCGGGTCGAACCGGTGAACACGATCTTGGCGACGTCGGGGTGGTCGACCAGGGCGCGGCCCGCGGTGTGGCCGTAGCCGGGCAGCACCTGGAACACCCCCTCGGGCAGGCCCGCCTCCAGGGCGAGTCCGGCCAGCCGCAGCGCCGTCAACGGGGTGGTCTCGGCGGGCTTGAGGACGACGGCGTTGCCCGCGGCGAGGGCCGGGAAGGAGCCCCAGGCGGCGATCGGCATGGGGAAGTTCCAGGGGGCGATCACACCGACGACGCCCAGGGGTTCGTGGAAGGTGACGTCCCAGCCGCCGGGTGCGGGGATCTGCCGGCCGAGGAGGCGTTCGGCCCCGCCGGCCGCGTAGAGCAGCAGGTCGCGGGCGTTGCCGGCCTCCCAGCGGGCGTTGCCGAGGGTGTGACCGGCCTCGCGGACCTCCAGCAGCGCCAGTTCGTCGATGTGGGCGTCGACGACGTCGGCGAAGCGGCGCAGCTGGCGGGCGCGGTCCGCGGGCGGGAGGGCGGCCCACTTCTCCTGGGCCCGCGATGCCCGTACGACGGCGGCGTCGACCTCGGCCGCGTCGGCGGCGGGGACGGTGGCGACGACCTCCTCGGTGGCGGGGTTGAGGACCTTCAGCTCGTGCGGGTCGGACACGTGATGACCTTTCACAGGCGTTCGAAGGAGCGGCGCAGCTCCCAGTCGGTGACCGCGGCGTCGAAGGCCTCCAGCTCGACGCGTGCCATGTTGCGGTAGTGCGCGACGACCTCGTCACCGAAGGCGGCCTTGGCGATCGGGCTGTTCTCCCAGAGTTCGGCGGCCTCGCGCAGGGTGGTCGGAACGTGCTCGAAGTCGGCGGTGTAGGCGTTGCCGGGGCAGGGCTCGGGGAGTTCGAGCTTCTGCTCGATGCCGTACAGGCCGGCGGCGACCAGTCCGGCGACGGCGAGGTACGGGTTGACGTCGCCGCCCGGGAGGCGGTTCTCGAAGCGCAGGGAGCGGCCGTGGCCGACCACGCGCAGGGCGCAGGTGCGGTTGTCGTGGCCCCAGGCGACGGCGGTGGGCGCGAAGGAGCCGGGCTGGAACCGCTTGTAGGAGTTGATGTTGGGGGCGTAGAGGAGGGAAAAGTCGCGCAGCGCGGCGAGCTGTCCGGCGAGGAAGTGCCGCATGACGTCGGACATCCCGCCGTCGCCGTCCCGCGCCATCGCGTTGTCGCCGTCGGCGTCCGCGAGGGAGAGGTGGATGTGGCAGGAGTTGCCCTCGCGCTCGTTGTACTTGGCCATGAAGGTGATCGAGACGCCCTCCTGGGCGGCGATCTCCTTGGCGCCGGTCTTGTACAGGGCGTGCTGGTCGCAGGTGCGCAGGGCCTCGTCGTAGCGGAAGGCGATCTCGTGCTGGCCGGGGTTGCACTCGCCCTTGGCGGACTCGACGGTGAGGCCGGCGGCGGCCATGTCGTTGCGCAGCCGGCGCAGCAGGGGCTCGATACGGCCGGTGCCGAGGATGGAGTAGTCGATGTTGTACTGGTTGGCCGGGGTCAGGTCGCGGTAGTTCGCGTCCCAGGCCTGTTCGTAGCTGTCCTTGAAGACGATGAACTCCAGCTCGGTGCCGACCTGGGCGGTGTAGCCGAGTTCGGCGAGCCGGTCGAGCTGGCGGCGCAGGATCTGGCGCGGGGCGGCGACGACCGGGGCGCCGTCGTTCCAGGCGAGGTCGGCGACGAGCAGGGCAGTGCCGGGGTGCCAGGGGATGCGGCGCAGGGTGCCGAGGTCGGGGTGCATGGCGAAGTCGCCGTAGCCTCGGTCCCAGGACGACATCGCGTAGCCGTCGACGGTGTTCATCTCGGTGTCGACGGCGAGGAGGTAGTTGCAGCCCTCGGTGCCGTGCTGCAGGACCTCGTCGAGGAAGAATCGGGCGGCGAACCGCTTGCCCTGGAGACGCCCTTGCATGTCGGGGAAGGCCAGGACGACAGTGTCGATCTCACCACCGGCGACGAGGGCGTGCAGTTCCTCGACACTCAGTGGGGGTGTGCGGTCTGCCACGGGAGAGCCTCCTTGGGCTGCTTCGCGTTCTACGGCGGGGCCGGGAGCCATAAGGTATTGCGGAGAACCATTGCTTGGGAAGGGGGTACGGCCGGATGTCGCAGGAGACGGACGCGCAGGGCGTGCACGCCCAGGGAGTCGACGACCGGCTCGCTCCGGTGCTGCGGCCGGTGCGGGCGGGCAACGGCTTCGAGGAGGCACTGGAGCAGATCCTGCAGGTCGTACGGCTCGGCCTGGTGGCGGGCGGCGAGCGGCTGCCCGCCGAGCGGGAGCTGGCGGAGCGGCTCGGGATCAGCCGGGTGACCCTGCGCGAGGTGCTGAAGGTGCTGCAGGACCAGGGTCTGGTGGAGGCGCGGCGCGGGCGGTACGGCGGAACGTTCGTGCTGCCGCGTACGGACGCGGGCGGCGAGGACGAGCTGCGGCGCCGGATCGCCGAGGTCGACATCGAGGACGTGCTGCGCTTCCGCGAGGTGCTCGAGGTGGGAGCGGCGGGGCTGTGCGCGGCGCACGGGCTGACCGACGAGCAGGCCGACCGGCTGCGGGAGGCGCTGGACCGGACCCATGAGGCGCCGCTCGCGGACTACCGGCGGCTGGACACGCTGCTGCACCTGACACTGGCCGAGCTGTGCGGTTCGCCGTCGCTGACCGCGCAGTACGCGGCGGCGCGGGCGACCGTCAACGACCTGCTGGACTGCATCCCGCTGCTGGTGCGCAACCTGGAGCACTCGCAGCGGCAGCACATCGCGCTGGTGGAGGCGGTGCTGGACGGGGACGCGGACGGGGCGCGGGAGATGATGCGGGAGCACTGCGCGGGTACGGCGGCGCTGCTGCGGGGCTTCCTGGCGTGAGCCCGCTCTGCAAAGGTATGCGCCTGTACCTTTGGATGCCTGGGAGGGCGGCATGACCGTACGACCGCTGATCGGTGTGAGCACGTACCTGGAGGCCGGTGCGCGCTGGGGCGTGTGGGAGCTGGACGCCGCGCTGCTGCCGGCCGGTTACCCGCGGCTGGTGCAGCGGGCCGGAGGGCTGGCCGCCCTGCTGCCGCCGGACGCGCCCGAGCGGGCCGCGGAGGCGGTGGAGCGGCTGGACGGGCTGGTGATCGCGGGCGGGCCGGACGTCGATCCCTCGCGGTACGGGGCCGAGCGGTCGCCGCGTACGGGACCGCCCGCGCCGGAGCGGGACGCCTGGGAACTCGCGCTGATCGAGGCGGCGCTGGCGGCGCGGGTGCCGGTGCTGGGGATCTGCCGGGGGATGCAGCTGCTGAACGTGGCTCTCGGCGGAACGCTGGTGCAGCACATGGACGGGCACGCGGAGGTGGTCGGGGTGTTCGGGGGGCATGCCGTCAAGCCGGTGCCGGGCACGCTGTACGCGGAGATCGCGCCGGAGGAGACGACCGTGCCGACGTACCACCATCAGGCGGTGGAGCGGCTCGGTACGGGCCTGGCGCCCTCCGCCCACGCTGCGGACGGGACCGTGGAGGCGATCGAACTGCCGTCGGGCGAGGGATGGGTGCTCGGGGTGCAGTGGCATCCGGAGATGGGCGAGGACCTGCGGGTGATGCGGGCTCTGGTGCTGGCCGCGTCCTGAGGTCACCCCCTCGTCAGCGACAGCAGCTCCCGCGCCGGCCCCGTGGGCCGGTGCCCCGTCGGCCACACCGCGCGCAGATCCCGGCGCAACGACACGCCCTCGACCGGGATGCTCACCAGCCGTCGCATCGCCAGCTCCTCCCCCAGGGCCAGTTCGCTGAGGACCGAGGGGCCGGCGCCGCTGACCGCCGAGGCCTTCACGGCCGTGGTGGAGGAGAGTTCCATCAGGGGACGGGCCAGGCCGCCGAGGGCCGTGTCCAGGACCTGGCGGGTGCCGGAGCCGCGCTCGCGGAGGATCAGGGGCGTGGCGGCCAGCTCCTCCGGGGTGAGGGGGCGCCGGCGGCGGGCCCAGGGGTGGCCGGGGGCCGTGACGACGATCAGGCGGTCGTGGGCGATCACGGTGGAGTCCAGGCCCGCCGGGACCGTGAGGCCCTCCACGAAGCCCAGGTCCGCCTCGTCGGCCAGCAGGAGTTCCGCGACCTTGGCCGAGTTGCCCGCGAGCAGCGAGACCGCCGTGTCGGGGCGCTCGGCGTGCAGGGCGAGGAGCCAGCCCGGGAGCAGGTACTCGGCGATGGTCATGCTCGCCGCCACCCGCAGCCGTGAGTCCCGCCGGTCGCGCAGCGCCCGCGCACCCGCGTCGAAGGCGGCCGCCGCCTCCACCACCCGGCGGGCCCAGTCCGTCACCAGGGCGCCCGCGTCCGTGAGCCGGGAGCCCCGCGGGGAGCGGTCGACCAGGGCGACGCCCAGTTGCCGTTCCATGGAGCGGATGCGGCTGCTGGCGGCCGGCTGGGTGATGCCGACCTCCCGCGCCGCCGCCCCGAGACTGCCCAGGCGGGCCACGGCCAGCAGCAGTTCCAGGGCGCCGAGGTCCGGCACCCGGTGCGCCAGTGAACCGGCGGGCCGGCCGTCGTCCGTCGCGTACTCCTCACTCATAAGGCCAGTTTATGCCCTCATAGACATGAACTCCCTGGTCAGCGGCGCCCGGGGGCGAAACGGTGAGGTCATGGTCACCGCAGCCCATTCCCTGCCCGCCGTCCGCGTCCGGCACCTCGGTCCCAACTGGTACGCCTCCGTCATGGGGACGTCCGTCGTCGGCACGGCCGGTGCCGCACTGCCCCTGCACCTTCCTTGGCTGCGCGAGGTGTGCACCGCCGTCTGGGCGCTGGCCCTCCTCATGCTGCTGACCCTGCTGACCGCCCGCGCCCGGCACTGGGCCCACCACCGCGACCAGGCCCGCGCCCACCTCCTCGACCCGGCCATGGCCCCCTTCTACGGCTGCCTGTCCATGGCCCTGCTGGCGGTGGGCGGCGGCGCCCTGACGGTCGGCCGGGACTGGATCGGCACCGGTCCGGCCGTCGCGCTCGACACGGTCCTGTTCAGCGTCGGTACGGTGGTCGGGCTCGCGGCCGCCGTGACCGTGCCGTACCTGCTGGCCGTGCACCACCGCGTCCAGGCCACCCAGGCCACCCCGGTCTGGCTGCTGCCGCTCGTCGCCCCGATGGTCTCCGCCGCGCTCGGTCCGCTGCTGGTGCCGCATCTGCCGCCGGGGCAGCCCCGGGAGACGCTGCTGCTGGCGTGCTTCGCGCTGTTCGGGCTGAGCCTGCTGGCCACGCTGCTGATGCTGCCGCTGGTCTTCGCCCGGCTGATCACCTCGGGCCCGCTGCCGCTCGCCCTCACCCCGACCCTGTTCCTGGTCCTCGGTCCGCTCGGGCAGTCCACCACCGCCGTCGGCCTGATCGCGGACGCGGCTCCCCGGGTCGTTCCGGCCCCGTACGACCGCGGTTTCGCCGTGTTCGCGCTGCTCTACGGCGTGCCGGTCATGGGGTTCGCGCTGCTGTGGCTGGCGCTCGCGACCGCGCACGTGGTGCGGGCCCGGCGGCAGGGCATGGGCTTCGCCATGACCTGGTGGGCGTTCACCTTCCCCGTGGGCACCTGTGTCACCGGCGCCGCCGCCCTCGCCCGGCACACCGGGCTCGCCGCGTACGAGGCCCTGACCGTCGGCCTGTACGGCATCCTGGTCGCCGCGTGGCTCGCGGCCGCGTCCGGGACGGTACGGGGGCTGCTCAGCGGTGAGCTGCTCGCAGGGCCTCGGCCAGCACCCGTGGCGCCTCTGCCAGCGACGGTCCGTACCAGGTCAGATGCCGTCCGCTGACCAGGGCGCAGGGCAAGCCCGGGAAGGCCTCGGGGCCGTCGTCGGCGGTGAAGCGGTAGGGCTCGTCCGGCAGCACCACGACGTCCGGGGCCGCCGCCCGCAGCTCCTCCAGCGGCACGCGGGGGTAGCGGTCGGGGTGCGTGGCGTACAGGTGGTGCACGCCGAGACGGGCCAGTACCTCACCCGCGAAGGTGTCCCGGCCCAGGACCATCCAGGGGCGGCGCCAGATCGGCACGACCGCGGTCGTACGGCTCCCGGGCTCGGGAAGCCCGGTCCAGGCGGCCTCCGCCTCTTCCAGCCAGGGCGGCCGGGCCGGTGCGCCGCACGCGGTCAGCACCCGCTCCAGCTCCCGGAAGGCCTGCGGCACCGTCCGCACCTCGGTGACCAGCACCTTCAGGCCCGCCGCGCGCAGGGCGTCCAGGTCGGGGCCGCGGTTCTCCTCCTCGTTGGCGATCACCAGGTCGGGGGCGAGGCCGAGGATCCGCTCCGGGTCCGGGTTCTTCGTGCCGCCGATCCGGCTGACGTCGAGGTCCGCGGGACGACTGCACCAGTCGGTGGCCCCGACGAGGACTCCGGGCAGCGTCACGGCGACGGCCTCGGTGAGAGACGGGACCAGGGAGACGACGCGCACTAACGGGGCCGGTCCTGCACGGCCTCGATGTGTTCGGCGACCGCGACCACGATGATCCGCGTGTCGGGGACGGTCGCCCGCCAGCGATGCCGGACCCCGCCGGTGAGGTAGAGGGTGTCGCCGCGGCCGAGACGGTACGCACGGCCCTCGGCCTCGATCTCGACCGCGCCGTCGGCGACGTACATCAGCTCGTCGTTGCGGTGCTGGAACTCGCGGCCGGCGTCATGGTCGCCGGTGAACTCGGAGGCGTGCAGCTGGTGGTGGCCGCGCACCAGGGAGCGGGTGCGCGGGTCGAAGTCGCCCTCGTCGACGGGCTCGGCGCGGACGACGTCCACGCTGCAGGCCGGGTCGGCGGCGGCGAGGAGCTCCACGGCGGTGGTGCGCAGGGCGTCGGCCAGCTTCTCCAGGGAGGTGCGGCTCGGGCGGGCCCGGTCGTTCTCGACCTGGCTGAGGAAGGGCACCGAGAGGCCACTGCGCTCGGCCACGACGGCGAGGGTGAGTTCCAGCGCACGGCGACGCCGCCGGACGGCCGCGCCCACCCGCACGGGCTGTTGCTCTTTGTGGTCGCCCATCGCTCCGGCTCCCTCCTTCACTCGTCGTGCCGCCGACACGGTGTCCACCGCCGGACACACCCCTGATGAGTTGTCTGCACCCTACGCATGTTCGGCAAACCGTTTCATGCGGCTGTCACATCCCTGACACGCCGGTGGGCCCGCACCCCCATGGTTCGCGCCAGTGCGGCCGCTCGCCGTGCGGGACGGGTCTCCCCTGGTTCAAGGCCGGAGCGGCCCTCCGTGTTCCCGCCGGGGCAGGGCCCATAGCGCTCCGTGGTTGGCCGGATCCTGCCCGTAGGGGAATCCCGCGCGGTCCGGCGCCCGGATACGCCGCGAGGGGTGGACGGCGCCCGCCCGAAGGCGTACGGCGCCGCCCACCCCTCGGGTGGCGGTCCGGGAGGTCAGGTCACCCGGCCGCCCCGCTCCCGGCACCCTTGCGGGCCACCGGCGCCCACCGGTCGACCAGGTCCGGGTGCTGCTCGAGCCAGCTGCGCACGGCGTCCTGCTCCCCGCCCTTGCCGGCCTTCTGGATCTGCGCCTCCAGGCCGGTGAGCTGCTCCTCGGTCATCGAGAAGTTCTTCAGCCAGGTGCCGACCTCGGGGTTGTCGGCGGCGAAGCCCTTGCGGGCCAGGGTGTGCACGCCGTCGCCCGCGCCCCAGGCGCCCTTCGGGTCCTTCAGCTTCTTCAGGCCGTAGTCGCTGTACGCCCAGTGCGGGGACCACAGGGTGACGACGACCGGCTGCTTCTTGGCGTAGGCGCGCTTCAGCTCGGCGAGCATCGCGGGCGTGGAGCCGTCGACGACGTCGTACGTGCCCTCCAGGCCGTACTCCTTGAGGACCTTGGTCTTGAGCAGGCCCATCATGCCCGCGCTGGGCTCGATGCCGACGATCTTCCCGCCGAACTCGGAGGCGTGGTCCTTCAGGTCCGCCAGGGAGTTCACGTCCTTGACATAGGACGGGACGGTCAGCTCCAGGGAGGTGGGTCCGTACCACTTGCCGAGGTCGTCCAGCTTGCCGCCGTACTTCTTCCAGTACTCGGCGTGCGTGGTGGGCAGCCAGGAGTCGGTCTGGAAGTCGACCTGGCCGGTGGCGATGCCGGTGTAGAGGGGGCCGGCGGCGTACTGGGTGGTCGTCACCTCGAAGCCGCGCTCCTCCAGCAGTTCCTTCCAGAGGTAGGTGGAGGCGATGCCCTCGTCCCACGGGATGTAGCCGATCCGGATCTCCTTGCCCTTGCCGACGTTCGTGGCGGAGGCCTTGGAGGTGCCGGAGGAGGAGCCGAAGATCCCCATGCCTCCGGCGACGAGCGCGAGGACGACCACGCCGACGACGGCGACCTGCGGGCGCGGGCTGTACGACCACAGGGTCGTCCGCTGCTTCGCGGCGGCCCTGCGGCCCTGCGGGGAGAGCTGGGTGCCCAGGGCGCCGGTCACGCGGTCCAGGTAGATGGCGAGGACGACGATGCCGACGCCCGCCTCGAAGCCGAAGCCGATGTCGAGCTGCCCGATGGCCTCGTTGACGGCGCCGCCCAGGCCGCCCGTGCCGACCATGCCCGCGATGACGACCATGGACAGGCCCAGCATGATCACCTGGTTGACGCCGGCCATGATGGTCGGCAGGGCGAGTGGCAGCTGGACGCGCAGCAGGGTGTCGCGCGGCGGTGTGCCGAACGCCTCGGCGGCCTCGACCAGTTCGGCGTCGACCTGGCGGATGCCCAGCTCGGTCATGCGGACGCCGGGGGCGAGCGCGAAGATCAGCGTGGCGATGACACCGGCGGCGGTGCCCAGGCCGAAGAAGAGGATGGCCGGGATCAGCAGGACCATCGACGGCATGGTCTGGAGCAGGTCCAGAACGGGCCGTACGGCCGCGCTGACCGCGCGGGAGCGGGCGGCCCAGATGCCCAGCGGGATCGAGATCACCAGGGCGATGACGGTGGCGACGAGGACCAGCGCCAGGGTGGACATGGCGCGGTCCCACAGGTCGAGCGAGTCGACGAGGGCGAACCCGGCGAAGGCGAGGACGCCCGCGACCAGTCCGCGCAGCCACCAGGCGACGACCGCGAGCATGCCGGCCAGAAGCAGGGGTGCGGGCGCGGTGAGGACCGCGTCGATCCCGTCGTACATGCCCTCCACGACCGCGCGGACCGCGTCGAACAGCCAGGAGAGGTGGGCGACCAGCCAGTCGACGCCCGAGTCGACCCAGTCGCCGAGGTGCAGCCTAGGCACGGGCGATCACCTTCTTCCCGCTGTTGTCGCACGCGGTGGGCTCGCCCGGTTCGTCGCCGAGGAGGCCGACGAGGCGCTGCCGGGGTACGACCCCGACGAGCGCGCGGTCCGCGTCGAGGACGGCGACCGGGTGGGTCAGGCGGGCGCTGATCGCGCACAGCTCGGCGAACGGCGTGCCCGGGGCGGCCGTCTCGCAGCCGCAGTCGGCCTCGTCGCCGCGGACGTCGGTGTCCATGACGGCGGTGGCGCTCAGCACGCGGGAGCGGTCGACGTCCTGGATGAAGGAGGCGACGTAGTCGTTCGCGGGGCGCAGCAGGATGTCCTCGGCGGTGCCGGTCTGCACGATGCGGCCGTCGCGCATGACGGCGATGCGGTCGCCGAGGCGCATGGCCTCGTTGAGGTCGTGGGTGATGAAGACGATCGTCTTCTTCAGGGTCTTCTGCAGTTCCAGGAGCTGGTCCTGCATGTCACGGCGGATCAGCGGGTCCAGGGCGCTGAAGGACTCGTCCATGAGGAGCAGGTCCGCGTCGGTGGCGAGGGCGCGGGCGAGGCCCACGCTCCCCCAGTGCCTTAAGGGCCTGGGGGTACCCCCAGCTGCATGCCGCCGGACAGTTCGTCGGGCCAGGAGTCCTCCCAGCCGGCCAGGCCGCACAGGGCGAGCGCCTCGTCGGCGCGGCGCGCGCGCTCGGCGCGGGGCACGCCCTGCACGCTCAGGCCGTAGGCGGCGTTGTCGCGGACGCTGCGGTGCGGGAAGAGCGCGAAGTGCTGGAAGACCATGCTGATCTTCTTCGAGCGCAGCTCGCGCAGGGCGCGATCGCTGAGCGCGGTCAGGTCCTGGCCGTCGAAGCGGACATGGCCGGCGGTCGGCTCCAGCAGGCCGTTGAGCATGCGCAGCAGGGTGGACTTGCCGGAGCCGGACAGGCCCATGACGACGAAGATCTCGCCGGCCTCGACCTCGAAGGAGGCGTCGATGACGGCGGCCGTGGTGCCGTCGGCGCGCAGCTCCTCCCGTTCGGCGCCCTGGCGCAGCCGTTCCACTGCCTGGTCCGGTCGTCTGCCGAACACCTTGAACAGGTGTTCCGCCTCAAGCCTGGATGACACGCGTACCTCTCGTCTCGGTGGACACAACTCGTCTCGGTGGACACAACAGAGGCGGCGCCTCCCCACGACCGCTTTGATCAAACTTTTAAGTGGCTCAGCTCACAGGGGCGGATCCGTGGCGGCAGGGGACCGTCAGTGCCGTACGGCATGATGCGACCGTGACCGGACGACTCATGCTTCTCGACACCGCCTCGCTGTACTTCCGCGCCTACTTCGGCGTGCCGGACTCCGTGCGGGCGCCCGACGGCACGCCGGTGAACGCCGTGCGGGGACTGCTGGACTTCATCGACCGACTGGTCCAGGACCACCGGCCGACGCAGCTGGTGGCCTGCATGGACGCCGACTGGCGGCCGCAGTGGCGGGTGGACCTGATCCCCACTTACAAGGCGCACCGGGTCGCCGAGGAGCACGAGGGCGCGCCGGACACGGAGGAGGTGCCGGACACGCTCACCCCGCAGGTGCCGGTCATCGAGGCCGTGCTGGACGCGGTCGGCATCGCCCGGGTCGGGGTCGCGGACTACGAGGCCGACGACGTGATCGGGACGTTCACCGCGCGCGCCGACGGACCGGTGGACATCGTCACCGGCGACCGCGACCTGTATCAGCTCGTCGACGACGAGCGCGGCATCCGCGTGCTGTACCCGCTGAAGGGCGTCGGCACGCTGCAGCTGACCGACGAGGCCGTGCTGCGCGGGAAGTACGGGGTCGACGGGCGGGGGTACGCGGATCTGGCGCTGCTGCGCGGCGACCCGAGCGACGGCCTGCCGGGCGTGTCCGGGATCGGTGAGAAGACGGCCGCCAAGCTGCTCGCCGAGTTCGGCGACCTGGCCGGGATCATGGCCGCGGTCGACGACCCGAAGGCGAAGCTCACGCCGTCGCAGCGCAAGCGGCTGACCGAGGCCCGGCCGTATGTCGCGGTCGCACCGAAGGTGGTGCGGGTGGCCGACGACGTCCCGCTGCCGGACGTCGACACCGCACTGCCGCACACCCCGCGGGATCCGGCGGGACTGGAGGAGCTGGCGGCGCGCTGGGGACTGGGTGGCTCCCTGCAGCGCCTGCTGACGACACTGGGAGAGTGAGTCCGACCGGAATATTCCGGCAAAACGCGTTCATCGAGGCCTCATGGAAGCCGTGTTGACCGGAGAGAGATGCTAACTTAGGTAAACCTAACCAATGCAGCAGGAGGCCGTGATGGCAGAGCGCCCGGGACGAAAGCCGCGCAAGCCCCATACCGCCCAGGTGGTGCGCACCGAGCGGCTCACCCCGCACATGCAGCGTGTGGTGCTCGGCGGCGAGGGTCTCGCCGACTTCGCCGCGGACACCTGCACCGACCACTATGTGAAGCTGCTGTTCGGTCCTCCTGGCGTGACCTACCCGGAGCCCTTCGACCTGGAGCGGATCCGCGCGGAGTTCCCCCGTGAGCAGTGGCCGGTGACGCGGACCTACACCGTGCGCGCCTGGGATCCCGAGCACCGCGAGCTGACCCTGGACTTCGTGATCCACGGTGACGAGGGTCTGGCCGGGCCGTGGGCCACCCGGGTGCAGCCCGGTGAGACCGTGCGCTTCATGGGCCCCGGGGGTGCGTACGCGCCCGACCCGAGCGCCGACTGGCATCTGCTCGTCGGTGACGAGAGCGCGTTGCCCGCGATCGCCCGCGCCCTGGAGGCGCTGTCCCCCGGCGCCCGGACGCACGCCTTCGTGGAGGTGTCCGGCCCCGAGGAGGAGCAGAAGATCAACTCCGAGGTGGAGGTCGTCTGGGTGCACCGCGGGGACCGGCCGGTGGGCGAGGCCCTGGTGGAGGCCGTGCACGCGCTGGAGTTCCCCGAGGGCCGGATGCACGCGTTCGTGCACGGCGAGGCGAGCTTCGTGAAGGAGCTGCGCCGGCTGTTCCGGGTCGAGCTGCAGATCCCGCGCGAGGACCTGTCCATCTCCGGCTACTGGCGCCTCGGCCACAACGAGGACGGCTGGCAGGCCTCCAAGCGGGACTGGAACGCCCGTATCGAGGCCGAGCAGGAGAGCGGCGGCGCGGCGGCGGCCTGAACACTGCGCGAGCGGCGGCACCCTGACGGGGTGCCGCCGCTTTCGTCCGCCGTCCGAGCGGCCTCGTACCCTTGACCGATGAGACGCCGTACCCCGCCCCCGCCCGCCCCGCTCCCCCAGCGTGACGGTGTCGACCCGGTGCGGGTGCGGCTGCCGTTCGGCGGGGTGTGGGCGACCGTGCGGGAGTATCTCGTCGAGCGGCTGACGGGGGCCGGGCCCGGCGTGGTCGAGGAGATGTTCGACGCGGGGCTGATCGTGGGCGCCGACGGCCGGGCGGTGGCGCCGGACGCGCCGTACGAGCCGGGGATGTTCGTGTGGTTCCACCGGGAGCTGCCCGCCGAGGTGCCGGTGCCCTTCCCGGTGGAGGTGATCCACCGGGACGCGCACATCGTCGTGGCCGACAAGCCGCACTTCCTCGCGACGACCCCGCGCGGCTCGCATGTCGCCCAGACCGTGCTGGCCCGGCTGCGGACCGAGCTGGGCATCCCCTCGCTGTCCGCCGCGCACCGGCTGGACCGGCTCACCGCCGGTCTCGTGCTCTTCACGGTGCGGCCCGAGGAGCGCGGCGCGTACCAGACGCTGTTCGCGGACCGGCTGGTCCGCAAGGAGTACGAGGCGATCGCACCGTACGACGCCTCGCTCGCCCTGCCCCGGACCGTGCGCAGCCGGATCCTGAAGGAACGCGGCATCCCGGCCGCGCGGGAGATCGAGGGCGAGCCGAACGCCGTGACCCGGGTGGAGCTGGCCGAGCACCGGGCCACGCTGGGCCGGTACCGGCTCGTCCCGGAGACGGGGCAGACCCACCAGCTGCGGGTGCACCTGAGCGCACTGGGCATCCCCATCCTCGGCGACCCGCTCTACCCGGAGGTGACCGCCCCCGTACCGCCCGGCGACTTCCGGCGTCCGCTGCAACTGCTCGCACGGAGGCTGGAGTTCACCGATCCGGTGACGGGGGCGGAGCACGCGTTCGTCAGCGGGCGGACGCTGGAGGCCTGGCACTCGCCCGAGCGGTGGGCCGGCGAGCAGCCCTGACCCCGCTCCCCTCACTCACTCCCCCCGCCACCAGCGCAGCATCCGCTGCCACACGTTCTGGCGGCGGGGCTGCACCGGTGCCGCGGGGGCCGGCTCCGGGGCGGGGCGCGGGATCGCCGGGGCGGGCTCCGGAATGGGGGCCGGTTCCGGACGGAGGGAGCCGACCTGCCAGGTGGCGCGCTGGTTCGGGATGTGCGACGGGCTGGGCGGCAGGCCGGCGTCCTGCTGGGGCTTCGGTTCGAAGCGCACCGGCAGGGCCACCAGGTGCCGGGAGGCGATCGACGACCGCCAGCGCAGATCCTCCTCGGCGCAGTCCAGCTGGATGTCCGAGAGCCGGGTCAGCAGGGCGTCCACGCCGACGTCGGCGATGGCACGGCCGATGTCCTGGCCGGGGCACTCGTGAGGGCCGCCGCCGAAGGCGAGGTGGGAGCGGTTGCCCTGCATGTTGGCGGACAGGTCGGGCCGCACCCGCGGGTCCACGTTGCCCGGGGCGGGCGCGAAGAGCAGCCCGTCGCCCTTGCGGATGCGCTGGCCGCCCAGCTCGGTGTCCTGCTTGGCGAAGTAGCCGAGGACGGTGCTGAACGGCGGCTCGTCCCACAGGGACTGCTCGATCGCCTCCGGCACGGTCATCTGGCCGCCGTTGAGCTGGGCACGGAAGCCCGGCTCGGTGAGGACCATGCGCAGCGCGTTGGCGAGCAGGTTGGCGGTGGCCTCGTAGGCCGCGAAGAAGACGAGGCGCAGGTGTTCGCGGACCTCGTCGTCGGTCAGTCCCGCGGGGTGGGTGATGAGGTGACTGGTGAAGTCGTCGTCGGGCCGGGCTCGGCGGCGGGTGGTGAGCCGGCTCAGCGCGTCGATGACGTACCCATGGCTCTCGATGGCGGTCTCGGTGCCCTTGAGCGCGTCACGGGCGGCCTGCACCATCCGGTCGTTGTACTCCTCGGGCATGCCGAGGAGCTCGCACATGACGGCCATCGGCAGGTGCTCGGCGAACTGGGAGACCAGGTCGGCCCGGCCGCGTTCGCAGAAGTCGTTGACGAGTTCCTGGGTGTAGCGGCCGATGTGGCGACGCATGCTGCGGTGGTCGATGGTCGACATGGCGCCGGTGACCGCCGCGCGCAGCCGCTGGTGCTCGTCGCCCTCGGCGAACGCGCAGATGGGCTGCCAGGCGATGTGCGGCATGAGCGGGTGGTCGGGCTTGACCAGGCCCTCCTGCAGTGCGGTCCACATCCGGCTGTCGCGGGCGTACTGGGAGGGGCTGCGGACCATGTGCAGGTTCTCGGAGTGCCCGAGGACCACCCACACCGGTACGTCCTCGTGGAGCAGCACGGGCGCGACGCTGCCGTGCTCCTCCCGCAGCCGTTCGTAGAGGTCGTCCAGGTCCGCCGCGTCGGGGCCGTAGAGCCGGTGCACTCCTCCGGGACCGAGGCCGTGCGCCGGGCAGCCGGGCGGCGGGCCGGCGGTGGCGTCGGTGCCGGTGAGGGATGGGGATTCAGGCGTCACAGTGTCGCTCCGGAGCGGAAGGTGGGGGGCGGGTCGGATGCGGGTCAGGTGAGGGCGCCGGACATGGCGAGCGAGTGCAGGAAGCGCATCAGGGTCATCAGCACGTCCTTGCTGGAGGCCCGGCGGCGCACGTCGCAGTCGATGATCGGGATCTCCGGGGCCAGGTCCAGGGCGGTGCGCAGTTCCTCGGTCGGGTAACGAGGAGCGTCGGGGAAGGAGTTGACGGCGACGACGAACGGGACGCCGCGTTCCTCCAGGCGGCCCATGACGTCGAAGCTGACTTCCAGGCGGCGGGTGTCGACCAGGACGACCGCGCCGAGCGCGCCCTCGAACAGGCCGTTCCACAGGAACCAGAAGCGCTCCTGGCCGGGGGTGCCGAAGAGATAGAGCACCAGCTTGTCGGTGATGCTGATGCGGCCGAAGTCCATGGCCACGGTGGTGGCGGTCTTGGTCTCGGAGCCGTAGTTGTCGTCGACCCCGATCCCGGCCTGGGTCATGGTCTCCTCGGTGGTCAGCGGCCTGATCTCGCTGACCGAACCGACCATGGTGGTCTTGCCGACGCCGAAGCCGCCCACGATCACGATCTTCACCGCGGCCTGGGCCGTCTGCGGGAGGTGATCCCCGGTGCGTGGGCCGGGGATGGTGTCAGAGCCGTTGAAGTCCATGCATCACCGCTTCGAGGAGAGAACGGTCCGGGAGCGCCTTGCGGACGATCGGGGCGCGTGCCTGCACCAGTTCGTTCGTGATCAGCTCGGTGATCAGGACGGTCATCGCGCTGAACGGCAGGTTGAGGTAGGCCGAGAGCTCGGCCACGGACAGAGGGGAGGCACAGAGCTGGATCACGGCCGCCTCCTCCGGTGAGGCCGACGGAGGAGGCGCGGATCGCGCCACGATTAAGGTGACCAGGTCGAGTTCGGCGCGGCCGCCGTCGACGGTGTCGGCGATGGCGTACAGCCGTTCGGGGTTCCCGGGCTTCTCCTCGCCGTCCGCCGGTGCGGGGGGCGGCGGCGGTGGAGGCGGCAGTTGCTGCGGCAGGCGCCGTTTGCGTTGCGGAGGAGTCATACGGTCTGCCCGTTCCGCCGGGGCGGACTGGTGAGATGGGCTCCGATCCGGACGACGAGGTCGCGCATCATGCCGGCCATCCGACCCGGCTCGCAGGTCACGTCGGCCAGCACGGCCAGGTAGGCGTTGGCGCCGGCGTCCATGAGGTAGAAGTAGCCGCCCTCGATCTCGATGACGACGAGCTTCATGTCGCCGGCACCCTCGATCTCCTGAATGATGGCACCGGCGAGGCTCTGAACACCCGCGCAGGCGGCGGCCACCCGGTCGGCCGCGTCGGGGTCGCCGCCGTAGCGGGCGATGCGCAGACCGTCGGCGGAGAGGACCACGATCATCTGGACGCCCGGTACGCCGTCGTTGAGCTGCTTGAGCATCCAGTCGAAGTTGCCTCGCTGCTGGATCACTTGAGGTTCCCCTCGTCGTCGGTGGCGCCCTCGATGGCGGTGTCCGAATCGTTGAGCAGGTGCAGGTACTTGGTGGGGTTCCGCGTGAAGTCGGTCAGCTCGGGCGCGGTGGCGTCCTCGGGCATGCCCTTCCGCAGGCCGTTCCAGAAGTCGTCGACCCACATGCCCGGCGGCCGGTCCCGGAGCTTCTGGATCTCGGGGTCGATCTCGGGCTCTGGCTCGGGTTCGGGCTTGTGCTGGGACCAGATGGTCGGCTTGCCCTCGCGCTCGGCGCGCTCGATGGCGGCCTGTTCGGCGTACCGCTGGCTGAGCGGGGTCTTCACCCGGCTGCGGCGCTGCGGCAGACCGCCCGCCGTCCACTCGGTGACCTCGGGGACGTCGTCCTCCATCGAGATCCCGGCGGGGATGCGGGGGCTGGTGGGGCGGCGCTTCTTGGGCCTGCGCTTCGGGCCCTCCACCGCGCCGAGTTCGGGCTTGGGAACACCGGTCGCACCGATGCCGTGGGCGGCGCCGACGCCGGGCTCGGTGGTGGTCATCACGCGCGGTACGACGAGGATCGCGCGGACGCCGCCGTAGGCGGAGGCGCGCAGCGAGACCTGCATGTCGAACGCCTTGCACAGCCGGCCGACGACGGCGAGGCCGAGGCGCGGGTTCGAGCCCAGGTTCTCCGCGTCGTCGCCCGCCATGGCGTCGTAGATCGCCTTCTCGATGCGGGCGCGGCCCTCCTCGCTGAGGCTGACGCCGGCGTCCTCGATCTCGATGACGAGGCCCGACTGCACCTCGGCGGCGGTGACGTGCACCTTGGTCGACGGCGGCGAGTAGCGGGTGGCGTTGTCGAGGAGTTCGGCGGCCGCGTGGAGGAGCGGCTCGACGGACGTGCCCTTGATGTTGATGTTGACGATGGAGTTCAGCTCGATGCGCCGGTACTCCAGGATCCGGGACATCGCACCGCGCAGCACGCTGTAGAGCGAGACGGGCAGCGGCCACTGACGGCCGGGGCGGCCGCCGCCGAGCACGGAGATGGTGTCGGCGAGACGGCCGATCAGCGCGGTGCCGTGGTCGATGCGCAGCAGGTCGTCGAAGACCTCGGGGTTGCGGCCGTGGTCCTCCTCCATCTCCCGCAGTTCGTTGGCCTGCTGGTGGACGATGGCCTGGATGCGGCGGGCGATGCTGACGTAGGAGCGCTCGGTGGCGTCGCGCATCGAGATCTCGAAGTCGGCGCCCTTCAGCGCCGTGCGCAGCAGGGTGCGCTGCGACTCGGGCATGTGGCGCAGTTCGCGGTCGTTGTCGACGACCTTGCGCATCACTTCTCTGAGCGGTTCTCCGTGCCGCAGCCGGAGAAGCGCGGTGGGCAGGACGTCGCCGCCGAGGCGGACGATCTCCGCGTCGTGAGCGGCGAGGCGGCGCTCCAGATACGCGGTGTGACGGGCGTGCTCGGCCTGTGCCTCGCGGAGTCTGCGTCCGCGGCGGACGGCTTCGGAGGCCGTGGCGAGGACCAGCAGCAGGGCCACAGCCCCGCACCCGCCGACGGCGATCCGGGCCGAGGCCGGAGCCAGGGCGACCGCCGCCGCGGTCGCCGCGGCCATCGCTATGGCCGGCAGCAACAGCACGCGCGCATAAGGACGTTCACGGCCACCGGGAGGCTTTTGAACACTCACCATGGATGCCTTCTGAGACGAGTCGGCTGGGTGTCAGGAGAGCTTGCGGGGGGAAGAGTCATGGAACCGAAGGGATCATCGGGAAGTTTGGGAACAGACGCACGAATTCACCTCAACTCGGTGCGCCGCGGGCGAGCTTAGTCCGACCGGATCATCGCCGTGTCATATTCGGCAAGCACCTGAAATCGCCAACGCAACAGGAGTACGCTCGACTCCATTTACACGCTCGGTGATCACTCGAACACAACACGTGATGGCGTATGGGTGTACGAAAACTACTCACCGTGATGAGTGAAAAGACGGCTCAGACTCCGGCGGTCGGACCGACACCCTCGATGCCGGGCCGAAGAGCGCACATGGGGCGTCGAGACGCCAGAAGGGCGCCGAGCCAGGCTCGGCGCCCTTCTGGCGTCGGCACACGCCGACGGAACATCAACCCACCGACGAATAGGCGACAACCCCTCGCAGCAACTGATCAACAGCCTTGCGCGCAGCCTTGGCCACGGTCGAGCCCGCCACGGGAGATGCCGCCGAGATCTGCCCGAGGACATCGATGACCTGCTTGCACCACCGCACGAAGTCACCCGCGGGCATCTCCGCCTCGCGCAGCACCTCGTCGAGCCCCGTCCCCGAGGCCCACATGTACGCGGCCCAGGCGAAGCCGAGGTCCGGCTCGCGCTGGCCGACGCCCTCGGTCTGGGTGATCCGGAACTCCTCCTCCAGACCGTCCAGCCGGCCCCAGATCCGGACCATCTCGCTGAGCGCGGCCTTCGCCTTGCCGGAGGGCAGCTTGGGTGCCATGGCGTCGTCGCCGACCCGGGCCTCGTACACCAACGCCGAGACACAGGCGGCGAGTTCGGCCGGGTCGAGTCCCTCCCACACGCCCTCGCGCAGGCACTCACTGGCCAGCAGGTCGAGTTCGCCGTAGAGCCGGGCGAGCCGCTTGCCGTGCTCGGTGACCTCGTCGCCGCGCAGGTAGTCCAGCTCGGTGAGCAGCGCGACGATCCGGTCGAAGGTCCGCGCGATGGTGTTCGTGCGGCCCTCGATGCGCCGCTCCAGCTGCGAGGTGTCCCGCAGCAGCCGGTGGTAGCGCTCGGCCCAACGGGCGTGGTCCTCACGGTCGTTGCACCCATGACACGGATGCGCCCGGATGTCCGTGCGCAGCCGGGCGATCTCGCGGTCGTCGGCGGCCTGCGAGCGCTTCTTGCGGGCCCGCTCCGGCGGGATGTGCCCCGCCTTGCTGCGCAGTGCCGAGGCGAGGTCCCGACGGGACTGCGGCGAGCGCGGGTTGAAGGACTTCGGGATCCGCATCCGGTCCAGCGGCTCGACCGGGACCGGGAAGTCCATCGACGCCAGCCGCTTGACCTGCCGTTCGGCGGTCAGCACCAGCGGGCGCGGGCCGTCGTGGTGGTCGAAGCCGCGGTGGCCGTTGGAGCGGCCGGCGGGCAGGCCGGGGTCCAGCACCAGGGCCAGCCCGGCGTACTTGCCCGTGGGGACATGGATGACGTCGCCGGGCTTGAGCTTCTCCAGGGCCACGGCCGCCTCGGCCCGCCGCTGGTTGGTGCCCTGCCGGGCCAGCTCGGTCTCACGGTCCTTCAGTTCGCGGCGCAGCCGCGCGTACTCCTCGAAGTCGCCGAGGTGGCAGGTCATGGAGGCCTTGTAGCCCTCCAGTCCCTCCTCGTTGCGCTGCACCTGTCGGGAGATCCCGACGACCGACTTGTCGGCCTGGAACTGCGCGAAGGAGGTCTCCAGCAGCTCGCGCGAGCGGTGCCGGCCGAACTGATCGACCAGGTTGACCGCCATGTTGTACGACGGCTTGAAGCTGGAGCGCAGCGGATAGGTACGGGTGCCCGCGAGACCGGCGAGGTGCTCGGGGCTCATCCCGCGCTGCCACAGCACCACGGCATGGCCCTCGACGTCGATGCCACGCCGGCCCGCACGCCCCGTCAACTGGGTGTACTCACCGGGCGTGATGTCGGCGTGCTGCTCGCCGTTCCACTTGACGAGCTTCTCCAGGACCACCGAGCGGGCGGGCATGTTGATGCCCAGGGCGAGGGTCTCGGTGGCGAACACGGCCTTGACCAGTCCGCGGACGAACAGCTCCTCGACGACCTCCTTGAAGGTCGGCAGCATGCCCGCGTGATGGGCGGCGATGCCCCGCTCCAGGCCCTCCAGCCACTCGTAGTAGCCGAGGACGTGCAGATCCTCGGACGGGATCGCGGCGGTGCGCTCCTCGACCAGCGCGCGCACCTTCTCCCGCGCCTCCTCGTCGTTGAGCCTCAGGCCCGCGTACAGGCACTGCTGGACGGCGGCCTCGCAGGCGGCGCGGCTGAAGATGAAGGTGATCGCGGGCAGCAGACCCTCGGAGTCGAGGCGCTCGATGACCTCGGGCCGGCCCGGCGTCCACACGCGCGAGCGCTGTCTGCGCTCCCGCTCGCGGTCGGCCTCGCGCATCGCGCGGCCGCGCCGGCGGTCCTGGTACGACGGCCGGGTCGACTCCATGCGGGCGAGCCGGACGAGGTCGGGGTTGACGGCCTTCTTGTGGCCCTCGCCCTCCTCGAACAGGTCGTACGTCCGGCGCCCGGCGAGCACGTGCTGGAACAGCGGCACGGGCCGGTGCTCGGAGACGATCACCTCGGTGTCACCACGGACGGTGTCCAGCCAGTCGCCGAACTCCTCGGCGTTGGACACGGTCGCCGACAGCGACACCAGGGTCACCGACTCGGGCAGGTGGATGATCACTTCCTCCCAGACGGCGCCGCGGAAGCGGTCGGAGAGGTAGTGCACCTCGTCCATGACCACGTAGCCGAGGCCGAGGAGGGTCTGCGAGCCTGCGTACAGCATGTTCCGCAGCACCTCGGTGGTCATCACGACCACCGGGGCGTCGGAGTTGACGCTGTTGTCGCCGGTGAGCAGGCCGACCTTCTCCGTGCCGTAGCGGCGGCACAGGTCGGCGTACTTCTGGTTCGACAGCGCCTTGATGGGTGTCGTGTAGAAGCACTTCTTGCCCTGCTGCAGGGCGAGGTGGACGGCGAACTCGCCCACGATCGTCTTGCCCGAGCCGGTGGGGGCGGCCACCAGCACGCCCTTCCCCTCTTCGAGGGCCTGGCAGGCCTCGATCTGGAAGGGGTCGAGGCCGAAGTCGTACATCTCGCGGAAGGACGCGAGCGCGGTGGCCTGCTCGGCTGCCCGCCTCCGGGCTGCCGCGTACCGCTCGGCCGGTGAGAGATCCTCTGTCATCGTGCTTTCGAGCGTACCGGGCGGCACTGACAACAGGACGATCATTATCCCGAACGTGCGTTGATCGACACAGCACGATGCCCCCGTCCTCGGGGACGGGGGCATCGCGGTGCGGCTCGGTGGACGCTCAGGTGACGTCGTCGTAACCGTTGACCCGCTCCGTGCCCGACTGCTCGGGCAGGGCCCGGTGTGCCGGGACGGGCTCGACGTCGCCGATGTCCTCGGGCGTGAGGTCCAGGTCGGAGGCCTCGTCGTCGGCCGGACCCGCGGCCTCGCGGCGGCGCTTGCGCTTGTCGTTGAGCAGCGAGAAGCCGACCGCTCCGAAGTACAGCACCCAGATCGGTCCGGCGAGCGCCAGCATCGACAGCGGGTCGGTGCTCGGCGTGGCCACGGCCGCGAAGACCGTGATGCCGAGGATCATGCCGCGCCACCAGCCGAGCATGCGCTCGCCGCTGAGCACCCCGGTGAGGTTGAGCATGATCAGCAGCAGCGGCAGCTCGAAGGAGAGACCGAAGACGATCACCATGCGCGTGACCAGCTGGAGCAGGTCGTCCAGCGGCAGCAGGTTGTCGATGTTGCCGTTCGGCGTGAAGTCGATCAGCACCTTCGCGGTGGTGGGAAGCACCTTGTACGCGAAGAACGCACCGGCGAGGAACAGCGGGGCGCCGGTGAAGACGAAGGCGTAGGCGTACTTCTTCTCGTGCCTGTGCAACCCGGGAGCCACGAACGCCCACAGCTGGTACAGCCAGATCGGCGAGGCGAAGACGACGCCGGCCGTCAGCGAGACCTGCAGGGCCAGGGTGAACGGGGCGAGGAGGCCGTTGATGGTGATCCGCGCGCAGGGCTGCGACTTGGCGGTCGAACGGGCCAGTTCCTCGAAGGTCTTCCCGCATCCGACCGAATCGAGGATCGGCTGGGTCAGGAAGTTGATGATGTCGTTGTAGAAGAAGGCGGCGACGACCGTCACGACGACGATGGCCAGCAGTGCCTTCGCGAGCCGGTTGCGGAGCTCACGAAGGTGATCCGCAAGGGGCATCCGCCCCTCGGGATCCTTCTCCTTCTTGCGGGCAGGCTTGAGCAACCCACGTCCTCATCTCGTGCGGCAGGCCGGAGGGTTCCGGCGCTGCGTCAGCGCTTGGTGGTGTCCGTCGGCTCGTTGACCGGCCGCGAGCTGGTCACGTCGCCGGGGGCCGCCTGGATGGTGCGCTGGGCCGCAGGCTGCTCGTTGGAGGTGGGAGCCTGTGCGGAGGCGTTGCCCTCCTCCTTCATCGCCTTGGCTTCGCTCTTCAGGATGCGCGCGGACTTGCCGAGCGAGCG
Organism: Streptomyces sp. NPDC101165; assembly: GCF_044768135.1. Classification (NCBI taxonomy): domain Bacteria; kingdom Bacillati; phylum Actinomycetota; class Actinomycetes; order Kitasatosporales; family Streptomycetaceae; genus Streptomyces; species Streptomyces sp. NPDC101165. The sequence continues at coordinate 184,647 of NZ_JBIWPG010000005.1, read as the reverse complement.
GGCCATGTCCGGAAGCTTCTTCGCGCCGAACAGCAGCACGATGACGACGAGGATGAGAATGATCTCGGGGGCTCCGAGCCTTCCGAACATAAGTCTTTACCTTCTCACCGAGGCGACTGGATGGGGTGCTGTCCGACCAGTCGGACATGTGTCCGATGGTCGTGCTGACAGCGATCGTAACGCTCAGGGGTGAACGTCAGGCAATCCCCGTGCGTACTCCCGGTCCGCGGTACGCGCCTCGCTCTTCGCACCGCGATCAGAGCGTACCTGTCCCGGCAGTCAGCATGACAGGGCGAAGTGGCCCAAAGCGCATCCCGTGAGCGACTCACAGGTTCCGGGAGTGTCGTTCACAGCGTGTCCGCGGCGCGGGCCGCGCTGACCGCCGCCCGCTCCAGATCCTCGGCCGCCCTGTTGATACGGCGGGCGGAGGCCGAGACCTGCTCCCCGAGACGCCGCGCCTCCAGGAAGACCCGTACGGCGAGCACCCCCAGGACGGCCAGACTCAGGAAACCCACGGCTACCGCGAACATCGGCCAGAACATGACGTCGAGCCTAGACGGTCCTACACGGTGGAGTGCAGCCGCAGGGTCCTGACGCCGCCGCCGGTGAGCAGCTCGACGATGCGCTCCCCGGCCGGCTTGCGCACCGAGGAGCCGCAGTCGGGGCAGGTGAAGGAGTAGAACGTCGTCCGGCTCGTGGCACCGATGGCCAGGCGCAGGGCGCTCGCGGCGAGCTCGAAGCGGCCCCGGCAGTTCGGGCAGCCGGCCTTGAACACCACGGGGACCACTCTCTTCATCCCCGCGAAGGCGGCCGCCACCGTCATTTCCCCAGCACCGGACCCCGCAGACTCGTTCAAAGCCCTCGCTCCTGCCTGTCGTCCTGCCCGTCGTGACCACCGTGCGCCGCCGTCGGCGGTGTGTCGTACGCCGCCAGCGCCTCGCGGGCCGCCGTGCGGGCGCTGTCGGCCAGCTCGGACGGCGAGACGATCCTGCCGTCGCGGCCGAGGCGCAGGGCCAGCCGGCGCAGGGAGGCCGGATCGGGGGTGCGCAGAGTGATACGCAGCCCGCCGTCGGGAAGCTCATCGGCGCTGTCGTGCGGGTAGTACTCGGCCACCCAGCGGCCGCCGGGGCCGACCTCGATCACGACCTCCGGGTCCTCGGCGGCCGGCTGCACCAGCGCCTCGGAGAGGTCCCGCAGCTCGATCTCCGGCGGTGCCGAGGGCTCGTCCAGGATCCTGATCTCGGCGACCCGGTCGAGCCGGAAGGTGCGCCGGGCCTCCGAGCGGCGGCACCAGGCCTCCACATAGGTGTGGCCGACGCTGACCAGGCGGATGGGGTCGATCTCACGCTCGGTGACCTCGTCACGGGCGGGTGAGTAGTAGCGGATCCACAGCCGGCGACGCTCCGAGATGGCCCGGTCGACGTCGGCGAAGACGCCGCCCTCGGACTCGAAGGTCACCGAGAGACGGGAGCTGGCGCCGGCGACCTCGCCGGCCGCCGTCTCCACTTTGGCCGTCGCGCGCAGCAGGGCCTGGCGGTCGCCCTCCCGCAGGCCGGGCAGGGTCGACACCGCGCGGGCGGCCACCAGCAGGGCCGTGGCCTCGTCGGCGGCGAGCCGCAGCGGCTCGGCCGCCTCCTCACCGAGCGCGGCCGCGTTGTGCCACCAGATGCGCTCGCCGTCGGTGTCGATGTCGAGCAGATCGCCGCCGCGGAAGCTGGTGCCGCACATGGGCAGCAGATCGAGGTCGGAGACCAGCTCGTCCTCGGTGATGCCGAAGGCGCGCGCGACGTCCGCGATCCTGGCGCCGGGGCGCTCCCTGAGGTAGGTGACCAGCGAGAGCATTCGCCGGGTCTGGTCGATGGCGTTCACGGGCCTGACCGGTTTGCCTGCCATGGTTCTGCTCCGCTCCTCCTCAGCCCTTGGCCACGGCACGCAGCCGGTCCACCACGTCGGCCCGCAGCTCGGCCGGCTCCACGACGATCACGTCCGGCCCGAACTCCACCAGCCAGGCGTCCAGGCCGTGCCCGTACGGAATCTCCAACTCGTCCCAGCCGTCACCGAGTTCCCGGACCTCGGTGGATTTCGCCCGAAGGGGGTAACCGGCGCCGGAACGCAGCCTGATCAGCGCCGAACGGTCGGCGATCTCGCCCGCCCAGCCCGCCACCGTCTCGCGCACGGTGACGACGTCCGGAACGGGCGCGGTGAAGCCGGTGCCCCGCGAGCGCACCCGGCCGGTGATCCGGGAGAGCCGGAAGACGCGCTCGGCGCCCCGGTCGCGGTCCCAGCCGGCCAGGTACCAGTGGCCGCGCCAGCACTCCAGCGCCCACGGCTCGACGTGCCGGGGCTCGGGGTGGGCGGCGGAAGCCTTGCGGTAGTCGAAGACGACCGGGCGGCGGTCGCGGCACGCCAGCATCAGCGGCTCGAACGCGGCCTCGTGCACCGGGATGCGCGGCTCCAGGGCACCATGGGCCTCGTACGGGTCGACGTCCTCTGGCAGCCCCGCCGCACGCAGCTTCTGCAGGGCGCCACTGGCCGCTCCGGCCAGGCGGGCCTGCTGCCAGACCTTGGCGGCGAGACCGAGGGCGGCGGCCTCCTCGGCGTCCAGGGTGATGGGAGGCAGCCGGTTGCTGTCACGGCGGGCGAGGTAGCCGACCTCTCCGTCGATGTTCTCGACGGTCTCGATGACCAGGCCCAGCTCGCGCAGGTCGTCCTTGTCCCGCTCGAACATCCGGTTGAAGGAGTCTTCCGAGCCGGCAGCGCCCTTTTCCGGCCTGGCGGCCTCCACGTAAGCCTCGATGGAGTCGCGAAGCTCCCGCTTGCTGAGCGGCCGCCGTGTCCCGAGCAGACACAGCGCGAGGTTCATCAGCCGCTCCGCCTTGGCAATGGCCATCGACGCCCTTCGCCTCCCTATGGTGCTTACGGACGATGACCGTACCGCTCAGAAGTGGCCTGGCAAAGCCGAGGGCCCATGCCCGGACAGGCATGGGCCCCAGTCGATCGGGTCCGGTCTCATCCCGAAAAACAGGCCGTACGACGATCAGACCGCGATCAGGTCCACCACGAAGATCAGCGTCTCACCGGGCTTGATCGCCGGGGTCGGGCTCTGGTTGCCGTAGGCGAGGTGCGCCGGAATGGTCAGCTGGCGGCGGCCGCCGACCTTCATGCCCTGCACGCCGAGGTCCCAGCCCTTGATGACCCGGCCGCCACCCAGCGGGAAGCGGAACGGCGTGCCGCGGTTCCAGCTGGCGTCGAACTCCTCGCCCGTGCTGAAGGCAACACCCACGTAGTGGACGGTGACGGTCTGGCCCGCCTCCGCAACGGCGCCGTCACCCTCCCAGATGTCCTTGATCTCGAGGTCCGCCGGGGGCTCGCCGCCCGGGAAGTCGATCTCGGGCTTGTCGATGCTCACGTCAAAAGCTCCTGCTTGTGTACGACACGAAACACGGACAGTCTTTCATCCCCGACGGTCTGTCGCCTGCCATCGCCACCACGGCGCGGCACGGCTACATCGCGGCCAGGATGTCCACCGAGAACACCAGCGTGGAGCCCTTCTTGACGACACCGCCGCTCGGCGGGTTGTCGCCGTAACCCAGCTCCGGCGGGATGACGACGAGGACCCTGCTGCCCACCTTCTTGCCGGTCAGCCCCTGGGCCAGGCCCTTGACGGCCTGCTGCATCTGCTCCAGGGAGAACTGGCTGAGCCGCCCGGAGCCGTACGTCTGCTGGAACGTCTTGCCGCCGTCCCAGACCACGGCCTTGAACTGGCACAGGATCGCCTGGTTCGCCTTGACCTCGTCGCCGTCGCCCTCCAGGACGTAGGTCGACACCAGCTTCTTCGGCGGCTCGGACTTCGGGACGGTGATCTCGGGCGCCTTGCCGTCGGTGTTGGTGCCGACCTTGGGCAGGGCGGCGTCGGTCTGCGGGACCGGCTTGCCCTGGGCGGAGCTCTTGGAGTTGAAGGAGTCCATCAGGTCGATGACGAAGACCAGGGTGTCGGTGCCCTTGATGCCCGCCTTCGGGTTGCCCGCCTTGCCGTAGCCCAGCTCCGGCGGGACGGCGAGCTCGATCCGGCTGCCCACCTTCTTGCCCGCGATCGCGTACCGCCAGCCGTCGATGATGCCGCCCTGGGCGAGCTGGATGACCAGCGGGTTGCGGTCGTAGGAGTTGTCGAAGACCTTGGCGGTGCTCCAGATCTGGCCCAGGTAGTTCGCCTGGATGAAGTCGTTCTCCGCGATCGTGCGGCCGTTGCCCGGGATGACCGTCTTCACCGCGAGGTTCTTAGAGGGCTCGCCCGGTCCCTTGGCGACCGTGGGCTTCTCGCCGAACTTCGTGCCCGCCGTGATCGCCGGCAGCGGCCCCTCCACGATCTTGGGCGGGGGCGTGGACGCCGAGGGCGACGGTGACGCACTGGCCTTGCTGGAGTCGGACTTGCCGTCGCCGCACGCGGCGAGCGTGACCAGTCCTGCGGGTACAGCGGCGAGGAGGAGGGAGCGTCGGCGCACGGAGATGCCTCGTAATCGGTCGATCTTGTGGATTGGCGTGCGCGCAACTCTACGACGCGAGAAGGGCGCCGTACGGGAAACGTACGACGCCCGTGTGGCGTTCCGGCAATTCGATGCGGAAACGCTTGACTCACGTACCTTTGTCACATTCCGGCGATGAGCTTCTCCACCCGGTCGTCCACCGAACGGAACGGGTCCTTGCACAACACGGTGCGCTGCGCCTGGTCGTTGAGCTTCAGGTGCACCCAGTCGACCGTGAAGTCCCGGCGCTGTTCCTGTGCCCTGCGGATGAAGTCGCCGCGCAGCCGGGCCCGAGTGGTCTGCGGGGGAACCGACTTACCCTCGAAGATCTTCAAGTCGTTGCAGATACGGGCGGCTTGGCCCCTTTTCTCCAGCAGGTAGTACAGACCACGACGGCGGTGGATGTCGTGGTAGGCGAGGTCTATCTGGGCGACCCTCGGGTGCGACATGGTCATGTTGTGCTTGGCCCGGTACCGCTCGATGAGCTTGTACTTCATGACCCAGTCGATCTCGGTGCCGATGCGGTCGAGCTCCTCGGTCTCGATCGCGTCGAGGGTGCGGCCCCACAGCTCCAGGACCTGCGCGACGGTGCCGGTGCGGATGCCCCGGCGGTCGCAGAAGTCCACGGCCTTGTCGAAGTACTCGCGCTGCACCTCCAGCGCGGAGGCCTCCCGGCCGCTGGCCAGGCGCACCTTGCGCCGGCCGGTGATGTCGTGGCTGACCTCGCGGATCGCCCGGATCGGGTTCTCCAGGGTGAGGTCGCGCATCACGGTGCCCGCCTCGATCATGCGCAGCACCAGGTCGGTGGCGCCGACCTTGAGCAGCATGGTCGTCTCGGACATGTTCGAGTCGCCCACGATGACGTGCAGGCGGCGGTAGCGCTCGGCGTCCGCGTGCGGTTCGTCGCGGGTGTTGATGATGGGCCGGGAGCGGGTCGTCGCCGAGGAGACGCCCTCCCAGATGTGCTCCGCGCGCTGGCTGACGCAGTAGACGGCGCCGCGCGGGGTCTGCAGGACCTTGCCCGCGCCGCACAGCAGCTGTCTGGTCACCAGGAAGGGGATGAGGATGTCCGCGAGTCGGGAGAACTCCCCGTGCCGCGCCACCAGATAGTTCTCGTGGCAGCCGTAGGAGTTGCCCGCCGAGTCGGTGTTGTTCTTGAAGAGGTAGACGTCGCCCGCGATTCCCTCCTCGTGCAGGCGTCGTTCCGCGTCCACCAGGAGTCCTTCGAGAATGCGCTCGCCGGCCTTGTCGTGGGTGACCAGTTCGATCACGTTGTCACATTCGGGTGTCGCGTATTCCGGATGTGACCCCACGTCGAGATAGAGCCGGGCGCCGTTTCGCAGAAAGACATTACTGCTGCGGCCCCATGACACGACACGGCGGAAGAGGTACCGCGCCACCTCGTCAGGAGACAGGCGCCGCTGTCCCCTGAACGTGCACGTGACGCCGTACTCGTTCTCCAGCCCGAAAATGCGGCGGTCCATGACTGAACATTACGCCCGATCCCCTGAGCTGAAACGGGGTTCGGCAGCACGATTTGGATCATTTTCCGATGAAGCCGCAACAACCCCGCTCCGCGCGGGAGCTGCGAGGACCCGTCCGGTGGCGAGCAGGACCAGCAGGGACACGGCCCCCGCGACACCCGGGAGGGCGAATCCCCACAGCGCGCCACCGGCCTGGACCACCGGGCCCGCCAGCCCCGTTCCGACCGAGGCACCCACGGTGAACGTCGTCACAAGCCAGGAGAACGCCTCGGTGACGGTGCCGCTCGGCGCGTGCCGGTCGACGATGATGAACGCGCACGCGATGCAGGGGGCGAGGAACACTCCGGAGACCACGGTGAGCAGCACCATGGCGACCGCGCCCGGCATCAGCATCAGCGGCAGGTAACACACCGCCAGAAGCGCCACCAGGACCCGCAGTCGCCGCTCGGGCGTGCCGCTCCACCGGCGCGCGCCGTAGACGGTGCCGCCGACGAGGGCCCCGAGGCCGAGCGCGGCCATCAGCCAGCCGTAGACGGCGTCACCGCCGTGGTCGTCGGCGTACGGCACCGAGGCCACGGTGATGGAGCCGAGCGCGATGCCGACGAACAGGAAGGCGCCGAGCAGCACGAGCAGGCCGGGCGAGCGCAGGGCGCCGAGCCAGTGCGCCTCGCGCGGGGCCGAGCGCCACGCGCGCGAGGGCGGCGAGACGACCACCGAGAGGGCGCCGAGGACGCCGACGGCGTTGAGCACCAGCAGGGCCGCACGCTCCGACCACAGGGACACGCACAGGGTCACCAGCAACGGGCCGACAGTGAACATGACTTCCTGGGCGACGGCGTCCATGGCGTACGCGGTGTGCACCTGCTCCTGGCGGCGCAGTACGGAGGGCCACAGGGCGCGCAGGCCGCCCTCCAGGGGCGGCGTGAAGAGGCCGGCGGCCGCGACCGCGGCGTAAGCGAAGGGCAGCGGGTCGGTGCCGGAGAAGGCGAAGGCCGTCATGGCGAGGGCGGAGAGGACGACGGCGGGCAACTGGACGCGCGGCTGGCCGTACAGGTCCACCAGGCGGCCCAGCAACGGCTGGCCCACCGCGTTGGCGACGCCGTACACGGCTGCGAGGGCGCCCGCCAGGCTGTACGTGCCACCCTCGCCGCGCACGAACAGCACCAGGGCGATCGCGGCGGTCGCGTTGGGCAGCCGGCCCACCAGGGTGCCGGTCAGCAGACGGGCCGCGTGTCTCGCCCTGAGGATCTCCAGGTATCCCGCGGCCATGTCCCGCCTCCAAGTGTTACGTATAACGTCGCCACTCATACGTACCATGTGCGCTGTTCACACGTCCACATGACCGGGAGTGAGCCGAAGGGCCGGAGCGCCCGGAGGTGAACGACCGGACAGAAGAGAAGCAGGCCCCCGCCGTGGCACGCAGTAGTACGCGCCCGACCAGCCGTGACGTCGCACAGGCGGCCGGGGTCTCCCAGGCGGCCGTCTCGCTCGTGCTGGGCGACAAGTGGCGCGGCCGGGTCTCGGAGGCAACCGCCGAGCGGGTCCGGGAGGCCGCGCGCGAGCTGGGCTACCGGCCCAACCTGGCCGCCCGCAACCTGCGCCTGGGCCGCACCCGCACGGTCCTGCTCGTGGTGCCGGCGCTGACCACGGAGTTCTTCGCCGGTGTCTACACGGGCGCGGCACGGGTGGCCGCCCGGCACGGCTTCGGCGTCGTGCTGTACCCCTCCCCCGAGGGCATCGGCCCGGCCCGCGACCCCTTCGCCTCCGCGCAGGCCGCCCTGGACGGCGTCATCGCCTCCTCGATGGCGGCCGACGCGCTCACCGCGATCCGCGGCGACCAGCTGCCGCTGGTCATGCTCGACAGCGACCCCGAGGGCAGCCTGGGCGCGGCGACGGTGAACCTGGACATCGCCGACGGCGTCCGGCAGGTCGCCGAGCACCTGCTGGGCCTCGGCCACCGCCGCGTCCTGCACCTGGCCGCCGACGTGCCCTCCTGGACGTTCGAGATGCGTGCGCGGGAGCTGGCGGCGCGCCTGGCCGCCGTGCCGGGGACGGAGATCCGTACGGCACCCGCGCCGATCTCCATCGAGGGCGCCCTGGCCGCCGCCGAGGCCGCGTTCACCGCGCCCGGCCCCCGGCCGACGGCGGTGGTCTGCGACGACGACAAGCTGGCCGCCGGCGCCTACAAGGCCCTGCGCCGCCTGGGCCTGCGCGTTCCGGACGACGTCTCGGTGACCGGCCTGGACGACCTGGCCCTGGCCACGGCCCTCGACCCCGAGCTGACAACGGTGCGACTGGACGCCGAGCTGTTCGGGGAGCGCGGGATGGAGGCCCTGCTGGCGGTCCTGGAGGGCCGCGAGCCCGAGCGTGGGGACATTCCGGTGGAACTGGTCGTACGGGGGTCCACGGCGCCGCCTCGCGCGTCCTGAACGCCGTGTGCCCCGACCGGCGGACCGGTCGGGGCACACGGGAGCGGGATGTGGACGGGGCTATTCCTCGGAGCTCTCCTCTTCGGAGCTCTCCGCCTCGGTGGCAGCGCCGTTCTCCTCCAGGAGGCGGGCGAGCTGACGGCCGACGATGCGCTTGAACTTGCGGGTCTGCGGGCGGGTGCGGTCCAGCACCGCGACCTCCAGGCGCTCGGCGGGGATCTCCCGCTGGGAGCCGTTCGACTCGCGGGACAGGGCCTGCACGGCCAGCTTCAGCGCCTCGGCCAGGCTCATGCCGTCCTGGTGACGCTGGTCCAGGTAGTTGCTGATCAGCTCGGCGTTGCCGCCGACCGCGACCGAGCCGTGCTCGTCGACGATCGAGCCGTCGTGCGGCAGCCGGTAGATCTGGTCGCCCTCGGGGGTGACCCCGACCTCGGCGACGACCAGCTCCACCTCGTACGGCTTCTCGGCGGCGCTGGAGAAGATCGTGCCGAGGGTCTGGGCGTAGACGTTGGCGAGACCGCGGGCGGTCACGTCGTCCCGGTCGTAGGTGTAACCGCGCAGGTCGGCGTAGCGGACGCCGCCGATGCGGAGGTTCTCGTACTCGTTGTACTTGCCGGCGGCCGCGAAGCCGATCCGGTCGTAGATCTCGCTGAACTTGTGCAGCGCGCGGGACGGGTTCTCGCCGACGAAGACGATGCCGTCGGCGTACTGCAGCACGACCAGGCTGCGGCCGCGGGCGATGCCCTTGCGGGCGTACTCGGCCCGGTCGGCCATGGCCTGCTGGGGTGAGACATAGAACGGCGTCGACACCGGTTATCCGTCCCTTTCTGTCATGGTCACTGGATCACCTTGATAAGAACCGGGCCCGCGCTCAGAGCAGGGCGGCCTTGGGACCGTCGGGCTCCTCCAGGCGGCGCTGGAGCACCGCGCGGGAGAGCTCGGAGGACTCGTCGTCGGAGAGCCGGCGGAAGCCGTCCTCGGTGATCACGGTGATGATCGGGTAGATCCGGCGGGCGACATCGGGACCACCGGTCGCCGAGTCGTCGTCTGCCGCGTCGTACAGGGCCTGGACCACCAGGATCGTGGCCTGCTCCTCGGTCAGGTCGTCACGGAACAGCTTCTTCATGGCACCCCGCGCGAAGATCGAGCCGGAGCCCGTCGCGGCGAAGTTGTGCTCCTCGGAGCGGCCGCCCGTGACGTCGTAGGAGAAGATGCGTCCCCTCTCCCGGTCCAGGTCGAACCCCGCGAACAGGGGCACCACAGCCAGGCCCTGCATGGCCATGCCGAGGTTGGAACGGATCATGGTCGACAGCCGGTTCGCCTTGCCCTCCAGCGACAGCTGGGCGCCCTCGACCTTCTCGAAGTGCTCCAGCTCGAGCTGGAAGAGCTTGACCATCTCGACGGCGAGACCGGCGGTGCCGGCGATACCGACGGCCGAGTACTCGTCCGCCGGGAACACCTTCTCGATGTCCCGCTGGGCGATGACGTTGCCCATGGTGGCGCGGCGGTCACCGGACAGCACCACACCGCCGGGGAACGTGACGGCCACGATGGTCGTGCCGTGCGGCGCCTCGATCACCCCCTGGGTGGGCAGCTGCCGCTTGCCGGGCAGCATCTCGGGCTGGTGCTCGGCGAGGAAGTCCATGAACGAAGAAGAGCCCGGCGTCAGGAAGGCAGCTGGTAGACGCCCGGTGCCACGAGTATTGGCTTCCACAAGTTTCCTTCCAAGTAAGCGGTATGTCACGGACCTTACCCGGCTCGTGACGGTGATCCACATGCTCGGCCGGAGCCGACATCCAGAACGAAGACTGCTCGCGGACCGGACTCCTCCGGCCGCGAGCAGCGCTTCGTCGTCCGCTCATCGGCCACTCACGACTCCCCCACCCTCGAACCTTGGATTCGAAGGTAAGGTCGGTCTACTGCCCGCCCTTTTGCACGAAGGAACGCACGAAGTCCTCTGCGTTCTCCTCCAGGACGTCGTCGATCTCGTCCAGGACGGAGTCCACGTCGTCGGACAGCTTCTCGTGCCGCTCCTTGAGGTCGCCCTGATCCTGCGCCTCCTGCGCCTGCTCCTCGACCTCCTCGGTGGAGCGCGTCGCCTTCTGCTGGCCGCCGCCGGTGTCCTTGGTTGCCATAACCCTCACCCCGCTCAGTTCGCCCGACATGGTCGACGGGTCGGCATTCCTGCCGATCGGTGATGATCAGACCCTACAAGCCGGGTCCGACATCGGCCCCGCAGTTTCGACAACATGCGGGGACCACCTCGATGATTCCCGGGCGGCGGGCTTTCCACCCTGCCCCGCCCGGGCCGGTACGCGTACCGGCCGGCCGCGGTCAGCCGCCTGACAGGACCCTGACCAGGTCTTCCGCCGTGCGGCAGCGGTCCAGCAGCTCCTTGACGTGATTTCGCGTTCCGCGAAGCGGTTCGAGGGTTGGAACGCGCTGGAGGGAGTCCCGGCCGGGCAGGTCGAAGATGACCGAGTCCCAGGAGGCCGCGGCCACGTCGTCCGCGTACTGCTCCAGGCAGCGGCCGCGGAAGTACGCGCGCGTGTCCTCCGGCGGCTTGGTACGGGCCCTGTCGACCTCGGACTCGTCCAGCAGCCGCTTCATGCGCCCGCGGGCCGCCAGACGGTTGTAGAGGCCCTTCTCGGCCCGTACGTCGGCGTACTGCAGGTCGACCAGGTGCAGCCGGGCGGCGTCCCAGTCGAGGCCGTCACGGCGGCGGTAGCCCTCCATGAGCTCCCGCTTGGCGACCCAGTCCAGCTCTCCGGCCAGGCTCATCGGGTCGTTCTCCAGCCGGTTGAGCGTGTCCTCCCAGCGGGAGAGCACGTCCTTGGTCTGCTCGTCGGCGTCCGCCCCGAAGCGCTCCTCCACGTACTTGCGGGACAGCTCGAAGTACTCCATCTGCAACTGGACCGCGGTCAGTGTCCGGCCGCTGCGGAGGGTGACCACGCGCTTGAGGGACGGGTCGTGGGAGACCTGGTGGAGCGTGCGCACGGGCTGGTCCACCGCGAGGTCGACCGCGATGAAGCCGTCCTCGATCATGGACAGGACCAGCGCGGTCGTGCCCAGCTTGAGGTAGGTGGAGATCTCGGAGAGGTTGGCGTCGCCGATGATCACGTGCAGGCGGCGGTACTTCTCCGCGTCCGCGTGGGGCTCGTCCCGGGTGTTGATGATCGGGCGCTTGAGGGTGGTCTCCAGACCCACCTCGACCTCGAAGTAGTCCGCACGCTGACTGATCTGGAAGCCGTGCTCGTGCCCGTCCTGACCGATGCCGACGCGGCCCGCTCCCGCGAAGACCTGACGGGAGACGAAGAAGGGCGTGAGGTGGCGCACGATGTCCGAGAAGGGGGTCTCCCGCTTCATCAGGTAGTTCTCGTGCGTGCCGTAGGAGGCGCCCTTGTTGTCGGTGTTGTTCTTGTAGAGGTGGATCGGCTGGGCGCCGGGCAGCTGGGCGGCCCGCTCGGCGGCCTCGGCCATGATCCGCTCGCCGGCCTTGTCCCAGAGGACGGCGTCGCGGGGATTGGTCACCTCGGGGGCGCTGTACTCGGGGTGGGCATGGTCCACGTACAGGCGCGCACCGTTGGTGAGGATCACGTTGGCAAGGCCGATGTCCTCGTCGGTGAGCTGGCTGGCGTCGGCGGCCTCCCGGGCGAGGTCGAACCCTCGCGCGTCCCGCAGCGGATTCTCCTCCTCGAAGTCCCAGCGGGCCCGGCGGGCCCGGTGCATCGCCGCGGCGTAGGCGTTGACGATCTGGGACGAGGTGAGCATGGCATTGGCGTTCGGGTGGCCGGGGACGGAGATCCCGTACTCCGTCTCGATGCCCATTACTCGCCGTACGGTCATGCGGCCCTCCTTGCCCGGCGGCACCCTCGGTCGTGGGCGCCGCTCAAGTACCGCTGGAGCTCCGGTGCGTGTGCGGTGCCCGTCCCCGCACTGCGCGACTCGGCGGTAGGAAAGAGCCTAGAACGCCTTTGCGCTGGTGGGGAGATCATTTGCGTCATTGCCTGCTCCGGTCGTGGCCAGAAAAACAGTCGGCTGCGGGTACCCGCCGAGGGCACCCGCAGCCGCCCTGCCTTTACAGGTACTGACCGGTATTCGCCACCGTGTCGATCGAGCGGCCGGTGTCCGCACCCTGCTTTCCGGTGATGAGCGTACGGATGTACACGATCCGCTCGCCCTTCTTTCCGGAGATCCGGGCCCAGTCGTCCGGGTTGGTGGTGTTGGGCAGGTCCTCGTTCTCCTTGAACTCGTCCACACAGGCCTGGAGCAGGTGGGAGACGCGGAGACCCTTCTGACTCTTCTCCAGGAAGTCCTTGATCGCCATCTTCTTGGCGCGGCCCACGATGTTCTCGATCATGGCGCCGGAATTGAAGTCCTTGAAGTACAGGACTTCCTTGTCGCCATTGGCGTAGGTGACCTCCAGGAAGCGGTTCTCCTCGGTCTCGGCGTACATGTGCTCGACCGCCGTCTGGATCATGCTCTGGACGGTCGTCTCCTTGCTGCCGCCGTGCTCGCCGAGGTCGTCGGCGTGCAGCGGGAGCCGCTCGGTGAGGTACTTGCCGAAGATGTCCTTCGCCGCCTCGGCGTCCGGACGCTCGATCTTGATCTTCACGTCGAGCCGGCCGGGGCGCAGGATGGCGGGGTCGATCATGTCCTCACGGTTGGAGGCACCGATCACGACCACGTTCTGCAGGCCCTCCACGCCGTCGATCTCGGCGAGCAGCTGCGGGACGATGGTGTTCTCCACGTCCGAGCTGACACCGGAGCCACGAGTGCGGAAGAGGGACTCCATCTCGTCGAAGAAGACGATCACGGGGGTGCCCTCGCTGGCCTTCTCACGCGCACGCTGGAAGACCAGGCGGATCTGCCGCTCGGTCTCGCCGACGTACTTGTTGAGCAGCTCGGGGCCCTTGATGTTGAGGAAGAAGCTCTTGCCGGCGGCCTGGCCGGTCACCTCGGCGACCTTCTTGGCCAGCGAGTTCGCCACGGCCTTGGCGATCAGGGTCTTGCCGCAGCCGGGAGGCCCGTAGAGCAGGACGCCCTTCGGCGGCCGCAGCTCGTGCTCCTTGAACAGGTCCGGGTAGAGGTACGGCAGCTCGACCGCGTCGCGGATCGCCTCGATCTGGTTGCCCAGGCCACCGATCTGCTCGTAGCCGATGTCGGGGACCTCTTCGAGGACGAGCTCCTCGACCTCGCTCTTGGGCACGACCTCGTAGACGTAGCCGGAGCGGGGCTCGAGCAGCAGGGCGTCGCCGGGGCGGATGGTGACGTCCAGCAGCGGCTCCGCGAGCCGCACCACCCGCTCCTCGTCGGTGTGCCCCAGCACGAGGGCGCGCTCGCCGTCCTCGAGGATCTCCTTGAGGGTGACGATGTCACCGACGCTCTCGTACTCCATGGCCTCGACCACGTTGAGCGCCTCGTTGAGCATGACCTCCTGGCCGCGCCTGAGGTCTTCGAGTTCGACGCTCGGGCTGACGTTCACCCGCAGTTTGCGACCGCCGGTGAAGATGTCGGCCGTGCCGTCCTCGTTGGCCTGCAGGAAGACACCGAAGCCGGCCGGCGGCTGGGCGAGCCGGTCGACCTCCTCCTTGAGGGCCACGATCTGGTCGCGGGCCTCGCGGAGCGTGTTGGCCAGTCGCTCGTTCTGGGCGGAGACGCCGGCCAGGTTCGTCTGCAGCTCGACGATCCGCTCTTCGAGAATCCTCGTGTGTCGCGGAGAGTCGGCGAGCTTACGTCGCAGGACGGCGATCTCCTGCTCAAGGTAGGCAATCTGCCCGGCCGGGTCGTCGGACCCTCGTCCCGGGCGGATGCCGCGGTTCATGTCGTCGTCGTGGGCTGCCACGGTCCTCACCTCCTCCAAGGGGAGCTGGACGCTTCCAGACCCTACCTGGGTGGGTGACGATTGAAACCCCTAGATCACAGAGACTGTCAAGGTGTGTCGTCGGTCACCCGGTGCGCTCCCTCTCGCACGGAGGGAATACCCACTCAACGTGATTCAGAAGCGGGTTGTTCCTTGTCGGGGACGGTCAAAAGCCTTCAGGACTGGCCGGAGTTGTCCCTTCCGGGCCGGTCGGCCGGTACGCGGGCAGGCCTACGGACGCTCCCGTGATCATCACGCAGAGCGACGATACGAACGATCGGCGTCACCGTCGGGGTGGCCTGAAGCGCTCCCCCGGTCCACCGGGGCTCCCTTCCCCGGTCGGGCGGTCGTACCCGAGGGGCCCCGGGAGGAAACCCCGGCCCCCGCCGAACAGTGGCGCAAAGCGGGCGGAGGTAGGGTCGAGGTGTTCAACAGCCGCTGGAGCGGACCCGGCTGGCCTTCGCGCCTCGGGCACCGCCCGGCGAACCGAAGGCAGGAGAGATGACCGTGCAGCAGGAGGCCCCGGGCGGCGAGGCGCTGGAGGTCTGGATCGACCAGGACCTGTGTACCGGCGACGGGATCTGCGCCCAGTACGCCCCCGAGGTGTTCGAGCTGGACATCGACGGGCTGGCCTATGTGAAGGGCGCGGACGACGAGCTGCTCCTGCACACGGGGGCCACGACCCCGGTGCCGCTGCCGCTGCTCACGGACGTCGTGGACTCGGCGAAGGAGTGCCCCGGCGAGTGCATCCACGTGCGCCGGGTTTCGGACAAGGTCGAGGTGTACGGGCCCGACGCGGAGTGAGTCGGGCCCGGGGCCGGTCGGACCGGCCCCGGGTCAGACGCTGTGGGCCCCGGCCGGGGTGGAGCGGAGGAACGCGGTGCCGTTCCACCGCCACTTGGCCGGGGTTTTCACGTCGGGGCAGCAACTGGGCACGTCGGACGAGGAGTAGCCGAGCAGGGTGGCGCCGACGGCACCCGCGCGCAGGGTGAATTCGGTGACGGTGAGGCGGTCCTTGGGATCGACGAGCGTGGCGACCACGCGGGTCTTGCCGCCGTCCGTGCCCCGGGTGAGGACGTAGACGCCGTCGGGCGGGGTGCCCATGGGGGCGTCGCAGTGCACGACCGCGACGGTTTCCGGTCTGCCGTCGCCGTCCAGGTCGCCGGCGGCCTGTTTCACCACCAACGCCTTCACCGGTCCGCAGTCGAGGGGGAAGTCCACGCCCGTCGTGCTGGGCGGCGCGACGGCGGCGGGGGCGGACTTGACCTCGCTGCCGGGGGCCGGCTGGGCGGCCGTGGCCGAACTGGGCTGCACGACGGAGGACAGGGCGATCACGCCGGCGACCGCGGTGGCCGTGGCGACCCAGTGGATGGGCCCGGCGTGCGTGTGGGCGAGCTCCGGAACGGCGGATTGCTGCACTAGGAGTGTCTCCTGTGAGGGCTGTGCCGGTGGGGGGGGTGGCCTGCATGGTGCCACACGTCACAGTGCGGGGGAACGGCAGGGTCGGTACGGGATTTCCGCCGGCGAAGTGCACACGCGCGCGTGGGGCCGTTCCCGTCCTGGTGCCCTGTCAACGGAAGAGCGCCGTGCCCGAGTTCCCCGGATCGGCCGGAAACTCGGGCACGGCGCCCTTGCGTTGTGCTCGGTGGGAGCGGATCAGCGGCCGGAGCCGCCGTCGGCGTTGGGACCGGCGTAGTCCTCGCCGTAGGCGCCCTTGGCGGGGCGGCGGCGGCGCATGGGCGGCTCGACACCGTCCGCGAGGCGGCGGGCCGTGAGCAGGAAGCCGGTGTGGCCGATCATCCGGTGGTCCGGGCGGACGGCCAGGCCCTCGATGTGCCAGTTGCGGATCATCGTCTCCCAGGCGGTCGGCTCGTTGAAGCAGCCGATCTCCCGGATGGACTCGACGGTCCGGGCGAGCTGGGTGGTGGTGGCCACGTAGCAGCACAGGATGCCGCCGGGCACGAGCGCCTTGGAGACGGCCTCCAGGCACTCCCAGGGGGCGAGCATGTCGAGGATGACGCGGTCGACGTCGGCGTCGGACAGGTTGTCCTGCAGGTCGCCGACGGTGAGCTGCCAGGCGGGGTGCGGGCCGCCGAAGTAGCGCTCCACGTTCTGCTGGGCGATCTCGGCGAAGTCCTCGCGGCGCTCGTAGGAGTGCAGCATGCCCTGGTCGCCGATGGCGCGCAGCAGGAAGCTGCTGAGCGAGCCGGAGCCGACACCGGCCTCCACGACGCGGGCGCCGGGGAAGATGTCGGCGAAGGCGAGGATCTGCCCCGCGTCCTTCGGGTACACGACGGCTGCCCCGCGGGGCATGGACAGGACGTAGTCGGGGAGCAGGGGGCGCAGCGCGAGGTAGGCCACGTTGCCGGTGGTGCGGACAACGCTGCCCTCGGGAGCACCGATCAGTTCGTCGTGCGGGAAGGAGCCCTTGTGGGTGTGGAAGTTCTTCCCGGCTTCGAGCGTGAACGTGTAGTGGCGGCCCTTGGGGTCGGTCAGCTGAACCTGGTCCCCGACCTTGAAGGGCCCGCGCCTGCGGGCGGCACCGGTCGGTTCGGACATGTGACCAGCCTACCGGCACCTGAGGGGGCCGCCGACCACTAGGACGGCCTCGCCATGGCCTTCACGAAGGCGCGTTCGACGTCCGCGGCGGACAGGACGCCGTAGATCTCGCCGGTCTCCTCGACCACCAGGTACTCGGTCGCCGGGGTGGCCCGCAGGACGTCCAGCAGCTCCTCCCCCGACAGCTCGGCGGAGACCCGCATGCCGTCGGTCAGCTCCTGGGCGAGGCCGCTGACGGCGACCCAGGGGCGGCGGTGCTCGGGTACGCCGACGATCGCGGCCTCACGGACGAGCGAGAGGGGGTGGCCCTCCGCGTCGACGACGACCAGGGCGCGGGCACCGGCGGCGTTGGCGCGCCGCAGGGCCTCGGAGAGCGGGGTGTCGGTCTGCACCGGTACGGCCCGCCGGGTCAGGCTGCGGGCCCGCAGCTCGGGGAGGTGCTCGCGCAGCCGGGCCATGCGCAGGCTGTTGCCGGCGCCGGTCCAGATGATCGCGGCGAGGATCGCGGCGAGCAGGGCGTCGGTGACGGTGTCCATGCCGCTGACCTCCTCGCTGCCCCCGCCGATGACGCCGGACTGGTTGAGCAGCGGGAGACCGATGAGGACCGAGATGGCGAGGGCACGGCCGACCCAGGCGGCGGCGACGGTGCCGCTCATGGGCCTGCCGGTGATCTTCCAGACGACGGCGCGGAGCATGCGGCCGCCGTCCAGGGGCAGGCCGGGCAGCAGGTTGAAGGCGGCGACGATGAGGTTGGAGATCATCAGGCCGGCCAGCAGGACGCCGGGAACGGTGTCGGGATCCACCGGTTTCATCGCCAGGTAGAAGATCCCGGCGAGGACGAGGGAGAGCAGCGGCCCGACGAAGGCCAGGACGAACTCCCGGCCCGGGGTCTCGGCCTCCTTCTCGATCTCGGAGACGCCGCCGAAGAACTGGAGCTGGATGCGGCGGACCGGGAGCTTGAAGCGGATCGCGGCGACCGTGTGGGCCAGCTCGTGGACCAGCACGGAGGCGTAGAAGGCGACGGCGAAGAACAGGGACACCAGGTAGCGGGCGGCGCCCAGTTCCGGCAGCACACGGTCCAGCTGGCCGCCGAAGACCCAGGTGATCAGCGCGGCGACCAGGAACCAGCTCGGCGCGACGTACACCGGCACGCCGAAGGGCCGGCCCATGAGCAGGCCGCCACCGGGTTCCTTGGCCGGCGGCCGGGGCGGCTCGCCCTTGGCGATCCCGGAGTGGGCGAGGGTCCGGTGCTCGCCCGCCCCGGTGCGGGTGCCTGCGGCGGGTGCCTCTTCGTCGGCCCCGGTGTCCCCGGCGTCCCCGGTGTCCTCGCCGGTCTTCGGGTGCGGGGGCTCGGCCGGGGTGTCTTCGGCGGTGTCGGGGTCCCGGTCCGCCGGAGGCGGGGGCTTCGGGGCGTCGTGGGGCTCCGGCCCGGGGTGGTCGGTGGTTCCGGTCGTCGGGGCCGTAGGACCTGCGGGGTGCTCGGCCGGCTCGTCGTTGCCGGACCGCGGCTGCCCGCTCCCGCCGCTCACGTCCACGCTGTCCCCTCGTTCGAAGCGTCTTCCGCGCCAACCGGGCGGAAGGGTCTGGGTCGATGGTATGCGGCCGTGGTGACACGTTCCGCCCCGGCACCCCCTGTGTTTGCCCCGTCGTAGCGCGCCCGACGCGGCCCACGGCTGGGTGACTGTCAGTGCCGGGCCGTATGGTCTGGGGTCATGGACAGCAGCATCGAGGACGCGGGGGCACAGCCTGGCGCGGTCGAGGACACAGGGACAGCCGGCGTCAGCGGTGACGCCGCCGGGTCGGCGGGTGAGCGTGCCGCGATGGCGCCCACGTCGTTGTCCCCGTCGCGCGCCAGTGACTTCATGCAGTGTCCGCTGCTGTACCGGTTCCGGGTGATCGACCGGTTGCCGGAGAAGCCGAGCGAGGCGGCGACGCGGGGCACGCTGGTGCATGCCGTGCTGGAGCGGTTGTTCGACGCGCCTGCCGGGGAGCGGACCGCGCCGCAGGCCAAGGCCCTGATCCCGGGCCAGTGGGACCGGCTGCGGGAGAGCAGGCCCGAGGTCGGCGAGCTGTTCGCCGAGGACCCCGAGGGTGAGCGGCTGGCCCGCTGGCTCGGCGAGGCCGAGCAGCTCGTGGAGCGCTGGTTCACGCTGGAGGACCCGTCCCGGCTGGAGCCCGCCGAGCGGGAGCTGTTCGTGGAGGCCGAGCTGGAGTCGGGGCTGCGGCTGCGCGGGATCATCGACCGGGTGGACGTGGCGCCCACGGGCGAGGTGCGGATCGTCGACTACAAGACGGGCAAGGCGCCGCGGCCGGAGTACGCGGAGGGCGCGCTGTTCCAGATGAAGTTCTACGCCCTCGTCGTGTGGCGGCTGAAGCAGGTGGTCCCGCGCCGGCTCCAGCTCGTCTATCTCGGCAGCGGGGACGTCCTCACGTACGACCCCGTCCTCGCCGACCTGGAGCGCGTGGAGCGCAAGCTGCTCGCCCTGTGGGAGGCCATCAGGCAGGCCACGGACACCGGGGAGTGGCGGCCCCGGCCGACCAAGCTGTGCGGCTGGTGCGATCACCAGGCGCACTGCCCGGAGTTCGGCGGCACTCCCCCGCCCTATCCGCTGCCGCTGAGGGCGCCTGAGTCGGAGGCCGGGCAGCAGGGCAGAATGGGCCGGGACTAGCGAAGGAGTGTCACGTGGCCATCCGCGTCCTACTGGTCGACGACCAGCCCCTGCTGCGTACCGGTTTCCGCATGATCCTGGAGGCAGAGCAGGACATCGCGGTCGTGGGCGAGGCCGGTGACGGCCTGCAGGCCCTCGACCAGGTGCGCGCCCTGCAGCCCGATGTCGTGCTCATGGACATCCGGATGCCGCGGATGGACGGGGTGGAGGCGACCCGGCAGATCTCCGGTCCGGGTCGGGACGGCCCGGCGAAGGTGCTCGTGCTGACCACGTTCGATCTCGACGAGTACGTGGTGGAGGCACTGCGGGCCGGGGCGAGCGGCTTCCTGCTCAAGGACGCGCCCGCCAACGAGCTGGTGCAGGCGATCCGGGTCGTGGCCGCCGGCGAGGCCATGCTGGCGCCGAGCATCACCCGCCGTCTGCTGGACAAGTACGCCACGCACCTGCCCTCCGGCGAGGAGCCCGTGCCGGACACCCTGCACACCCTCACCGACCGCGAGGTGGAGGTGCTGAAGCTGGTGGCGCGCGGGCTGTCCAACGCCGAGATCGCCGCCGACCTGTTCGTCAGCGAGACCACGGTCAAGACGCACGTCGGGCACGTCCTGACCAAGCTGGGCCTCAGGGACCGGGTGCAGGCCGCGGTGTACGCGTACGAGAGCGGCCTGGTGCGGCCCGGCGCGCAGTAGCGCGTACGGCGCGGTACGAAACGCCGAGGGCGCCCTCCCCCGTGGGGAAGGGCGCCCTTTCGCTCGGCCGGGACCGGGACCGTCAGCTCTTGCTCAGTTCCCAGAACCGGAACACCGTCGAGGCGTCCAGGCAGTACTCCAGGCCGTAGACGCCGTCGCGGGCGAGCGCGTACTGCTTGGCCTGCCAGACCGGCAGCACGGGCAGCTCGTCGGCGACGATGTCCTGCAGCTTCCCGAAGTCCTTGTCGGTCGCGGAACGGTCGCTCTGCGCGGCCGTGCCGGGGATGAGGGAGCCGGTGATGGTGCTGTTGCTGTAGTTGTTGCCCAGCACGTTGCCCTTGCCGAAGAAGGGCGCCGTGAAGTTGTCGGCGTCCGGGTAGTCCGGCACCCAGCCCTTCACGTACACGCCGTACTTGCCCTGGGCGATGTCCTTCTCGTACTGGTCGAAGCCGACGGACTTGACGTCGGCCTGGAACAGTCCGCTCGCGTTGAGCTGGCCGGCGATGGCCTTCAGCTCCTGGTCGGTGGCGGGGCCGTAACGGGACGGCGTGGACCACAGGGTGAGCTTCACCTTGCCGGTGATGCCGTCGGCGCGCAGCGCGGCGGCGGCCTTCTCCTTGGAGGGGCGGGCGCCGTAGGTGTCGAAGAACGCCGTGTTGTGGCCCGCGATGCCCGCCGGGATGATCGAGTACAGCGGGGTGGCGGTGCCCTGGTAGACGTTCCTGACCAGAGCGTCGCGGTCGAGCAGGTAGGCCATGGCCTTGCGGACGCCGAGCTTGCCGGCGACCGGGTCCTTCATGTTGAAGACCAGGTGCTGGACCTCGGCGCTGCTGCCCTCGACGACGTCGACGCCCTTCTTGCCGTCCTGCTGGTCGAGGTCGGCGATGTCGCTCGCGGACAGACCGCGGTAGGCGATGTCGACGTCACCGCTCTCGAGGGCCTTCTTCAGGCCGGCCTGGTCGCCGTGGAAGAACTTCAGGGTGACGCCGGAGTTCTTGACCTCGGCGGTGCCCTTGTAGTCGGAGTTGACGGAGAAGACCGCCTCGTCCTTGTCGAAGGAGTCCAGCTTGTAGGGCCCGGAGCCGACGGCCTTGTCGTCGGTGCGCAGGCCGTTCGCGTCGTACTGCCGGTGGTCGACGATGGAGCCGGCACCGGAGGCGATCTTGCTGGGGAAGGTGGCGTCGGGGACCTTGAGCCGGAAGACGACGGTCTTCGCGTCCGGCGCCTCGACCTTGCGGAGCATCGGGAACATGATCGCCGGGCCGGCGGAGTCGTTGATCTTCAGCATGCGGTCGAAGGAGAACTTCACGTCCTCGGAGGTGAGGGCGTCACCGTTGCTGAACGTCAGCCCGTCCTTGAGCTCGCACCGGAACACCATCGCCCGGGTGTCGGTGAAGGAGCACTGCTTCGCCGCCTCCGGCTCGGGCTCCGTGCCGCCCTTGGGGAAGCTGAGCAGCGACTGGAAGACGTTGTTGAACAACAGCCAGGAGCCGGGGTCGTAACCGGAAGCCGGGTCCGTGGCGAGGACGTCGTCGGACATCCCCATCACCACGGAGGAGCCGGTACCCCCGGATGCACCGTCTTCCGAGCCGCAGCCGGTCAGCAGGCCGGAGGCCAACCCCGCCACGATGGGAAGAAGGGGCCACTGGTTGCGCATGTTCACTGTGTGCCTTGTCGTCGGTTCGTCGATCCGAGGCCCCCGTTCCGTGCCCCGGACAAGGAGAAACGTCAGCCGCTCACACCGCGGCCGAGCTCCCACAGCTGAAGCGTCGAGGAGGAGTTGAGGGCGTAGGAGACGCCCGTGATGTCGTTCCGTGCGGCGACGTACTGCTTGCCCTGCCACAGGGGCAGCACGGGGACGTCCTCGGCGACGATGTCCTGAATCTCGGTCAGGGTCTTGGTGGCGTTGAGTCGGTCGGCCTCGCGGCGGGACTCCGGGATCAGCGTGCGCTGGACGGTGCCGTTGGAGTACGGCGAGCCCAGGAAGTTGCCCTTGTCGAGGAAGGGCGCGATGAAGTTGTCGGCGTCCGGGAAGTCCGGGAACCAGCCCATGCCGTAGACGTCGTACTGGCCCTTCTTCTCGGCGGGCCGGAAGGACGACCAGAGGTGGCCCTGGATGCTGACGTCGAACAGACCGCTGGCGTTGAGCTGCCGCTGCAGGATCTGGAACTCCTGCTTGGTGGCCGAGCCGTAGTGGTCGGTGGTGTAGTGCAGCGTCAGCTTCACCGGGGTGGTGATACCGGCCTTGGCGAGCAGGTCCTTCGCCTTGCCGACGTTGGGGTCGCCGTACTTGTTGAAGAACGAGTTGGAGTGGCCGGTGAGGGTCGCCGGGACCAGCGAGTACAGCGGCTCGGCCTCGGTGCCGTAGACCTTGGAGACGAGTTCGCCGCGGTTGACGACCTGGGCCATGGCCTGGCGGACGGCCTTGCTCTTCACCGTCGGCGCGTTGGTGTTGAAGGCCAGGTAGCGGATCTCCAGACCCGGCATGTCGACCAGGTCGACGTTCGAGTCGGAGCCGCTGTCCAGCTTGGTGATCTGCGCCGGGGACATGGCGCGGGTCATGACGTCGATGTCGCCCTTGTCGATCGCCTCGCCCATGGCGTCCGCGTCGTGGTAGGTGCGCAGCACGACCTCGCTGTTGTTCACCTGCACGCTGCCCTTGTAGGACGGGTTCTTGGTGAACGTGGCGCTGACGATCGCGTTGTCCTTGACGTCGGCCTTGAAGGTGTACGGGCCGGAGCCGTCGACCTCGAAGCCGTCGCGCAGCTTGCGCCGGTCGTAGTCCTTCGGGTCGATGATGCCCGCGACCGGGGTGGACAGCTTGTACGGGAAGGTGGCGTCGGCCGTCTTGAGGTGGAAGATGACCTCGCGGTCGCCCTGGGTCTCGACCGTGTCGATGGTGTTCAGCAGGGTGGCGACACCGCTGTCGGCGTTGATGCGCAGGGCACGCTCGATGGAGTACTTGACGTCCCCGGCCGTGACCTGGTCGCCGTCGGCGAACGTCAGGCCGTCCCGCAGCTTGCAGGCGTAACGCTCGTTGCCGCTGTCGGTGAAGGCGCAGCTCTCGGCCGCCTCGGGCACCGGGACACCCTCACCCTTGGGCTGGGTCATCAGGGTCTGCACGGTCTGGCGCAGGATGTTCCAGGTGCCGACGTCGTAGGCGTAGGCGGGGTCGAGGGGCGCGGGGATGTCGTTCGTGACGGTGAACCGGTCCGTGGTGCCCACGACGATGGCGTTCCCGCTCTTGCTCCCGCTGCCGGATCCGCCGCACGCGGCGAGAACCGGTGTGAGCAGGCCGGCGACTGCCGGCAGCACCAAAGTCTTGCGGTTCATGCGGGACTTTCTCCAGGACTGTTCGAATCCGTGTACCCGGCATGCAAGGGTGGTTGCGGCGGATCACGGGGGTTGCGGCGATGTTCTCGCGACGAGATTAGACCGCGCCCGCAGGAGGATTCACAGCCGCGCGAGTTGAGACCCCATCACGCAGTGAAACCGGGTGTGGACACACCGAAAACCCGACAGCGGCAGGTTTGGTGCAGCATCCCATCAATCAGGACACATGGGCACGCCCGGCGACCTCGAACCGGGGGGATCAGCACAGCTTGGCAACGTTGTCGAGCCCGTCACACGTGGGGAACGTCACACTTCCAACTGGGTTGGCGGTTACCGGAATTAGGTCGGGCGGCCCGCTTCGAATTCCACCCCGGTGTACTTCCCCGGAAATCTGTCCACCACGTCCAATGGACTTTGCACGCTGGGTGAACGTCTAGCGCATTTCCGTCATCAGGCCGCGCAGAAATGCCAGGTCGACCTCTTCGAGCGAGCTCACGACCGTACGCCCGTCGATCGGCGCGATCGGTGCCACCGAGGGCACGGCGACCACCCGGCAGCCCGCGGCCTCCGCGGACTCGACGCCGGTCGCCGTGTCCTCGATCACCGCGCACCGGGCCGGATCGGCACCGAGCCCGGCGGCGGCGAGCAGATACGGGTCCGGGTACGGCTTGGTGCGCGACACCTCGTCGCCGGCCACGGTCAGGGCGAAGTGCTGGGGGCCGAGGGCGGCCAGCACGCGGTCGATGATGCGCCGGTGGGAGGCGGAGACCAGGGCGGTCGGGATCTCCTGCTCGTACAGCTCGGCGAGCAGCCGGCCGGCGCCCGGCATCAGCGGCAGGGCGTGGCCGATGCGGCCCTCGAACCCGTCGTTGAGCAGCGTGGTGAGCTCGGCGAGGGTGACGTCGGCGCCGGTGGCCTCGATCAGGAACCCCGCGCTGCGGGTCATGGGGCCGCCGACCACGACGTGGCGCCAGGTCTCGTCCAGGGTGTGCCCCAGGGCGGCGAAGACCTCGACCTCCACGTCCCACCAGAAGCCCTCGGTGTCCACCAGGGTGCCGTCCATGTCGAGGAGCACGGCCTGCAGGGCTGAGCCTTCGGCCGTACGGGTTCCGAGCGCGGGGACCGTACTGGTCATCCTGGCGCACCTCCTTGAGGGACGACCAGGCCGGCTCCCGGACAGGGAACCGGCCTGCGGTGGACCGACCAGTGTACGACTTATCCGATCAGTGTGCTGTGCGACGCGCCTCACCGGGCGTTGAAGTACTTCGCCTCCGGGTGGTGGATCACGATCGCGTCGGTGGACTGCTCGGGGTGGAGCTGGAACTCCTCGGACAGGTGGACGCCGATCCGCTCGGGCTGGAGCAGTTCGGCGATCTTGGCGCGGTCCTCCAGGTCGGGGCAGGCGCCGTAGCCGAGGGAGAAGCGGGCGCCCCGGTACTTCAGGGCGAACATGTCCTCGATCTCGGCCGGGTCCTCGCCGGCGAAGCCGAGTTCGGCGCGGACGCGGGCGTGCCAGTACTCGGCCAGGGCCTCCGCCAACTGCACGGACAGGCCGTGCAGTTCGAGGTAGTCGCGGTAGGAGTTCGACGCGAAGAGCTTCGCCGTCTCCTCGCCGATGCGGGAGCCGACGGTGACCACCTGGAGGCCGACGACGTCCGTCTCCCCCGACTCCTCCGGGCGGAAGAAGTCGGCGAGGCACAGGCGGCGGCCGCGGCGCTGGCGCGGGAACGTGAACCGGGTGCGCTCGTTGCCCCGCTCGTCCAGGATGATCAGGTCGTCGTCCTTGGAGACGCACGGGAAGTAGCCGTAGACCACGGCCGCCTCCAGCAGGTTCTCCGACTGGAGCCGGTCGAGCAGGCCGCGCAGGCGGGGGCGGCCCTCGGTCTCCGCCAGTTCCTCGTACGTCGGGCCGTCCCCGGTGCGGGCCTGCTTCAGCCCCCACTGGCCCTTGAACAGCGCGCCCTCGTCCAGCCAGCTCGCGTACTCCTTGAGCTGGATGCCCTTGATGACGCGGGTGTCCCAGAACGGCGGGGTCGGCACCGGGTTGTCGGTGGCGACGTCGGAGCGGACGTGCCCCTCCTCGGGCCGCTCCTCGACCTGGACGGCGGCCGTCGCGCGGACGCGGCGCTGCCTCAGCTCGGGCAGCTGCGCGCCGGGCACGCCCCGCTTGACGCCGATCAGGGCGTCCATCAGGTGCAGGCCCTCGAAGGCGTCGCGGGCGTAGCGGACCTCGCCCTCGTAGATCTCGTGCAGGTCCTGCTCGACGTAGGCGCGGGTGAGGGCGGCGCCGCCGAGGATGACCGGGAAGCGGGCGGCGAGGCCGCGCTGGTTCAGCTCCTCCAGGTTCTCCTTCATGATCACCGTGGACTTCACCAGGAGGCCGGACATGCCGATGACGTCGGCCCGGTGCTCCTCGGCGGCTTCCAGGATCGCGGAGACCGGCTGCTTGATGCCCAGGTTGACGACGTTGTAGCCGTTGTTGGACAGGATGATGTCGACGAGGTTCTTGCCGATGTCGTGCACGTCGCCGCGCACGGTGGCGAGGACGATGGTGCCCTTGCCCTCGGCGTCCGACTTCTCCATGTGCGGTTCGAGGTGGGCGACGGCCCTCTTCATCACCTCGGCGGACTGCAGCACGAACGGCAGCTGCATCTGGCCGGAGCCGAAGAGTTCGCCGACGACCTTCATGCCGTCCAGGAGGGTGTCGTTGACGATGTCCAGGGCGGGCCGGTCCTGGAGGGCCTCGTCCAGGTCGGCCTCCAGGCCGTTGCGCTCGCCGTCGATGATGCGGCGCTTGAGGCGCTCCTCCAGCGGGAGGGCGGCCAGCTCCTCGGCCTTGCCGGCCTTCAGGGACTTGGCGGTGGCGCCCTCGAACAGGGCCATGAGCTTCTGCAGCGGGTCGTAGCCCTCGCTGCGGCGGTCGTAGATGAGGTCGAGGGCGGTGTTGACCTGCTCCTCGTCGAAGCGGGCGATCGGCAGGATCTTGGAGGCGTGCACGATCGCCGAGTCCAGGCCGGCCTTGACGCACTCGTCCAGGAAGACGGAGTTCAGCAGGATGCGGGCGGCCGGGTTGAGGCCGAAGGAGATGTTCGACAGGCCCAGCGTGGTCTGCACCGCCGGGTGCCGCTTCTTCAGCTCACGGATCGCCTCGATGGTGGCGATGCCGTCCTTGCGGGACTCCTCCTGACCGGTGCAGATGGTGAAGGTCAGGGTGTCGACGAGGATGTCCTCCTCGCGGATGCCCCAGTTCCCGCTGAGGTCGTCGATCAGCCGTTCGGCGATCTCGACCTTCTTCTCGGGGGTGCGGGCCTGGCCCTCCTCGTCGATGGTCAGCGCGATCAGGGCGGCGCCGTGCTCCTGGGCCAGCCGGGTGACCTTGGCGAAGCGGGAGTCGGGGCCGTCGCCGTCCTCGTAGTTGACCGAGTTGATCACCGCGCGGCCGCCGAGCTTCTCCAGGCCCGCCTGGATGACGTCGACCTCGGTGGAGTCGAGGACGATCGGCAGGGTGGAGGCGGTGGCGAAGCGGCCGGCCAGCTCCTCCATGTCGGCGACGCCGTCGCGGCCGACGTAGTCCACGCACAGGTCGAGCATGTGCGCGCCCTCGCGGATCTGCTCGCGCGCCATCTCGACGCAGTCGTCCCAGCGGGCTTCCAGCATGGCGTCGCGGAACTTCTTGGAGCCGTTGGCGTTGGTGCGCTCGCCGATGGCCAGGTAGGAGGTGTCCTGGCGGAACGGCACGGTCTGGTAGAGGGAGGCGGCGCCGGGCTCGGGCCGCGGCTGCCGCTCGGACGGGGTGAGGCCCCGGACACGCTCGACGACCTGGCGCAGATGCTCCGGGGTCGTGCCGCAGCAGCCGCCGACCAGCGAGAGGCCGTACTCGCGGACGAAGGTCTCCTGGGCGTCGGCGAGCTCCGGCGCGGTCAGCGGGTAGTGGGCGCCGTTCTTGCCGAGGACCGGCAGGCCCGCGTTGGGCATGCAGGACAGCGGGACCCGGGCGTTGCGGGCGAGGTAGCGCAGGTGCTCGCTCATCTCGGCCGGGCCGGTGGCGCAGTTCAGGCCGATCATGTCGATGCCGAGCGGCTCCAGCGCGGTGAGGGCCGCGCCGATCTCGGAGCCGAGCAGCATCGTGCCGGTGGTCTCGACGGTCACCGACACGATCACCGGCACGTCCAGACCGAGGGCGTCCAGGCCCCGGCGGGCGCCGAGGACGGCGGCCTTGGTCTGCAGCAGGTCCTGGGTGGTCTCCACGAGCAGCGCGTCGGCGCCGCCGGCGACCAGGCCCTCGGCGTTGCGCTGGTAGGCGTCGCGCAGGGTGGTGTAGGGGGCGTGGCCGAGTGTGGGCAGCTTGGTGCCGGGGCCGATGGAGCCGAGGACCCAGCGGGGCCGGCCGTCCTCGGCGGTGAACTCGTCGGCGACCTCGCGGGCCACGCGGGCGCCGGCCTCGGACAGCTCGTGCACGCGGTCGGGGATGTCGTACTCACCGAGCGCGGAGTGGTTGGCGCCGAAGGTGTTGGTCTCGACGCAGTCGACGCCCACGGCGAAGTACGCCTCGTGGACGGAGCGGACGATGTCGGGGCGGGTGAGGTTGAGAATCTCGTTGCAGCCCTCGAGGTTCTGGAAGTCCTCGAGTGTCGGTTCCTGGGCCTGGAGCATCGTGCCCATGGCTCCGTCGGCGACCACCACACGGGTGGCGAGTGCCTCTCGGAGCGCGGACGCACGGGTCCGGCTGTCGGCGGAAGGGGTCGTTGGCAACGAGGCCATGAAGGGGCTCCCTGGAGTGCGACGGCTGTCGGCTATGCGGCTTCCCCGGACGCTGCCGGGCAAGGGGCACGGCGTCAGAGTAACCGGCAGTGGGCTTGGATGGGCAGCGGCGTCCACGAGGCGGACTCGAGTGGTGGAACCTGATGGCCGCGGCGCCACGTGCAGGCCACGCGAGATGTAACAGGTGTCGACCACCCATTAGCGGGAGGCCGACATGGACCGGTAGTGTTCGACATTGCCGAACGGCATCTTGGATGCTGTTCGTCGATGGTCGAAGGGGACGGAGGGCAGAACGGCGATGGCACGGAACATCCAGTCGCTCGAACGGGCGGCCGCGATGCTGCGGCTGC
Organism: Streptomyces sp. NPDC101165; assembly: GCF_044768135.1. Lineage (NCBI taxonomy): Bacteria > Bacillati > Actinomycetota > Actinomycetes > Kitasatosporales > Streptomycetaceae > Streptomyces > Streptomyces sp. NPDC101165. Next base: position 155,990 of record NZ_JBIWPG010000005.1, on the reverse strand, counting down.
TGGCGGGCGGCGAGCGGCGGCTCGGTCTGTCGGACATCGCCTCGTCGCTGGGCCTCGCCAAGGGCACCGCCCACGGCATCTTGCGCACCCTCCAGCAGGAGGGCTTCGTCGAACAGGACGACGCCTCCGGGCGCTACCAACTGGGTGCCGAGCTGTTGCGCCTGGGCACCACCTACCTCGACGTGCACGAGCTGCGGGCACGCGCCCTGGTGTGGACCGACGACCTGGCCCGGGCCAGCGGGGAGAGTGTGTACCTCGGTGTCCTGCACCAGCAGGGCGTACTGATCGTGCACCACGTCTTCCGGCCCGACGACAGCCGGCAGGTGCTGGAGATAGGGGCCATGCAGCCGCTGCACTCCACGGCACTGGGCAAGGTGCTGTCGGCGTACGACCCGGTGGCGCACAGCGAGGCCCTGGAGGCCGACCGCAAACCCTTCACCGACCGCACGGTGTGCGAGCAGGCGGACTTCGAGCACATCCTCGACATCACACGCGCGCGTGGGTACGCGGCGGACGTGGAGGAGACCTGGGAGGGCGTGGCCTCGGTCGCCGCACCCATCCACGACCGGCGCCGGATGCCCGTGGGCGCCGTCGGCATCACGGGCGCCGTGGAACGGCTCGGCCGGGACGGGGAACTGCGCCCCGAACTGATCGCGGCGGTACGGGACTGTGCCCGCGCGGTCTCCCGCGACCTGGGCGCGGGGCGGTTCTGAGCAGCCGGGCGATGTGCCGCTGACCAGCGGATGACCCACCGGGGAGAACCGGGACGCTAGGCGGCGTCCCGGTTCTAGCCATACCCTGAAACGGACATATAGGGCGAGCGGGTACGTCAGCGCACGAAGAGCGATAACCGGCTGCGATCAATAACGATCCTGTTTTCGATAACAGAACCCTTGACGCATGCGTAACGCCGAAGCAAGACTCCCGTCCATCGGTCGGCAATGTCGAACACCTACCGGCAATACGCGCTAGAGTGTGACAACGCCAGAGGCCAGCTCATCGCTCTCACCCCCGAGGGCGCCAGATCCCCGGAGGGACCCGGGGTTCGGCTACCCCTGGACGAAGGACAAAGGAGTCGCGGGTGTCCAGCTCCGACATCTTCATCGGCGAGACCATCGGTACCGCCATACTCATCCTGCTCGGCGGCGGCGTTTGCGCCGCTGTGACCCTGAAGGCCTCCAAGGCCCGTAACGCCGGTTGGCTCGCCATCACCTTCGGGTGGGGCTTCGCCGTTCTGACGGCCGTCTACACCTCGGCGCCGCTCTCCGGCGCCCACCTGAATCCGGCCGTGACGCTCGCGCTCGCGATCAAGGACAAGGACTTCAGCAACCTCCCCGTCTACTGGGGCGGCCAGCTTCTCGGCGCCATGATCGGCGCGACGCTGGTCTGGGTGGCCTACTACGGCCAGTTCCGTGCGCACCTCACCGACAAGGAGATCGTCGGTGGTCCGGGTGCGCAGGCCACGGAGACCAAGGCCGTCGAGGCCCAGGAGACGGGCGCCGGCCCGGTCCTGGGTGTCTTCTCCACCGGTCCGGAGATCCGGAACGTGGTGCAGAACCTCGCCACGGAGATCATCGGCACCATCGTGCTGGTGCTCGCCGTCCTCACGCAGGGCCTGAACGACAAGGGCAACGGCCTGGGCGCCCTGGGCGCTCTGGTCACGTCGCTGGTCGTCGTCGGTATCGGCCTCTCGCTCGGCGGTCCGACGGGCTACGCGATCAACCCGGCCCGTGACCTCGGTCCGCGCATCGTGCACGCCCTGCTGCCCCTGCCCAACAAGGGTGGCTCCGACTGGCGCTACGCCTGGATCCCGGTGGCCGGTCCGCTGATCGGCGCGGCGATCGCTGCAGGCATCTACAACGTCGCCTTTGCTTAAGAACGAGCTCTCCCGAGCAACGAGTCTTCGAGCAAGCGCCGTACGTACAGCCCAAGACCACGGATCTTTCAGGAGCACACAGTGACCGACGCTCACACCACTGGCCCGTTCATCGCGGCCATCGACCAGGGCACGACTTCCTCGCGCTGCATCGTCTTCGACAAGGACGGCCGTATCGTCTCCGTCGACCAGAAGGAGCACGAGCAGATCTTCCCGAAGCCGGGCTGGGTCGAGCACAACGCCAACGAGATCTGGACCAACGTCCAGGAGGTCGTCGCCGGAGCCATCCAGAAGGCCGGCATCACCCGCGACGACATCAAGGCCATCGGCATCACCAACCAGCGCGAGACCACCGTGCTGTGGGACAAGAACACCGGTGAGCCCGTCCACAACGCCCTCGTGTGGCAGGACACCCGCACCGACTCCCTCTGCCGGGAGCTCGGCCGCAACGTCGGCCAGGACCGCTTCCGCCGCGAGACCGGTCTCCCGCTCGCGTCGTACTTCTCCGGTCCCAAGGCCCGCTGGCTGCTCGACCACGTCGACGGTCTGCGGGAGCGCGCCGAGGCGGGCGACATCCTCTTCGGCACCATGGACACCTGGGTCATCTGGAACCTGACCGGCGGTGTCAACGGCGGTAAGCACGTCACCGACGTGACCAACGCCTCCCGTACCATGCTCATGAACCTGCACACCATGGAGTGGGACGACAAGATCGCCGAGTCGATCGGCGTGCCGCTCCAGATCCTGCCCGAGATCCGCTCCTCCGCCGAGGTCTACGGCGAGGTCACCGGCGGCAAGCTCGGCGACCTGCTCGGCGGGATCCCGGTCGCCTCCGCGCTCGGTGACCAGCAGGCGGCCCTGTTCGGCCAGACCTGCTTCTCCGAGGGCGAGACCAAGTCCACCTACGGCACCGGCACCTTCATGGTGATGAACACCGGCGACAAGATCATCAACTCCTACGCGGGCCTGCTGACCACGGTCGGCTACAAGATCGGCGACCAGCCGACCGTGTACGCCCTCGAGGGTTCGATCGCCGTCACCGGCTCCCTGGTGCAGTGGATGCGCGACCAGATGGGCCTGATCTCCACCGCTGCCGAGATCGAGACGCTCGCGCTCTCGGTCGAGGACAACGGCGGCGCCTACTTCGTGCCGGCCTTCTCCGGCCTGTTCGCCCCGCACTGGCGCTCCGACGCCCGCGGTGTGATCGCCGGCCTGACCCGGTACGTCACCAAGGCGCACCTCGCCCGTGCGGTTCTGGAGGCGACCGCCTGGCAGACCCGGGAGATCGCCGACGCGATGGTCAAGGACTCCGGCGACGAGCTGGTGGCCCTGAAGGTCGACGGCGGCATGACCTCCAACAACCTGCTGATGCAGACGCTCTCGGACGTCCTGGACGCACCGGTGGTGCGCCCGATGGTCGCCGAGACCACCTGCCTCGGCGCCGCCTACGCCGCCGGCCTGGCCGTCGGCTTCTGGTCCAGCACCGATGAACTGCGCGCCAACTGGCGCCGGGCCGCCGAGTGGACCCCCCAGATGGACGCGGACATCCGCGACCGTGAGTACAAGAACTGGCTCAAGGCCGTCGACCGGACCATGGGCTGGATCGAGGACGAGGACTGAGCGGCCCGGACCGCCCAGCCAACTCTGACTAGGAGTAAGAACCCGAAATGACCAGTCAGCCCACCCTGCAGTCCGTGCCTGCCCTGGGGACGCACCCCGCGTCCGGCTCCAACCCGAGCCGGGCCGAGACCAGGGAGCAGCTCTCCAAGGCGTCGTACGACCTTCTTGTGATCGGCGGCGGCATCCTGGGCATCTCCACCGCCTGGCACGCCGCGCAGTCCGGACTCAGGGTGGCGCTGGTCGACGCCGGCGACTTCGCCGGTGCCACCTCCTCCGCCTCCTCCAAGCTGCTCCACGGCGGTCTGCGCTACCTGCAGACCGGCGCGGTGAAGCTGGTGGCGGAGAACCACTTCGAGCGCCGTGCGGTCTCCCGCCAGGTGGCCCCCCACCTGGCGAACCCGCTCACCTTCTACCTCCCCGTGTACAAGGGGGGTCCGCACGGCGCGGCGAAGCTCGGCGCGGGCGTCTTCGCCTACTCCGCGCTCTCCGCGTTCGGCGACGGCGTCGGCCACCTGCTCTCCCCCGCCAAGGCGGCGCAGGACGTGCCCGAACTGCGCACCGAGAACCTCAAGGCCGTGGCCGTGTACGGCGACGACCAGATGAACGACGCACGCATGGCGCTGATGACGGTCCGCGCGGCCGTCGAGGCGGGCGCGGTCGTCCTCAACCACGCCGAGGTCACCGGCCTGCGCTTCACCAAGGGCCGGGTCACCGGCGCCGACCTCCGGGACCGCATATCCGGCGAGGAGTTCGGGGCCAACGCCCGCCTGGTGCTGAACGCGACCGGCCCCTGGGTCGACCACCTGCGCCGGATGGAGGACCCGAACGCGGCCCCGTCCATCCGCCTGTCCAAGGGCGCGCACCTGGTCCTGAAGCGCACCTCCCCCTGGAAGGCCGCGCTCGCCACCCCCATCGACAAGTACCGCATCACCTTCGCCCTCCCCTGGGAGGACATGCTGCTGCTCGGCACCACCGACGAGGAGTACGAGGGCGACCCGGCGGACGTCGCGGTCAACGAGAAGGACATCGCCCAGATCCTGGACGAGGCCGCGTTCTCCGTCCGGGACCAGCAGCTGAAGCGCGATCTGATCACCTACGCCTTCGCCGGCCTGCGCGTGCTGCCGGGCGGCCCCGGTGACACGGCCAAGGCCAAGCGCGAGACCGTCGTGACCGAGGGCAAGGCCGGCATGCTGTCGGTCGCCGGCGGCAAGTGGACGACCTTCCGTCACATCGGCCGCACGGTGATGCAGAAGCTGGAGGAGCTGCCGGGCCACCCGCTCGGTGACGACTTCGAGCCCATCGCCTCGCTGCCGAAGAAGCTCCCGCTGCCCGGTGTCGCCAACCCGCGCGCGGTCGCCCACCGCCTCCTGGTGGACCACCCGGCGCCCGGCCCGCGCATGGCCGCCGACACCGCCAAGCACCTGGCCACCCACTACGGCTCGCTGGCCTTCGACATCGCCCGCATGGCGAACGAGAATCCGGAGCTGGCCGAGCGCGTTCACCCGGACGCCCCGGAGATCTGGGCGCAGGTCGTGTGGGCCCGCGACCACGAGTGGGCCGAGACGGCGGACGACGTGCTGCGCCGCCGCACCACGCTGACCATCCGTGGCGTGGCCACGGACGAGGTCCGCGACAAGGTCCAGGGCCTGCTCGACAAGAAGTAGGCCCCGGCCGGCCCCTCCCCCTGACCGGGGCCGGAACGGATGAGGGACGGCTCCTCCCGCACGAGGAGCCGGAGTGTCGAGAGAGGGGCGGCTCCGCGCCGACGGAGCCGCCCCTTTCGTGTGCGCGCAGTGCGCCGCGAAGCAGTGAAGCCGCGCTCTCGTGGCGGTAAAGGCGGGCTATAGCCGCCACCTCCATGGTCATGAACCGCGATCCGACGGACGGATCGCGGTTCTTCATGGAGGTGTGGGATGCACCGCAGACTCGCCACCGGCCTCGCCGCCTCGGCCCTGGCCCTCATCACCGTCACCGCCACCGCCACCGCGGCCACCGCGGCTCCGGCCGACAAGCCCCAGGTGCTCGCCAACTTCACCCAGACCACCGCGTCCAGCTACAACGCCTGGGCCGCGGCGCGCGCCAACCAGTCGACCTGGTCCGCCTACGGGTTCGACTGGTCGACCGACTACTGCTCCTCCTCGCCGGACAACCCGTTCGGCTTCCCCTTCGCCATGTCCTGCGCCCGCCACGACTTCGGCTACCGCAACTACAAGGCGGCCGGCACCTTCAGCGCCAACAAGGCGCGCCTCGACAGCGCCCTGTACGAGGACCTCAAGCGCGTGTGCGTCAACTACAGCGGTGCCACGAAGACCGCCTGCACCAGCACGGCGTGGACGTACTACCAGGCCGTGAAGGCCTTCGGCTGACGGTCCTCGTCGCCCCTCTCCCCAGTGCCCCCATAATGTGCTGAGACATCCGATGTCTGAGCCACTGGGAGGCCGGTCATGGCAGTCACCGACGAGGCGATCGAGAAGATCAAGGACATGATCGTCTCCGGTGCCCTGCGCCCCGGCGACCGCCTGCCCAAGGAGAGCGAACTCGCCGCCGACCTCGGCCTGTCCCGCAACTCGCTGCGGGAGGCCGTACGGGCCCTGTCGCTGATCCGGATCCTGGACGTGCGACAGGGCGACGGCACCTACGTCACCAGCCTCGATCCGCAGTTGCTGCTGGAGGCGATGAGCTTCGTCGTGGACTTCCACCGTGACGACACGGTGCTGGAGTTCCTGGCCGTGCGCCGGATCCTGGAGCCGGCCGCGACCGCGATGGCGGCCTCGCGGATCAGCGAGCAGCAACTGGATGCGCTGTCGGCCCAGTTGGACGCGCTCGGCGCCGAGCCCTCGGTGGAGGAGCTGGTCGCCTGCGACCTGGAGTTCCACCGGGGCATCGTGCAGAGCGCGGGCAACTCGGTGCTGTGCTCGCTGCTTGACGGCCTGTCGGGGCCGACCACCCGCGCCCGGATCTGGCGGGGACTCACCCAGGAGGACGCGGTGAGCCGCACCCTGCGCGAACACCGGGCGATCCTCGCCGCACTGCGCGACCGGGACGCGGAGGCGGCCCGTTCCTGGGCCACCGTGCACATCGCGAGCGTTGAGCAGTGGCTGCGCAGCACCCTGTGACGTTCCTGTGCGAAGCGGGCCGGGCGCCCCGTCGACAGGCGGGGTGTTCCGAGGTGGCGAACGGGGCAGTGATCCGTGCATCCCCCCGGCCCGGGGGGCTGCGGACGCCCCCGCCGGACGCCGTAAGGTTGGGACGTCAGGCGAGGGCACGTCGGAAGGAGGCACTGGGTGATCGAGCTGGAGGGGGTTCCCGAGCTGATCGACCCAGTCATGGTGGCCGCGTTCGAGGGCTGGAACGATGCCGGCGACGCCGCCTCCACGGCGGTCGCGCATCTGGAACGCGAGTGGAAGGGCGAGGTGTTCGCGGCGCTCGACGCCGAGGACTACTACGACTTCCAGGTGAACCGCCCCACGGTGTTCATGGACGGCGGAGTGCGCAAGATCACGTGGCCGACGACAAGGTTGTCGGTGGTCCGGGTCGGCGGCGAGAAGCCGCGGGACCTGGTGCTGGTCCGCGGCATCGAACCGTCCATGCGCTGGCGCTCGTTCTGCAACGAGCTGCTCGGCTTCGCGCACGAGCTGGGTGTGGAGCTGGTGGTCGTCCTGGGCGCCCTGCTCGGTGACACCCCGCACACGCGTCCGGTCCCGGTCAGCGGCGTCACGTCCGACCCGGACCTGGCCCTCCGCATGGACCTGGAGGAGACCAAGTACGAGGGCCCGACGGGCATCGTCGGTGTCCTGCAGGAGGCGTGCACGCACGCGGGCGTCCCGGCGGTGTCGCTGTGGGCGGCCGTACCGCACTACGTCTCCCAGCCGCCCAACCCGAAGGCCACGCTGGCCCTGCTGAACCGGCTGGAGGACCTGCTGGACCTGCGCATCCCGCAGGGCGAGCTGCCCGAGGACGCGCGCGCCTGGCAGGTGGGCGTGGACCAGCTGGCGGCCGAGGACAGCGAGGTCGCCGAGTACGTCCAGACGCTGGAGGAGGCCCGGGACACCGCCGAGTTGCCGGAGGCCTCCGGCGAGGCGATCGCCCGCGAGTTCGAGCGGTATCTGCGGCGCCGGGACGTCAGCCCGCCGGGCGGGCACGCCACGGCGGACGGCGGGGACGCCTCGTACCTGCGGGACAGCCCCGGCGGCAAGGCCCGGCCACCCCGGCCGCCGAGGCCGGGAGCCTCCGGGGCCGCGGAAGGCTCCTCGGAGGGCTCCGCCGACGGTCCCGCCGGCGGCTCCGCGGAGGGCTCGTCCGAGGGCGGCGACGAGGACACGTCGGAGGACTGAGCCGACGGACCGGGACAACGAAAGAGGGGCGGTTCCCTTGCCGGGAACCGCCCCTTCGTCGTACCTGCGGTTACAGGGCCACGCCGAGCAGCGCGTCCACCGCCCGGGTCACGAGACCGGGCGCGCCGATGTCGGTGCCGCCCTCCGCCTCCTGACGGGCCGCCCAGCGGTCCACGGCGGCGAGCGCCGCGGGGGCGTCCAGGTCGTTCGTGAGGGCCTCGCGGATCTCCTCCACCAGCGCGTCGACGGACGGGCCGTCGGGCCGGGAGACGGCCGCGCGCCAGCGGCCGAGCCGGTCCACGGCGTCCTGGAGCACCTGGTCGGTCCACTCCCAGTCGGAGCGGTAGTGGTGGGCGAGCAGGGACAGCCGGATGGCGGCCGGGTCGACACCGTCCCGGCGCAGCTTCGAGACGAAGACGAGGTTGCCCTTGGACTTGGACATCTTCTCGCCGTGCAGGGCGACCATGCCGGCGTGCACGTACGCCTTGGCCATGGGGAACTCGCCGGTGAGCACCTGGGCGTGCGAGGCACCCATCTCGTGGTGCGGGAAGGCCAGGTCGGAGCCGCCGCCCTGGACGTCGAAGCCCATGCCGAGGTGGTCGAGGGCGATGGCCACGCACTCGATGTGCCAGCCGGGGCGGCCACGGCCGAGCGAGCCGCCGTCCCAGCTGGGCTCGCCCTCACGGGCGGCCATCCACAGCATCGGGTCGAGCGGGTTCTTCTTGCCCGGGCGGTCCGGGTCACCGCCGCGCTCGGCGGACAGCAGCCGCATCGCGGCCGCGTCCAGGTTGGAGACCTCGCCGAAGTGCGGGTCGGACTCGACGGAGAAGTAGACGTCGCCCTCCAGCTCGTAGGCCGCGCCGAGGTCGCGCAGCCGCTCCACGAGCGGGACGATGCCGGGTATCGCCTCGACAGCGCCTATGTAGTGCTGGGGCGGGAGCATTCGCAGGGCAGTCATGTCCTCGCGGAAGAGGGTCGTCTCCTGCTCGGCGAGGGCCACCCAGTCGACGCCGTCCCGCTCCGCGCGCTCCAGCAGCGGATCGTCGACGTCGGTGACGTTCTGGACGTAGTGAACCTGCCGCTTGGTGTCGAGCCACACGCGCTGAACGAGGTCGAACGCGTTGTAGGTCGCCGCGTGACCCATGTGGGTCGCGTCGTACGGCGTGATGCCGCAGACGTAGATACGGGCGACGGGACCGGGGTCGAGGGTGACGAGGCCGCCGGTCGCGGTGTCGTGGATCCTCAGGTCGCGGCCCTGACCAGGCAGGGCGGGGACCTCGGAAGCGGGCCAGGCATGCATGTACATGAGCCTAACCGGCCACGAGCTGCCGATACGAACGGGATCGGGCCGGATGGCCTGTCGGGCCCTCTTGTACCTCGGGCCCGGATGTGCTCACACCGGTGGCCAGGGGATCGCCGGCCACTCCCCGCTCGGCTCGGGGTGGTGGCCGGCGGCCAGCAACGCCTCGACACGCGCGCGCGTGGCATCGATTTCGGCCGTCGTGATGAGTCCGGCCAGCCGCACGGCCAGCTCCCCGCCGTCGGAAAGGGTCTTCTTCAGCCGTTGGAGCACCTCGACGGCGTCCGGGGTGAGCGGCTCACCGGCCCAGCCCCACAGCAGCGTGCGGAGCTTGTTCTCGACGTTGAAGGCGACCCCGTGGTCGATGCCGAAGAGCCGGCCGTCCGCGGTGGGCAGCAGGTGGCCGCCCTTGCGGTCGGCGTTGTTGATCACCGCGTCCAGGACGGCGAGGCGGCGCAGCCGCTCGTCGTCGGCGTGCACCAGCAGCGCGGTGCGGCCCTCGCCGACCTCGGCGAACCCGATCGCCTTCCAGCCGGGCTCGGGCTCCTCGCCGTCGACCAGGGCGAGCAGCTCGGCCTCGGCGCTCACGTCGATCCACAGCTGGCACATGCCCTCGCCGTAGGGACCGTCGCGCAGCACGGTCGCCGGGACGAGCCCCCAGCCGGTGGCCTCGGAGACCTCGTAGGCGGCCACCTCGCGGCCGGCCAGGGTGCCGTCGGGGAAGTCCCACAGCGGGCGCTCGCCGGCGACCGGCTTGTACACGCAGGAAGCTTCCTGCCCGTCGTAGGCGACCGTGCAGAACAGCGCCGCGTTGGACGCCTCGCGGATGCGGCCGCGCACCTTCAGCTCACCGCTGGTGAGCAGTTCGGCGGCGGTCACGCTCCGCGGCGGTATCCGTTCTGGCGCGGACATACGTGTCCTTCCGGGTCGAGCGGGAGGCTGCACAGCGGGCACGGCGGCCGTCCGGCGTTGACGACGTCCAGGGCGCGCTTGGTGAAGGCCCTGGCCTGCACGCCGGTCAGCCGGACCCGCAGCATGGGGGGCCCGTTCTCCTCGTCCTGGAGCAGCCGCTCCTCGGCCTCGGCGAGGTCTTCCTCGGTGTCGGCGTCCAGCTCCACGAGGGCCTGGGCCTCCACGATCATGCGCTGTTCCTCGCCGTCCCAGGCCAGGGCCATGGTGCCGACCCGGAACTCCTCCTCGATGGGGGTGTCCAGCGGGGCGGTGTCGGCGACCTCCGTGGGGGCCATGGCGGGGACGGCCGCGCTGCCGCCACTACGGCGTACGACCTCGTCCAGCAGCTCGTCCATGCGCTCGGCGAGCGCGGCCACCTGAGTCTTCTCCAGAGCCACGCTGGTCACCCTGGGGCCTGCGGTGGCCTGGAGGAAGAACGTACGGCGTCCGGGCAGTCCTACCGTGCCCGCCACGAAGCGGTCCGGCGGATCGTAGAGGAACACCTGACGGGACACGTCCTGTCTCCATTGGATTCGAGAGTGGGTGCGGTGCGGGCCGTGCGTGAAGGGGACTGTGCGGGTCGCTTCACCCTACTGCGCCCGACGATCACGGTGCGCCCGCACCGCCCCCGACCGGTGCGTCTTCCCCCGGAGGTTCCTCGCGCGGGGCAAGGGAGGCGAAATCGCCGGTGTCGCCGAGACGAACGAGAAACGGCCTCAGGCGGGTGTAGCGGATCGCGGTGACGGAGCACGGTTCCACCGAGATCCGCTGGAACAGGTCGAGATGCAGTCCGAGGGCGTCCGCGACCAGTGACTTGATGATGTCGCCGTGCGAGCACATCAGGTAGACGGCGTCGGCGCCGTGGTCGCGCTCCACGCGCGCGTTCCACTCGCGTACGGCCTCGGCGGCGCGGGTCTGCATGGCCCGCATCGACTCGCCGCCCGGGAAGGCCGCGGCCGAGGGGTGCGCCTGGACGACCTCCATCAGCGGCTCGTCCTTCAGCTCGGCGAGCTTGCGGCCGGACCAGTCGCCGTAATGGCACTCACCGATCCGTTCGTCGGTGTGGGCGCGCAGCCCGGGCCGGGCTTCCAGCAGCGGCCGTACGGTTTCCTGACAGCGTTCCAGGGGGCTGACGACGACCTCGGAGATCGGCAGCCCCTGGAGGCGGCCGGGCAGCGCGGCGGCCTGTGCGGCCCCCCGCTCGTCGAGGGCGACGCCTGGCGTCCACCCGGCGAGCACACCCGAAGTGTTGGCGGTCGACCGTCCGTGCCTGACGAGGATCAGCGTGGGCATGCCGCCCAGCGTAAGCGCATCACGACATGCGCAGGCGGCCGGGCGAGGGGAGAATGCGCTCCGTGATCGTGGACTGCGCCATCTACCGGGACGGTCACCGCACCGAGGGCCCGGAGGACCTGTCGGACGCCCTGGACGAGGCGCGGGCGGCCGGCGGGTTCATGTGGATCGGGCTGTACGAGCCGTCGGAGCGGGAGTTCGATCTCGTCACCCACGAGTTCGCGCTGCATCCGCTGGCGGTGGAGGACGCCCTGAAGGCGCACCAGCGGCCGAAGCTGGAGGTGTACGACGACTCGCTGTTCATGGTCCTCAAGCCGGTGGTGTACGAGCAGGAGAGCGACGCCGTGTCGGCCGGCGAGGTCATGGTCTTCATCGGGGACGGCTTCGTGGTGACCGTGCGGCACGGCGAGGGCTCGCCGCTCGCCGCCGTGCGGCACCGGCTGGAGGAGGACCCGGAGATACTGGCCAAGGGCCCCACGGCGGTGCTGTACGCGATCGCCGACGCCACCGTCGACCACTACCTGGAGGTGGCGACGGAGCTGCAGACGGACCTGGAAGAGCTGGAGGCCGAGGTGTTCCAGCCGGAGCGCGGCGGCACCCGGCACACCGCGTCCCGGATCTACACCTTCAAGCGGCAGATCCTGGAGTTCCGCCGGGCCACCGTGCCGCTGGCGGTGCCGCTGACCCGGCTGGCGGGTACCGGAACGCTCGGCATCGCGGTGCCCTTCGTGCACGAGAAGGCGCGGCCGTTCTTCCGGGACGTGAACGACCACCTCGCGCGCGTGAACGAGTCCGTGGAGGGCCTGGACCGACTGGTGTCGGACATCCTGTCGGCGCATCTGGCGCAGATGAGCGTGCGACAGAACGACGACATGCGGAAGATCTCGGCCTGGGCGGCGATGGCGGCGATCCCCACCATGATGGCGGGGATCTACGGCATGAACTTCGACCACATGCCCGAGCTGCACTGGCTGTGGTCCTATCCGGCGGTGATCCTGTTCATGGCCGCGCTGGAGGTGCTGCTGTACCGGACCTTCAAGCGGCGCGGCTGGCTGTGAGCGCGGCTCAGGCGTACTCGGGGGCGGGGGTGGCGGGCCCGCCGAGGGCGTTGCGGCGCGCGGGCATGCGCAGGCTGACCATGCGGTGCCAGCCGGCCAGCCGGTCGTAGGCGTACACGGCGTGGACACCGGCCGCGAGGGCCGCAGACTTGGCCCGCGGCCAGCCGAGGACGCGGCCCATGTGGGCCGTCACGGCGAGGCTGACGTCGCGGTAGACGCGGATCTCGGCGAGCGCGCATTCGCGCAGGGTGCGCTGGATGAACCGGCCGTGTCCGGCGGCGGCGAAGCGGAGCAGTTCCTCGTGGGCGTAGGCGAGGTGGTTGTCCTCGTCGTCCGAGATCATCCGTACCGCCCTGCCGACCTCGGGATGGTCGCCGAAGTACCTGCGGAGCATGTCCATCTGTTCGGAGGCCCGCTGCTCGGTGACCCGGCTGTGCGAGAGGTAGACGATGACGTCCCGCACGGTGAGCGGCTCGTCCCGCTGGAGCTTCTCGTGGGCGAGACCGATGCCCGCGCGCTCCAGGAGCATCGTGTAGTCGGTCTCGGGCGGGACCGGGACCGGGGTGAGGCCGCGCTTCTTCAGCAGGGCGTTGAAGATGCGCCCGTGCTTGTCCTCGTCGGCGCCGTGCCGGGCGATCTTGGGGGCCATCGCCCGTTCGCTCTGCGGCACCAGCGCGGAGATCCTGCCGTTCTCCCAGCCGCCCTGGGACTCCCCGCCGGCGGCGACGGAGCAGAAGAGCCGGAAGGACTCGTCGTCCTCGAGGATCTCCTGGAACAGACTCTTGGCCGAGAACATGGCAGACACCTCTCTGCAGGATTCCGCAGAGAACGAGTCAAATGCGGACAGAGTGGAGCCGCAACAGCTGTGCGGATCGACTCGGCCGAAAGGCGGAGCACCGCGGTCGTAACCGCGCGGCGCCCGGCGCGTTGTTCCCCGTGACGGCCGTGGCGGGGAAGACCCCCGAGCCCCCACCACGGCCGCAGAAAACTCCCCCTGTCAGGCGAGCCCGGCGCGCTCCATGGCCTCGGTGCCGGCCCGCAGGGAGGCCAGCCGCTCGTCCAGCGTGAAGCCGGCGGGGGCGAGGGTGAGGGTGGTGACCCCGGCGGCTGCGTAGGCCGTCATGCGGTCGGCGATGCGCTCCACCGAGCCGAGCAGCGTGGTCTTGTCGATGAGGTCCTGCGGGACGGCCGACGCCGCCCCCTCCTTGTCCCCGGACAGGTACTTGTCCTGGATCTCGGCGGCCTCCTTCTCGTACCCCATGCGCTGGGCGAGCTGGTTGTAGAAGTTCTGCTTGCGGCTGCCCATGCCGCCCACGTACAGCGCCGTGTAGGGGCGGAAGGTGTCGGCCAGCCGGGGCACGTCCTTGTCCTCGCCGACCGCGAGCGGCAGCGTCGGGCAGATGTCGAACCCGTCGAGGGTCTTGCCGGCCTTCTCCCGGCCGGCCCGCAGGTACTTGACGGCGGTGTCCTCGAGGTGTTCGGCCGAGGGGAAGATCAGCAGCGCGCCGTCGGCGATCTCACCGGTCTGCTCCAGGTTCTTGGGGCCGATGGCGGCGATGTACAGCGGGATGTGCTCGCGCTCCGGGTGCACCGTCAGCTTGATCGGCTTGCCCGGACCTCCGGGCAGCGGCAGCGTCCAGTGCTCGCCCTCGTACGACAGCCGCTCGCGCGTCATCGCCTTCCGGACGATCTCCACGTACTCGCGCGTACGGGCCAGCGGCTTGTCGAACTTGACGCCGTACCAGCCCTCGGAGACCTGCGGCCCGGAGACGCCGAGGCCGAGCCGGAAACGGCCCTTGGACAGCGAGTCCAGCGTCGCCGCGGTCATCGCCGTCATCGCCGGCTGGCGGGCCGGGATCTGGAAGATGGCCGAGCCGACGTCGATGCGCTCGGTCTGGGCGGCGACCCAGGTGAGCACCGTGGCCGCGTCCGAGCCGTACGCCTCGGCGGCCCAGCACACGGAGTACCCGAGCCGTTCGGCCTCCTGCGCCACGGCCAGATTGTCCGCGTCCATCCCGGCACCCCAGTAGCCGAGGTTGATCCCGAGCTGCATGACCGATTCCCCTTACCCGTGAGTAACGTCCCTTGGCGGAGACCATAGCGCGGGCTCGGGGCGGACGGGCAGGGCATGCCGGGGATCGGAGGGCACCCGGCCGGGCCGATCACACCGGACGGAGTTGTCCACAGGCAACCCACCGCACCAGTTCTGGCCAGTAATCTCGCGCACATGGAGCAGAGGCATCTCGGCCGCACAGGCCTGCGCGTGTCCCGGATCGGACTCGGCACCCTCACCTGGGGCCGGGACACCGACGAGCACGACGCCGCGGACATGCTGAAGGCGTTCTGGGAGGCCGGCGGAACCCTCGTCGACACCGCGGACGTGTACGGCGACGGCGAGGCGGAGTATCTGCTCGGACAGTTGATGGACGGTCTGGTGCCGCGCCGGGACCTGGTGGTCTCGACCAAGGCGGGTAGCGTCCCCGACCCCGACCGGCGCTTCGACGGCTCCCGCGGCCATCTGCTCGCCGCGCTGGACGCCTCGCTGGCCCGTCTCGGCACGGACCACGTCGACATCTGGCACGTCCACGCCTTCGACCCCGACACCCCGCTCGAGGAGACGCTCCAGGCCCTCGACCTGGCGGTGAGCAGCGGTCGCGCCCGGTACGCGGGCGTCTCCAACTTCTGCGGCTGGCAGCTCGCCAAGGCGGCCACCTGGCAGCTCGCCGCACCGGGCACCCGCACCCGGCTGGCCAGCACACAGCTGGAGTACTCGCTGCTGCAGCGTGGCGTCGAGCGGGAGGTGCTGCCCGCCGCGCTCGACCTGGGCGTCGGCCTGCTGCCCTCCTCCCCGCTGGGCCGCGGCGTGCTGACCGCCAAGTACCGGCACACCACTCCCCCGGACTCGCGCGGCGCCTCCGAGCATCTGGCGCCGTTCGTCGCGCCGTATCTGGACGACACCGCGACGCGCATCGTGGACGCGGTACAGACGGCCGCCGACGGGCTCGCGGTCACCCCGCTCCAGGTGGCCCTCGCCTGGGTCCGGGACCGGCCCGGAGTCGCCGCCCCGATCGTCGGCGCGCGCAACGCGCAGCAGCTCACGGCGGCGTTGTCAGTGGAGGCGCTTAGTCTTCCTGACGAGATCTGCCGGGCGCTCGACGATGTGTCGGCGCCCGTGCACCGCTATCCCGATCACGACTGGAGCACGCTGTGAGCACGGAGCCGGAGACCACGGAGGACACCGGGCCGGGGACCCCGGAGAAGCCGGAGAGCCCGGAAACCCCGGAGCAGGACACGGCGGCCGACGACAGCCGTGGGACCACCGCCGCCGAGACCGCGGAGGGCGAGACCGCCGCCGGCGAGGCGGCCGAGGGCGAAGCCGCGCCCGGGCGGTCGGAGGCCGAGGCAGAGCTGGCCGCGCAGCAGGTCGAGCGGGAGCGGATCGAGCAGCGCAAGGCCGAGCGGAAGGGGCCCATCGAGAGCGGCACCAAGCTGAGCGGCAAGGCCGCCGACCTGCTCGCCGCGGTCCGCGCGGTGGAGAGCGGCGAGAAGCCGGTCGCCACGGCCTTCACCGAGCCGGCGCCGGCCCCGCGCCGCCCCGCCCCGGAGCCCGTACGGCGTCCGCAGCCCGCCCCGGCCGCCGCCGCACCCGCTGCCCCCGCCGCCGAGGCCGTCGAGACCGTGCGGAGCGTGCTGCGCGAGGGCGGCGCGCCCGAGGCCCTCGCGGCCCAGGTGGCGGCAGCCCTCGGCGAGGGCGCCGACGCCGCGCTCCGGGAGGACCCCTGGCAGCTGCTGCGGATCGACGGCGTACGGCCGGAGCAGGCCGACGGGTTCGCCCGGGCGCTGCTCGGCGCGGCGTGCGGTCCGGACGACGAGCGGCGGGTCCGCGCGGTGACCGTCTGGCTGCTGGAGCAGGCGGCGCTGGCCGGGCACACCGCCCTGGAACTGCCGGCGCTCACCGCCGCCCTGGCCCAGCGGGGCGTGCCCGACGCGGACGCGGCCGTGCAGGACACGATTGCCGAGGGCGAGGCGCTGGTCTTCCAGGACGCCCTGGAGGAGCCCGGCGCCCCGGCCCCGCAGGAGGAGGACGGCGAGGAGGCGGAGCGCCCGGTCCGCGTCCTCGTCGGCCTGGAGCGGTACGCGCTCGCCGAGGAGAGCCTCGCCGACGGCCTGGCCCGCCTGGTCAACTCGCCGTCCAAGGAAGCTGCCGAGCGGTGGGAGGCGGCCGCGGCCGGGGCGTCCGGCGGTGCTGCCGAGCTGGCCCGCGCGGTTGCCGGGCACGGTCTGGTGCTGCACACCGGCACCGAGGCGGCCCGCGCCGAACCGGCCGCCCTGCTCGGCGCCGCCCGCGCCGCCGGTCTACGGGCCTTCGCCGGCTGCCACACCGCCGACGGCAGCCGTCGCCTCGCCGCGCTGGTGGGCGAGGGCGCGGAAGCGGCCGTGGGCACCGTCGCCGGTCTCCTGTCCGGTGCCGAGGGCCCCGGCCGGGACGCGGACGGCGCCCTGGACCTCGACCTGCTGATCGTGCTCGACGCGCCCCAACTCGACGTGGAGAGCGCCGCGATGCTGGTGGAGTCGCTGCCCGACGGCGCCCGTCTGGTGCTGAGCGGCGACCCCGTGGTGCTGTGGTCGGCCGGACCCGGGCGGGTCTTCGCCGATCTGCTCGCGGCCCGTGCCTGCCCGCAGATCGCCTCCCGCACCCCGGACCCCGGTCCGCTCGGCGAGCTGGTCTCCGGCATCGGCGTCGGCGAGCTGAACCAGGTCGAGGCGCCCGGCAAGGAGATCGTCATCGTCCCGGTGCGGGACGCCGGCGAGGCCGTGCACCGCACCGTGCAATTGGTCGCGGACTCGGTGCCGCGGGCCATCGGTGTTCCGGCCGAGCAGACCGTGGTGATCACCCCGGGCCACGGCGGCGCGGCGGGCACCCGGAAGCTCAACTCCGCTTTGAAGGAACGCCTCAACCCGGGCCCCGGCCGCTTCGGCGGCTTCGACGCCGGCGACCGGATCGCCTACTCCCCCGCCCCGGGCCGTACGGTTCCGGGCCGGGTGGTGAACGCCGACGCCGACGGGCTGCACCTGGAGTGCGCGGGCGCTCCCGTCGTCGTACCGCGGGAGCGGGTGGAGCAGTGCGTACGGCACGGCTG
Source organism: Streptomyces sp. NPDC101165 (assembly GCF_044768135.1). NCBI lineage: Bacteria > Bacillati > Actinomycetota > Actinomycetes > Kitasatosporales > Streptomycetaceae > Streptomyces > Streptomyces sp. NPDC101165. The sequence continues at coordinate 138,417 of NZ_JBIWPG010000005.1, read as the reverse complement.
GGCGCTGACCGCGCACCAGGCGGTGGGTGGCCGCTGGCCGGCCGCGGTGGTCGTGCTGCCCGGCGACGCCGCGCAGACGCTCAGCAGACCGTGGGTGTACACGGCCTTCGGCCGGGCGGAGCGGCACCTGTCGGTGGTGCACGGTGTGGAGCAGGCCCTGCCGAAGGCGGTCGCCGAGGTCTCGGCCAAGCCCCGTACGACACGGCTGCAGTCGCTGCTGCGCACGCAGGTCCCGTCGGCCGGCTGACGTCCTCTCCGCCGCAACGGCGATCAGTCACAAGGTCGATCGTCCACAGCGGCGGATTCCGGCGGTGCCGTACGCATGTCCGGCCCCACGGCACCGCCGCCTCAGCTCACCGCTCGGCGTCGATCGGCTCCAGGTCCTCGTCCTCGTCCTCCTCGCCGTCGAACTCGAGGTCGTCCTCCTCGTCGATGTCGTCGGAGACGTCCTCGTCGAACACCGCGCTGACGTCGAACCGGCACACCACCCGCTGCGGGTCGGCCTGCTCGAACGGCGCCTCCAGCCACTCCCCGGGCTCGGCCGGCTCGTCCGCGGCCGTGACCCAGAGCGTGGAGTCGCCCTCCTCCAGGCCGAACTCCTTGTGCCGGGAAGCGATCTCGTCCGGTTCGAACTCGCCGAACAGGACGCCCAGGGCCCCGTGGACCGTACCGGCGGTGTCCTCCCCCGCGCCGCCGGCGCCCTCGTACTCCACCGCTTCGACCCGCTGGGCCTGCGCCAGCAGCCGCTGGGGCTCCGCCACGGAGTAGTCGCGTCGGATCAGCACACTGACCGCGTTCGGTTCCTCGGGGCCCGCGTACGGGGGCAGCGAGTCGTCCGCACCGGGGATCTCGAAGGGCGTGACCTCGTCGTAGCGGTCGTAGAGCAGCTCGTCGTACGCCTCGGCGGCCGCGGCCAGCTCGTTGAACGCCTCGTAGACGGCCGGGTCGTCCTCCCCCGACCTGCGTTCGACCGCCGCCAGGTGACGGTCGAGCGCGGTCTTGACCGCCTCGGCGGCGGCGCGTACCTCGGCAGCGGTGGGCTGCGCAGCATCAGACATAGTGCAGACGCTATCCGTACCGGGCACCAGCCCGCACAATAGATGCGATGCCGGAATACGAATTTGTCGACGTGTACGTACCGCGCGGGGTGTCCCGCAAGGAGGCGACACGTCTGCTGACGGACCATGCCGAGTACGGACACTGGGAGTTGGACCGACTGAGCCTGCTGCGAGACGGCAGCCGCAGGGTGCGGTTGCGCCGGCGAATCATCCGCCAGGTGCGGGCCACGTGGTGAGACAGCACGCATGAACGGAGCGGGCCCCGCCGTCCTGGCAGGGCCCGCTCCGTTTTCCGGCCGCTGTCGCGCTACGCCGAGGCCCGTGCCTTGCGGTACAGCACGGCGCCCGCGAGCAGCGCGCCCGCACCGGCCGGCAGCGCGAGGCCCAGCGGCAGGTCGCTACCGGTGTGGGCGAGCTGGTCGGTGCTCAGGTACGTGCTGGAGTGTCCGCCCTGCTGCTCGACCTGGGACGAGCCGTGGGGGGTGTGGCCGCCGTTGGCGGGCGGGGTCCCCGGGTGGCCCGGAGTTCCCGGGTGCCCGGGCTGACCGGGCGTGCCGGGGTGGCCAGGGGTCCCAGGGTGGCCCGGCTGACCGGGCTGACCCGGATGTCCGGGATGCCCCGGCTCGCCCGGACCGCCTGGGTTGCCGTGCCCGCCACCCGGCGGCCGGCTCTGCTGACCGCCGCCGTTGGCACAGTCGTTGCCCGTGGTGGCGTTGCCTGCCCCGACGACGTCCACGCTGTTGCCGCACACGTTCACCGGGACGTCGATCGGCACCTGGACCGTGTTGCCCGAGCCGACGCCCGGCGAGTCGCTGGTGTGACCGCCCGCGTGCGAACCACCGGAGCCACCGTGGCCGCCCGAGTCGCCGTATCCCCCCGCGTCGCTGCCGCCGTCATTGGCGCATTTGTTGCCCACGGCCGGGTTGAGGGCCCCGACCACGTTCACCGTGTTGCCGCACACGTTCACCGGCGCGTGCACCGGCGCCTGCACCGTGTTGCCGGACAGTACGCCGGGCGAGTCACTGGTGTGGCCGCTCGCGTGCGAACCACCGGAGCCGCCGTGGCCGCCCGAGTCGCCGTATCCTCCCGCGTCGCTGCCGCCGTCATTGGCGCATTTGTTGCCCACGGCCGGGTTGAGGAGCCCGACCACGTTCACCGTGTTGCCGCACACGTTCACCGGCGCGTGCACCGGCGCCTGCACCGTGTTGCCGGACAGTACGCCGGGCGAGCCGGTCGCGGAGCCGGCCGCGCCCGAGTCGGCCTGGGCGTAGCCACTCGCGGCGGCGATCACACCGGTGGCGGCCGCCATGGTCATCAGACCCTTGCGGGTGCTCTGTCGCATTTCTGGATTCCCCCCTGCCTTCGATTCTCCGTGCATTCCACGAAAATGAGTTCCGCGGAAAAAGACCCGTCGGGCGCGGGGCGCCGGGCGGGCCGGCCCGGGCCGCCCCCCGGCCGTGGGCGCCCCGGGGACAGTCGGCGGGCGGGGGGGGTGGGGGGGGTGGGCCCCGGG
>NZ_JBIWPG010000005.1:0-135836 GCF_044768135.1 Streptomyces sp. NPDC101165 | reverse complement strand
GGGGTGGCGTCGGCTCTATGTCCCCCCCCCCCCCCGCCCTCCAGCCCCCCCCCAACCCAACATTTGCGCGACCCCACACAGCCCCCGGGGGGCGGGGGGGGGGGGGGGCGCCCCCCCCCCCCCCCACGGCTCGCGATGGACGCTCCTGAGAAAGTCGGCGTCAGTCGTTGATGCAGGTGTTGCCGAAGGCGGGGTTCAGGAGCCCGATCACGTTGATCGTGTTGCCGCACACGTTCACCGGAACGTGCACGGGCACCTGGACGACGTTGCCGGAAATGACGCCCGGCGAGTGCACGGCGGCACCCTGGGCACCCGAGTCGGCGACGGCCAGGCCCGCGCCGGCGAGAACCAGACCACCGGTGGCAGCGGCGGCAGCGACGACCTTCTTGATCATTATTCCTCCTTGTAGGCAAATGCGATCCACAGTGCGGCATCGCATCACCTGTAACGAGGAGGGAGTAATGGAGCTACGAGCTTATCGTCGCATTCACTCTTCTCAGGAGATCTCGTACGGGCGCCCGAATACCTGGGCCCAAGACTTCACGACGCGTCGATGAACCGGTCAAGCACTCGCACGCCGAACTTCAGCCCGTCCACCGGCACCCGCTCGTCCACGCCGTGGAACATGCCGGCGAAGTCCAGCTCCGGCGGCAGCTTGAGCGGCACGAAGCCGAAGCCGCGGATGCCGAGGTCGTCGAAGGACTTGGCGTCGGTCCCGGCGGAGAGCGTGTAGGGGATCGCCTTGGCGGTCGGGTCCTCGGCCAGCAGCGAGGACTGCATGGCCTCGACGAGCGCCCCGTCGAAGGTGGTCTCGATCGCCTTGTCGGCGTGCACGTCCTCGCGGCGGACGTTGGGCCCGAGCAGCCGGTCGAGGTCGGCGAGGAACTCCTCCTCGTGGCCCGGCAGGAACCGTCCGTCGATGTGCGCAGTGGCCTCGCCGGGGATGACGTTGACCTTGTAACCGGCGTTCAGCTGGGTGGGGTTGGCGGTGTTGGACAGGGACGCGCCGATCAGCTTCGCGATCCCGCCGAGCTTGGCCAGGGTGGACTCCATGTCCTCCGGGTCCAGCTCGGTGCCGAGCGCGTCCCCCAGCTCGTCGAGGAAGGCCCGGGTGGTCTTGGTGACCCGCACCGGGAACCTGTGCCGGCCGACCCGGGCGACGGCCTCGGACAGCTCGGTGATGGCGTTGTCCCGGTGGATCATCGACCCGTGTCCGGCGGTGCCGGCCACGGTCAGCCTCATCCAGTGCATGCCCTTCTGGGCTGTCTCGATCAGGTACAGCCGCCGCTGCTCGTTCACCGTGAAGGAGAAGCCGCCCACCTCGCTGATCGCCTCGGTGACGCCCTCGAACAGGTCCGGGTGCTTGTCGACCAGGTGCCGGGCGCCGTACGTGCCGCCGGCCTCCTCGTCGGCGAGGAAGGCGAGCACGATGTCCCGCGGCGGCCGCCGCCCGCTGCGCAGCCGGTCGCGCACGACCGCGAGGGTCATGGCGTCCATGTCCTTCATGTCGACGGCCCCGCGGCCCCACACGCATCCGTCGGTGACCTCACCGGAGAAGGGGTGGTGGGTCCAGTCGTCGGCGTTGGCCGGTACGACGTCCAGGTGGCCGTGGATGAGCAGCGCGGGCCGGGAGGGGTCCTCGCCCTCGATCCGGGCCACGGTGGAGGCGCGCCCCGGGTGCGACTCGAAGATCTTCGGCTCCAGCCCGACCTCGGCGAGCTTCTCCGCGACGTACTCGGCCGCTTGGCGCTCGCCGGGGCCCGAGTGGTCGCCGTAGTTGCTGGTGTCGAACCGGATCAGCTCGCGGCAGAGGTCCACGACCTCGTCCTCGCCGGTGACGCCCTTGGCCGTGTCCGTCTCGCTCACGCTGCGTCCTTCCGCTGTCTGCTGGTGGTCCCCCTCATCCTCTCTCCGGCCCGGCCCCGGGCCCAAGACCGGCCCCGGCCCGTCACACGCCGTTCACGCGGGCCCGGACCGCCGGACGGGGTGTGATCAGCCACCCTCGAAAGCCTGGTAATGTTTCCTTCGTCGCCGCGAGGGAAACCCCGCACGACAGACACCTTGTCCGGGTGGCGGAATGGCAGACGCGCTAGCTTGAGGTGCTAGTGCCCTTTATCGGGCGTGGGGGTTCAAGTCCCCCCTCGGACACCAGTGAGGGCCCCTGTTGATCAGGGGCCCTCTGCTTTTCCCCCGTCCCCTTACTGGAGCGGGCCGAGCAGGTCCGGCAGCGGGTGGTCGAGCGGTGAGCGCCGCTCGGGGCTCAGGGACGTCTTCGTGGCGGAGCACAGGTCCGTCGTGCCGGAGCCCGACGAACTCACCGAGGCCGATCGGCGGGTCCTCACCGGACTCCTCGACAAGGACCGGCTCCGGCTGCAGCGCGTGCGTCTGAACGTCGCTCCGAAGACGGCCATCTCCGGTGCCCGGCAGATGTCCTGGCTCTGCTGCGCGCGACACCCGGCTGCCGTTCGACGACCCGGCCACCGGGAAGTGGCTGACGGGCAGCGCCGGTTACGCCGCCCTCGTCCCGCACGCCCTGCCCACCGAGTGCCGGGCGCTGCTCGACGAGGGGCTGCGGCGTGACTACGTACGGACCGAGCAGGTGCAGCCGGTGCTGCGCGGGCAGCTTGACCTGCGGGCGCAGCTGACGCACCGCTACGGCGTCGTCGACCGGCTGCACGTGCGGAACTTCGAACGGCGCGTGGACACCTGGGAGAACCTGGCTCAACTCCCGCTACCGGCCTGCCCACACCTGGGCCCGGCTGGTCCTGGGCGGCGGCGGGGTGACCGACCTGCTGCACGACCGCGGGCCGCCCGCGGGGAGCCCACTGCTGCGGAGGGACCGACTCTGGGAAGTGGTCGTCCAGCGGACGGCCGCGCGGGCGGCGCAGGAGTTCGGCGGGCGGCAGGTGGAGGTCGCCGAGGTCCCGGCCATCAGGACGAGCGACGAGACCGGCACCAGCTCCTCACGCACATAGCCGGATACACGACACCGGGCGGCCGGCACCCCGGACGATCCGGGGTCCTGGGCATCGACACCCGGCCGGCGCCCGAGCAGGCGGCACAGCCCCTGCGGGAACTCGTGGCGGAGTTCGCGGCCGGCGGCGGGAGCTGACGGCGACACGAATTGCCCTGTGTGTCCGCTCCCTTGCGGTGCGTGTGGGGCATCTCTCGTGGAGCATGAAAACAGCAGGTCAGCACTGTCGGTGCGGTCCGCCCCCACTCACCCGGACAGGCTTCCCGAGTGGCTGGACCAAGAGGCAAAGCCTAGCGTCGTACTAATATTTCCGGCTTGTTACCGAGCTGGAGCCGGACAACCCCAGGCAGACCTGCGGGCCCGCCAGCGCCCCGGAGGCCTCCGGGATCGAGACGCGAGGACCGATGGCAGCCATAGACGAGAGCAGCGCTCTCGGCCTGCTCGACGAAGAGTTCCGCACGCAGTTCGGCGACAGGGCACGCTTCTCCGCGGGGCCCGCCGCCTCACCGCGCACGCTGGTCGACGTCTTCGACGCCTCCGTGCGGTCGTACCCCGATGAACTCGCCCTGGACGACGGCACCCACCGCCTCACCTACCGCGGTCTGGCCGTGGAGGTGGAGCGGTTGCGGCGGCGGCTCGCCGAGGCGGGCGTCGGGCTCGGGGACCGGGTGGGGGTGCGGGTTCCCTCCGGGACCAACGAGCTGTACGTGGCGATTCTCGCCGTGCTCGCCGCCGGCGCCGCCTACGTCCCCGTGGACGCCGAGGACCCGGACGAGCGGGCCGAGTTGGTGTTCGGGGAGGCGGCCGTACGGGCTGTCGTCGGGGCCGGGCACACCGTCACCACCCAGGGCGCCGCGGGCTCCCCCGCCGCCCGGCCCGGTGTCGAGCACGACGCCTGGATCATCTTCACCTCCGGGTCCACCGGGAAGCCGAAGGGCGTGGCCGTCACGCACCGCAGCGCCGCCGCGTTCGTGGACGCGGAGGCGGCCCTCTTCCTCACTGAGGAGCCGATCGGGCCCGGCGACCGGGTCATGGCGGGTCTGTCCGTCGCGTTCGATGCGTCCTGCGAGGAGATGTGGCTGGCCTGGCGGTACGGCGCCTGTCTGGTGCCCGTGCCGCGGTCGCAGGTCAGGAGCGGTGCCGATCTGGGGCCCTGGCTGGTCGAGCAGGAGATCACGGTCGTGTCGACCGTGCCCACGCTGGCCGCGCTGTGGGAGCCCGAGACCCTCAACGACGTACGGCTGCTGATCTTCGGCGGCGAGGCCTGCCCGCCCGAGCTGGCGCAGCGGCTGGTCACCGAGGGGCGCGAGGTGTGGAACACCTACGGGCCGACCGAGGCGACCGTCGTGGCCTGTGCGGCGCTCCTCACGGGTGAGGAGCCGGTGCGGATCGGGCTGCCGCTGAACGGATGGGAGCTCGCGGTCGTCGACGAGAGCGGGGAGCCCGTGCCCCTGGGGGGCAGCGGGCAGCTCGTGATCGGCGGGGTCGGACTCGCCCGGTATCTCGATCCCGGGAAGGACGCGGAGAAGTACGCGCCGCTGGAGTCGCTGGGCTGGGAGCGGGCGTATCGCAGTGGCGACCTGGTCAAGGCCGAGCCCGAGGGACTGATCTTCCTGGGGCGGGCCGACGAGCAGATCAAGCTCGGCGGCCGGCGGATCGAGCTCGGCGAGGTGGATGCCGCGCTGCAGGCGCTGCCCGGTGTCGCGGGGGCCGCCGCCGCGGTGCGCACCGCCCGTAGCGGCAACCAGCTCCTCGTCGGGTACGTCGTCACCCAGGACGGCTGGGACCAGGCGGCCGCCGTCGAGAAGCTGCGCGCGGAGCTGCCCGCCGCGCTGGTGCCGCTGCTCGCGCCCGTCGCCGAGCTGCCGACCCGGACGTCCGGGAAGGTGGACCGAGGCGCCCTGCCGTGGCCGCTGGAGGGCCTGGAGGCCCCCAAGGCCGATCTGTACGGCACCGAGGCCTGGCTCGCCGAGCAGTGGGCCGAGGTGCTGGGCATCCCGGTGACCAGCGCCTCCGACGACTTCTTCGCGATCGGCGGCAGCAGCCTGGCCGCCGCCCAGCTCACCAGTCGGCTGCGCACCCGCTACCCGAGCGCCGCCGTCCTCGACATCTACCAGCAGCCCACCCTGCGCAAGCTGGCCCGGCGCCTGGAGGCCTCGGCGCAGGACGACGGCGCGCAGCGGACGGTCGAGCCGGTGCCGGTGCGCGCCCAGGCCGTCCAGCTCCTGCTGCTCGTCCCGCTGTTCACGCTGCTCGGGCTGCGCTGGACGGTGGCCCTGGCCGCCGTCGGGAACCTGCTGCCCGGCTACGCCTGGCTGCCGACCGCCCCCTGGTGGCTGCTCGGGGCCGGCGCCCTGCTGTTCTTCAGCCCGCCCGGCCGGATCGCGCTCGCGGCGGGCGGGGCGCGGCTGCTGCTGCGGGGCCTGGAGCCCGGGCGGTACCCGCGCGGCGGGAGCGTGCATCTGCGGCTGTGGACCGCCGAGCGGCTGGCCGAGTTCAGCGGGGCCACCTCGCTGACCGGCTCATGGCTCGAGCGGTACGCGCGGGCGCTGGGCGCCCGGGTCGGGCCCGAGGTGGACCTGCACTCGCTGCCGCCGGTCACCGGCCTCCTCCGGCTGGGGCGCGGGGCCGCCGTGGAGTCCGAGGTGGACCTGCGCGGGTACTGGCTGGACGGTGACCGGCTGGAGGTCGGTCCGGTGCGGGTCGGCGCGCACGCCGTCGTCGGGACGCGCAGCATGCTGTTCCCGGGTGCGCGGGTCGGCAAGCGGGCCGAGGTGGCACCGGGGTCGGCGGTCACCGGGCAGGTGCCCACCGGTCAGCGGTGGGCGGGCGCGCCCGCGGTCAAGCTCGGCAAGGCCAAGCGCAACTGGCCGAAGGAGCGGCCGCAGCGCGGCACGTACTGGCGGGTCATGTACGGCGTGACGGGCATCGCGCTCAACGCCCTGCCCCTCGTCGCGGGCGTGGCCGCGCTGCTGGTCGCCCGGCTCTTCGTGACGCCCGGCGCCTCCCTCGCCCGGACTCTGCACGGGGCCGCGCTCGGGCTCGTCCCGGCCACGCTCGCCTACGGGCTGGCGTACGCGCTGCTGATCCTGATCGCCGTGCGCCTGCTCAGCCTGGGGCTGCGCAAGGGCACGCATCCGACGCACAGCCGGGTCGGCTGGCAGGCGTGGACCGTGACGCAGCTGATGGACCGGTCCCGGGAAACACTGTTCCCGCTGTACGCCGGGCTGGTCACGCCGGTGTGGCTGCGGCTGCTGGGGATGCGTGTCGGGCGGGGCGCCGAGGTGTCGACCGTGCTCGCGCTGCCGAGCCTGACCACGGTCGGCGACGGGGCGTTCCTCGCGGACGACACGCTGACCGCGCCGTACGAGCTGGGTGGCGGCTGGGTGCGGATCGGGCACGCGGAGATCGGGCGGCGGGCCTTCCTCGGGAACTCCGGGATGACCGCGCCGGGGCGGAGCGTGCCGGACGGCGGTCTGGTCGGCGTGCTGTCGGCGACGCCCAAGAAGGCGAAGAAGGGCACCTCGTATCTGGGGCTGCCGCCGGTGAAGCTGCCGCGCAGTGCCACCGGCGGGGACCAGAGCCGTACCTACGACCCGCCCGCCCGGCTGCTGTGGGCGCGCGGTCTGGTGGAGCTGTGCCGGATCGTGCCGGTGTTCTGCTCGGCGGCGCTGGCCGCGCTGACGGTGGCGGCGCTGTGTGCGCTGGGGCCGTGGGCGCCGCTGCTCTCGGGGCCGGTGCTGCTCGCGGCCGGGGCCGCGGCCGCGCTCACCTCGATCGTGGCGAAGTGGCTGCTGGTGGGGCGGCACCGCACCGGGGAGCATCCGCTGTGGAGTTCCTTCGTGTGGCGCAACGAGCTGGCGGACACGTTCGTCGAGGTGCTGGCCGTGCCGTGGCTGGCCGGTGCCGTGCCGGGGACCCCGGTGATGACGGCCTGGCTGCGCGGGCTCGGCGCCCGCATCGGCAAGGGCGTCTGGGTGGAGAGCTACTGGCTGCCGGAGACGGACCTGGTGACCCTGGAGGACGCGGCCACCGTGAACCGCGGCTGTGTCCTGCAGACTCACCTCTTCCACGACCGGATCTTGCGGACGGATACTGTGGTCCTCCGTGAGGGCGCCACGCTGGGCCCTGGCGGGATCGTGCTGCCCGGCAGTGCGGTCGGGGCCCGTACGACCCTGGGTCCCGCGTCGCTCGTCATGGCCGCGGAGTCCGTCCCGGACGACACCCGCTGGCTCGGCAACCCGATCGAGGCATGGCGTCCGTGAGCGCAGCCTTCTCGGGGCCGGTGGGCGGTGCACCGGCACGGAGTGGTGGCACAGCGCAGGGAGCGGACACAGCAGTGGCAGTTCAGCAGTCGGTCGGCCCGGACCCGTACTTCCCGGACAACGGTGACTTCCGCTACCGGGTGCACCGCTACGAGCTCACGCTGGACTACCGCCCGGGCCCGAACCGGCTGGCGGGCACCGCCCGGATCAACGCCATCGCGGGACGGACGGCGCTCACCGAGTTCCAGTTCAACCTGGCCGACTTCAAGATCGGCCGGGTGCGGGTGGACGGCCGGCAGCCGCACTACACGCACCGTGGCGGCAGGCTGCGCATCCGCCCGGCCAAGCCGATCCGGGCCGGGGCCGCCTTCACGGTCGAGGTGCACTGGTCCGGGAACCCCAGCCCGGTGTCGAGCCCCTGGGGCGGGATCGGCTGGGAGGAGCTGTCGGACGGGGCGCTGGTGGCGAGCCAGCCGATCGGGGCGCCGTCCTGGTACCCGTGCAACGACCGGCCGGCCGACAAGGCGTCGTACCTGATCTCGGTCACCACGCCGTCGGCGTACGCGGTGGTCGCGGGCGGGCGCCTGCTGACGCGTACGACGAAGGCCTCGACGACCACCTGGGTGTACGAGCAGGCCGCGCCCACGTCCAGCTATCTGGTCGGTCTCGCGATCGGCAAGTTCCAGACGGTGCTGCTGGGCGACCCGGGGCCGGGCGGCATCCCGCAGCACGGGCACATCCCGGCGCATCTGCTGCCCGAGTTCTCCCGGGACTTCGCGCGGCAGCCCGCGATGATGGAGCTGTTCCAGGACCTGTTCGGGCCGTACCCGTTCGACGAGTACGCGGTCGCGGTCACCGAGGAGGAACTCGATGTGCCCGTCGAGGCACAGGGGTTGTCGCTGTTCGGTTCCAACCACGTGGACGGGGCGCGGGGTTCGGAACGGCTGGTGGCGCACGAGCTGGCGCACCAGTGGTTCGGCAACTGCGTGTCCATCGCCGACTGGCGGCACATCTGGCTGAACGAGGGCTTCGCCAAGTACGCGGAGTGGCTGTGGTCCGAGCGTTCGGGCGGCCGCAGCGCCCAGCAACAGGCCGCCGCCGCACACCGGTTGCTGTCCGCGCTGCCGCAGGACCTCCGGCTGGCCGACCCCGGCCGCAAGTCGATGTTCGACGACCGGCTCTACGAGCGGGGCGGGCTGACCCTGCACGCGGTGCGCTGCGCGCTGGGCGACGAGGCGTTCTTCCTCATGGTGCGCAGCTGGGTACGACTGCACCGGAACGGCTCGGTGACGACGCCGGCGTTCACGGCGCACGTGGCCCGGTTCGCGGAGGAGCCGGTGGACGGGCTGTTCGAGGCGTGGGTGTACGGGGCGGCGCTGCCGCCACTGCCGATGCCGGGCACGGCAGCTGCGGCGGTCTAGTTCGCGAAGTCAAGGAGCGCCTTGCACGACCGGCTCCGGTCGGCGGCCAGGGCGAACGCCGCCTCGGCCTGCCGTACCGGAACGACCGCGCTGATCAGTCCGTCGAGTTCGACGCGGGCCGCCGGCAGCCGCGGTGCCTCGTCGAACTCGGCGGCGAAGCGGAACGCATTGTCGACGAGGATGTCGAGCGGGCCCACCCGCTCCTCGACGTCCGCGATCCCGGCGGTCACGGACGGACCGTCGGCGGTCACGTCGAAGGCCGCCGTGCGGATGCGGTCCCCGGGGAGTTCCGCGGCCGCTTCGGCCCGGCCGGTCCGGGTCGCGCCCGTTGAGGACCACCGTGCAGTCGGCCTCGGCCAGGCCCCGGGCCGGCGCCAGGCCGATGCCGCGGCTGGAGCCGGTGACCAGGGCCGTACGGCCGCCGATGTCGAAGAGGGGGTGAGCCGTCATCGCCGTACCGTTCCTAGATCACCAGGGACAGCAGCAGGACCAGACCGCCGGCGACCACCGAGATGATCGTCTCCATCACTGACCAGGTCTTGCCGGTCTGTCCGACGCTCAGCCCGAAGTACTCCTTCACCAGCCAGAAGCCGGCGTCGTTGACCTGGCTGAAGAAGAGCGAGCCGGCGCCGATGGCGAGGACCAGCAGGGCGGTGTGGGTGGTCGACATCTCGGCCGCGAGCGGCGCGACCAGACCGGCCGCGGAGATCGTCGCCACCGTCGCCGAGCCGGTGGCCAGCCGGATCGCCACCGCGATCAGCCAGGCCAGCAGCAGCGCCGGGATCGACCAGTCCTTGGAGATGTCCAGGATCATCTGGCCGACGCCGGAGTCGATCAGCGTCTGCTTGAAGCCGCCGCCCGCGCCGACGATCAGCAGGATGCCCGCGATGGGCATCAGGCCCCTGTCGACCGTCTGCTGGAGCCGCTCCTTGCCGAACCCGGCGGCCCGGCCCAGCGTGAAGAAGCCGACGATCACCGCGGCGAGCAGCGCGATCAGCGGGGAGCCGACGACGTCGAAGATCCGCTGGGTCATGTCGGTGGGGTCGTCGACGACGATGTCCACCAGCGCCTTGGCGAGCATCAGCACCACGGGCAGCAGCATGGTGGCGAGCGTCGCGCCGAAGCCGGGCCGGCGCTCCAACTCCTCGGAGGTGGAGGCGCGCTGCGGGAGCATGCGGTCGGGGGCCGGGACGTCCACCCAGCGCGCGGCGAACCGGGAGAAGACCGGACCGGCGATGATCACCGTCGGTATGGCGACAACGATGCCGAGCGCCAGGGTCACGCCCAGGTTGGCGCCGACCGCGTCGATCGCGACCAGCGGACCGGGGTGCGGCGGGATCAGGCCGTGCATCACGGACAGACCGGCCAGCGCCGGGATACCGATGCGCATCAGGGAGTAGTTGCCGCGCTTGGCGACCATCAGCACGACCGGGATCAGCAGCACGATGCCGACCTCGAAGAACAGCGGCAGGCCGACCACGGACGCGATCAGCACCATCGCCCACGGCATCGCACGCCTGCCCGCCTTGGCGAGGATCGTGTCGACGATCTGGTCGGCGCCGCCGGAGTCGGCGAGGAGCTTGCCCAGGATCGCCCCGAGCGCGATCAGGACGCCCACGCCGGCCACCGTGGCGCCGAGCCCGGTGGTGAAGCTGGTGATGGCCTTGTCCAGCGGTGCCCCGGCGACGGCCCCGAGGACCAGCGACCCGATGGTCAGCGCCAGGAAGGCATGAAGCTTGAACTTGGTGATGAGCAGGACGATGACGGCGATGCCCGTCAGGACGGCTATGCCGAGCTGGGCGTGGCCGGCCGAGGTGATGGGCTGGACGGTGTCCGCTGCCAGCATCTCGACACTGAGTCTGGTCACGGGGGTTCCCTTGCAGGTACGGGGGACGGGGGTGGGGTGCTACTCGGAGGTCTCGGAAAACGCGTCGAGTGCCTTCACGGCTCGGTCGGCGATCTCCTCGGGGCTGCCGCTGACGTCCACGGCGACTCCCGGCTCGTCGGACTCCAGGGGCTGGAGGGTGGCGAACTGGGAGTCCAGCAGGGCGGTCGGCATGAAGTGACCCTGCCGGTGGAACATCCGGTCCTCGATGAGCCCCCGGTCGCCCGTCAGGTGCACGAACACGATCCCGGGCGCCACGGCCCGGAGCCGGTCCCGGTACGACCGCTTCAGCGCCGAGCTGCTGACCACCCCGCCGAGCCCGTCCCGCCCGTGCGCCCAGTGGCCGATGGCGTCGAGCCACGGCCACCTGTCGGCGTCCTCGAGCGGGATCCCGGCCGACATCTTGTCGATGTTGGCCTTGGGGTGGAAGTCGTCGCCCTCGGCGTACGGGACGCCCAGCCGGGCTGCGAGCAGAGGACCGATCGTGGTCTTGCCCGTCCCGGCGACGCCCATCACGACGACGACCTGGGGGGTGCACATGACTGCCTCGCTGTCTTCCTCGACATCCGACGCCGACGGCCGGCGTCGCCACACTGAAACCCATTGGTACGACTAATTCAAGAGTGTGTGACATATAAGTCTGACTTTTAAGCTCTGTGATCCACCCCGTACTCTGAGTGCATGAGCACACCGGGCCGGGGGCTGCACGGCCGCGTACTGGACACCCTCGGTCCCGCGATCACCGCGGGCGAGTACCCGCCGGGCAGCGTTCTGCGCACCGACGAGCTGGCACAGCACTTCGAGGTGTCACGTTCCGTGATGCGCGAGGCGGTTCGGGTGCTGGAGTCCATGCACCTGGTCGAGTCCCGCCGCCGGGTGGGCGTGACGGTCCGCCCCAAGGCCGCGTGGAACGTCTACGATCCGCAGGTCATCCGCTGGCGCCTCGCGGGCGCCGACCGCCCGCACCAGCTGCGTTCCCTGACCGTGCTGCGCTCGGCGATCGAGCCGGTTGCGGCGGGCCTGACCGCGAGGAACGCCACGGCCGAGCAGTGCGCCGAACTCACCGAGTGCGCACTGGGCATGGTGTCCACCTCACGCGGCCACCGGCTGGAGGAGTACCTGGTCCACGACGTCGCCTTCCACCGGGTCATCCTCACGGCCTCGGGCAATGAGATGTTCGCCCGCCTCGGCGACGTCGTCGCGGAGGTGCTGGCCGGGCGCACCCATCACGAGGTGATGTTCGAGGACCCCGACCCGGCTGCCGTGACCCTGCACGTGCAGGTCGCGGAGGCGGTGCGCGCGGGCGACGCCGCCCGCGCCGAGCAGCTGACCCGCGAGATCACCGTGGGCGCCCTCCAGGAACTGGACATCCTGGCGCCCTAGTCGAGGAAGTCCCCGTCGACGTACACCCAGGCCCCGTCCACCCGCTCGAACCGGCTGCGCTCGTGCAGCGAGCCGCCGCGGTAGGAGGCGCGGAACGTCACGGTGCCGGTGGTGTGGAAGGCGGACCCGTCGGTGCCGCCGAGGATCTCCAGCCCCGTCCACCTCATGCCCGGGTCCAGGTCCAGCCGCTCCGGCCGGGTCCGGGGATGCCAGGTCCGCAGCAGATACCCGGTGTCCCCCTTCACGAACGCGCTGTACCGCGACCGCATCAGCGCCTCGGCGGTCGGCGCGGCGGCGGACCCCGAGTGGAAGCGGCCGCAGCAGGCGTCGTAGGACTCGGGTCGGCCGCAGGGGCAGGTGCGCGTGGTCATGGCCCACATTCTGCCCGTGACCGGGGAGGCGCCTGCCGCCGGTGCGGTGCACAGTGGAAGAGGAGACGCGCCGGTGCGTCCCGTTGCCTCGCAGCGCAGTGAGGAGAGACGGACGATGACTCGACCCGTGAGCAACCGTCCTCCGTCCGTCAAGGAATGGCGGCTGAACCTGTACCTGTCCGAACACGACCCGGACACCACGGCCCGGATCATCCTGGACACCGGGGACAACGTCCTGGAGAGCCACGCGGAGGCCCGCAGAAGCCCCTACGACACGGCGGTGCCCGAGATCGGTGACGAACTCGCGGCCGGACGTGCGCTGATCGCCATGGGCCGGCTGCTGCTGCGCGCGGCCTCGGGCGACATGAAGGAGATGGGTGCGACCGAGATGGACACTCCCGCGCCCCTCTGGCCGACCCAGGGATGACGGAGCCCTGCCGTGCTCTTCACCGACCGAATCGAAGCGGGGCGGATGTTGGGCGCCCGCCTCGAGTACCTGAGGGGTCAGGACGTCGTGGTGCTGGGACTGCCGCGCGGCGGGGTGCCGGTTGGCGCGGCGGTCGCCGAGGCGCTCGACGCGCCCCTGGACGTCTGCCTGGTGCGCAAGCTGGGCGTGCCCGACCAGCCTGAGCTGGGCATGGGCGCGATCGGCGAGGGCGACGTACGGGTGATCAACGAGGAGGTGCTGCGCCTCACGGGCGTCGGCGAGGCGGCGCTGGACCGGGTCGAGCGACACGAGCGCGAGGTGCTCGCCCAGCGGGCCGCCCGCTATCGGGGCGACCGCACTCCCGTCGACGTCGCGGGCCGGACCGCCGTGGTCGTCGACGACGGCGTGGCCACCGGCTCGACCGCGCGGGCGGCCTGCCGGATCGCCCGGGCCCGGGGCGCGGCGCGGATCGTGCTGGCCGTCCCCGTGGCACCACGGGACTTCGCCCGGCGGCTCGGCGGGGACGCCGACGAACTGGTCAGCCTGGACACCCCGGACGACTTCCTCGCGATCGGCCAGTTCTACGTCGACTTCGCCCAGACCGACGACGACGAGGTGACGGCCTGTCTGCGGCAGGCGGCCAGACGCCACGACCGCTTCGCCGGCACCGGCGCCGAGGACCGCGAGGTGGAGGTGACGGCCGGTGCCGTACGGCTGCGCGGGCGGCTCACCCTGCCCGAGGGCGCGACCGGGGTCGTCGCCTTCGCCCACGGCAGCGGCAGCAGCCGGCACAGCCCGCGCAACCGGTTCGTGGCCGAGGGACTGAACCGGGCCGGCCTCGGCACCCTCCTTTTCGACCTGCTCACCGAGGCCGAGGAGCGCGACCGGGCCAACGTGTTCGACATCCGGCTGCTGGCCGGGCGGCTGGCCGGGGCGACCGACTGGCTGCGCGAGGAACCCGATGCCGAAGGGCTCGCCGTCGGCTACTTCGGCGCCAGCACCGGCGCGGCCGCCGCCCTGTGGGCCGCCGCCGAACCGTCGGCACGTCCCGCCGCGGTCGTCTCCCGTGGTGGCCGGCCCGATCTCGCCGGGCCCCGGCTGCCCGAGGTGACGGCGCCCACGCTGCTCGTCGTGGGCGGCGCCGACCTGCAGGTGCTCGGGCTCAACCGGGAGGCACAGGCCCAACTGCGGTGCGAGAACCGGCTGGAGGTGGTTCCCGGCGCCACGCATCTGTTCGAGGAGCCCGGCACGCTGGAGCGGGTGACCGAGCTGGCCCGCGACTGGTTCACCGACCACATGGCACCCGCGCACGTGTAGGTGGGGATCATGCCCGAGGGGCTCGTCACCCTGTTTCTCGCCGGTGACGTCATGCTCGGCCGGGGCGTCGACCAGATCCTCCCGCACCCCGGTGACCCCGCCCTGCGGGAGGCCTATGTGCACGACGCCCGCGACTACGTCGCGCTGGCGGAGGCGGCGAACGGTCCCGTACCGCTGCCGGTGGCCCCCGCCTGGCCCTGGGGGGAGGCGCTGCCGGTCCTGGAGCGCGCGGCGCCCGACGTGCGGGTGATCAATCTGGAGACGGCGGTCACCGGGGACGGCCGCTTCGCGCCGGGCAAGGGAGTCCACTACCGCATGAACCCGCCCAACCTGCCCTGTCTCGCCGCGGCGCGGCCCGACGTCTGTGTGCTCGCCAACAACCACGTGCTCGACTTCGGGACGCGGGGCCTCGCGGAGACGCTGGACTCCCTGGCGGCGGCCGGGCTGCGCGTCGCGGGTGCGGGCCGGGACGAGGGCGCGGCCTGGCGTCCGGCGGCCGTACCGCTGCGGGCGGGCGGGCGTGTGCTGGTCTTCTCCTTCGGGATGCCGTCCAGCGGAATCCCGCGCGGCTGGGCCGCCGGTGCCGAGCGGTCCGGGGTGGCCCTGGTAGCCGCGCCGACCGAGGGCGCCGCGGCCGCGTTCGCCGGCCGGCTGCGGCAGACCGGCCGCCCGGACGACATCGTGGTCGCCTCGGTCCACTGGGGCTCCAACTGGGGTTACGGCGTCTCCGGCGCCGAGGTCCGCTTCGCCCACGCGCTCGTCGACGCGGGGGTGGACGTCGTCCACGGTCACTCCTCGCACCACCCGCGTCCGGTGGAGGTGTACCGGGACAGGCTCGTCCTGTACGGCTGCGGCGACCTGGTCGACGACTACGAGGGCATCGGCGGCTTCGAGCGTTACCGGGACGACCTGCGGCTGCTGTACCTGGCCTCGCTCGAACTCGGCACGGGCCGGCTGGCCGGCCTGCGGATGGTGCCGCTCCAGGCCCGGCGGATGCGTCTGGAGCACGCGTCGGCCGGGGACACCGCGTGGCTGTGCGCCGCCCTCGACCGGTGCAGCCGTGACTTCGGCACCCGGGTCGAGCAGGGGGACGACGGCACACTCACGGTGCGGGCCCTGCGGTGAAACGGGAGTTCAGCTCCGCCCGGCCTTGTGCAGGAACTTGCGCAGGCGGGTCAGGGGCCAGGTGTTGATGACGTCCTCCTTGGTGAGCCAGCCGCGCTGTGCGGTGCCGACGCCGTAGCGCAGTTGGTCGAGGTGGAGGACGGAGTGGGCGTCGGTGTTCACCGCGAACTTCACCCCGTGCTGCCGGGCCCGCAGGATGTCCTCGTCGCGCAGGTCCAGCCGGTCGGGCTGGGCGTTGACCTCCAGCGCGGTGCCGTTGCGGGCGCAGGCGGCGAACACCTCGTCCCAGTCGGCCTCGACGCCCGGCCGCTTGCCGATGAGCCGGGTGGTCGGGTGGCCGATGACGTTCACGTACGGGTTCTCGCAGGCCCGCAGGAGCCGTCTGGTCATCGCCTCGCGGTCCAGGTCGAAGTGGGAGTGCAGGGAGGCCACGCAGAGGTCGAAGCCGGCCAGGAAGTCGTCCGGCCAGTCGACGTCGCCGTCGGGGCCGATGTTCAGCTCCGTGCCGTGCAGGAGCCGCATCCTGCCCAACGTGCCCTCCAGTTCCCGCAGTTGCTCCCGCTGGGCGAGGATCTTCTCGTCGGTCATGCGCTGCATGTACAGGTGAGGCGCGTGGTCGGTGACCGCGTAGTAGGCGTAGCCGCGTGCGGCGGCGGCCTCCAGCATCGTCTCCAGCGGTGCGAGGCCGTCGGTGAGGTCCGTGTGGGTGTGCAGGTCGCCGCGGATGTCTCGCTCGGTCAGCACCTCGGGCAGCTCGCCGTGCAACGCGGCCTCGATCTCCCCGCGGTCCTCGCGCAGCGTCGGCGGGATCCAGGGCAGGCCGAGCCGCTCGTACACCTCCTCCTCCGTGCGGGAGGCGAGCGACTCCCCGCTCTCGGCGTCGAACAGGCCGTACTCGGAGAGCTTGAGCCCCTGGTGGACGGCGATGGTGCGGGTGCGGATGTTGTGCCCCTTGGAGCCGGTGAAGTACTGCAGCCCGGCGCCCCACGAGTTGGGCGGCAGCACCCGCAGATCCACCTGGACGCCCTTGCGGGTGCGGACCGACGTCTTCTTCTCGCCGTGGGCGATCACTTCCGCGGTCGACGGCAGCGAGACCAGGGCGTCCATGAAGGGCCCCGACCGGTTCGCCGCGACGAGGATGTCGATGTCGCCGATGGTCTCGCGCATGCGCCGCAGCGATCCGGCGTAGGTGCAGCGCTTGCAGCCGGTCACCGCGGACAGTTCGGCGACGATCTCCTCGGCGGTGTCGAGGGCCAGGTGGACGGGGATGCGGTCGCCCGCCTGCCGCAGCAGCCGGATCCCGTGCAGGATGTTCTCCTGCGTCTTCTCGCCGAACCCCTTCAGGTCGGCCAGCGCGTCCGCCTCGATGGCCGCGGCCAGTTCGTCCACCGAGGAGATGTGCAGGTCCTCGTAGAGCCGCAGCGCCTTCTTCGGGCCGAGCGTGGGGATCGTGATCAGCTCCCGCACCCCGGCCGGGATCTTCGCCCGGCGCTCCTCGACCACGGCCATGGTGCCGGTGCGCAGGTACTCGATCACCTTGTCGGCGATCGACCGGCCCACGTTCGGGATCTCCTTCAGGCCGTCGGCGTCCAGCCGGGAGATGTCGGCGGGATGGCCGCCGATGGCACGCGCGGCCTTCTCGTAGGCGCGCGCCTTGAAGGCGTCGCCTCCCGTGATCGCGATGAGGTCCGCGTACTCCTGCAGGAGCGCCTCGACCTCTTCATTGGGCCGGGCCACCCCTCAAGTCTAGGAAGGCGCGGTGCGAGTCGTCGTCACGGACGCCACAGGGGGTGTTCCCGCTTCGCCCACTCCCTGCTCACCGACCCGGTCCGCAGTCCCCGGCGCGCCTCCGGGTCCGCCAGTGCCATGCCGATGTGGCCGGCCAGGACCACGCCGACGGTCAGCGCCAGCCAGTCGTGGACGAAGGTCGCCGAGGTGCGCCACATCAGCGGGGTGAGGTGGGTGAACCACATCATCAGGCCGGTGCCGAGCATGACCAGGGTGGCCCCGGCGATCCAGGCGGCGTAGACCTTCTGGCCCGCGTTGAACTTGCCCGCCGGACGCGAGGAGTGGCGCTTGTCGCGCACGAGGGCGGCGCGCAGCCACACGCGGTCGTGGGGGCCGAAGCGGTTGAGGAAGCCGAGGTCGGCGCGGAAGGCCCGGGAGGCAAGGCCGAGGAGGACCGGGACGGGCAGGGCGAGCCCGGCGCACTCATGGATGCGTACGACGAGTTCGCGGCGCCCGACGAGCACGGCCAGCTGGGGGATGTAGAGGCAGGCCGCGGTCACCACGCACACGCCCATCAGGGCGGCCGTGGTGCGGTGCACCCACCGTTCGGCCCGGCTGAAGCGGTGGACGCGGGCGCTCGTCGGGGCCGGGGTCTCAGCTCGTAGGCTCATCGGTCCGTCCGTTCGAGCGGCCGACCCAGGCGTCGACGTCGTAGCCGAGGTTCTCCCAGTAACCGGGCCGGACCTCATCGGTCACGGTGATGCCGGAGAGCCACTTGGCCGACTTGTAGAAGTACATGGGGGCGACGTAGAGCCGGACCGGGCCGCCGTGGTCGTGGCCGATGTCCTTGTCCTGCATGCGCAGGGCGGCCAGGACATCCGGGCGGCGGGCCTGGTCGAGGGTGAGGCTCTCGGTGTAGGTGCCGTCGAAGCAGGTGAAGCGGATGGCCTTCCCGGAGGCCCGGACGCCCGCGGCGTCCAGCAGGTGGGAGAGGCGTACGCCCTCGAAGGGGGTGCCCGGGACCCGCCAGCCGGTGACGCACTGGACGTCCTTGACCAGCCGGGTCTGCGGCAGGGCGCGCAGCTCGGCGAGGGTGTAGGTGTGCGGGTGGTCGACCAGGCCGTCGACGGTGAGCCGGTAGTCGGCGGGGCCCTTGTGCGGGACGGACGCGGCGACCGAGTAGTAGCGGAAGCCGCCGCCGTTGGGCAGCAGGCCGGTCAGACCCGTGGGGTCCTTGCCGGAGACGGTGCCGAGGAAGCCCTCCAGGCCGCGTTGCAGCACCGGCGCGGTGACGACGCCGAGGGCGCCCAGGCCGAGGGTGCCGAGGAAGACGCGGCGGCCGATCGGCCTGCCCTCCGGTTCCTCGGCTGGTTCAGAGTTCACGTCATCATTCGAGCACTTCCGGCCGTGCCGGGGCCAGGCGGTCGGGCCACAGGTCAGACTTCCGTAATCACTTCTCACCTACGGTTCGGGAAACGACGCCTCGGGCGAGGGCCTGCCGAGTGCGCGGGAGCGGGCGGTGCGGAAGGCCTGCCAGGCGTCGCGGTGCGGGTAGGACCAGGGGGCCCGGGTGGCGTGCCGGCCGATGCGCTGGAAGAGGGCCGCCGCCTCGGCCGGGCGGCCGGCGCAGGACATGGCGAACGCCAGGTGGTTGAGGTCGGTGTGGCGGCGGGGGTGGTCGTCGTGCTCCCACTCCAGCCACCAGTCGAAGGCCGCGCGCAAGATCCGGCGGGCCCGCGGGCCCGACCAGTGCCCGGAGCCGACCGGGTCGCCGGGGGCCGGCCCGGTGGCGGCCAGGACCCGGTAGCGCTCGGCGTACGCGACCACCGGCAGGACGGCCAGCGGGGAGTCGGCGGGAGCCTCGGCGGCGGCCAGCTCGGCGAGGTCGTACACCTCGTGGGACTCGGCCCGGCCGCCCTGGGGCCGCTCGGCGAGCCGGGCGACCAGCAGGTGGTGTCCGTGGTGGTGCTCGGGATGCCGCTCGCGCAGTTCCGCGAACGTGCCCAGCACCTCGTTCTCCGGGCCCCGGGTGCGGGCCAGCTGGAGCAGGCCGAGCCAGGGGGTGGGGTCGGCGGGGGCGAGCGCGGCGGCGGTGCGGCAGGCCTCGCGGGCCCGGTCGGCGTCGTCCTTGCCGCGCAGGGTGCGCTGGACCAGGGCGAGGGCGTGCAGGGTGGCGGCGTCGGCGCAGCCGGGCTCGGCGAGCAGCCACTCGTGGGACCAGGCGGCGGCGTACGGCTCCGCGGCGAGCACGGTGGCCCGGTGCCCCCGCCGGTCCCAGTCGTCGCCGGTGTGCAGCAGCAACGACCGGGCGATCTGCCAGCGGCCCTGGGCCAACGCCGCCCGGGCGGCGAGGAGTTCGACGTCGCCGAGCGCGTCGTCGAAGGCGCCTGCCGCGACGTCTTCCGAGGCGAGGGCGCCTGCTAACGCGCCGGAGTCGTCCGGGGCGGTGTCGCCGGACTGGTCCGTGGGGGCCCGGCGAGCGCCGAGCAGAGGCGGGAGTGGAGGCACCGCGGAACTTCCTGATTCTCGGGCTGCCATCGACCGATCACGCACAGCAAACCCCCAGCCAAGGTTTGCGTCAAGCGGAACCCGAATGTTATTGCCTTCAACTAACCTTTCGGGAGGGGCACTTGGGACACGCCCGCCCTGGTTGCGGTGGCGGGTGCGCGGAGTGCGGGCGGACTGCTGTGGCGTACGCCATGGCGTCGGAGGTCCGCTCGGCGGAGCATGGCCGGACGGTCCCGCCCTCCGTGGGCGAACCCGCCGCCGGCGGGGCATCGTGACCGAGTCAACCGCCCGGTTCCGGGCACTCTCCGGGGCAATGCGGCCCCGGGAGCGCTACAGTCGGCCACTACGCGTCCGTGGTCCGGCCGGATGATCGAGGTACGCAGCGTGTCCGTTCTGGTTCTCCTTCTCGCCGTGAGCGCGGCCAGCTGTGTCGGCTTCGGATTCGTGCTCCAGCAGAACGCCGCCCAGAAGGCACCACTCGGCGACTTCCTGTCGTTCCGGCTGCTGCTCGACCTGATGCGGGTGCCGCGCTGGCTCGGCGGCATCGGCCTGATGGTGGCCGGCATGGTGCTGGGCGCCGTCGCACTCGGCAAGGGCGAGGTCTCCCTGGTCGAGCCGCTGCTCGCCACGAACCTGCTGTTCGCGCTCGCCCTCTCCCGCCACCAGACCAGACAGCCCCTGGGCCGCCAGGGCTGGACCGGCCTCGCACTGCTCGCGGGCGGCGTGACCGCGTTCATCCTGGCGGGCGAGCCGCGCGGCGGCAGCGCGCTCGCCGACCCGGTGCGGCACTGGCTGATCATCGGTGCGATGCTCGGCGCGGCCATGGTGCTCACGACGTACGCCAAGCGGTCCCGGCTGAGCTGGGGCCCGGTGCTGCTGGCCACCGCCGCCGGGCTGCTGTACGGCGTACAGGACGCGCTGACCCGGGTGAGCGGCACCCGCTTCTCCGAGGGCGGCCTCACGGAGCTGTTCACCAGCTGGCAGCCGTACGGCGTGCTCGCGCTGGGCGTCACCGGTCTCGTCCTGGTGCAGAGCGCCTTCGAGACGGCTCCGCTGCGCATGTCGCTGCCCGCGCTCACCGCGGCCCAGCCGCTCGCCGGCATCCTGTGCGGGGTGGGCTTCCTCGGCGACCGGCTGCACACCGACACCGGAGCGCTGGCCTGGGAGGCCGCGGGGCTCGCGGCGATCGTCGCGGGCATCGTGCTGCTCGGGCTGCACCCGGCGATGCCGTGCGGCACGGAGCCGGAGCACACGAGGGACCTCCAGGCACGCTGAGCCGGCCGTGCGGGGCCCTGCTTGGATACGGGCATGAACCCTGCTGACGAGATCCTCGACATCGTCGACGAGCACGACCGGGTCGTCGACCAGGTCGCGCGCGGCGAGGCGTACGCCCGGGGCCTGCGCCACCGCTGCGTCTTCATCCAGGCCCGGG
Source organism: Streptomyces sp. NPDC101165 (assembly GCF_044768135.1). Taxonomy (NCBI): domain Bacteria; kingdom Bacillati; phylum Actinomycetota; class Actinomycetes; order Kitasatosporales; family Streptomycetaceae; genus Streptomyces; species Streptomyces sp. NPDC101165. The sequence continues at coordinate 115,000 of NZ_JBIWPG010000005.1, read as the reverse complement.
ACGCGGCCGGGCGGCTCTTCGTCCACCGCCGCACCGCGACCAAGCTGGTGTTCCCCGCCCTCTACGACATGTTCGTCGGCGGGGTCGTGGGAGCGGGCGAGTCCTACGACGAGGCGGCACTGCGGGAGGCGGAGGAGGAGCTGGGCGTGACCGGCCTGCCCCGGCCGGCCTTCCTCTTCAAGTTCCTGTACGACGACGGGGCCGGGAACAGCTGGTGGTCGGCGGTGTACGAGGTGCGGTGCGACCTTCCGGTACAGCCCCAGGCGGAGGAGGTCCAGTGGCACGACTTCCTGCCCGAGGACGAGGTCGAGCGGCGGCTCGGCGACTGGGAGTGGGTGCCGGACGGGCTGGCGGCGTACGAGCGCCTGAGGGCGTTCCGTGCCGCCCGTTGAGGCCCCGGTAGGGTCCTGCGCGTGATCGAATTCGTGCGGAACGTCCGGCTGTGGTTCGCCCCGGAACAGGTACGCGAGGAGGGCAACACCCCCGACTACCGGTTCTCGCTGGCCAACGAGCGCACGTTCCTCGCCTGGCTGCGCACCGCGCTCGCGCTGATCGGCGGCGGTTTCGCGGTGGACCAGTTCCTGCCGGACCTGCGCTGGGCGTGGCGGGTCGGCCTGGCGCTCGCGCTGCTCGGCGCCGGTGTGCTGTGCTCGCTGCGTGCGGTGAACCACTGGGTGCGCTGCGAGCGGGCGATGCGGCGGGGCGAGGATCTGCCGGCGTCCCGCTTCCCGGCGGTGCTGAGCCTGGTGGTCGCGGTGGTGGCGGTCGCGATGGTCGTGGTGGTGCTGGTCGGATGGGCGGGATGAGCACCGAGGCCCGGGATCCCGGGCTGCAGCCGGAGCGCACCCGGCTGGCCTGGCGGCGCACGACGCTGTCGAGCACCGTGGCCGCCGTACTCGCCGTGAAGACCGCGCTGCACGGCGGGGCCACGGCCGTCGGCGTCGTCCTGTGCGCCCTGTGCTGCGCGCTCTGGCTGGGCTTCCTGTGGGTGGCCCACCACCGGATCGGCGCGCTCGCGACCAGCCCGCGCCCGGCCGCGCTGGCACCGCGGCACGCGACGGCGGCGGTGCTGTGCACGGTGGCGATGGCCGCGTGCGCGGCCGTACTCGTGTTCTAGACGGCGCCCTTACCTGCCGGGTCTAGGCGGTGCCTTCCTCGGTCTCCCAGCCCACCGTGACCACGATCTTGCCGCGGGTGCGCCCCTCCTGGCTCAGCCGGTGCGCGTCCGCCGTCCGCTCCAGCGGCAAGGTCTCCTGGACGTGCACGGACACCGCTCCCTGCTCCGCCAGCTCGGACAGGCGGGTCAGGTCCGCGACGTCGGGGCGGACGAAGCAGTAACGGCCGCCGTAGCTCAGCACCTCGGCGTCGGCGATGGACGCGAGCCGGCCCTCGGGGGCGAGCAGGTTGGCCGAGATCTTCAGCGTGTCGCCGCCGACCGTGTCGAAGACCGCGTCCACGCCCTCGGGAGCCAGTCCACGCACCCGTTCGGCCAGGCCCTGGCCGTAGGCGACCGGCTCGCCGCCGAGGCCCCGTACGAAGTCGTGGTTGCGCTCGCTCGCCGTGCCGATCATCCGGGCGCCCAGGTGGGCGCCGATCTGGACGGCCAGCGAGCCGACCCCGCCGGCCGCAGCGTGCACCAGCACGGTCTCACCGCGCTTGATCTCCAGCGCCTTCACCAGGACCTGGTAGGCGGTGAGCCCGGCCAGCGGCAGCCCCGCGGCCTCCTCGAAGGACAGGTTGCGGGGCTTGCGGGCCAGGGTGCGCACGGGCGCGGCGACGTACTCGGCGAAGGTGCCCCGGGACAGGAAGTCCTCGCGGACGTAGCCGATCACCTCGTCGCCGACGGAGAACTCGGTGACGGCGACTCCGGGCTGCACCACCACCCCGCTCACGTCCCAGCCCGGGACGACCGGGAAGACGGCGTCCAGGACGGGGTCGAGGTAGCCCTCGCGGCACTTCCAGTCGACCGGGTTGACCGCCGCCGCGCGCACCTTGACCAGCACCTCGTCGGGGCCGACCTTCGGGTCGCGGACCTCCCCGTACTCCAGCACCTCGGGTCCGCCGTAGCGGCTGTAGCTGATGCCCTTCATGCCCTCGACCCTCCGGGGTACTCGTACGCCACGCAACCGGTATGCCCCGATATGTACCGTTCGCGCGCGTAGCCTGTCGCTCGTCACCGTTCCGTACCCCTCGAAGGTGAACACATGACCACGCTCCACCAGGAACACGCCGAGCACGGCACCCACAGCCACGGCCCGGACTGCGGGCACACCGCCGTCCGGCACCTCGACCACCTCGACTACGCACACGACGGCCATCTGCACCGCGAGCACGGCGGCCACTGGGACGAGTGCGAACCGGCCGGCCACACCGCGCACGAGGGCCACGAACACGTGCACCACGAGGAGTGCGGGCACGCCCAGGTGCAGCACGGCGACCACGTCGACTACCTGCACGACGGACACCGGCACGCCGAGCACGGGGACCACTGGGACGACCACTGACCCGCACGGCAGAAGGACCGACGGCTCCCCGGGCAGCGCGCGGGGAGCCGTCGGCCTATCGTGGCTCCGGTCACGTTTCTCGCCACGTTCGGCGTATGCACTGGACGGCATACCGACCGGTCGGCATCATAAGTCGGGTCCGGTTCACCCGTTCGTAGGAGTGATGTATGAGCGCCGACCACCCGCCAGGACTCGATCTCGACCGGCTGCGCGGCCTGCTCGACCGTGAGCGGCCCGGTCTGGTGAACGGCCCGCTGACCGGCCGGCTGATCGAGGGCGGACGGTCGAACCTCACCTACGCACTCTCGGACGGCACCTCGAAGTGGGTCGTCCGGCGCCCGCCGCTCGGCCATGTGCTGGCCACCGCGCACGACATGAAGCGCGAGCACCGGGTGATCAGCGCGCTGCACCCGACGGACGTGCCGGTCCCCCGCCCGGTCCTGCTGTGCGAGGACGAGGAGGTGCTCGGGGCGCCGTTCTACGTCATGGAGTTCGTCGAGGGCACCCCGTACCGCACCGCGGACCAGCTCGCCCCGCTGGGCGCGGAGCGCACCCGGAACGCGGTGCTCTCCCTGGTGGACACGCTGGTCGAACTGCACGCGGTGGACCCCGCCGAGGTGGGCCTCGGCGACTTCGGCCGGCCCGAGGGCTTCCTTGACCGGCAGCTGCGCCGCTGGGGCAAGCAGCTGGACGCCTCCCGCAACCGCGAACTGGCCGGCATCGACGAGCTGCACGCGGCCCTCGGACGCGCCCTGCCCACCTCCCCCGCGCCCACCGTCGTGCACGGCGACTACCGGCTGGACAACGTCCTGATCGGCACCGACGACAAGATCAAGGCGATCCTCGACTGGGAGATGTCGACACTCGGCGACCCGCTGACCGACCTGGGCCTGCTGGTGATGTACAGCCAGCCGCTCGGGATGCCGCACTCGCCGGTGTCCACGACCGCCGAGGCCCCGGGGCACCCGTCCCCGCAGGAGCTGATCGAGCGGTACGCGGCGCGCTCGGGGCGCGACGTCTCCGCCGTCTCCTGGTACACGGCGTTCGCCTGGTTCAAGCTCGCCGTGATCCTGGAGGGCATCCACTACCGGTACACGCTCGGCCAGACGGTCGGGCGCGGCTTCGACCGCATCGGCGAGCTCGTGCCCGTCTTCATCGACCACGGACTGACCACTCTTCAGGAAGGCTGACCGGACATGGACTTCGCGTTCGACGCGCGTACGGAAGAGCTGCGCGGCAAGCTGCTCGCCTTCATGGACGAGTACGTCTATCCGGCGGAGGCGGTGGCGGAGGAGCAGCGCGCCGCGCTGGCCTCGCCCTGGGACACCCCGGCCGTGGTCGAGGAGCTCAAGGCGGAGGCACGCAGGCAGGGCCTGTGGAACCTCTTCCTGCCGGACGCCGAGTACGGCGCCGGGCTGACGAACCTCCAGTACGCGCCGCTCGCCGAGATCACCGGCCGCTCCCCGCACCTCGCGCCCCCGGCGACGAACTGCGCCGCGCCCGACACCGGGAACATGGAGGTGCTGGCGCAGTTCGGCAACGAGCAGCAGAAGAAGCAGTGGCTGGAGCCGCTGCTCGCCGGTGAGATCCGCTCGGCGTTCGCGATGACCGAGCCGGACGTGGCCTCCTCCGACGCGACGAACATCACCACGCTCATCGAGCGGGACGGCGACGACTACGTCATCACCGGACGCAAGTGGTACATCTCCGGCGCGATGAACCCGGACTGCAAGATCTTCATCGTCATGGGCAAGACGGATCCGGACGGGGCGGACATCCGGCGCCAGCAGTCGATGATCCTGGTCCCGCGCGACACCCCGGGCGTGACCGTCAAGCGCGCGATGCAGGTCTTCGGTTACGAGGACCACTCCCACGGCGGCCACGCCGAGGTGATCTTCGACCAGGCGCGTGTGCCGGTGTCGAACCTGATCGGCGAGGAGGGCGGCGGCTTCGCCATCGCCCAGGCCCGGCTCGGCCCGGGCCGGATCCACCACTGCATGCGGCTGATCGGCATGGCCGAGCGCGCGATCGAGCTGATGTGCCGGCGGGCCGTCTCGCGCACCGCGTTCGGCAAGGCGCTGGCCCAGCAGGGTGTCGTCCAGAACTGGATCGCCGACGCCCGGGTCACCGTCGAGCAGCTGCGGCTGCTGGTGCTGAAGACGGCCTGGCTGATGGACACCGTCGGCAACAAGGGCGCCCACACGGAGATCCAGTCCATCAAGATCGCCACCCCGCGCGCGGTGGTCGGCATCCTGGACCGGGCCATCCAGCTGCACGGCGCGGGCGGTGTGAGCCAGGACTTCCCGCTGGCCGAGCTGTACGCGAGTGCCCGCACCCTGATGCTGGCCGACGGCCCGGACGAGGTGCACCAGCGGTCGCTGGCGCGACGGGAACTGAAGAAGTACCTCTAGGGAAGCGTGTGTGAGGGGCGGTCGCCATGGGCGACCGCCCCTCACAGGTACGTCTACGGGGCTACGGACGCAGCGCCCGCAGCAGCAGGTCGGCCAGGTGGTCGGCGACCTGCTGGGGGGTGAGGGGGCCGTCGGGGCGGTACCAGGTCGACAGGTGGTGGACCGAGCCGAAGTGGTAGTCCACGACCAGGTCGGCGGGGGTCGCCGTGGAGAAGACGCCCTCGCGCTGGCCCTCCTCGATGAGCGCACGGAATTGCTCGTGGTAGCGCCGACGCTCGGCGCGCACCTGCTTGTTCTTCTCCGGGCTCAGATGGTGCATGGAGCGGAAGAAGATCATCGCGTCGTCGAGGTTCTCGATCGTCGTGACGACGACGTCCGCGGCCGCGCCCCTGAGCCGCTGCTCCACCGGCGCGTCCATGGTGGAGAAGTGGTCCAGCCGCTCCTGCTGGACGCGCAGCACCCGCGCGTACACCTCGTGCAGAAGGTCGTCCTTGGAGCCGAAGTAGTGGTATAGCGCCCCCTTGGTGACGCCGGCCGCCTCCACGATCTCCTGCACCGAGGTGCGGTCGTAGCCCTGCTCGGCGAAGAGGCGGGTGGCGGCGTTCAGCAGCCGCTGCGGAACGGGCGTCCCGTCTCCGTCCGTCGTCCTGGGCACTGCCGCCACCTGCCTTTCCGTCGTTACTGCTGATTGTCGTGGGCGCGGGAACGCAGTTCCCGACGGAGGATCTTCCCACTCGTCGTCTTGGGCAAGTCGGGCAGGATCTCCACCTGGCGCGGGTACTTGTAGGCAGCCAGTCTCTCCTTGCAGTACACCGCAAGTTCATCCGGGTCCGCCTCGGCGCCCGGCCGCAGGCTGATGTAGGCCTTGACGGTCTCCCCGCGGTAGCCGTCGGGGACGCCGACGACGGCGGCCTCGCGCACCGCCGGATGGGTGTAGAGGACGTCCTCGACCTCGCGCGGCCACACCTTGAAGCCGGACGCGTTGATCATGTCCTTCTTGCGGTCGACGACGTAGAGCCAGCCCTGCGCGTCCATGAAGCCGATGTCACCGGTGCGCAGCTCCCCGTCCGGGAAGGTCTCGGCGGTGGCCTCGGCCCGCCGCCAGTAGCCGGGGACCACCTGGGGCCCGCGGACGACGATCTCGCCGTGCTCGCCGAAGGGGACCTCGTCGCCCCGCTCGTCCAGGATGCGTACGAGGGTGTCGGCGCCGGGTACTCCCACGGCGAGCGTCCCGGAGGCCGGATCGACGGGCGACTCCAGGCCGGGCGGGACGGCCGCGGCGGCCCCGCTGCACTCGGTCAGCCCGTAGCCGGTGCGGATGTACTGGCCGCACTGGACGCGGAACTTCTCCACCAGGGCGGGCGGCACGGGGGCGCCGCCCGAGGCGATGCCCACGAAGGAGGCGAAGTGCTCGGCGGTGACGCCCGGGTGGGCGGCCAGCGCCATGTAGGCGGTGGACGGGCCGACGGTGTAGTGCGGACGGTGCTCGGCCAACGCGTCGAGGACGACGCCCGGCTCGAAGCGATAGGCGAGCACCAGCGTGCCCGCGCTGGTGAGGCAGGACGCGAACTCGCTGACCATCCCGGTGATGTGGAACAGAGGTGCGAGCGCGAAGTAGACGGGTGCGTCCGGCAGGGCGAGCCCGGTCCGCTGCCGCTCGGCGTTGTGCATGATGTTGCCGTGCGTGTTGATGGCGCCCTTCGGGGTGCCGCTGGTGCCCGAGGTGTAGCTGATCAGCGCGATGTCGCCGGGGCCCGGGTCGCGGCCCTCGGGCGCCGTGCCGCCCTGCCGGGCGACGGCCACGAGGTCGTCGGCGTCCGGGGCCTGGGGCAGCCGCTCGAAGGTGAGCACGCGCGCGTCGCCCCGCGTCTGGAAGTCCAGCTCGCACCCGGTGAGCACGATCCGTACCAGCGAGTCGGCGGCCGTGTCCCGCAGATACGACTCCCAGGCCCGGTCGGAGCAGATCAGCGCGGCGACCTCGCCGTCCCGCAGCACATGGGCGACCTCGGCCGACTTGTACATGGGGTTGACGGGCACGACGGTCGCGCCCGCCTTCCAGGCGCCGAGGACGGCCAGGACGAAGTGCGGGGAGTTCTGCAGCAGGACGGCGACCCGGTCGCCCCGCTCCAGACCGCGCCCGGCCAGATGGGCGGCCACCGAGTCGGTCAGCTCGTCGACCTCGCGGTAGCTCAGCCGGGCGTCGAAGTAGGCGAGGAAGGCCCGGTCGGGGGCGTCGGCGACGGCCGCGCGCAGGGCGTGCACGAGCGAGTCGGCGGGTTCGACCGGCCCGCGCTGCACCTCGTTGAGCAGCGCCAGCCAGGGCCGCTCCGCGTACGGCGAGGCGCTCACCGGGTGGCCTCCCACTTCTGCTGGATGTGGTTCATGCCGGCGAGCCAGCGGTCGGGGGTGGCGGCCCGCGCCTGGTAGTACTCGGCGACCTCGGGGTGCGGCAGGATCAGGAAGCGGTCCTCCGCGATGCCCTGGAACAGCGCCTCGGCGACCGCCTCCGGCTCGATCGCGGTCGGCTGCAGCACCAGGTCGCCCGCGCTGCCGGTGGCGGCCAGCATGTCGGTGCGGACGCCCTGCGGGCAGATGGCGTGCACCTTGACGCCCCGGTGGCCGTAGGTGAGCGACAGCCACTCGGCGAAGGCCAGCGCGCCGTGCTTGGTGACGGCATAGGAGGGGGCGCCGATCATGGTGAGGAGTCCGGCGGCCGACACGGTGGAGACGAACCGTCCACGCCCGCGCTCCAGCCAGTCCGGCAGCAGTGCGTGGGCCGCCCGGACGTGGGCCATCACGTTGACGTCCCAGGACAGGGCCCAGGCCTTCTCGTCGAGGGGCTCACCGGCACCCGCGTCCTCGAAGGCGACGCCGGCATTGGCGCAGAAGACGTCCACGGAACCGCCGAGCGCGTCACGGGCGTCGCCGACGATCGCGGAGGCGTCGCCCGGCACGGCGATCCCACCGATCTCCGCGGCCACCGCCTCGGCCTTCCCGGCGTCCAGATCATTGACGACGACCCGGGCCCCTTCCGCCGCGAACCGACGGGCCAACGCGGCCCCGATTCCCCCGCCCGCTCCGGTGACGACCACTCCGGCATCCTGCACGGCTTCCACCATCGGTCTCCTTCGGCACGGCGGGATTCGGCTCGGCGATCACCAGACTAACCAGTCGGTATGTGTAAAAGGAAGGGTGACTGCACCAACCTAAAGGGCGCGAGCAACCACATACGGACGGCACCTTCCCCACCAACGGAGGTCACCCTATGCGCTTGTCCAGACGGAACCTTCTCGCCTCGGCCACGATGGCGGCCGTTCCCGTCACACCCCAGCACCGCGAAGACCTGCGCACCGGGTTCGAAAGACTCGCGGCCGACGGCTACGCACTGCTCTCCGGCCAGAACGTCGGGATCGTCACCAACCCCACCGGCATCACCCGAGACGCCCTGCACATCGTCGACGTCATGCACGCCGACCCCCGCTGCACACTCACCGCGGTCTTCGGCCCCGAGCACGGTTTCCGCGGCACCGCCCAGGCCGGCGGCTCCGAGGGCCGCTACGACGACCCGGCGACCGGCCTGCCGGTCTACGACACGTACCTGAAGAGCGGCCGCCCGCTGGCCGACATCTTCACCGCCTCCGGCGTCGACACGATCGTCTTCGACATCCAGGACGTGGGCGCCCGCTTCTACACGTACATCTGGACCCTGTACGACTGCATGGAGGCGGCCCAGCTCGCGGGCAAGCGGTTTGTCGTACTCGACCGCCCGAACCCGGTCACCGGCCGCTCCGCCCAGGGCCCCGTCCTGCACAAGGAGTTCGCCACCTTCGTCGGCCGCCGGCCCATCGCGCAGGCGCACGGCATGACGGTCACCGAGCTGGCCCGGCTGTTCAACGGGGAGTTCCTGAGCACGCCCGTCCCGCTGGAGACCGTCCTGATGACGGGGTGGAAGCGCACGCGGTTCTACGACGCCTCCGGTCTGCCCTGGGTGCCGCCGAGCCCGAACATGCCGACCCCGGACACCGCGCTGGTGTACTCGGGCACCTGCATGTTCGAGGGCACCAACCTCTCCGAGGGGCGCGGCACGACCCGGCCCTTCGAACTCCTCGGCGCCGAGGGCGTCGACGGGCGCTGGGCCGCCGCGGTCAACGAGCTGGGGCTGCCGGGTGTGCGGTTCCGGGAGGCGTACTTCGCGCCCACGTTCTCCAAGTTCCAGGGCAAGACCGTCGGGGGCGTGCAGATCCATGTGCGGGACCGGGCAGCCTACGACCCCGTACGCACCGGGATCGCCCTGCTGGTGACCGCGCGGAAGGTCTGGGACGGCTTCGCCTGGCGGTCGGACAACTGGATCGACAAGCTCACCGGCTCCACCCGGGTGCGGACGATGATCGACGCGGGGGCCGGCCCGGACGAGGTGGTCGCCGCCTGGCAGAACGAACTGACCGCTTTCCGGGGCATTCGAAAGGAATATCTGCTCTACAAGTGACCCGCGCCGTATGGCCAACTCTGCCCCGGCGCAGGACGATACGCCCACATCGCATCGTTCGGGGGACGAGGGAGCCCGGCATGGCGGATCCTGGGATGAGCGTGACTCCCTACTGGGAGCTGACCTTCGATGCGGACGGGGACGTGGACGGCCCCGAACGCGACCGGCTGCTGGCGCAGGTCACGGACCGGGGCGTCCGTGACCTGATCGTCTTCGCGCACGGCTGGAACAACGACCGTTCGGGCGCCACCGCGCTGTACCGGCGTTTCTTCGCCCCGATCCCGAAGCTCGCACCGAAGGCGCGGATCGGGTACGTGGGGGTGATCTGGCCGTCGATGCGGTTCTGCGACGAGCCGATCCCGGACTTCCCGAGCGCCGCGCCCGCTCTCGCGGCGGGCCCGGCGCTGGACCCGGACACCCGGCGCGCGCTGCTGACGACCTTCCCGGACCGGGCCGAGCAGCTCGACCGGCTGGCCCGGATGCTGGACGAACAGCCGGACGGGGAACAGGGGTTGGCGGAGTTCGGACAGCTGGTGCGGCAGCTGGTCGGGACGGCCCGGCCGCTCGCCGCGGCGGACACCTCGCAGCAGGGCGAGCCCCTCATGTTCAGCGGGGACACGGCGACCGCGTGCGAGGAGTTCGCCGCGGCGCTGACCGGGCCGCACGCCGAGTTCAGTCTGCCGAACCCCTGGGAGGGCGCCAAGGAGCTGCTGCGGCAGGCGACGTACTACACGATGAAACGGCGGGCCGGAACGGTCGGCGAGCACGGACTCGGGTCGTTCGTCGGGACGTTGACCCAGGCGGCTCCCGGGGTGCGGGTGCATCTGGTCGGACACAGCTTCGGCGGGCGGCTGGTGGCGTTCGCGCTGCGCGGGCTGCCCGACGGCGTACGCACGGTGAAGTCCGTGACGCTGCTGCAGGGAGCGTTCTCGCACTACGCGTTCGCGGCCCGGCTGCCCCAGGACCGGGACACCGCGGGCGCGCTCAAGGACCGGCAGAAGCGGATCGACGGTCCGCTGGTGTGCTGCTACTCGCACTTCGACGACGCGCTCGGCACCTTCTATCCGCTCGCCTCGCGTCTCGCGGGGGACGACCACTCGGTCCTCGGCGTCGACGTCGCGGGCGTGCTGGGCCCCGAGTGGGGAGCCATGGGGCACGACGGGGTGCAGGCGGTACCGGGCACCGCGAAGCTGGACCTCGCCGCGGCCCTGAACGGGTCGCTGCCCGGCTCGGGCTGTGTGAACGTCGACGCGGCCGCGGTCGTCCACCGCGGGGGCCCGCCCTCCGGGGCGCACAGCGACATCGTGCACCCGGAGCTGGCGCGGGTGGTGCTGGCGGCGGGCCGCATCGTCTAGGGCCTGCCCGCCGCCGTTCGGACGTCACCGGTGTGACGTGTACTCCACGACCTGCTGGAAGGTCGGCCGGTTCTGCCAGCTGATCTTGCCGTGCTTGATGCCGCCCAGGGTGCGCTGGACGATCGAGTCGGCGCACCACTGGTCGCCGGCCGAGCACTGGTCGTCGCCCGGGTAGACCTGGGCGGCGGTCAGCCCCGCCGCCTGCTTCAGGGTACCGATCAGGCTGTCCCGGCAGGCGCTGAGGCTGCCGCCGCCGCAGTACTGATGGGCGAGCGGGCCCTGCACGGACTCACCGAGCACCGACCGGATGTCCTTGTCGACATAGCTCCACCAGCCGTACTGGAAGGAGCTTCCGGCGTGCGAGCCGGTCGGGCCGTGCCCGGCGGACGGGGCCTCGTCCACGGGCAGGTTGTCGGTGAACGCGGTGTACAGGTCGCTGCCCAGGCCGGGCTCGAACTCCGCCTTCACCAGCAGCGGCCACCAGGCGTCCAGGATGCGGATCGCGTCGGCGTTGGCGTACGCCTTCGAACCCGCCGAGGTCTCGGTGCGCCTGGCGCCCGCGGTCACCCACGCCTGGAGCTTGTTCACCGCGTCCGCGGCCGTGGAGTCGGTCACCGGGGAGGAGTTGATCACCTTGAGCAGCTTGGGCAGCACGTCCTCGGCGCGCAGGTCGGCGAGCGCCGCGTCCGCCATGGCCTGCACCAGCTTGGTGCGGGTCACCCCGCCGGCCGCGACCAGCTTCTTCACCCGGTCCTCGAGCAGGTTGCCGCGGTGCACCGACCCGTCGCCCCAGGACGCGGTCGTGTAGTCCTTGGCCTGCTTGTTGTTCCAGGAGACGTAGTAGTCCTGGTCGACCGAGTTGGGGTGCGTGGAGGCCGGGGTGTAGTCAGCCGTGTTGGTGGCCGGGTCCCAGTTCCTCCACTCGTACGCCGGCTGCGCCCACACCGGGAACTCGGCGTCGACGCCGCTCGCCCGGACCGGGTTGTCGCCGCTGTTGTAGTACGCGGTGTGCTGGGAGTCGGCGTAGAACCAGTTGAAGGTGTAGTTGATGTGCTGCGCCGCGCTCTGGAAGGTCTGCGGGCTCTTGACGTAGTCGGGGTCGTTCAGCATCTGGAAGCCGATGATCGAGTCGGCCTCGTGCAGGTAGGAGGAGCGCAGCGTGGTGTAGGCGACCTTCTTGCCGCCGACGGTGGCGCGGTACTCGACCGGGCCGTACTTCGTCCGCCACACCCGCATGGTGTACGACCCCGCCGCGGTCCCGTCGGCGGTCGTCGGCTTCCAGGCGTTCTTCTGCTCGACCTCGTCCATCGCGGTGCAGGTGCCGTGGTACAGGTAGTGGTGGTCGTCCTGGCACAGCTCGACGGCGTAGGTGTCGATGATGTCCTGGCCCGAGGTGGTCGCGCTCCAGGAGTAGTCCTGACCGCGGCCCAGCTCGACGTACATGCTCAGGCCCGCGAAGGAGGCGCCGCGGGCGCTGATGCCCGGGCCCTGGATCTCCTGGAGCATGAGCAGCTGCGGGGCGAAGTAGCCGGTCTGCGGCCCGAAGACGGCGATGGGGTGGCCACTGGCGGTGTACTTGCCGCCGACCACGAGGGCGTTCGACATGCCACGCCTGGCCGAGCCGAGGGTGGTCCTGGCCGCCGCGGTGGAGGCGCCGGTCGCGCTCGCGGTGGCGGCGCTGCCCGTGCGGTCGTAGACCAGCGGTTCCTGGGTCACCGAGCCGGGGTCGGGCAGGGCCTCGCCCTGGGGGTCGTCGGGCTTGGACGCGTAGGGGAAGCTCTCGCCGTTGTGGACGGTCAGGACGGCCTCGGCGTCGTTGCGCTCGCGGAAGGACTCCCAGACCTTGGTGCCCTCCGCCACGCCGTACTTGGACTGGGCGGCGATCAGGGAGAGCGCGTTGTCGACCTCACCGCCCCCGCCGGAGCCGAACAGCGAGCCCACGACGGAGCCGAGCGCGACCAGGTCGGTGATCTTGAAGTGGTCTATGGTGCCGGCGTTGGTGATGGAGTCCTTGTGGCCGGTCAGGACGTACTCGCCGGGGAAGTAGCGGCCGCTGTCGGAGGCGTCGATGTAGGAGTTGATGCCGGCGAGATAGGCGTTGGCGTCGGCGAGGGCCTGCTGGCCGCGGGCGCCGTTGTTCGCCACGGCGTTGTCGATCTGCGCCTGCAGGTCGGCCTCGGTGTACGGCGCGTTGCGGTAGAACTGCTGCTCCAGGCCCTGGTTGGCGGCCGCGCCGCCGGCGAAGGTGGTCAGCTGGCCGCGGCCCACGTGCCGGAAGACGTCCATCAGCCACAGCCGGTCCTCGGCGGCCGCGTACCCGGCGCCGAACTCGGTGCCGTACCGGGTGGTGCCTGTGATGTGCGGCACACCGGCCTTCTTGTCACGGACGATCGTCACGTCGCTGCGCCCGGCCGGCTTCTCGGTGGAGGCGACCTGGTCGGAAGGGACGCCGAAGGAGGCGTCGTTGAAGAAGGTGTTGATCTTCGCGTCGGTGAGCCCCGAGTAGCCGGTCGCCAGGTTGGCGTACGGGCCGAGCTGGTCCTCGGCGTGGGAGGGCTGGACGCCGAAGGCCTGGTTGAGCAGGATCTGGGCGAGGGTGGCGTTGCCGTTCTCGCCCGGCGGCAGGATGTCCGAACACTGGCCGCCGCAGTAGTCGTTCGAGGCCGTGGCGCTCTCCGCTGCCGCTGCCTGGGTGAGCGGGGAAAGGACTCCCGCGATGAGAACGCATACGGATGCCGTCTTCAGGAACCCGGTGAGCCTGCGGGGAGTTCTCAGTTTGTCGAACAACACGTTGCGTGGGGTGCGCCGTGGCATGGCAGCTCCTCCCGACGGGGGTGGGCCGGACGTTACCGCCGGTATCCCCGGGATTGAAGATGAACATGCGTCAAGTTTTGGAGTCACGAAGACCGGTGCGCCCGGCGGTCAACCCGGGGCGCCTTATGGGAGGGCATCGGAAATCGGATGGAGCCGGATCGCGTGTCGATACGTCTACTCGGCGACGTCGCGCGAAAGCCGTACGGCGACGCCGAAGTGACCGAAGTGCGGACGCAGGTGTGACGGAGGTGCAGGGCGATGGCCGGATTCCGAAGTCTGGCGAGACAGGTGCGCGATCCGCGGTGTGATCTGGCACTGCGGCGCTACTCACTGCGTAAGTGCCTGGAGCGGTTCGCTCCTTACGGGCATCGGGCGACCTGGGACCACTTGTGCTCCCGGGCCGGTTTCGGTCCGGAGGACCGCTCCCCCGACCCGGTGCGGCTCGTGGCCGCACTGGAGGAGCTGGAGGAGGCGCGCGAGGTCTGGCTCACCTATGAGGGCGAGTTCGCCGAGCGCCGCAAGAAGGAGAAGCACGACGGGCTGCGCCGGCCGGGCACCGTGGACGACTGGCACCGGCTGACCTGGGGCGGGTTCGGGGTCGCCTGGTGCGACGACCCGCGGGTCCACCCCGACGAGCCGCTGGCCGAGGTGCTGCGCCGGCTGATCGCCGCGCTGGAGCGGGAACCGGGCTCGGCCTGCCCGGTGTGTTCCGGTGAGCGCCTCGTGTGGAAGTACGACCTGGACCACGAGCCCTCGTCCGGTCCGGTCTGCACGGACTGCGGGATTCTCGTGCCCCGGCCCGTGCTCACGCCCCAGACGCTGGGGTGTGCCGGACGGGGACAGCTGCTGATCTCGGCCTGATCGGCAGGGGGGTGGAACCGGGGGGTGCGCAGGGGGATGCCGCACCCCTTGCCGGGACGCGCCGTTGGGCACGGTCAGTGGCGTCCGGCACCATCGACTCATGATGCAGGTGTGTCTCAACGGCCGCCGCTCGGCCGTGGACGGCGCGTGTGTGCCGCTGTCCCCCGAGGACTTGGCACGGTCCGCCGCCGAAGCCGTCGCGGCCGGCGCCACGGAGATCCACGTCCACCCCAAGACACCGTGCGGGCACGACAGTCTGTCCCCACGGGTGCTCACCGCGACGCTGGAAGCGATACGGGCGCGGGCACCGGCGCCGGTCGGGGTGACCACCGGCGCCTGGGCCGAGCCCGACCCGGCCGCCCGGCTCGACCGGGTGCGCAGCTGGTCGGCGCTGCCCGACTTCGCCTCGGTCAACTGGCATGAGCCCGGCGCCGAGGAGGTGGCCGAGCACCTGCTCGCCCGGGGTGTCGGTGTGGAGGCGGGCATCCGGTCCGGCACCGACGGAGCGGCCCGGTTCGCGGTCTCGCCGCTCGGACCGAGGGTGCTGCGGGTGCTCGCGGAGGTGACCGACCCGGACCCGGCGACGGCGGAGGCGTCGGCGCTGGCCCTGCTGGCCGAGCTGGGCGAGGCCCACGGCCGCCCGGTGCTGCTGCACGGCGAAGAGGGCGGTACCTGGCCGGTGCTGCGTCTGGCCGGACGGCTGGGCCTGGCCATCCGCATCGGCCTGGAGGACACCCTGGTCCTGCCGGACGGTGAACGGGCCCGTTCCAACGCTCAGTTGGTGGGAGAGGCGCTGTCCCAGTAGGAGTGCGTCCAGCGGTCGTCGTAGGGCAGGGCCAGGAGTTCGCAGCGGACGGCGAGGTCGTACTCGCCGAGGGCGTGCAGGCGGACGGCGCCGGGGCCGGCCAGCCAGGTACGCAGCTCGGCGAGGCCCGCATCCTCGCTGTCGTCGTACCACCAGGAAAAGGGGGAGTTGTCGGAGAGCAGGTCGTAGAGCCACACGCCGGCGCAGTGGATGAGGTGGGTGTCGGCGACCGGTCCGCGGGGCCAGGCGTCGAGGAACGGAGTCACGCTCTGCGCGATCGTGACACAGGTGTCGAAGATGTCCTCGATGAGGTAGGGCGGTTCGACGGTCGTCAGGGCGTCCTGCCACCAGGCGCGCAGGAAGGCATCGATCGCCGCGGACTGCTCGGCCGGCCAGGAGCGCCAGTCCACCCGGCTCAGCCCGTGGCAGCCGTAGCCGATCGTGCCGAGGGTGCCGTCGGCCATCGCCCGTGCGGCCTGCGGGAGCAGGCGGCGCATCGAGGCCGCGTGGTTGTCGAAGTGGTCGGACACCTCGAAGAGATACCTCCGCACCACGTCGACGGGCATGCGGACGTACGGCGCGCGCAGATACGCGATCTCCTCGGGCAGGTGGCACCGGCTGCAGCCGGTCTCGTCCGGGCTCGCGAAGCCGTTGAAGACCGTATCGATGTCCGCGAGGGCGGCGGCAAGGTCGGGCGTGGGCATGGGAGTCGGCCCCGTTCGGTACTCCGTGCCGGGCGTCGCCGCCGGCCGAAGAGCGGGACGTTACCAGCCTCTAATCCGGTCGCTCCACCCCTTTCCCGTACGGAGAGTGGGTGTCGATGAAACCGAGCTGAGGAACCGAGGAGTCCCCAGATGTCGACGCTGCGCGTCACCGCCGAAGTGCTGACCGTCCACGAGCATCCGAACGCCGATGCCCTCGAGTTGGCCCAGGTGGGCCTGTACCGGGCCGTCGTCGCCAAGGGTGCGTACCGCACCGGTGAGGCCGCCGTCTACATCCCCGAGCAGTCCGTGCTCCCGCCGGGGCTGATCGAGGAGCTGGGGCTGACCGGACGGCTGGCGGGCGGCGACGCCAACCGGGTCAAGGCGGTACGGCTGCGGGGTGAGCTGTCGCAGGGCATCGTGTGCCGGCCGAAGGCGCTGGCGGACGTGGATCTGGCGCGGGCCGCGGCCGAGGGGACCGACTTCGCCGAACGGCTGGACATCACCAAGTGGGTGCCGCCGATCCCGCCCACGATGGACGGGGACGTCGAGTCCGCGCCCGATCTGCTGCCCTGGGTGGACATCGAGAACATCCAGCGGTTTCCGGACATCTTTACAGCGGGCGAGGATGTGGTCCTGACCGAGAAGCTGCACGGCTCGGCCTGCCTGCTGACGTATCTCGCCGACGAGGACCGGGTGCACGTCTCCTCCAAGGGCTTCGGCGCCAAGTCCCTCGCCCTGAAGGAGGATCCACGCAATCTGTACTGGCGGGCGGTGCACGGACACGGCGTCGCCGAGGTCGCGGCCCGGCTCGCCGGGCGGCTGGGGGCGCGCCGGGTCGGTATCTTCGGCGAGGTGTACGGGGCCGGGGTGCAGGACCTGACGTACGGGGCCGACGGGCGGCGGGAGACGCTGGGGTACGCGGTGTTCGACGTCTCCGCCGAGATCGACGGCACGGTGCGCTGGCTGGACGCGGCCGAAGTCCTCGGCGACGAGCTGCCGTTGGTGCCTCGGCTGTTCTCGGGGCCGTACGACATCGAGCGGGTGCTGGAGGTCGCGAGCGGGCGGGAGACGGTGTCCGGGCGGGGGCTGCATCTGCGGGAGGGCGTGGTGATACGGCCCCTCGTGGAGCGGTACAGCGGGGTGACCGGGGGTCGGGCGATCGCGAAGGCCGTCAGCCCGGCCTACCTGACGCGTAAGGGCGGGACCGAGTACGAGTAGGTCTCAGCGACCCTCGGCCATCAGCCGCGACCCCGCCCTCCGCTCGCCGAACGCATCGTCCGGGTTGGACAGGACGCACGTGTCCAAGGACAGGCAGCCGCAGCCGATGCAGTCGGTGAGGTGGTCGCGGAGGCGGTTGAGCTGCTTGATGCGTTCGTCCAGCTCGGAGCGCCACGCCTCGGACAGGCGGGCCCAGTCCTCGCGGGTCGGGGTGCGTTCCTCGGGGAGTTGTGCAAGGGCCTCGCGGATGGTCGCCAGCGGGATGCCGACCCGCTGGGCCGCGCGGACGAAGGCGACGCGGCGCAGTGTGTCGCGGGCGTAGCGGCGCTGGTTTCCGGAGGTGCGGCGGCTGGTGATGAGCCCCTTGGACTCGTAGAAGTGCAGGGCGGAGACGGCGGCGCCGCTGCGCGCGGACAACTGGCCGACGGTCAGCTCGTGGATCTTCTCGGGAATCTGGGGCACTCCTCAGAGACTACCGACAGACACCATCCGACCGGTCGGGCCGGTATCCGTTGACATCACCCCCGCACCCGAGCATGCTAAGCAGTTGCTTAGACATGCGAGCGAGAGGCCGGGAACATGGCAGAACCGAGGACCTTCACCTCCCCCGACGAGCTGAAGGGCGCGGTGGGCGAGCAGCTGGGCCACACGGACTGGCTGGAGATCGACCAGAAGCGGATCGACCTGTTCGCGGAGGCCACCGGGGACCACCAGTGGATCCACGTGGACCCGGAGAAGGCCGCGGCGGGACCGTTCAAGACCACCATCGCCCACGGCTACCTGACGCTGTCGCTGCTCCCGCTCTTCGGGCCGCAGCTCATCAAGGTCGAGGGCGTGCGGATGGGCGTCAACTACGGGACCAACAAGGTCCGCTTCCCCTCCCCCGTCCCCGTCGGCTCCCGGCTGCGCGCCACCGCGACGATCACCGGTGTCGAGGACGTCCCGGGCGGTGTCCAGGTGGCCGTCGCCTTCACCGTCGAGCGCGAGGGCGGCGACAAGCCGGTCTGCGTCGCGGAGTCGGTGTCCCGGTACTACTTCTGAGTCTCCACTGGTGGGCGCCCTACCCGGCGCCCACCATCCGCAGCACGAGGTCGGCGTACAGTGCGCCGACCTCCTCGGGGGTGCGCGGACCGTCCAGGGTGAACCAGCGGGCCACGTCGATGCACAACGACAGCACGGCGAGGGTGGTGCCCTTCACGTCGAGCACGTCGAACTCACCGGAGGCCACACCGTCCTCGATGATCCCGCGCACCTCGGCGTCCACCTCGCGGCGCAGCGCGACGATCTCGGCGCGGGCCTCGGGGCCGAGCGCTTCGAGTTCGTACTGCACGACCCGCGCGGTGGTGCGCCGCCCGGCGTGCCAGCGGACGAAGGAGCTGACGGCGTCGGCGAGCCGCTCCGCGGCCGTGCCCTCGCGCCGGGCCGCCGTCCGCAGGATGTCCAGGGCCTTGTCGTGGCCGATCCGGCTGATCCGGTGGAGCAGCTCTTCCTTGGTCTTGTAGTGGATGTAGAGCGCGGCCGGGCTCATGCCGGCGCGACCCGCGATGTCGCGGGTCGTCGTCGCGTGGTAGCCGCGCTCGGCGAAGGCCTCCACGGCGGCGACCAGCAGTCGCCGGGCCGCGTCAGGGGTGACCTCTTCCCACGGCTCGACCTCGCCGCCGGCCGTCTCCTCCGCCGTACTCATCGCTTGCTCGCCCCTCTCCGTGACAGGAGCACCACCATACCGCCGAAGGTGAGCGCTCGCTTAGAGCGCCCGCTCAGAGCTTGCCCGCGCTTTTCACAGCTTCTCGAAGGGGTCGTGCTCGGCGAGCAGCTTCTCCAGGCGGGCCTGGTCGACGCGGCTGACGATCTGCCCTGCCTCCTGGCGGTCCCGGATCACCTTGGCGAGCGTGAAGGCGGACGTGACGAGATAGAGCACGGCGATGGCCAGGAAGGCCCGCACCCAGACGTCGGCGTCCAGCCGGAAGATACCGATGGCGGTGGCCGCCATGGCGACCGAGAAGGAGGCGACGGCCTGGCCGTAGTAGGCGGCCGTGTTCTGCTGTTTGACGGGTGTGTCACTCATGGGAGCAAGGATCGGCGGACGTGGCCCGCGCCACATCCGCCGAAGTACTCAGGAGCGTACTCAGAAGGCGGAGACCCCGGTGAGCGCCCGGCCGATGAGCAGCTTCTGGATCTGGGTGGTGCCCTCGTAGAGGGTCATCACGCGGGCGTCGCGCAGGAGTTTGCCGGCCGGGTACTCGTCGATGTAGCCGTAGCCGCCGAAGACCTGAAGGGCGTTGTTGGCGGCGCGGACGGCCGCCTCGGAGGCGAACAGCTTGGCCTTGGAGGACTCGACGGCGAACGGCTGCCCGCGGTCGACGAGGTCGGCGACCCGCCAGGTGAGCAGCCGGGCCGCGTCCACGTCGACGGCGATGTCGCTGATCAGCTCCTGCACCAGCTGGTGCTGGGCGATGGACCTGCCGAACTGCTCGCGCTCACCGGCGTACCGCACGGCCGCGTCCAGGGCGGCCTGGGCTATGCCGACACAGCCCGCCGCCACCGACATCCGCCCCTTGGCCAGCGCTGACATGGCGACGGAGAAGCCCTTGCCCTCCTCGCCGAGCAGCGCGGAGGCGGGCACCCGGACGTCCTCGAGGACCAGTTCGGCGGTGGCCTGGCCGCGCAGGCCGAGCTTTCCGTGGATGGCGCGGCGGGTCAGTCCGGGGGTGTCGGCGGGCACCAGGAAGGCGGAGACGCCCTTGTGTCCGGGGGCGTCCGTGGAGCGGGCGAAGAGCAGGACGACGTCGGCCCAGGTGCCGTTCGTGATGAACATCTTGGTGCCGTTGAGGACGTAGGTTTCGCCGTCGCGCACCGCGCGGGTGGTGAGGTTGCCCGCGTCGGAGCCGGTACCGGGCTCGGTGAGGCCGAAGCAGCCGACGTACTCACCCGCGGTCAGGCCCGGCAGCCAGCGCCGCTTCTGCTCCTCGCTCCCCCAAGCAGCGATCGACTTGGCGACCAGGCCCAGGGACACGGAGACGATGCCGCGGACCGAGGAGTCCCCGCGGCCCAGCTCCTCGGTGACCAGGCAGTACGCGAGATGGTCGCCGCCCGAGCCGCCGTACTCCTCGCCGACGGTCAGACCGAGGAAGCCGACCTCGCCGAGTTTCTTCACGATGCCCCGGTCGACCTCTTCGGCCCGGTCCCAGGCGACCACGTGCGGGGCGACCTCGCGCTCCACGAAGTCCCGGGCGAGCTGCCGTACCGCGGTCTGCTCCGCACTGAGCCCCAGGTTCACCACGAGATCACCCCACACCAGATGGATCTTGAAAGCCGGACATTTAAATTAGCACTGCTAGTTTCCTCTCGCAGCCCTACTATGTGCGCCATGGCCCGACCGCGCAAGCCCCTCCTCAGCACCGACCGGATCGTCGAGACGGCACGGGAACTCGTGGACGCGGAGGGCCTCGCGGCCGTCTCCACCCGACGGCTCGCCGCCGAGCTGGGGGTCAGCGGGCCCTCGCTCTACAACCACTTCCGCACCAAGGACGAGATCCTGGAGGCGGTCGCCGACTCGGTGAGCGGTCTGGTGGACCTGTCGATGTTCGAGAACGTCCGGGACTGGCGGACCGCGCTGCACGACTGGGCGATCTCCTACCGCGCCGCTCTGCGCGACCATCCGAACATCGTCCCGGTCCTCGCCCGCGGGCCCGGGCGCCGCCCCGCAGCGCTGCGGCTCGCCGACGCCGTGTACGGCGCGATGGTCGCGGCGGGCTGGCCGCCGTCGCAGGCCACGTCCATCGGCGCGCTGATGCGGTACTTCATCATGGGCTCCGCGCTCGGCTCGTTCGCCGGGGGCTTC
The DNA here is from genome assembly GCF_044768135.1 of Streptomyces sp. NPDC101165. NCBI lineage: Bacteria > Bacillati > Actinomycetota > Actinomycetes > Kitasatosporales > Streptomycetaceae > Streptomyces > Streptomyces sp. NPDC101165. The sequence continues at coordinate 94,001 of NZ_JBIWPG010000005.1, read as the reverse complement.
GTGGACGACGCGAGCGCGTACGACCCCGCCGACTATCCCCACCTCGGGCAGGCGCACCTGCTCGCCGAACAGCAGGAGAAGATCGACGAGCGGGCCTTCGAGACGGGGCTGAGCGCGCTGCTGGACGGGCTGGCGCAGCAGTACGAACAGGTACGACAGAGCGTGTGAGGACACTTCGGCCGGCGCCGAAGTGTCGGTGCCGCATGCTGAAGCCATGACCACCAAGGACTCCCAGGCCGCCGGCCTCGCCGCGCTCGCCTCGCTGGTCGCCGACGAGACCCGGGCCGCGTGCCTGCTCGCGCTGCTGGACGGGCGGGCCTGGACCGCCGGGGAACTGGCCCGGCATGCCGGGGTCGCCGCGTCCACACTGAGCGAGCACCTGGGCAAGCTGGTCGGGGGCGGACTGCTGACCGAGGAACGGCAGGGCCGGCACCGGTACGTCCGGCTGGCCGACGCCCGCGTGGCACAGCTCGTCGAGGACCTCGCCGCACAGGTGCCCGCGGCTGCGGTACGGCAGACGGCCCGCACCCTGCGGGAGTCGAGCGCCCGCTCCGCGATGGCTCGCGGCCGTACCTGTTACGACCATCTCGCCGGGCGGCTCGGGATCGCGGTCACCGATGCCCTGACGTCGCGTGGGCTGCTTCGGCAGGACACCGGGTTCGCGCTGACGGACGCGGGGGTGGAGTGGTTCGGTACGGCGGGAATCTCCCTCGACCGGTCGACCCGGCGTCCGCTGGCCCGAGCGTGCCTGGACTGGACCGAGCGGCGGCCTCATCTCGCGGGGGTGGCGGGGGCGGCGCTGTGCCGGCACGCGATGGATGTGGGCTGGTGCGTGCGTATCGGCTCCGAGCGGGCCGTGAAGGTGACTCCGTCGGGGGAGCGGGCGCTATTTGAGTTGCTCGGTGTCGAGGCGGCGGGGTTGGGTTGAGTTCGGCTACGGGGGTGGGGGTTGTGTGGTGTGCCGCGTGCGGGTGTGTGCGGGCTGGTCGCGCCCACGCGGCGGAGCCGCATGTCGACACAGTCCCGCGCCCCTGGGGAGTTGCAGCCCCGTCGGCTGCATGGATGCCGTACGCAGCGGCCACCCGGTGACACCGTCCGATTCCCGCCAGTTCGCAGCCCCTTCGCTGCCTAGTCTCAGGAGCATGATGAACAGCGCCCCACGTCAACAGCTGCTCGCCACCGCCGCAGCCGTCGTCTCCGTCGTGCTCTGGGCCTCCGCCTTCGTGGCGATCCGGACCGCGGGGGACGCCTACTCGCCGGGTGCGCTCGCGCTCGGGCGGCTGGTCGCGGGGGTCGTGGCGCTGGGCGTCATCTGTGTCGTACGGCGGGAGGGGTTGCCGCCCAGGAGTGCGTGGCGGGGCATCGGGCTGTCCGGGGTGCTGTGGTTCGGGTTCTACATGGTGGTCCTGAACTGGGGTGAGCAGCAGGTGGACGCGGGCACCGCCGCTCTCGTCGTGAACGTGGGCCCGCTGCTGATAGCCCTGCTCGGTGCCAGACTGCTCGGCGATCCGATGCCGCCCCGGCTGCTGGCGGGGATGGCCGTGTCGTTCGCCGGTGCCGTGACCGTGGGGCTGTCGATGTCGGCCGGGGGCGGATCCTCGGTGTTCGGGGTGGTGCTGTGTCTGCTCGCGGCGGTGGCCTACGCCGGCGGGGTCGTCGCACAGAAGCCGGCCCTCGGGCACGGAAGTGCCCTGCAGGTGACGACCTACGGGTGCCTCGTCGGTGCCGTGGTCTGCCTGCCGTTCGCCGGACAGTTGGTGCGGGAGGCGGCCCACGCGCCGGTCTCGGCCACCCTCGACATGGTGTATCTCGGTGTCTTTCCCACCGCGTTGGCCTTCACCACCTGGGCCTACGCCCTCGCCCGCACCACCGCCAGCCGGATGGGCGCGACGACGTACGCCGTTCCGGCCCTGGTCGTGCTGATGTCGTGGCTGGCGCTCGGCGAGGTGCCGGGGCTGCTCACGCTCGTGGGCGGGACGCTGTGCCTCGCGGGCGTGGCGGTGTCCCGGTCCCGGGTGCGCGGGCGGACCCGGCGGGTCGCGGCCGGGGAGCCGCGACCCGAGAAGGTCGGCTGAGCGTCAGAACACCACCAGGGACCGGCCGCCCTTGCCCGCCAGCATGTTCTCGAAGGCCGCCGGGATGCCCTCCAGGGCGATCCGTTCGGTGACCAGGGCCGAGAGGTCCAGCCGGCCCTCCCGTACATGTTCGGCGAGCACCGGCAGGTCGCGGGCCGGGTCGGAGTTGCCGTAGACGCAGCCGGACAGGGTGCGGCCCCACTGGAAGATCTCCAGGGCGTTGAAGGTCACCTCCTGGTCCTTGCCGCCGATGCCGACGACCGTCGTACGGCCGCCCCGGCGGGTGGACTCCCAGGCGGCGCGGATGGTGACCGCGCGGCCCACGCACTCCACGGAGACGTCGACGCCCTGCTTGTCGGTGAGGGCGCGGATCTCGCGGGGGGTGGTGTCGGAGGCGAGGACGAAGTCCGTGGCACCGGCGGCGCGGGCCAGTTCCTCCTTCTCCGGGGAGACGTCGACGGCGACGATGCGCGACGCCCCCGCGATGCGCGCGGACTGGAGGGTGGCCAGGCCCACTCCCCCGACGCCGAACACGGCGACCGTCTCGTCCGGCCGGACCCTGGCCGAGTGGTGGACGGCGCCGTAGCCGGTGAGGACGGCGCAGCCGAGGAGGGCCGCGTCGGTGAGCGGGACACCCTCCGGGAGGGGCAGCACGCAGGAGGAGGCGACGACGGTCTCCTCGGCGAACGCGGCGACGTTCAGGCCGGGGTGGAGGTCGGTGCCGTCGGCGGTGCGGGCATAGACGTCGGCGGCGCCGTTCAGCGCGTTGGCGCACAGCCAGACCTCGCCGAGCGTGCAGGCGTGGCAGGTGCCGCAGGACGGTGCCCAGTTGAGGACCACGGGGGTGCCGGGCGACACGTGGGTGACGCCCTCGCCCACGGCCACGACCGTTCCGGCGCCCTCGTGGCCGAGGACCACCGGGACCGGTACCCGCAGGGTGCCGTTGGACAGCGACAGGTCGGAGTGGCAGACACCGGCGGCGGCGAGGCGGACGCGGACCTGTCCGGGGCCCGGCTCGGGCAGCTCGATGTCGGTGATCTTCAGCGGGGCGCCGATGGCGGGCAGGACGGCGGCTCGTACGGCCATGGGGCGTGGACTTCCTTAGAACTGGAGGGACTTGGTCTGGAGGTACTCGGCGAGCCCGTGGCTGCCCAGTTCCCGGCCGACGCCGGACTGCTTGTAGCCCCCGAAGGGGGCGAGGGGGTTGAACCGGCCGCCGTTGATGTCGACCTGACCGGTGTCCATACGGCGGGCGAAGGCGACGGCCTCGGCCTCGTCGCCGGCCCAGACGGCACCCGCGAGACCGTAGACGGTGCCGTTGGCGATGCGCAGGGCGTCCTCCTCGTCCTCGTAGCGGAGGATCGTGAGGACCGGGCCGAAGATCTCCTCCTGCGCGATCGTCATCTCGGGGGTGACGTCCGCGAAGACCGTCGGGCTGACGAAGCAGCCCTTCTCGCGCGGGGATTCGGGGCCACCGGCGACCAGCCGGGCACCCTCGGCGACGCCCTTCTCGATGTAACCGCGCACGCGTGCCTGCTGTTTGGCGCTGACGACCGGTCCGATGCGCTCGCCGTACTTGGCGGCGGCCGCGGCGGCCAGTTCGACGGCCTCGTCGTACCGGTCGCGGTGGACCAGCATCCGGGTCCAGGCGCTGCACGTCTGGCCGGAGTTGGACATGACGTTGGCGACGCCGACGCTGACGGCCTTGGCGAGGTCGGCGCTCGGCAGAATGACGTTGGCGGACTTGCCCCCCAGCTCCAGCGCCACCTTCTTGACGGCCGCTCCGGCCACCGCGCCGATCTGCCGGCCGACCGTGGTGGAGCCGGTGAAGGAGACCAGGTCGACGCCCGGGTGCTCGGCGAGCGCCTGTCCGGCGACCGGGCCGAGGCCGGTGACGAGGTTGAACACACCGGCCGGGACGCCCGCCTCGTGGACCGCCTCCGCGAAGAGCTGGGCGGTGAGCGGGGTGTCCTCGGCGGGCTTGAGGACGAGGGTGCAGCCGGCGGCGAGCGCGGGGGCGACCTTGGCGACGATCTGGTGGAGCGGGTAGTTCCAGGGGGTGATGGCGCCGACGACGCCGATCGGCTCGTGCAGGACGGTGGAGTTGCCGACCCGCTCCTCGAAGGAGTGGGCCGCGGCCAGGTCGGCGTAGGAGCCCGCGACGGCGATCGGCACGCCTGCGTGGACCGCCTGCGCGAACTGCGGCGGGGCGCCCAGTTCGGCGGTGACCGTCTCGGCGATCTCGTCCTTGCGGGCCACGAGCGCGTCCCGCAGCGCGGCCAGGCGCGCGGCCCGCTCCGCCGGGGGTGTGGCGGCCCAGGCCGGGAGGGCGGCGCGTGCGGCGCGTACGGCGGTGTCCACGTCCAGGGCGCTCCCGGCCGGGACCCGACCGATGACCTGCTCGTCGGCCGGGTTCACGACCTCGATCACGTCCCGGCCCTCGGCGGGGCGCCAGGCGCCGTCGATGTACAGGCCGTCATGTGCCTTCATGCTGCTTCCTCCCGGCAGGGCTACGTCGTCCGGCAACAAACTAGCGGCGTTAGTTTTCAGGCGCCATACATGACCGGACGTCCCCGGGATATCAGAAGGCGACCTGCACCCGTTCGTCCACCCCGCCCACGGACTCCTGGCCGAAAGCCTTCGCGCGGGCGCGCCGGATGTCCTCGATACCGCGGTCGCTCGGGTTCGCCCGCCCCTGCGGGTACAGCAGGATCGGCCGGGCTCACTCCTCCAGGTCCGGCAGCCGCGCCGGGGACGGGCAGATCCGTTCGCCGTGCCGGTCGAAGACGAAGAGGTGGGCGATGTCGACGAGAAGGGGGACCTGCATGCCGTGCCGGAGCTGGATGTCCGGCGTGGTGCGCACGACCAGGTCGCCGGGCAGCCGGCCCTCCGGAGGCACGGGTGCGGGGCCGTCGTCCGGCGGGTCCTCCAGGACCACGACCGGCCCCGCGCGCAGGGCACCCGCCCGCTCCTTGAGCCGGTCCAGGACCGTGGAGCCCTCCCGGCGGCGGCGCCGCGCGGGACGGCCGGACGGGCGCGGGGCCTCCAGCTCCGGTACGACGGCCGGGCTCGAACCGGTGTTGAAGTGGACGAGGACCTCGTGCCCCTGGAACTCCACGTGCTCCACCAGACCGCTGATCGGCACCTCGCCGGGCCGGGCGGCGGCGGGCCATGGAGGTCCCCCCTGTTCGAGCGAAGCCGAGAACTTGGGGGAGATCCGGACCGCCTCCGAGCGCAGCCCGACGATCACCTCGCGGCCCTGCTGCACGCGCAGCAACCGGTGGTCGAGGGAGAGGGGTTCGGGCAGGCGCAGCGCCTGTCTGCCGAGGCTGATGGTCATGGCGCCGTCCAACGGGGCGCGGACCAGGCCGCGCAGCAGGTTGATGCGCGGGGTGCCGATGAAGGCGGCGACGAAGACGTTGCGGGGCAGTGCGTACACCTCGCGCGGGCTGCCGACCTGCTGGAGCACCCCGCCGCGCAGGACGGCGACCCGGTCGCCGAGCGACATGGCCTCGGCCTGGTCATGGGTGACGTAGACCGTGGTCACGCCCAACTCCCGGGTGAGCCGGGACATCTCGGCCCTTAAGCGGTTGCGGAGCTTGGCGTCGAGGTTGGACAGCGGCTCGTCCATGAGGAAGGCGGAGGGGTGGCGGGCGATGGCCCGGCCCATGGCGACGCGCTGGCGTTCACCGCCGGAGAGCTGGCTGGGGAAGCGGTCGAGCAGGTCCTCGATGCCGAGCATGCGGGCGGTCGCGTCCACGCGCGGGCGGGGGTCGGTGCCGGGGGTCTCGATGCGCAGCGGGAAGCCGATGTTGTCGCGGCTGGTCATGCTCGGATAGAGGGCGAAGTTCTGGAAGACCATCGCGATGTGCCGGTCGGAGGGCTGCCAGTCGTTGGCGTACTCGCCGTCGAGGAGCAGCTCGCCCTCGTCGATCTCCTCGAGTCCGGCGATCATGCGCAGCACGGTGGACTTGCCGCAGCCGGAGGGGCCCAGCAGGACCAGGAACTCGCCGGGCGCGATGTCCAGCGAGAGCCGGTCCACCACGCGGGTGCCCCGCGTGTAGGCCTTGCTCACGTCGTGCAGAGAGATGGCGCGTGTCATGGCTGGTGCCCCCGGGGGCTGTCCGGAGCGCCGCTGCTCCGTGGGTCCGAAGGCCGCGTGCGGGTCGTACGAGGCCTGTGGGTCACGGAAGTTAACGGAATGTGCTCGGCCGGGGAAGACAGGGCGCGGCATCGGGCGCCGCGCCCCTGGCAGGGGCGGAAACGGACGACGGGATTCGGGTCGCCGGGTACGGTCGGCCACCGTGCGCGCCGGCGGTCACTTCGTCGCGGTCAGGTGGGCGAAGACCACCACGTTGCTCGTGTAGCCCGTGCGCCGGCTGAACAGGCCGCCGCAGGTGAGCACGCGCAGCTCCGGGCGACGGGCCGCACCGTACACCTCCTTGTCGGGGAAGCCGGTCTTGTCGAAGACCTTCACCCGGTCCACGGTGTAGACGGCGGTACGGCCGTCCGCCCGCTTGGCCTCGATCGGCTTCCCGGGCTTCACCTGGGCGAGTGCGGCGAAGACGGCGGGGCCGGTCGTGGTGTCGCGGTGGCCGACGGCGATCGCGGTGCCGGACTCCCCCGGCGTGGCGCCGCCCTGGTACCAGCCGACCTCCTTCGGCCGGTCGAGCGGAGGTGTCTCCAACTGCCGGTCCCGGTCGAGCCGTAGCCCGACGACCGGTGCGTCGATCCCGAGGGACCGGATGCGCAGGGATGTCGGGCGGGACCGCGGCAGCGGGCGGGGCGGGGGCGTCGGGCGGGCCGGGGCGGAATCCTCCCGGCCCGCGCCCCGCCCGTCGGTGCGGTCGGAGTCCGGGTCGGCGGCCGGGCCGCCCGCCTGGAGGGAGGCGGCCGGTCCGGCGCCTCCGCCGCACCTGACCCCCACCGTCACCAGGACGGCCGCGAGCAGGGCCGTCCTGGCGAGACGGTAGGCGCGGGTCCGGTACCACGGCCTGCGTCTGCGCCTACGCGGCGCCATGCGGCCGTCGGCGGATCAGCCGGAGGTACGCCACTCCGCTGACCGCGACCAGTCCCACGGCCGCTGCCGCGGCCACGGGCGAGAAGGCACCCGAGGTGTCGACGAGGCCGCCGCCGCCCGCGTGCACACCGCCCTTCGGGCCGTCGTTGTTGTTGCCGCCCTGACCCCAGGCCGCGTCGTCGCGCTGGTCGCCCTGCTGGTCCTTCTGCTGGTCCTTCTGCTGGTCCTTCTGGCCGTCCTGCTGGTTGTTCTGCTGATGGTCCTCGATCTGGCCGGGAGCGTGCGCCCCGTCCTGCTTGGCCAGGTCACGGCAGTTGACGCGGAAGACCTTCTCCTTGGTGGCACCCGCGACCACCCAGGTGATCTTGTACTGACCGTCCGCCAGCCCCAGCGGGTCGGTGTGCCCGGCGCCGCCGGCGAGCGGGACGGCGCCGGTGACGGTGGCGGACGTGGGCAGCGGGGGCTGCGGCGTGATGGTGTACGGGATGCTGGCCAGGGTGTCGAAGTTGACGGCGTCGAGATAGAACCGGCAGACCTGCGACTCGTCCTTCCCGGTGCCGGGAAGCGCAAAGACCCGGTGGACCCTGATGTCGCCGTTTTCCCCTTGGGCCACCGCGGTCGGCGCCGCCACCCAGGACGCTCCGGCCGCGGCGAGGGCGGTGAGGACGACGGTGGCGCCCGCGCGGGAGCCGACGGCACGTGGGAGTGTCAGGGTGGGCATGCGCATTCCTCCGAGTTCAGACGATTTTCATACAAATCGCTCTTTCGCCTGGACTCTGCTGCACGAGCACGGCGCCCCGCGGCATCGACGCCCGGCGCGTCGTCAGATATCGCTCGTGCGGCGCAACAGCGAGCGCCTGGGCCGCTCACGCTCCGCACGTCCGGGCCCTTCGGGTCGCCCGGGTGACCGCAGCGCCACCCCCGACGACAGCAGCAGCAACGCCCCGAGCATCACGAACGGCGCGGCCACCCCCGACACACCCGCGACCAGGCCCGCGGCGGCCGGTGCGGCGACCTGGCCGAGCCGGTTGCCGGTCAGCCGCAGTGCGAGCGCGGCGGAGCGGGCGCCCTCGGGAGCGGCCTGGACGACCGTCGTCATCGACAGCGGCTGCCCGACCCCGAGGCAGAAGCCGAGGACCGTGAGCATGAGGCCGAGCACCCACACCGGCACGGGCAGAGCCACCCCGGCGCACAGGACCGCCGCGAGGAGGCAGGTGACGGTGAGCAGCGCGGGCCGGCCGAGCAGCCGGAGCAGCGGGGTCAGGACGAGACGGCAGCCGATGGTCGCCCCGGCGCGCAGGCTGAGCAGGACGCCGATCACCGACGGGGCGATGCCCCGGTGCTCGCCGACCACCGGGAGGTAGGCGGTGAGGATGTCGGTGGCGAAGAGCACGGAGAGGCTGATGAGCATGCCCGCGGGCACGCCCCGGGCGCGCACGATCCCGCCGACCGGCACTCGGTTTCCTTGCGGGGAAGGGGAGTTGAGAGCCGTACGGTCCTCGATGCGCCACAGCGAGGTGAATGCGACCGCACCCCCCACGCCCGCCACCACGAACGCCAGTGCGCTGCTGCCCGCCATGTCGGGGCCGCCGATCAGGGCACCCGCGGCGACCGGGCCGATGAGCTGGCCGAAGGAGGCGCCGATGGTGAAGTGCCCGAAGTTGCGGTCCTGTTCGTGCGGCGCGGACTGGCGGGCCACCAGGGACTGGGCACCGATCACGAAGCACAGGTGGCCGAGCCCCATCACTCCGCTCCACAGGGCCATCGCCCACAGGGAGCCGACGGCCCCGCTCAGGACGCAGCCGCCGGAGATGAGGACCACGCCCACCGGGAGCAGGGGCGCGCAGCGGCCGTGGTCGGTGCGCCGGCCGAGCGGTACGGCGGCGAAGAGCGGGAGCAGGGCGGCTGGCGGTGCGACGACGTTAGGTCCCGTCAAACGGCGTTAACAAGACGTTGACACGCGAGCAATAAGCGCAAAACTCCAGGTCACAGCTGTGCGGCGAGTGCGGCGATCTCGACGGGTACTCCGTTGAGGACCGCGTTGCCCGACAGCGGGTCGAGCAGGCTGCCGTCGAGGAGCTGGTTGACGTTGACACCGGGCTCCCGGACCGCGTGGCTCATCCGGGTCCCGGGGCGGTCGTGACCCCAGCCGTGCGGCAGGCTCACCACGCCCGGCCGGACGCCGTCGGTGACCTCGGCAGGGGCGACCACCTCTCCCCCGGCCCCCTTCACGCGTACGTCCGCTCCGTCCCGCACGCCCAGGCGCTCCGCGTCCTCGGGGTGGATGTGGAGGGTGCAGCGGTTGCTGCCGCCGGTGAGGGCGGGCACGTTGTGCATCCAGCTGTTGTTGGAGCGCAGATGGCGGCGGCCGACGAGGACGAGCCCCGCGGGGCGCTCGCGCAGGGCCGCCCGGAGCCGGGGCAGGTCGCCGGCGATCGGCTCGGGCAGCAGCTCGACCTTGCCGCTCACGGTCTTCAGCGGCTGCGGCAGCCGGGGCCGCAGCGGGCCGAGGTCGATGCCGTGCGGGTGGGCGAGCAGCCGGTCCAGGCTCAGCCCGTCGGGTCGTACGCCGAAGCCGTCGCCGTAGGGGCCGAGGCGCAGCATCAGGTCGAGCCGGCGCTCGGGGCCGGTGTCCCCGGTGAGCTGCGCGGCGAGTTCCTTCGGGTCGCGGCCGTGCACCGGGGAGTGGGGCTCCTGGACGGACTTGCCGAGGGTCTGCTCGATCACCATCGCGTCCACCGCGGCCGGGTCGGCACCATGCATGCCGATCGCGGCCAGGGTCAGCCGGGCGAGGATCTCGGTCTCGGCCATGCGGCCGGGTTCCAGGGGGACGGCGGGGCGGCTGTAGCGGACCTGGTTGCGGACGGCGAGGGTGTTGAAGGCGAAGTCGTGGTGCGGGCTCTGGGAGGGCGGCGGCGGGGGCAGCACGACGTCGGCGTGGCGGGAGGTCTCGTTGAGGTAGGGGTCGACGCTGACCATGAAGTCCAGCGAGTCCAGGGCCTTGTCGAGGCGCCGGCCGTCGGGGGCGGACAGCACCGGGTTGGCCGCGACCACGACGAGCGCGCGGACGGGCTCGCCCGCCTCGGTGGCGGTGTCGATCTCCTCGGCGAGCGCGGAGAGCGGCAGCTCGCCCTTGGCCTCCGGAAGTTGCCGTACGCGAGAGTGCCAGCGGCCGAGCGCGAAGCCGTGTCCGGGGCCCGCCGGGCGGGGTGTCCTGTCGGTGGCGGCCTGCGGGAACAGGGCGCCGCCCGGCCGGTCCAGGTTGCCGGTGAGGATGTTGAGGACGTCGACCAGCCAGCTCGCCAGGGTGCCGTGCGGGACGGTGCAGCTGCCGATGCGGGCGTAGACGGCGGCGGTGGGGGCGGCGGCGAGTTCGCGGGCGAGGGTGCGGATGAGGCCGGGCTCGACGTCACACGCCTCCGCGACGGCCTCGGGAGTGAACTCCCGGAGCGAGTCGCGGAGTTCGGACAGCCCCTGGACGTGCGGGGCGAGGTCACCGAGGTCGGTCAGGTCCTCCTCGAACAGCACGGTGGCCAGCGCGGCGAGCAGCAGGGCGTCGGCGCCGGGCCGGACGGCGATGTGCCGGTCGGCGAGCTTCGCGGTCCGGGTGCGGCGCGGGTCCACGACGGTGAGCCGGCCGCCGCGGGCCCTGAGGGCCTTGAGCTTGCCGGGGAAGTCGGGTGCGGTGCACAGACTCCCGTTGGACTCCAGGGGGTTGGCGCCGATGAGGAGCAGATGGTCGGTGTGGTCGAGGTCCGGCACCGGGATGGCGTTGGCGTCGCCGAAGAGCAGCCCGCTGGAGACGTGCTTGGGCATCTGGTCGACCGTGGAGGCGGTGAACAGGCTGCGGGTGCGCAGCGCGCCGAGCAGGACGGTCGGGTAGAGGGCGCCGGCCATGGTGTGCACGTTGGGGTTGCCGAGGACGACTCCGAGGGCGTCGGCGCCGTACCGCTCCACGACCGGGCGCAGGCCCGCGGCGACCGCGTCGAAGGCCTCCTCCCAGGTGGCTTCGCGCAGGACGCCGTCCTCGCGGACGAGCGGGGTGCGGAGCCGGTCGGGGTCGCCGTCGACGGCACCGAAGGAGGCGCCCTTGGGGCAGATGAACCCCTTGCTGAAGACGTCCTCGCGGTCGCCGCGGGCGCCGGTGACACGGCTGCCCTCGATGGTGAGGGTCAGCCCGCAGGTCGCCTCGCACAGGGGGCAGATTCGCAGGGCGGTGCGGGACACGGGTCCTCCCGGAGGGTCGGCGGCAGCCGTACCGCTGGGGCACGGGCGGGCTCGGGCCGAGCATACCGACCGGTAGGCATGGAGGGGAGCCCCCTGCTGCCGCCGGGATCGCCACGAAGGCTCAGTCGAGGACGCGCCCCAGGTACGCCCGCAGCAGCTCCCGTGTCTCGTGGATGATCGCCTCGTCACCCTCGGGGTCGATCCGGAAGGCCAGCTGCACGAGGGTGTCCGCGCTCTCCACGGCGACCAGGAAGACGCGTCGCAGCTCGTCGTCCGGGGTGCGGCCGAGATAGCCGGAGAGCAGGTCGGTGAGGCGGTCGGCGACCCGGGTGTTGGGTTCGGCCTGGCGGACGCCGACCGGGATCTGGTTGCCGAAGTCCACGAGGGAGAAGCCGGGCGCGGTGCGCTTCATGCTCAGGTACTCGTCCAGTACGGCGTCCATGGCACCCCGCCAGTCACCCCGCTGCGCCTCCTCGAGACGTTGGGTGACGCGCTCGGTGTACCGCTCCAGGTTGCGCTGGGCGAGGGCGTCGGCCATCTGCCGCTTGTTGCCGAAGAAGCGGTAGACCGAGCCGATGGGCACTCCGGCGCGCAGGGCCACCGCGCGGGTGCTCAGCTCGTCGTAGCCGACCTCGTCGAGGAGGTCGGCGCAGGCGTCCAGGATCCTGGTCAGCCGTTCGGCGCTGCGCCGCTGGACAGGCGCGCGACGAAGCGATGTCGCGTGGGGCACGGGCTTCATGATGCCTTTCCGCCGGGGTCCGGTGAACCTCGCCCCCCAGTACGGAAAAGGGTGCCCGTTGCACTCATCGGGGTGCCGCCGCCCTCGTCAGGGCGTCGCCGCCGACCCCGTCTCCGCGCCGGACGCCGTGATGTCGGCAGTGGTCTGGACCGGTTCGCCGTGCACGGCCCACACCGTGCCGTCGTCGGCGTACAGGCGGGCGGTGACGTGGTGGGTGCCGTGCGGGACGAGGCGGGGGGCCAGGTGGTACTCGGGTACCCGCAGCCGGGTAACCGGGTGGCCGTCGACGAAGAGGGACGCGAGGCCGCTCCCGGGGACCGCCTTCGGCCGCGCGCCGGCCGGCGAGAAACGGAAGTGGCGCAGCCTCAGCCGCACGTCCCAGCCGCCGGCGGTGTCCGGGGTCACCTCGACGCCGACCTCGGGCGCGTCCTTCTTGCCGACCTCGCGCAGATGCCGGCCGGTCTCGTCCGTGTCGTCCAGGACCTTGCCCACCGGCGAGGGCGAGATGGCATCGGCACCCCCGTGCGCCTCACCGGTCCCGCAGCCCTGCACCCCGAGCGGCAGCAGGACGCAGACCGTGAGCACGGCCAGGGCTCTGCCCCTCCACGACGTCCACGACATGCCGGGGAGATTAGAACAACGTTCCTCCAACCGAATCCCCCTGAAGTCTGGTTCCGGCCCTACCCCGGAGGGAGGACGACCCAGGACCCTCTTGCGCCCGCCCCCACTCATTCCTACGGTGATGCATAGGAATGAGGAGCGCAAGGGAGCGATCATGAGCGGGGATGCACGGAAGACCGCCGAGGGACTGTCGTATCTGTCCGGGTTCGGCAACGAACACGCCTCGGAGGCGGTGCCGGGCGCCCTGCCCGAGGGCCGCAACTCGCCGCAGCGCGCGCCGCTCGGCCTGTACGCCGAGCAGCTGAGCGGTTCGGCCTTCACCGAGCCGCGGGCGCACAACCGCCGCTCCTGGCTGTACCGCGTCCGCCCGTCGGCCGCGCACCCGGCGTTCACCCGGACCGGCAACGGCGCGATCCGCACCGCCCCCTTCACCGAGACCGTGCCCGACCCCAACCGGCTGCGCTGGAACCCGCTGCCCGAGCCGCCGGCCGGCACGGACTTCCTGGCGGGTCTGTGGACCCTGGGCGGCAACGGCGACGCGAGCCAGCGCACCGGCATGGCCGTGCACCTGTACCACGCCAACTCCTCGATGGAGCGGGTCTTCTCCGACGCCGACGGCGAGTTGCTGATCGTGCCGGAGCGCGGCGGGCTGCTGCTGCACACCGAGTTCGGCAGGCTCCATGTGGAACCGGCCCATGTGGCGCTGATTCCGCGTGGGGTGCGCTTCCGTGTGGAGCTGCTGGACACTGCATCGGATGGCGGGCAGAGCCCGACTGCACGCGGCTACGTCTGCGAGAACTACGGGGCGCCCTTCCAGCTCCCCGACCTCGGGCCCATCGGCGCCAACGGGCTCGCCAACGCCCGGGACTTCCGGGCGCCGGTAGCCGCGTACGAGGACGTGGAGGGCCCGGTGGAGGTGGTGAACAAGTTCTGCGGCAACCTCTGGACGGCGACGTACGGCCACTCGCCCCTCGACGTGGTCGCCTGGCACGGCAACCATGTGCCGTACGTCTACGACCTGCGCCGTTTCAATGTGATCGGCACCATCTCGTACGACCACCCGGACCCCTCCATCTTCACGGTCCTGACCTCCCCGTCGGACACCCCGGGCCTGGCCGGGGTCGACTTCGTGGTCTTCGCGCCCCGCTGGCTGGTGGGCGAGGACACCTTCCGGCCGCCGTACTTCCACCGGAACGTGATGAGCGAGTACATGGGCCTCGTCGAGGGTGCCTACGACGCCAAGGCGGAGGGCTTCGTGCCCGGCGGCGGCTCGCTGCACAACATGATGTCCGCGCACGGCCCGGACCGGGAGACCTTCGACAGGGCGAGCGCCGCCGACCTGAAGCCGCAGAAGATCGACGACGGGCTGGCGTTCATGTTCGAGACGCGCTGGCCGGTGACGCTCACCCCGCTCGCGGCCGAGGCGGACCATCTCCAGCAGCGGTACGACGACGTGTGGCAGGGACTCGAGCGTCACTTCCGCGCGCTCTGACAGCTCCGTTGCACGGAACGTTCCTCAACAGGTACGGATAGCCATGTGACCTCCTTCGCTCCGGATTCGATCGTCCTGAACCGCAAGCTGCCGCTGTGGTACCAGGTGTCGCAGTCGCTGCGCGCCTCGATACTCGGCCGCTCGCCACGGGATCCGCTGCGCCTGCCCACCGAGGAGCAGCTGGCCGGGCACTACGGGGTCAGCGTGCTGACCATGCGGCAGGCGCTGAAGGAACTGGAGGACGAGGGGCTGATCAGCCGGCACCGGCGGCGCGGCACGTTCATCGAGCCGGATGTCCGGCGCGGCGCTCCGGTGCGGCTGCTCGGCTCGGTGGACGCGATCGTGGCCCAGCAGTCCGGCATGACGACCGAACTGCTGGACCACGGCAGCGTCCCCGTTCCGGCCGATCTCGCCGAGTACTTCCCCGACCTCACGGAGGTGGCCACGTACCACCGCCTGCGCAGCGACGAGAAGACCGGCGAGCCGACCAACCACGCCCTCAACCACGTACGCCCCGAACTGGCCGCGCGCATCGACGTGGACGACCTCGTCCGCTGGCCGATGACGAAGGTGCTGCGGGACGTCGTCGGGGCGGACATCAGCCGCATCACGGACACCGTGGAGGCGAGGCTCGCCGACCCGGAGACCGCCCGCCTGCTCGAGGTGCCGCTGCTCAGCCCGATCCTGCACTACACGGGCGTGACGTACGACGCCGCGGGCCGGGTCCTGGACGTGGCGGTCATCCACTACCGGGGGGACCGCTTCTCCTTCACGGTGACCTTGGACGCCACCTGACCCGGCGCGCGGAAGCAGGCCGTACCATGCCCAGCGTGACGCGCGACGACGCTCCGCTGCTCGCGGACCTCATGCCGTGGTCCGTCGCACCGCTGCGGCCGGGCCGCGCCTGGCCGACGGCACCCGACCCGGCTTCCCTGAAGGCCCGCTGGGACGCCCTGCTCAAGTCCGAAGGGCCGGACCGGGAGGCCCTGTTCGAGCCGACCCGCTCCCGCACCCCGCAGTCCGCCGTGGGGCAGCTGCCCGGCCAGTCCACCGGCACGGAGCGGCTGGCGCGTGCCGAGGGCCCCTGCGCCGAACCGGTACGGGTCCTGGCGGCCCCCTTCGACGAGCAGTGGCTGATCCCGGACCACCGGCTGATCGACACGGCCCGCCCGGAGTTGTGGCGGGTGGCGGACGAGCACCAGGTGTTCGTGGTGGAGACGGGCGCGGAGACGACCGAGCACTCCCTCCTCCTCGCGACCTCCCTCCTCCCCACCCTCCGCGCCGGCCGCATCCGCCCGCTGTACCGCCGCCCGGGCGGCACGGAGCCGAACCTGGCGCCGGGCCTGCTGGACCTCCTCTCCGCCCGCCTCGGCACCCGCCCCACCCCACCGGACGTGCTGGCCTGGATCCTGGCGACGATCCGCCCCGACCTCACCGTGCCGCTCACCGAGGACCCGGAACTGTGGTCCGGGGGCGTCGAGGTGGGCCGCCGCATGCTGTGGCTGATGCGCCGCGACGGCGACCGCCCCAAACTCCCCGGCGGCCGCCGCCCCTACGTCCGCGCACCCCTCCCCACCCGCCCCGCGACCCTCGACTTCGACCGCGACGAGGAGACCCTCCACCTCGACGAGGGCCGCATCTCCCCCGTCCCGCCGGAGGCCTGGGACTACGAGGTGTCCGGGGTCCGAGTCCTGGAGACCTGGTTCGCCACCCGCACGACCCCGCCCGAGCCGGGCACCCTGGCCGCCATCCGCCCGGCCACCTGGCCCCAGCCCTGGACCTCCGAACTCCTCGAACTGATCACGATCCTGGCCCTGCTGTCGGAACTCCGCCCACAGCGGGCCGACTTGAAGCCGACCTCGACGATCACCGCGACCGACCTCCGCACGGCGGGCATCCTCCCGGCGCCGGACTCCTCCCACCGCCCCGCCTCGGTCCTGGACCACCACGAGGAGGGCCCGGAGGGCCAGTTCGCGCTGCTCTAGCGCCGGTCGTCCAGGGCCGCCTGCAGCCGTGCGATGTCCTCGACGTCCTTGGCACGGCGGGGCCGGGTCGGATCCCAGACGGGCATCATCCGCTTGATCTCGATCTGGGCGTGCGGACCGACGATCGGAACCGCCAGGGCTCCGACACGACCCGGCTCGACGTCGAGCAGGCCGTCGGGCCAGGGAGTTCCGGCCCAGGGCCCGCCGGCGACCGTGATCCGCCCCACCGCGTCCCGGTCGAGCAGGGTGAAACTGCTGTCCAGGCCGTCCTTGGTGAAGTCCAGCTGGAGCTCGGCGGGCGGGCCGGGCACCGGCCGGTGGCCGAGCCGGGTCAGCGCCTCGGCAAGGCGCGGCGCATCCCAGGCCCAGGCGAACCAGTCGATGTCCTCGTGATCGCGGGTGACCTCACCGAGAAAGAAGTCCATGGCCCAACCGCCACGCAGCCACAGCTCGACACCGCTGCCGCGAGCCGCCTTCAGGTCCTGGGCGATCAGGCTGAGTTGGCGCTCAGCACGTTCCTTGTCCAGCACCAATCCACCGATCCGATCAAGGCAGCCTCACCGCAACTCCCAAGGGGCGCGGGGCACTGCGCGACCAGCCCCCACACAGCCGCACCCGCCGAACCACGCAGGCCAGCGCGGCGAAAACGCATCCAGCACCCGCTCCAACGCCCGCTGAAAGACCGCCTCCAGATCCACCGGACCCGGATCCGGGCGCAGGGTCTTCGGCCGCGCCACCGCAGACGTCCGTCGCGCTTGACCTTTTGCGCGTCAGTCCGGCAGCCAGTGCAGCTCGTGCGCCAGGGTTTTGGCGACGGCACGGATGCGGCGGTGTAGTGGCGACTGCTCGCGGGGGAGGACCAGGTGGAACGTCAGGCTGGGCGCGCCCCGCAGCGGTCGCCAGGTGAGACCGGCCGGTTGTGCCGTGGCCGCGGCTTCTCCGGCCGGGGCGAGGGTGACCCCGTCGCGCAGGTCGCGCTGAGACATGTCGAAAGAGACTGCGGGCGTGTGGAATCGGGGGTGTGGTCGGGTGTCTCGGAACAGTGCGGACAGCTGATCGTGGATCACGGGGTTGGCCGCGCGGTCCGGGAGTCGCAGCGGATACGCGGCCGCGTCGGCGATCTCGATCTCCGGGCGTTCGGCCAGCGGATGGTGCTGCGCCAGCTGGACCCCGACGCGCGCACGCCGCAGCAGGAACCGGCGCACGCCACGGCCCGGCTGTTCACCGCGGGTGATCCCGGCATCGATGCGGCCGTCGGCGACCGCGGGGGAGATCTCCGGTGTCGCCATCGGGACCGCGCCGACCTGGAGTCCGCTGGTGCCGCGAATCAGCCTGTCCACCAGGGCCGGTGCCGTCTCGGCCCCGGCGCTGAGGCTGTATCCGATGCGCAGCGTGCCCAGTTCACCGGCCGCCGCGCTCCGGGCGGTGTCCCATGCCCGGTCCAGCGCCGCCAGCGCGGGCGGCGCGGACTCCGCCAAAGCCGCACCGGCCGTGGTCAATACGACGCTACGCGTGTCGCGGACCATCAGGGCCGTACCGAGTTCCGACTCCAATCGGCGCATCCGGGCGCTGAGTGCGGGCTGTGCGATACCGATCCGTGCGGCCGCGCGGGTGAAGTTCAACTCCTGCGCCAGCACCAGGAAGTACCGCAGGCTCACCGTGTCCGGCGCCACGTGCCCTCCCTGCCGATTGATAACGATCCGTTCTGAGTCTATCCCGTACCGGTCTTTCCCCCGACCGCACATCAAGCCCTAGCCTGCGCATATGACGATTCAACTGACGGCAGTACCCGCCGCCGGGATCGATCGATCTGAGTGTCAATCCGAAGTCGGACGTGTCCGGCCGAACCCAGGAGGTTTCCATGGCTAAGGGCTACTGGGCCAGTGTCTACCCCGCCATTTCCGACCCTGAGAGGCTGACTGCCTACAACAAGCTGGCCGGTCCGGCTGTCCGGGCTGCGGGCGGGCGGACCCTGTCCCGTGGCGGTCGAGTCGTCGCCCACGAGGCCGGAATCACGCAACGCGTCGTTCTGATCGAGTTCGACAGCTTTGAACAGGCCGTCGCGGCATACGAGAGCGAGGCATACCAGAAGGCGCTGGTGGCCCTCCCCGACGGCTACGAGCGCGACTTCCGCATCATCGAAGGCATCGACTGACCGGCGGGCCCCACCATCGCTGAGCATCCGTCACCTGATACGCACACGGTGCTGAACGACGACGCACGAGACGAGTTCGAAGCGATGCCCCGCATCCCAGTTCGTCGTCGACGTCCTCGACGGCCTGATCCCTGCCGGCGGCTCGCGACCATGATCAATCTCAGCGCCAATCACGGTTCCATTGATCCCCGAGACCGTCCTCGTTCGTGCTGCCGCTGCTGTCGAACGCCTACATTCCCACTGGCAACCTGCCCGGCCGGCTGCGCACGCTCGCCGAGTGGAATCCGGTCAGCGCGGTGACCACCGCCCTGCGGAAGCTGTTCGGCAACGCACGGGTCCCGGCGGACTCCGCCTGGCCGGTGGCCCACCCGGTCGCCGGGGCGCTGCTCTGGAGCCTCGTCCCGATCGCCGCGTTCCTGCCCCTCGCCGTATACCGGTACGCGCACGGCGAGCGATGACCCGCCTACTGACAAAGTCGCCGGTCAGGGGAGATCATCCACCCCATGGACCTTCTCCCGCTGCCCCTGGAGGGCATCACCGTCGTCGCCGTCGAACAGGCCGTGTCCGCGCCCTTCGCGACCCGGCAGCTCGCCGACCTGGGGGCCAGGGTCATCAAGGTGGAGCGGATCGACGGCGGCGACTTCGCCCGCGGGTACGACACCGCGGCCGGAGGTCTCGCCTCGCACTTCGTGTGGTGCAACCGGGGCAAGGAGTCCATCGCCCTCGACCTCAAGGACCCGCGCGGCCTGGACGTCGTACGGCGACTGGTCGCGGACGCGGACGTGTTCGTGCAGAACCTCGCCCAGGGGGCCGCGGCCCGGCTGGGGCTCGACGCCGCCACGCTGTGCGCGGCGGATCCGCGGCTGATCGCCGTGGACATCTCGGGGTACGGCAGCTCGGGGCCGTACGCGGACAAGCGGGCGTACGACATGCTCGTGCAGTGCGAGGCGGGGCTGGTGTCGGTGACCGGTACGCCCGGGGAGCCCGTCAAGGCGGGGATTCCGGCGGCGGACATCGCGGCGGCCATGTACGCCTTCTCGGGGGTGCTGGCCGCGCTGGTGCGGCGCGGCACGACCGGTCGGGGCGGACCGGTGGAGGTGTCCATGCTGGAGGCGCTCGCCGAGTGGATGGGACATCCGCTGCACCACGCGATGCACGGGGGTGAGCCCCCGGCCCGGAGCGGGCTCGCCCACGCCGTCATCGCGCCCTACGACGCCTATGCGACGGCCGACGGCGGGCGGGTGCTGTTGTCGGTGCAGAACGACCGGGAGTGGCGACGGCTCGCCGAGCAGGTCATAGGACGGCCGGAACTGGGGACGGATCCGGCCTGTGCGACGAATGCGGCGCGGGTGGCCAACCGGGAGCGGACGGATGACCTGGTCGCCGGGGCGCTCGGCGCGCTGAACGCGGACGAGGCACTGACCCGGCTGGAGCAGGCGGGCATCGCCTGCGCACGGCTCAGGGATCTGCACGAGCTCGCGGAACACCCTCAGCTGGCGGCCAGGGAGCGGTGGCGTCAGGTGGGTTCGCCGGTCGGGCCACTGAAGGCGTTGCTGCCTCCCATCACACTGCCGGGCGGGGACGAGGCACGGATGGGCGATGTGCCCGCGCTCGGACAGCACACCGGGGCGCTGCTGCATGCCGTGGGGATGACGGACGGCGAGATCGCAGCGTTGCGCCGGGAGGGTGTGGCGGCCTGAGCGCGGGCCTCCTGGATCAGGCTCCAGGGACTGCCGGTTCGCTCAGTTGCCGCTCAGTGTCCGCCGAACAGCGAGCGGCGCAGCCGACGCAGCGGCGCGAAGAGGGAGACGCGACTGACCCGCCTGCCTCGATCGCTGCGCTCGTGCGGGGTGTCACGTGCCGTCAGCTCAAGCATCAGCGAAGTCGCCTCGGCCGCCTTCTGGTGCGGTATGGCGGGACCCGCCAGCACCGAGAGATGGCGGTCGAGGCGCGAACTGGTCGCGCTGCTCCCGCAGGTGATCGCAGGGACCCTGGCCCTGCTGCGTGTTATCTGCTCCATGTCACTCCCCACCCGTACGAGTCCACCCGGCCCGGGCAGAGTAACCCTATCTCCCCAGGGGGGCACGCGTGTATCGCGCCCACAGGATTCACCTTCCCTGCAAGGCTGTTGACCATCCCTCGATGACTACTCTCCGAATCCGACCGATTTCAGGGTGAGTTGAACAAGCGGCTGACCGCTGGGTCGTATTGACCCTCCGTCAGGCTCGACGGTTACAGCGAGTGACGTCGAGGACTTGCCGAGCCCCTTGGCGACCAAGGGCGTGTCGCCCGCGAAGAGCCCGAGGGAGCGTGGTTGCACATGGGGGCGCATGAGCCAGAGCTGGTGCACGCGGCCGCCGGACGGGGTGCCGTATCCGCTGAGGGTGACGACGGCCCGCCCCTCGGATGCGGAGGCGATTACTCCGAAACTGCGCCCCCGCGCGTCCTCGCTGCTCGCGGCGCGGGCGTCGGGAGCAGCGAGAACGTGTGCGATCTCACGTGTCTGGGCCCGTTCGGCGTCGAGCTGGTCCCGGGTGCGGTTCGCCTGGACCGCGAAGAGGGAGGCGACGACGAGGGCCGCGGCGGCGGTCGCCGTGGCGAACGGGACGAAGAGGGGGCGCCCGCGGGGCGTACGGGTGCGTGACGGCGGCGGCTGGGTGCCCCAGACGTGCGGCGGCAGCTGGGGTGAGCGTTCCCGCGCGGGCGCGGGCGCCTGCTCCTGCGGGATGGTGCGGACGGCGGCCAGGACCCGGTCGCGCAGGGCGGCCGGCGCGGGGGCCGCCGTGGACCAGGCGAGGCGCACCGCGTCCTCGGACAGGGCCCGCACCTCGGCGGCGCAGCGGTCACAGCCCTTGAGGTGCTTCTCGAAACGGCGCCGCTCGGCGGGGTCGAGGGCGTCGAGCGCGTAGGGAGCGGCGAGGGAGTGCAGGTCCTCGCGGCCCAGCATGCGGCCGAGGATGCTCATGCCGCACCTCCCAGGCACTCGCGCAGCCGGGTGAGTCCGTCGCGCATCCGCGTCTTGACCGTGCCCAGGGGCAGTTTCAGCCGCTCGGCGACTTCACGGTACGTGTAGCCGTCGTAGTAGGCGAGCGTCACCGACTGGCGCTGCAACGCGGTGAGCCGGTCCAGGCAGCGGCGCACCCACTCGCGCTCCAGGCCTGCCTCGACCTCCTCGGTCACATGGTCGAAGGCGGGTTCCCCGGCGCGCAGGGCCTCGCGCCGTTCGCGTTCGCCGGCCGCGCGGGCGCTGCGCACCCGGTCGACGGCGCGACGGTGGGCGAGGGTCAGGATCCAGGAGAAGGCGCTGCCCCGGGCGGGGTCGAACCGGGCGGCGGAGCGCCACAGTTCGAGCAGCACCTCCTGGGCGACCTCCTCGGACTGGGCGGGGTCGCGCACCACCCGTCGTACGAGCCCGAACACCGGTCCGGACACCAGTGCGTACAGATCCTCGAACGCCCGTTGGTCACCGCCCGCCACGAGCACGAGCAGTTCGTCCGCCTCCACCCCGGTCCCCCTTCCGTGGCCGCAGCCGGCCGCCCTGCCTCTGACTCCACGCATCCGCACGAGCGCACACCTCCGGCGGGTGATACGGATCAGCATGCCGAAAACGCGGGTCTGAAAAGCCGAAAAGATTTTTTCCGCCGGACCAATCCGATCGGCTCCTCGGCTCCGTATACCCGTCCGTCAAGGCAAGTTGGCACGGAGGACGGACGGCATGACACCTCTCATCTCCAGGAGCGGCACGGGACGCAAGGGCCTGGTCACGCTCATCTGTGGTGCGCTGGCCGCCGGAGGGCTCGCAGCCGCCGGCGTCGCCACGCTGGAACCCGGGGCGGCATCCGCCTCCTCCCACCGGGAGGCCCCGCTGATCTCGGGGACCCCGCAGTACGACAACACGGACCTGTACGCGTTCGTGAGCCCGGACAAGCCGGACACCACGACGATCGTGGCCAACTGGATCCCCTTCGAGGAGCCGGCCGGCGGACCGAACTTCTACACGTTCGCGGACGACGCGCAGTACGACATCCACGTCGACAACAACGGTGACGCGCAGGGCGAGCTGCTGTTCCGCTACACGTTCAAGACGCACGTCAAGAACAAGAACACCTTCCTCTACAACACGGGGGCGGTGAAGAGCCTCGACGACCCGAACCTGAACATCACGCAGACCTACGACATCGACCTGGTCAAGCTGCACAACCAGAAGGTGGTCTCCAAGACGAGGCTCGCGGACAACGTGCCGGTCGCGCCGTCGAACGTGGGCAAGGCGTCGATGCCGGACTACGCCAAGCTGCGGTCCCAGGCCGTCTACAAGACGGCGGGCGGTGGCGCGACCTTCGCCGGCCAGGCCGACGACCCGTTCTTCGCCGACCTGCGCGTCTTCGACCTGCTCTACGGCGGGAACCTCTCCGAGGTCGGACGGGACACGCTCAAGGGCTACAACGTCAACACGATCGCGCTGCAGGTGCCCAACGACCTGATCCGCGAGTCGTCCAAGCAGCCGATCGTCGGCATCTGGTCGACGACGCAGCGAAAGAACGCGCAGGGTTACTACGAGCAGGTCTCGCGCCTGGGCAACCCGCTGGTGAACGAGGTCGTCAACCCGCAGAAGGACAAGGACAAGTTCAACGCGTCCCAGCCCTGGTACGACGCGCAGTTCCTGAAGAACGTGACCAACCCCGAGCTGCCGAAGCTCATCGAGTCGATCTACAAGATCAAGGCACCCGCCGAGCCGCGCAACGACCTGGTCGACGTGTTCCTCAAAGGCGTCAAGGGCCTCAACCAGCCGCCGTACGTGAAGCCCGCGGAGGAGCTGCGGCTGAACACCTCGATCAAGCCGAGCATGCACCCCAAGCGGCTGGGCGTCCTCGACGGTGACAACGCGGGCTTCCCGAACGGCCGTCGCCTCACGGACGACGTGATCGACGCCTCCCTCCAGGTGGTCGAGGGCGAACTGGTCGGTTCCAAGAACGACTTGGGTGACGCGGTCGACAAGAACGACAAGGGCTTCGAGAAGTACTTCCCGTACGTGGCCGAGCCGACGGCCGGTTCCCGCGGCGCCCTGGCCAAGGGCACGTCCGGCAACGCCGACGTCCGCAGTCAGCTCGGCGACGCCCTGCAGCCGGCCGGGTCCTCCTCCGACGGCTCCGGCAACACGATGCTGATCGCCGCCTCGGCGGCCTCGGGTGCGGCCGGGATCCTGCTGATCGGCACCGCCTTCGCCTGGTGGCGCCGCCGGATGCAGCGTCCGTACTGACCCGCACCCCACTGACCGGCGCGGCCCGTATCCCCTCCCCCACGGCGGGCCGCGCCCTTTTTCTTCCGAGCACGACCAGGCGACCGAGGAGAGGGCATGTCCCCGCGTACGAACGACGACGAGGCCGGCGAGCGGCCGGTGAGCACGGGCGGGGATGCCGCTTCGACACCTGCCGCTCCCGAGGCCGATCCGACCGGGTCCGACACGGAGTCGGGGGATCGACGCGTCGCCGCCGTCCGCCGGGTCGCCGCCACCGGGCGGCGCTGGCGGGCTCTTCAACTGGGCAGTTGTGCGGCGCTGCTGGCGGTCGCGCTGACAGGTGGAGCGATCGCCGTCGGGGCGGCACGGGACGGCGGGCCCGCGGTGGCGGCCGCCTCCACCGCCGTCGATCCCGGGGTGCTGGGCAGCGGGAACCTGGACGCGAGCATCACCGCGCTTCAGGTGCATCTGCGGTCCCAGCCGAAGGACTTCGGCAGCTGGGCCACCCTCGGCCTGGCCTACGTCGAGCAGGCGCGGACCAAGGGTGACCCGGCCCGGTACCCGCAGGCCGAGAAGGCCTTGAAGCGGGCCCTGGACCTGTCCCCCGGCAACGACCAGGCCCTGGCCGGCCGGGCCGCCCTCGCCGCCGCGCGGCACGACTTCAAGAACGCCCTGACCTACGCGGACCAGGCCCTGCAGCAGAACCCGTACAGCGAGCGCGCCCTGTCCTTGCGCATCGACGCCCTGGTCGAACTGGGCCGGTACGCCGAGGCGGACAAGGCCGCCAGGACCGCCGACACGCGCAAGCCGGGCGTGCCGGTCTTCACGCGGTACGCGTACGTGCACGAGCTGCGCGGCGACGTGACGACCGCCCGGCGCGTGCTCAAGCAGGCCCTCGCCGCGGCCACTTCGCCGGGCGATGTCGCGTACGTGGCCGCCCAGCTCGGTCAACTCGCCTGGAACCAGGGCGACTACGACTCCGCACTGACCTACTACGCCCGCGCCCTGGCCGCCGACGAGAACTACCTCCCCGCGCTGGAGGGCCGGGCCCGCGCCCAGGCGGCGAGCGGCGACCGGGGCGAGGCGATCAAGGGCCTGGAGACCGTGGTCTCCCGCTATCCGCTGCCCGGACCGCTCGTCGAACTCGGCGAGCTGTACGAGGCCCGAGGCGCCGCCGGCGACAAGGCCAGGGCGCACGACCAGTACGCGCTCGTGGACGCCTGGATCGCCCTGGCCCGCGCCAACGGCGTCAACGCCGACCTCGACACCGCGCTGGCCGCCGCCGACCACGGCGACAAGGCGTCCGCCCTGCACGCGGCCCGCGCCGAGTGGGCCCGCCGGCACACCGTGCACACCGCGGACGCCCTCGCCTGGGCGCTGCACGTCAACGGCCGTGACAAGGAAGCCCTTCCCTACACCCGCCAGGCCACGGCCACCGGCTACCGCAGCGCCGCCTTCCTCTACCACCGCGGCATGATCGAGCTGGCCACGGGCCACACCGAGGACGGCCGCGCCTCACTGAAGGCAGCCCTGAAACTGAACCCCGGCTTCTCCCCCCTGGGCGCGGCCCGGGCCCGCAAGGCGCTGGAGGCCGCCCGGTGAACCTCCGCCGCCCGCTCGCCTGTGCCGCGGCGGTCCTCACCGCCGCCTGCGCCCTCGTGCTCACCCCGGCCACGGCCGCGAGCGCACACCCGCTCGGCAACTTCACCGTCAACCGCTACGACGGTCTCGTCGCCGCCCCCGGACAGCTCCGTGTCGACCATGTGGAGGACCTCGCCGAGATCCCGGCCACCCAGGCCAAGCCGGACATCAAGCGCCTGGGCCTGTCCACGTGGGCCGAGCAGCGGTGTGCCGCGGCCGCGAAGGGCAGCAGTCTCACCGTCGGCGGACACTCCACGCCGCTCACCCCCGGTTCCGCCCGTGCGAGCCTGCGGCCCGGGCAGGCCGGGCTCAACACGCTGCGTGTGGAGTGCCGGTTCACCGCGCCGCTCCCCCAGGGGAAGTCCGTCGCCCTCGGCTTTCACAGTGCGGGTGCCACCACCGGGCCCGGCTGGCGGGAGATCACCGCGCGCGGCGACCGCATGACGCTCACCGCCACGGACGTACCGAAGAAGTCGGTCTCGCACGAACTCACCAGCTACCCCAAGGACTTGCTGTCCTCCCCCGCCGACACCGCCACCGCCTCCCTGCGGGTGCGGCCCGGCGGACCGGCCCTCGCGCAGGAGCGGCAGGACGCCCCGGGCGCCTCTGTACTGCCCCGGGGCGCCGACCGCTGGACCCGCGCCCTGGACGACCTCGTCGCCCGCCATGACCTCACGCTCGGCTTCGCCGCGCTCGCCCTGCTCATCGCCGTCGTCCTGGGCGCGATGCACGCCCTCGCTCCGGGGCACGGCAAGACCCTGATGGCCGCGACGGCGGCCGCGCGCGGAGGCCGGGCCCGGATGCGGGACGTGCTGCCCCTGGCCGCCTCGGTCACGGTGACCCACACCCTCGGTGTGGTCGCCCTGGGCCTGCTCGTCACGGCCGGTTCCGCCGCCACGCCCTCGGTCATCGCCTGGCTGGGCATAGCCAGTGGCGCCCTGGTGCTCGTCGCGGGCACGAACCTCGTACGACGGGCCTGGCGCAACCGCGCCCACGCACATCCGCACCCTCACCCCCACCCGCATACGCACGGGGAAGCCGAAGAACGCCCGCTGGCCCTGGTGGGCGCGCACCAGGACGAGGAAACAGCCCACGCGCACCATCACCACCACGACGGCCACCCTCACCACGACGGTCACGACCATCACCACCACGAGCACGAACACGGGCATGAACACGAACACGGGCACGAACACGGCGTGGTGCACACCCACGGCGGCCACACCCACAGCCACCCCACCGCCCCCACTCTCCGCGGCACGATCCTGCTCGGGTTCGCCGGCGGTCTGGTGCCCAGCCCCTCCGCGGTCGTCGTGCTGGTCGGCGCCGCGGCGCTCGGGAAGGCCTGGTTCGGGCTGCTGCTCGTCGTGGCGTACGGCGCCGGGCTGGCGCTGACGCTCACCGCGGCCGGGTTCGCCGTCGTCCGGCTGGGTTCGGGCGTCACCCGGGCGCTGGACCGGCGCCCGCGCTGGACCGTCCACCCGGTTGCCACCCTCGTGCGCCGGACCCTGCCACTCGCGTCCGCGCTGGTCGTCGTCGCCCTGGGTGCCGGATTGGTGCTCAAGGGGGCCGCATCCGCGCTCGGCTGAGCTACTTTTGTGGAGAATTCACGTGAGATGCCGTGGGGGTCGTCCGTGTCCGAAGAGCCGGGCCGTGAACGTGTGATCGCGGGCCGCTACCGCCTGCTGTCCCCGCTGGGCGAGGGCGGCATGGGCACCGTGTGGCGCGCCCGTGACGAGGTGTTGCACCGTGAGGTGGCCGTCAAGGAGGTGCGGGCCCCGGCCGGGCTGGCCGCCTCGGACGTCGAGCGGATGTACGCCCGCCTGGAGCGCGAGGCGTGGGCGGCGGCGCGGGTCGCCAACCGCAACGTGGTCACGGTGTACGACGTGGCCATGGAGGGCGGCCGCCCCTGGGTCGTGATGGAGCTGGTGCGCGGGCTGTCCCTCGCCGACCAGTTGGATGCCGAGGGTCCGCTGCCACCGCAGCGGGCCGCGCACATCGGTGCCGAGGTGCTGGCCGCGCTGCGTGCCGCGCATGCCGTCGGAGTGCTGCACCGGGACGTGAAGCCGGCCAACGTGCTGCTGGCCAACGACGGCCGGGTCGTCCTCACCGACTTCGGTATCGCGACGGTCGAGGGCAGTTCGGCGCTGACCATGACGGGTGAGGTGATCGGCTCGCCCGAATTCCTGGCTCCGGAACGGGCCTTGGGCCGTACACCGGGCCCGGAGTCGGACCTGTGGTCGCTGGGCGTGCTGCTGTACGCGGCCGTCGAGGGCAACACCCCGTTCCGGCAGGACACTCCGCTGAGCACCCTGCGTGCCGTGGTGGACGAGGAGCTGCCGCCGCCGCTGCGGGCCGGACCGCTCGCCCCGGTCGTCGAGGGGCTGCTGCGCAAGGACCCCGCCGAACGGCTGTCCGGCGAACGGGCCGAACACGATCTGCGGATCGTGGCGGCGGGCGGGACCCTCGGGCCGGCGCGCCCGGATCCGGTGCAGGCCTCGCCGTACGCCCCGACGATGGCGGCCGAGTCCCGACGGCCGTCTCCCACACCGCCGATGCCCCTGCCCACCGGGTACCCGGAGCCGCAGACCACCGCCGTCGAGCCGCGACGCAACCGGCGGGCCGGCGTGGTGCTGGTCGCCGGTCTCCTCGCGGTCGTCCTGGCCGTGGCGGGACTGACGTACGCGCTGCTCAACCACAACAACGGCGGCGGTGGCGGGAACACCGGCGCGCACACCAGCCGGGCGAGCGGCAGGACGCACTCCCCCAGCCCGAGCACGAGCGCCCACTCGGACACCGCGGCGCCGCCTCCCACCCGGAGCAGCAGCGCCACGGCGAGCAGTCAGCCGGCCCAGTCCGTGCGGGTCACCCTGGCGGGCGCGCACACGGAGTACGACGGAAGCTGCCCGCCGCCGACCGCGCAGGCGCCCACGTTCACGGCGACGTTCACGGTGGGGCGGGTGCCCGCGCAGGTGGAGTACCGGTGGGTGCTCGCGCACGGGTCGGTCTCCGACCCGGGGTGGAAGACGCTGTCGTTCCCCGCGGGCGGTGGGAAGACCCAGCAGGTGCAGGTGGTCGTGACCGCCTACTCCGACAGCGGGACGATCGAGAACGAGATCAGCGTGGAGGTGCGCAGTCCGGTGCGGACCACGTCGAACTCGGTGCCGTTCACGGTGACCTGCGCAACGACGGAGACCCCGACGGACGGGGCCTCCGCTTCACCTTCGGCCTCGTGACGGTCAGGCCGCGTTCGTGAGCACCGGCAGGTAGCCGCCGGACTGGCCGGCCGCGGTGGGGTGGTACGACTCGCCGATGGAGAGCCAGTTGACGCTGTGCAGCCAGGAGTCGCCGGAGCAGATCTCGTGGCCGGTGAACGTGGTGCGGACGTCGCCGAAGACGAAGTCGTGGTCCAGGGCGCGCTTCTGGATGGCGGCGTCGATGTAGTCGGCCGCGCTGTTGATCGCCGACCGCTTGGTCTCGGAGAGGCCGAGGCAGGTCTGGCCGAGCTTGTAGAAGCGGGGGTAGCCGATGACGACCACCCGGGCGGACGGGGCTTTGGCGCTGATCGCGTCGTACACGGCGTCGAGCTTGCCGGGGAGCGTGGAGTCGACGTACGCCTTCGCCGTGTTGATCCGGGACAGGCACGAGCTGTCGGACTGGAGCACACAGGTCGTCATGACGTCGGCGAAGCCGGCGTCGTTGCCGCCGATGGTGATCGAGACCAGGGCGGTGGAGGAGTTGAGCGAGCCGAGCTGATTGGCGAGCACGTCGTCCGTCTTGGCGCCCGAGCAGGCGTTGAAGGCGAACGAGGACGGGCTGTGAGCGGCGTTCCACAGGTACGGGTACGCCTTGGTGCTGCGGTCGCAGCTGCCGCTCGAACTGATGTAGCTGCCCGCTCCGACTCCGGAGGAGTAGGAGTCGCCGAGCGCCACATAACCGCCGTTCGCGGCGACCGTGGAGGCCTGCGCCGCGGCGGCCCCGGTGAGGGCGAGGCCGGTGGCGAGGAGGAGTGAGGTCACGGATGCCGCAAATCGGGAACGTCTCATGGAACCTCCCTTTAGCAGGATCTCTGCCACAACTGTCGTAGCAACTACGCGTGTTGACTGGAAGTGTTCATGCCAAGACTTTTTAGGCCTCAACGACGTCTCGACTGGATCGACTCAGGACGTTCACGCCCGAGATATTGCGTGCACACGTCACCCCTGCTGACGGCGCGTCAAGGCTGCTGGGGAACACATGTGTACGAAGAGGTGTCATCTTGACGACCCACCGGGGGCTGCGCCACATTGAAGCCCGACATCCGGCGCGTCGGGGGGCAAAGTCGCCAATGCAGACCTTACGCATCAAGACACCTTCGGCAGACGGCGCCGAGGACGATGCCGAGCGGGCGCGGCCAGGTCCGGGGAGGGACCTGTCTCCGCTGCTCGCCGGGGCGGCCACAGCAGTGGGCGCGGTGGGCGCACTGCTCGCGCTCACCGACGCCGACTCACCGCTGCGCGGCCCCTGCACGCTGTTCTTCCTGCTCGCGGCGCCGGCCGTGGCGATCGGGGCGGCGCTGCGCGGGCTGGATCCCTTCGGCCGGGTACTCACCGCGCTTGCGGGCTCGGTCGTACTGGACATGCTGGTTGCCCAGGGCATGCTCGCCGTGCACCGCTGGTCGGTGCACGGCGGTGTGATCGCGGTGGCCGCGCTCAGCGTGCTGTTGCTCCTGCTCGTCCTCGGCCGGGAGAAATTCCGTTCGAGGAAATCGAAGCAAGAGTGAGAAGTCGGGCCAAAGTTACGTAATGGCCAAACCAATAAAAACGTGAGACTCCGTTCCAGGTCTTGCCATTCTGCTTCAATCGTCAATACCGTCGTACATCTCACCCGCATCGGTCCGTCAGCACACGGTTCAGGGGAGGGCTCAGGGCCGTGACGTTCCGGCGCGGGGCGCGGTAGGGGGGTGCCGTGCTCGGTGACCGCACTGGTGACCGAGCCGTGCCGCGCGACCGGCTGCCGTCTTCTTCCGGCAGCCCGGCCAGCTTTGCCAGCTCGTCTGCGGGCACGGAGACCGTTTCGCCGTGCCGCGGATGAGAACCCCCCTTTCGAACCGGACAAAAAGCGGGGCCGCCCAGGGGCGGGCGGTCCACCGGACGAGAGGGACCACACTCATGAGTTCTGTCCTGCATCCGCCGAGTTCGGGCCAAGATCCGTTAATGGCCGCCCAGTACCGGCCCATCTCCTCTCACCTGGCGATCACTCCGCCGGTGAGCGTGGTGATTCCCGCCATGAACGAGGCGGAGAATCTGCCCTACGTCTTCAAGACCCTTCCGGACTGGATACACGAAGTGGTTCTGGTGGACGGCAACTCCACCGACGACACCGTGGAGGTGGCCCGCTCGCTGTGGCCCGGGGTGCGCGTCGTCGAGCAGCAGGGCAAGGGCAAGGGGGATGCCCTGATCACCGGGTTCGAGGCCTGCACCGGCGACATCATCGTGATGGTCGACGCGGACGGCTCGGCCGACGGCAACGAGATCGTGTCGTACGTCTCCGCCCTCGTCTCGGGCGCCGACTTCGCCAAGGGTTCGCGCTTCGCCAACGGCGGGGGCACGGACGACATGACCTTCATCCGCAAGCTCGGCAACTGGGCGCTGTGCACCGTCGTCAACCGCAAGTTCGGCGCCCGCTACACCGATCTCTGCTACGGGTACAACGCGTTCTGGCGGCACTGCCTCGACAAGATCGACCTCGACTGCACCGGTTTCGAGGTCGAGACGCTGATGAACATCAGAGTGGTCAAGGCGGGGCTGAAGGTACAGGAGATCCCCAGCCACGAGTACCTCCGCATCCACGGCACGAGCAATCTGCGGGCCGTGCGGGACGGGATCCGGGTGCTGAAGGTCATCCTCGCGGAGCGCTCCAACCGGCGTGCCCTGCGCCGCCAGGCCCACCAGGAGCGACTGCTGAACACCGGGCGGGGAGAGGTGTCTTGAGAGATCCCGGCATCTCCGTCGTGATCTGCGTGTACACGGAGGACCGCTGGGAGGACATCCTCGCGGCAGTCTCCTCGGTGCGCGCACAGTCGTATCCGGCGCTGGAGACGCTCCTCGTCGTCGACCACAACCAGGCCCTGCTGAATCGGCTCGGCCGCGCGTACCAGGAGGCCGGCGATGTGCGGGTGCTCGCCAACGCCGGCCCGCGCGGTCTGTCGGCCGGCCGCAACACCGGAGTCGCCGCCTGCCACGGCGAGGTGATCGCCTTCCTCGACGACGACGCCGTGGCCGAGCGGGACTGGCTGCGCCGCTTCGCCGAGGGATACGCCGACCCGCGGGTGCTGGCGGTCGGCGGCCGCACGCTGCCCGTCTGGGCCTCGGGCCGGCGTCCTGCCTGGTTCCCGGAGGAGTTCGACTGGGTGGTGGGCTGCACCTACCGGGGGCTGCCGCCGGGCCGGGTCCGGGTGCGCAACGTGCTGGGCGGAAACGCTTCGTTCCGGCGTACGGCGTTCGACGCGGCGGGCGGCTTCGCGACCGGCATCGGCCGCGACGGCGACCGGCGCCCGCTGGGCTGCGAGGAGACGGAACTGTGCATCCGCCTCACCCGGGCCCGCCCCGACGCGCTCCTGCTCATCGACGACCGTGCGGTGATCCACCACCGGGTGCCCGCCGCCCGTGAGCACTTCGCGTACTTCCGCACCCGCGCCTACGCCGAGGGCCTGTCCAAGGCGCTGGTGGCCCGCAGCGTCGGCGTCGGCAAGGGGCTCGAGTCCGAACGCCGCTACACCACCCGGGTGCTGCCCGCCGGGATCGCCCGCGGTCTGCGGGACGCCCTGCTCGCCCGCCCGGGCGGCGCAGGACGCGCGGGCGCGATCGTCGCGGGGGTGCTCACCGCGGCGGGCGGCTATGTGGTGGGCAGCGTGCGGGCGCGGCGAGGCGGGCCGACGTTCTCGGTCGTGCCGGTCGGGCCGGCGAGAACACCGGGGAGCGACACGGGCGCGGGGACGGAGGAGGGGGAACGTCCATGAGCCGCACGGGCGTACGGATCGAGGGGGAGCGCCCATGACCGACACCGCCGTACCCATCCTCATGTACCACGCGGTGGCGAGCGCACCGAACGACGCCACCCGGGGCCTCTCGGTCGCGCCGGAAGCCTTCGCCGAGCAGATGGCACTCATCGGTGACCTGGGCCTGACCCCGGTCACCACCGCCGACCTCGCGGCCCGCTGGCGGTCCGGCCGCCCGCTGCCCGAGCGGCCAGTGCTGATCACCTTCGACGACGGCTACGAGGGGGTCCACCGGCACGCCCTGCCCGTGCTCGCCAAGCACGGCTTCCCGGCCACGCTGTTCGTCTCCACCGGCTGGATCAGGGGCGCGTACGACACCGGAGGCGGCCTGGACGCCATGCTCGACTGGCAGCAGGTGCGCGACCTCGCCGACACCGGGATCGAGATCGGCGGGCACAGTCACTCCCACCCGCAGCTGGACCAGCTGGACGACAACGCCCTGCGCGCGGAACTGGTCCGCAGCACGGAGATCGTCACCGGCGAACTGGGCGCACGGCCGGTGTCGTTCGCCTACCCGTACGGCTACTCCAGCCGCCGGGTCCGCGTCGCGGTGCGGCACGCCGGGTACGCCCAGGCGCTCGCCGTCGGCAACGGGCTCGCCCGCCGCCGCCAGGGG
Organism: Streptomyces sp. NPDC101165; assembly: GCF_044768135.1. Lineage (NCBI taxonomy): Bacteria > Bacillati > Actinomycetota > Actinomycetes > Kitasatosporales > Streptomycetaceae > Streptomyces > Streptomyces sp. NPDC101165. Next base: position 61,155 of record NZ_JBIWPG010000005.1, on the reverse strand, counting down.
CCGTACGCCCTGCACCGCGTCACCGTCCGTCGCGGCACGGAGGTCGAGGAGTTCGAGCGCTTGCTCCAGGGCCGTGCCATCACCCGTAACTTCGCCAAGGACCGCGCTCTGACCAAGGGGTACGCCCTCGTCCGCAGAGCCCGCCAGGTCCACCGGAAGGCCATCCGTTCCCGTGTCTGACACGACCACCACAACCGAGGCCGCAACGCCCGAGGACCAGGCGCCCGAGCAGTCGGGGCGCCGCCTCCGCCTGCCCGGGACGGGCCGGGGGTCCGGCGGCGACCAGCTGTTCCGCAACGCCTACGCGCTGATGCTGAACACCGGCATCTCCGCCGTCCTCGGACTGGGCTTCTGGCTGGCCGCGGCACGCTACTACTCCGAGTCGGCGGTCGGGCAGAGCTCCGCCGCCATCGCCGCGATGAAGCTGCTCGCGGGGCTGACCGCAGTCACCCTGACCGGCGCCCTGGCCCGCTTCATCCCGGTGTCCGGGCAGCGCACCGGGCGGCTCATCTTCCGCACCTACGCGGGCAGTTCGCTGGTCGTGGCGGTGGCGGCGGGGATCTTCCTGCTGACGCTGGACATGTGGGGGCCGTCGTACCGCTTCCTGCACGGGCCGCTCAACGGGCTCGGCTTCATCCTGGCCGTCGTCGCCTGGAACCTGCTCACCCTCCAGGACGGCGTGCTGACCGGGCTGCGGAGCGCGCCCTGGGTGCCGGTGGGCAACACCGTGTTCTCGGTGGTGAAGCTGGGGCTGCTCGTCGCGTTCGCCGTGGCCATCCCGACCACCGGCGTCTTCGTGTCCTGGGTCGCCGCGATCGCCACCTCGGTGGTGCCGCTGGGCTGGCTGGTGTTCCGGCGGCTGGTGCCCCGGCACGTCAAGGCGACCGAGGACCATGCCAGGCCGCCGTCGCTGAAGGAGATCGGGCGGTTCCTCGCCGGCGACTACACCGGCTCGCTGTTCTCGCTCGCCGTGGTCTACCTCGTCCCGGTGATCATCGCCTCGCAGGTCAGCTCCGAGGACAACGCGTACTTCTACATCACCACCACCATCGGCGGCACGACCAACCTGCTCGCCATCAACATGGGCGCGTCCCTCACGGTCGAGGGCTCGCACGACCCGGGGCGGCTCGCCGCCGACACCCGTGCCGCGCTCAAACGAATGGCCCGGATCATGCTGCCGATCGCGAGCGTGCTGTTCGTCGGCGCTCCCTGGATCCTGGGCGTCTTCGGCGCCGGCTACGCGGACGCGGCGACCCCGCTGCTGCGCTGGTTCGCGGTGGGCGCGGTGCTGCGGGTCGTCATGGAGACGTACTTCGCGGTGCTGCGCGCGCAGAGCCGTACCGCCGGACTCGCCTGGCTGCAGGCCCTGTTGTGCGTGCTCGTGCTCAGCCTGACGCTGCTGCTCCTGCCCCGGATGGGCCTGACCGGAGCGGGCGTCGCCGAGATCTCCAGTCTCGCGGTGATCGTGGCGATCGCCGCACCGAAGCTGTGGCGGACCATCCGGTCCGCACCTCCTGCCCTGCCGGATGCGGTGGCACCCGACGGGGACCTCGCCGACCTGGGGGCGCGCGAGGTCCCCTCCGTCGCCCAGGCCCCCCGGCACAGCCCGGCCTGGGCGCTGGACAACGACACCCTCGCCCTCGGCATCCACGTCGACTTCGACCATGTGGAACGCCGGCCGGACGTCCGCCCGGGCCCCGGCACCCCGCCCGCGGGCACACCCGTGCCGCGACCGGTCGAGGAGCCGGAACCGGGCGCGGAGGCATCGCTCGGGCCGGCCGAGGCGGCGCTGCTGCGGGAGGCGGAGGCCGACGCGCCGTTCCAGGCCGCGGCCCACGAGAATGCCGTGGTGGACGAAGTCGTCGGCGAATCCATGGACATGGCCGGGGACGAGGCCCTGGACGAAGCCGTGGACGAGGAGCCGTCCGCACCGCCCGCCCGTCCGGGGCTCACCCACTCCGGTGTCGTCCTCGGCTGTCTGCTGATCGCCGCGCTCCTGCTGTACTGGGTGCCCGCGCTGCGGCTCGGCGAGGCCGACCTCGACGGGATGGGCGGGCTCGGCCTGGTCTCCGTGCTGCCGCTGCCGACGCTGGTGGGCGCCGCCCTGCTGATCACGGTGTTCGCCTCGCTGCTCCGGCTGCGCCGCGAGCACCGGGCCCTGTTGCTGGTCACGCTGCTGGCGACCGTGGTGTCGTTGCACGCGCTGCCCGCGGTGCTGGAGACCGAGCCGCGGTTCGCGACGGCCTGGCAGCACCTCGGCTTCATCGACTACATCGACCGCACCGGGTCCGCCGTACCGGATCTGGACGCCCGCTGGAGCTGGCCGGGATTCTTCGCGGTGGCCGCGTTCGTCGCCCGGGCGTGCGGGGTCGACGACTTCACGGAGATCATCCGCTGGTGGCCGACGGCCGTCCAACTGGCTTACCTGGCACCGATGTTCCTGCTCACCCGGTCACTACGGGCGAGCTGGCGGGCCAGGTGGACCGGCGTGTGGCTGTTCGTGCTCAGCGGCTGGGTGGGCCAGGACTACTTCTCCCCGCAGGGCTTCACGTTCCTCCTGTACCTGGTCTTCGTGGCGATCCTGCTGGTGTGGTTCCGCCCTCCCCACCTGATCTGGACGAAGTTCCGCCCGGGAGAGGCCGAGGTCGAACCCGTCGACAGAGGCCAACGGGCCGTGCTGCTCATGGTGCTGATCGGCCTGTACGCGGCCAGCGTCCCGGCGCACCAGCTCACCCCGTTCGTGATGCTCGGCGTGCTCGCCGCGCTGGTGCTGCTCGGCCGGTCCGAACTGCGCGGGCTGCCCATCCTGTTCGCGGTGCTGGTCGCGGTCTGGGTCGGCTTCATGGCCGAGCCGTACTGGTCCGGGCACTTCGACGACCTCTTCGGCGGGGTCGGCGGAGTCGGCAGCAACGTCTCGACCTCGGTCTCCGGCCGCATCCAGGGCGGGAACCCGACGCACAAGCTGGTCCTGTACACCCGGGTCCTGCTGGCCGGCTCGGTGCTGGCCCTCGCCTGCTGGGGCTGGTGGCGGCGGCGCTTCCACCGGTACCGCGAGCGGTCCCTGCTGGTGCTCACCTTCGTCCCGTTCCTGGGCTTCGGCATGCAGTCGTACGGCGGCGAGATGGCGCTGCGTGTCTTCATGTTCGCGGTGCCGGGCGCTGCGCTGCTCGGCGCGCTCGCCCTGTTCCCGCGCACCGGGGCCACCGCGAAGGAGCGCGAGAAGGAGCGGGCCGGCCTCGCCCCGCCGGCCGCGCTGCTGGCCGGGCTGCTGCTGATGAGCGGCTTCCTGGTGGCCCGGTGGGGCAACGAGTCGTTCGAGCGGACCCGGCCCGGCGAGGTCGCGGCGATGGACTGGGTGTACGCCCACGACCGGCCCACGGTACGACTGCTGTGGCTGAGCCAGGACACGGTCAACGACGTGACCCCGGCCATGCCGTGGGGCGCCCGGGACATGGAGCGGGTGAACTACGTGCCGACGCTCGCACCCGCCGACCCGGTGCTGGTGTCCGGTCTGGTCAAGGCGCTCAAGGACGCGGGCCCGAACTCGTACCTGATGATCAACGAGAGTCAGGTCACCTATCTGGAGCTGGACGCGGGTTATTCGGCGACCTGGAAGTCCCGGCTGATCCACCACCTGGACAACCGGCAGGAGCTGACGAAGGCCCTGGTCAACGACGACGTCACCGTGTACGCGCTGCGCAAGCAGCCGACGGGCCCGGTACCAAAGCCGAACCCGGGCCGGATCGGGCCCCAGGTGACGTGGACGTCGTGGTCGGTGGTCGGCGCGCTGGCCGCCGTCGCGCTGATCCTGCTCCTCACCGCGCGCGAGGTGGTCCGGGTCGCGGCACGGCCGAGCACCAGGCAACTGCGATGGCTGCAGGGCAGCTTCTGGTTCTCGCTGCCGCTGCTGGCGGTGCTGCTGGCCTCGCTGGTGCAGCGGTTCCTGACGATGAAGTGACGGGTAACGGGGTGCTGGCTCAGCGGTCGAGCCACCGCACCTCGTACGCGTGCATGGCGAACCGCTTCCCGTCGACCTGGGCGTCGATCGGCCGGTCGAGGGTGTTGACCACGAGGACCGTCCTGCTGTCGGCCAGCACCCGCACGTTGGGCACGTCGTCCTGGGCGACGGACACCGTCTCGTACCGGGTGCCCGGCGGGAACGCCCGGTCGAACCGGGACACCAGGTCGTACATGGGGAGCTCCCTGCCCCCGCCGGGTGTGTCGGTCGGCGTCCACAGGCAGCCGGGGCAGTCGGTGCCCGTCTTCTCCTCCGGGTTCCAGTAGAAGCCGGAGTCGGCGCCGCCCTTGACCATGGCGATCATTCCGGTGGCGTGCACGGCGAGGCGGTGGGCCTCGGACCAGCCCCTGCGTTCGTCCTTGCCGTCGGCGGGTTCGACGTAGTACTCGGCCCACCACAGGGGCAGGTCGTGGGTCTGCTGCCGTACCCACGCACCCACCGCGGTGAGCTTGTCGGTGGCCGCGAACTCGTCGGGCAGCAGGTCGTCGTCGTCGGTGTAGCTGGAGCCGTCGACGACCACGAAGTCGGCGCCCGCCCGGTGGCTGTTCCAGTAGCCGAAGGCGTCGAGGGCCCGCTGGTCCATGGCACCCCAGGCACCCCGGAGGACGGTCGACGCGTTCTCCTTCTGCCGCGGGTCGACACTGTCCATGACCAGGTACGGCCCGCCGACCATGATGTCCTTGTCGACCTTCTTCAGCGCCTTGTAGACGAGGTTGTACATGGTCGTGTAGCCCTCGTAGTCCCAGCGGCCCTCGGCGTTGTTCCAGAAGCCCTTGAACTCGTTCCACACGATGAAGTGGCGTACGTCGGGATAGCGCTTGGCGACGGTCGCGGCGAGGTCGGCGAAGTCCTGGTAGTGGTCCGGGGTGGGCGCGGTCTCCAGGGCGGCCTGGCTCCAGTCGGTGTTGTCGACGCCGGACCTGCCGCCCTTCATCCAGTCCGGCGAACAGCAGAGCGTGACCACGGGGGTGCCGCCGGACCTGCGGATGAAGTCGATGCGGCGGTCCATGGCGCCGAAGTCGTAACGGCCCTTCACCGGCTCGGGGTTGTCGGCGCCCCAGCCCATGAGCGCCTGGTCCTGCGGCAGCCCGCCGTTCTTCGCCAGCAGCCCGGCGACCCGGTCGGTGGCCGCGCCGCTGCCCTGGTCGGCGCTGTACTGGGTGTGGGTGAAGCCCCAGCCCACGTACGGCTCCGGGCGCTCGGGCGGGGTGGCGGGCGTGCCGTGGACCTTGTCGCCGTCGCGCGAGGTACCGGCGGTGCTGCCGCCGCCGGGCAGCGTGTTGATCAGGGTGACGATCAGGGCCAGAGCGGCCGCGCCCACACCGAGCAGGGCGATGAGCCTCCACCGCCGAGTCCCCGTATACCACTCATGACGTCCCATCATGGACAACAGTAACGGCGGCGACCACGTACGGGGCAGGTCTTGGGAACACCCGGGACAAGGGGTGGAAATGCCGTGCGCGGAGGGCATCGGTGCCGGATCATGGCGGCATGGCCGTGAACCCACACGACGCTCTGCCGATCCGGCTCCACGTCGACGACTCCGACTCTCCGTCCGACGTCGTCGACGCGCTGTTCCTCGGCCGCTTCGCGACGGGCGAGCAGCCGTACTCGCACGCGGCGAACATCGACCGCGTGCGCTCCGGCGCGACCCTGCTGCCGGAGGGCGCCAAGGTGCTGCGGGTCGCCCGCGACGACGACCGCAGCGCGACCCTCGCGGAGGGCGACGGCTGGACCCTGCTGATCTCCCGCTGGAACCGCGGCGCGGACGTCACGGTGACCGCGACCACCGCCGAGCTGGCGAAGACGGTTCTCGACCGGGCCACGGACGGCGCGGCCGACGAGCCGGAACCGCAGCCGGAGAACGTGACCATGGGCTTCTGGTACGTCTCCCCGCGGCGCGGCCCGCACCGCACCACCCGCCAGATCTCCGCGGGCACCTGGGACGAGGTGCGCCCCAACTACACGGCCCCCGTGGCGGACGCGATGGACCGCCTGATGAAGACGACCCCGGAGGACATCGCGGGCCGACTGCTCCTGCTGCACGGCCCGCCCGGGACCGGCAAGACCTCCGCGCTGCGCACGCTCGCCCGCTCCTGGCGGGACTGGTGCCAGGTGGACTGCGTGCTGGACCCGGAGCGGCTCTTCTCCGACGTCGGCTACCTGATGGACATCGCGATCGGCGAGGAGGACGGCCCGGGCAAGGGCCGCTGGCGGCTGCTCCTGCTGGAGGACTGCGACGAGCTGATCCGCGGCGAGGCCAGGCACACCGCGGGCCAGGCTCTCTCCCGGCTGCTCAACCTCACCGACGGCCTGCTCGGCCAGGGCCGCAACGTCCTGGTCGGTATCACCACCAACGAGGACCTGGAGCGTCTGCACCCGGCCGTGGTCCGCCCCGGCCGTTGTCTGGCCCGCATCGAGGTGGGCCCGCTGACCCGCCGCGAGGCGGTGAACTGGCTCGGCACCGAGGAGGGCGTCGGCCGCGAGGGCGCGACCCTGGCCGAGCTGTTCGCGCTGCGCCGGGGCACGGCACCGACGTCGGTCCCGGGGGCACGGGAAGGGGCGGACGCGGGGCTGTACCTGTAGGCCCGCGGCTGTACCTGTAGCCGATCGCCGCCGGTGCTTTGATGGAGGTATGACCCTGTTCGTCGGCACGTCCGGGTGGCAGTACAAGGACTGGCGGGGGGTCCTGTACCCGGCCGACCGTCCGATCCGGCTGTGGCTGGAGGAGTACGCGACGCGCTTCGCCACGGTGGAGATCAACAACGCCTTCTACCGGCTGCCGACGCGGGAGAACTTCGAGGCCTGGCGGGACCGGGTGCCGGACGACTTCGTGGTGGCGGTGAAGGCGAGCCGGTACCTCACGCACATCAAGCGGCTGAAGGACCCCGAGGAGCCGGTCCACCGTCTGATGAGCCACGCGGCGGGCCTGGGCACCCGCCTCGGCCCGGTCCTCCTCCAGCTCCCACCCACCCTGCGCGCGGACCCGTCCCTGCTGGACACCTGTCTGGCCTGCTTCCCCTCCGGCACAAGAGTCGCGGTCGAGCCACGCCACGATTCGTGGTGGACACCCGAGGTGCGCAAGGTCCTGGAGTCCCGGAACGCGGCCCTGTGCTGGGCGGACGTGCAGGCCCACCCGGTGGCTCCCCTGTGGCGTACGACGGACTGGGGCTACCTCCGCTTCCACGAGGGCCGAGCCCAGCCGTGGCCGCGCTACGGCCGACGGTCCCTGGAGACGTGGGTGGACCGCATCGCGACGACCTGGTCCGACGCCGAGGACGTGTACGCGTACTTCAACAACGATCCGGGCGGGGCGGCGGTGGAGGATGCGGTGGTGTTCGGGAGGACGGCGGCCAGGGCGGGTCTGACGGCGACGCGCACACCGGAGCCGGCGACGCACCGCTGACCCTGCTCAGTCCGCCCCGTAAGCCGCCCGCAGGGCATCCCGCACCGCGGCCGACGCCTCGTCCTCGGTGAGCCCGAGCCGCCGAACCCGCTCCGCGTAGGCCTGGGCAGCCAGCGACGCCTCACGCACCGCGGCCGAGCCGGCGGCGGCCACGAACGTGCCGTTGCGCCCGCGCGTCTCGATCACCCCGTCGCCCTCCAGTGCCCGGTACGCCTTGGCGACCGTGTTCACCGCGAGCCCCAGCGACTCGGCCAGCCCCCGCACCGTCGGCAGCCGGTAGCCCACCGGCAGCACCCCGGACCGCGCCTGCTCGGAAATCTGCGCCCGCACCTGCTCGTACGGCGGCGCACTGTCATCGATGTGGATCTTCAGGCTCACAAGGCCGATTGTCCCGTACCCACCGGAAAATCAGAGGCATCCCCCGCACATCTCCCCGTACGGTGCCTGCTCATGACTGTGATCGTGCGCGACCTGCGGCCCGACGTCCGAGCCGACGCCGAGGGCTATGCCCAGGTCCGCCATCTCGCCCTGCCGTACATCCTGTTCACCCCGGAGTCCGTCCGCCACACCCTCACCCACAGCCACCCCGACGCCCACTTCCGCGCGCTGATCGCGGTCGAGGACGGCGAGGTGATCGGCACGGCCGGGGTCTCCCTGGCGCACGACAGCACGGAGCCGGGCCAGGGGTACCTCAACATCTACGTACGCCCGGACCGTGTCCACCGCGGTGCCGGCCGGCTGCTCGCCCGGACCGCCGAGGAGCACCTCGCCACCGTGGGCGCGAGCAAGCTGTACACCTGGGTCCTCGACGAGCCGGCCCATCGCGCCTTCGCCGAACGGCACGGCTACACCCGGGGCCGCCCCGCGCACTTCCTCCGTCTGGACCTGGCGCACGGCACCCTCCCGCCGCTCCCGGAGCTCCCGCCGGGCGTGGAGCTGCGCACGGCCGCCGACTTCGCGGACGACCCGCGGCCGCTGTTCGAGCTGGACGCGGAGACCGTGTCCGACGAACCCGGGGAGATCAACGTCGAGTTCACGGACTACGACGCCTGGCTCGAGCAGACGTGGAAGCACCCGCTGCTGCACCCCGAGCTGACCATGGCCGCGGTCGTCGACGGCCGCCCGGTCGCCTTCAGCGTGGCCTACACCGACGGCGCCACCCTCCCCCACGCTCGAACAGGCTCGCGCGGGGGGACCCCCATGACCACCGCGATGACCGGCACCGCCCGGACCCACCGCGGCCGTGGCCTGGCCAAGCTCGCCAAGATCCACTCCCTGTACCGGGCGCGTGCCGCCGGCCTCACCGAGGCCTTCACGGGCAACGACGCCGGCAACGACCCGATGATCGCGATCAACAAGTGGCTCGGGTACGAAATCTGCGCGACGGAGGTGCGCTATGTCCGCGAACTCGGCTGAGACCGCTGCCCGGGTGGAGGTCGTCCTGGTCAAGGGCGGCCGTACGAAGATCCGTTATCCGGCGGAGCTGCTGGCCGACGACGGCGTCCGCGTCTCGGTCCGCGCCCCGTGGGCGGGCGGGGGCGTGCGCGACTTCGGCTTCGTGCGGTTCGAGGCGGGCGACGTGTTCACCGAGCACTACTGGCGGGACCGCTGGTACTCGGTGAAGGAGGTCCGGGCCGGGGACGGCAGCCTCAAGGGCTGGTACTGCGACATCACCCGCCCGGCCGTCCTGTCCGGCACCGAGCTGGTCGTCGAGGACCTCGACCTGGACCTGTGGCGCTCCGCCGACGGCACGGACGTACGACGTCTGGACGAGGACGAGTTCGCCGAGAGCGGGCTGGCGGAGACGGACCCCGAGGCCGCGTCCGCCGCCGTGGCCGCCCTGGACGAACTGGAGGCGCTGGCCCGCGAGGGCGGCTTCGAGAAGCTGCTGCCCTGACGCCTCGCAGACCCCGCCCGCCCTGCTGCACCGCTCATACGGTCGCGACCACCGCATACCGCTCGTCGTCCACGGCCTTCCCCCACAACACGGGGTCGCCGGACAGCCGCTCCACACGCACGTGCCCGGCGACGGGCTCCAGCAGGACGGTGAGCCGCTCGGCGGGTATGCCGACCGGGGTGAGGGTCCCCCAGACGCCCTCGACCAGCACGAACCGGCCTCCGGGCCGCAGCAGGGTGCGCCAGTGCCGCAGGACACGCGCGGGGTCGGGCAGCGTCCACAGCACATGCCGGACGAGGACGACGTCGTAGCGCTGCTCCCCCACCGGCGGCGCGGCGGCGTCCCCGTGCAGGACCGCCGCGTCCCGCCCGGCGAGCTTGGCCCGGGCCCGCTCGACCATGGCCGGCGAGCTGTCGACCCCGGTCACCCGGTGCCCCTGCTCGGCGGCGAGGAGCGAGAGGCTGCCGGTGCCGCAGCCGAGGTCCAGGACGTCGGCGGGGCGCTCGGGCAGCCAGGACCGGAGCAGGGCCGCCCAGGCGGCACGCACCTCGGGTGCGCGCAGGCCGTGGTCCGGCTCGTCGTCGAACGCGGTGGCCGCCGCGTTCCAGTCCACCTCGGCACCCACCGCAACCAGGTACTCACTCTCGTTCGTCATTCCCCCAGAGTGACACCCGCCACTGACAGTCCCGACGTGACAGCCGCCACTGACAGACCGGCACCGATGAGGAACTCTCGCCCAAAGGGTCCACCCCCGTGACACCACGGATCCAGGTGGGCACTGAAGGAGGCAGCCATGCGCCGAGTGACCGTGCAGAAGCCCCTGAAGAGGACGGACAGCCGCCGGATCCGCGACGAGGCGGAGGAGCGCCCCACGGGGCGTCCGGAGGTGCGCAAGGACATCGCACGCACCTGGTGGCCGGACAGCTGACCGGGCCGGCAGATTCCGCTGTCCGGTGTCAGACCAGTCGTTTCCGGTAGTGGATGCGGTCGTACGGCCCGTCCACACGCCGTTCCACGACCTCGTAACCGAACCTCGGATAGATCTTCTGGTTCTCCCACATCAGCGCGTTGGTGTAGAGCCTGACCTCGGGCAGACCGAGCACACGCGCGCGTGCGTCCACGAACTCCAGCAGGCGCCGCCCCGCCCCCGTGCCGTGCGCGTCGGGACGGACGGCGATGCTGTCGAGAAACAGATGGTCCTCGCGTGCCTCGACCACGACGAGCCCGACCACCGGCTCCCCGAACACGAACACCCGGCCCGCGGCCACGTCCGCCGCATGGTCCGCCTCCATGGGCTGCGGCACCACCCCGATGCGCTCGATGTAGCGGTGGTACGCCGCATCGGTCACGGCCTTCACGGCCGGAACGTCGGCAGCCCGGGCGGGCCGGATCTCGTCGTTCGTCATGGCCGGAAGGCTATCTACCTCAGCGCAGCCTGAGCACTCCCTTAACGGCACCATAAGGATCTCCATCGCCCGCCCCCAACAGGCGATTTCACGGTTTCTTGGGGCTAGCTTCTGATCGCCCCCCACGGGATTCACCCCACCCCCGAGGACCGTTCCGAGGAGTTCCCCATGTCCTTCCCCACGCTCTCGACTTCGTTCGAGCAGGGGATGTCCCAACGCCGTAGGGCCGCCGTCGTCGCCGTTCTCGGCAGTGCCGCGCTCGCGCTGTCCGCCGTGCCCGCCTCCGCGCACGGTTCGATGGGCGATCCGGTCAGCAGGGTGTCGCAGTGCTACGCGGAGGGACCGGAGAGCCCCAGGTCGGCCGCGTGCAAGGCGGCGGTCGCGGCGGGCGGTACGCAGGCGCTGTACGACTGGAACGGCATCCGCATCGGCGACGCCGCCGGACGGCACCAGGAGCTGATCCCGGACGGCAAGCTGTGCAGCGCGAACAACGAGGAGTTCAAGGGGCTGGACCTGGCCCGCGCGGACTGGCCGGCGACGAGTGTGCGCAGCGGGTCGTACACCTTCAAGTACCGCGTGACCGCCCCGCACAAGGGCACCTTCAAGGTCTACGTCACCAAGCCCGGCTACGATCCGGCGAAGCCGCCGGCCTGGGGAGACCTGGACCTGGAGCACCCGGTCGCGACGGCCACGGACCCGGTCCCCTCGGGCGGCTTCTACACCTTCTCGGGCACCCTTCCCGAGCGCTCGGGCAAGCAGCTGCTGTACGCGGTCTGGCAGCGCTCGGACAGCCCGGAGGCCTTCTACTCCTGCTCCGACATCGACTTCGGCGGCGGTTCGACGGGCGGCACCACCCCCGCTCCGAGTGCGTCCGCGCCCTCCGACGAGCAGATCGCGGACGGTGCCGACAAGTCGACGATCGAGCACCACGGGCACGGGGACGACGACGCGAGCACGTCCGCGGAGCCGGTCACCGCGGCCCCGGTGACCCCGGCCAACGAGCCGAAGGCCGCCGGAACTTCGGAGAACCTCGCCGAGACCGGTGCCTCCACCGGCACCACGTACGTGGCGATCGGCGGCGCGGCGGCGCTGGCGCTGGGTTCGGCGGCGCTGTTCATGTCGGTGCGACGGCGTGCCACGGGCGGCCGGCACGGGCGGTGATCCAGGACTCCGGGGCCTGTCCGGCGGCTCAGGTCGGACAGGCCCCGGCGGCGCGTCAGCTGAAGGCCGATGCGCAGGTGGTGGCCTTGGCGTGGGCCGGATCGAGGGCGTTGGCCACCTCGTGGAAGGCGATCCGGTCGAAGAGCCCGATCGCCACGTGCTCGGAGAGGTCGAGCGGGCACAGGTCCTGGAGCAGGACGTTGTGGACGTCCGAGCCGCTCAGGTACTGGTCGCGCCAGGGTGTGGCCACCTCGTCGTACTTGGTGGCGATGACCGTGTAGTGCACTCCGGGGACGGTGTCGCCGCCCGCGTTGAGCTTGGTGAGGAAGGCGGAGTCGGCGATCTGGTCGGCGAGGCCGGGGGTGGTGGCCTTGATCAGGTCCTCGGCGCCGGGGAAGTACGGCAGCAGGTTGGTGAGGCCGTCCAGGTCGGTGCCGTGGTTGTCGGGGGCGAGGCCGACGAGGGAGTTCACCTTCGCGGATCCGCCGAGGAACTTCAGGTAGTAGCGGGGCATCATGCCGCCCTGGGAGTGCCCGACCAGGTCGGCCTTGCCGGCCCCGGTCGCGGAGAGCACCTTGTCGACGAAGGCGGACAGTTGCTCGGCCGACTTGTCGATGGGGCCGAGGCCGTAGAAGAGTGGGACGCCGGGCAGCTGGCCGTAGTCGAGGGAGTAGACGCAGTATCCGCGGGTCTTCAGATACGGTGCGAGGGACAGCCAGTTGTCGATGGAGTTGCCCAGGGTTCCGTGAACCAGGATCACCGGGCGGGGATGGTCGGCGGAGGGCTTGCAGGAGTAGTCGTTCCAGCCGCTGCTGGGAGCGGCGTCGGCGGCGTGGGCGGTGGCTGCGGGAACGGCGGCGACGGCGGCGGTCAGGAGCAGCGCTGCGAGGGGTCTGAACACTCGCTTCCAGGGCAGCATCGTGTGATCTCCTTGCGGCTCAAGGGAGGTGCGACGGCCTAACCCTGTGATCCGGATCACGAGGATGCTGTTCACTCGTCAAGTTACGGGCGAGTAGTCCAGCTGTGAAGTTACGCGTCAGTAAAAACTTCCAGTGATAACCAGAGCGTCGTCCGGCAGCCGATGAACCGTCACCAGGCAGGCCTGATCGGACCGTAGGGCGCGATCCGCGTCAAACGCTCCCGCAACGCCCGCACTTCACCCTCGCCCAGCAGTTCGACCCATGCGCCCACGACCTCTGCGGCCGCCTCTTCCGCGGCCCGGGTGCAGGCCCAGCCCTGCTCGGTGAGCACGATGAGCCGGGCCCGCGCATCCTCGGGATGCGGGCGCCGCTCGACGTACCCCTTGCGTACGATCTCGTCCACCAGCTGGCTGGCGGCCTGCTTGGTCACCCCGAGGTGTGCGGCGAGATCGGTGACGGTGGCGCCGCCGGGCGCGAGCCGTGCGAAGGCGAAGCCGTGGGCCGGCCGGATGTCCGTGAAGCCGCGGGCCTCGACCCCGTCATGGATGCGTTGCGTGAGGTCGCCCGCGACGGCGAGCAGGGCGGCGGACAGGGCCATGGCTTCGGAGTTCTGCACGCAGGCATTGAAACACCCTTGACTAATCGGTCAAGCAGCTTGACCATATAGTCAAGCTGCTTGACCACATGAAACGGAGGCCACCGTGCCAGTCGTCCGCTCGTCCGAGGCCGTGACCCACGAGATCCACGGCGCCCGCTTCGTCTCGTACGCGACCCCCCTGACCGGGAGCAAGGAACTGTGCGCCTGGCGGGGCGAGATCCCCGCGGGGACCAAGGCGCCCGCCCACACCGTCAACCGGGAGGAGATCTTCCACCTGCTCATCGGCGACCTGCTGATCACCCTCGACGGCCGCACCGAGCGGATCTCCGCCGGCGACACGGTGATCATCAACCCCGGCGCGACCCTGGCCGTGGAGAACCCCACCGACCACACCGCGGTCTCCTGGGTCACCACCTCCGTCGGCCTCACGGCGGAGCTGGCCGACGGCACGGTCCTCACCCCGCCGTGGGCCAACTGACGCCACCCGGGCGGTGGTTACGCCGCCAGCGCCCCCGGCATCACGGCCCGTGGCCCGAACTTCGCCCGGGCCCGGTCCGCGACCTCCTCGATACGGCGGACCTTCTCGTCCACGGGGTCGAAGGTGAGCTGGTAGGAGGCCTGGCCGGCGGGGGCCAGGCCCTCGGCGCGCAGGGTGAGCGCGCGGACCCGGGCGCGCTGGAGACCGAGCGCCTCGTACATGCCGTAGGCCGTCCTCGTCAGGGACGCCGAGTGAGCGGTCGGTTCCTTGAGGGTGCGGCTGCGGGTGGTCGAGGAGCGGTCGGCGTAGCGCACGGTGAGGGTCAGGGTGCGGCAGACCTTCTCCACCGCACGCAGCCGGGCCCCGAGTTCCTCGGCGGCGGACAGCAGCGCCGTGCGGTGCCGATCGGGGTCCAGCTCGTCCAGGTCGAAGGTGCGGTCGGCGGCGAAGGATCGGGAGACGGCGTTCGGGACGACCCGCCCGCGGTCGATGCCGCTCGCCTTCTCGCGCAGCTCGCGCCCCGTCTTCGCGCCGATCAGCCGCTGCAGCGTGGACAGGGGCGCGGCGGCGACCAGACCCAGCGTGTCCAGGCCGTACTCGCACAGGGTGCGGGCGGTCGCCGTACCGACGCCGGGCAGTGCGGACACGGGCCGCCCGGCGAGGAACTCCGCGATGGCGTCCGGCTCCTCGGGCACGGCACAGGTCACCCCGGGACGGGCGTCGCGCAGCGCCACGCGGGCCAGCATCGGACCCGGTCCGGCGCCGATCACACAGTCGACGCCGTACAGCGCGAGGGCCCGGACCCGGATCACCGAGGCCAGCTCCACACCGCTGCGCCCGAAGTACCGCTCGGCACCCCGGAGATCGGCCAGCCCCCCGTCCGGAGGCAAGGCCTCCACGACCGGGGTGAACTCCTCCAGCAGCCCGAGCAGCCCGGGCAGGGCCGCCTCGCACATCGGCGGCAGCTGGAAACGTACACAGAGAATGGTCATCCCGCACTCCCCGGACTCTGGTGCCACAACTTCCGTACCGCTGAAGGCCCTTGTGGGGCCTCCTGACCGGCGGGCCGCAGGTCGGCCCACGGATGCATCTCGTACCCGGTCGGCAGATGGATCCGGCGGCCGCCCGTCGGGTCCGCCCCGTCCGCGCCCTCCCGAACGGGCTCCGCCAGCCGGGCGGCCACCTCGTCGAGACCGCCCTCGGCGCGCAGTTCGACCAGTTCGGCGAGGTTCCAGGCGGCGGAGCCCACCACGCTCAGACTGCGCGGGCCGCGCCGCTGCACCACCCCGCGCACCAGCAGCAGCCAGGAGTGGAAGACGGTGTGCGCGCAGGCGTCGTGGGAGTCGTCGAAGAAGGCGAGGTCGACCAGACCCGTGCCGTCGTCCAGCGTGCTGAAGATGACCCGCTTGCCGGACCGGATCGGCGGGGTCTGGGTGGCCGCCTTGGCGCCCGCGACCAGCACCGTCTCCCCGTGCCTGGCCTCGCGCAGCCGACGCGCGGACACCACGCCCAGCTCCTCGAGGAACTCCCGGTGGTCGTCCATCAGATTGCGCGAGGCGTCCATGGACAGCACGCCCAGCTCGGCGCTGAGCCGCTCCGCCGGGGTCAGGTCGGGCAGCCCGGCCGAGGCCGTCTCCCTGCCACCGGCCAGGGGGAGCTGACCACCGCCCCCGCCCCGGGCGCCCCGGTGCAGCTCGGTCAGATGCAGCTGCAGATCCCGCCGGTTGGCGCCGAAGGCGTCCAACGCACCCACTTGTGCGAGCCGCTGGGCGAGGGGACGGCTCGGCCGCGCCCGCTCCCAGAAGTCGAGCAGCGAGGCGTACGGCTGCCCGTCCGCGATCCGCTTCGCCTCGGCCTCGCTGATGCCGTACACGTCGGAGAGCGCGAGCCGCAGCCCCCACACCTCTGATTCAGACACCAGTTCGATCCTGTGTGCCGCGCCGGACACATTCACGTCCAACGGCAGGACCGGCACCCCGCGCCGCCGCGCGTCCGCCAGCAGCAGCCGCTTCGGATACATCCCAGGATCATGCGTGAGCAGCCCGGCGTAGAAGGCGGCCGGGTGATGGGCCTTCAGCCACGCCGACTGGTACGTCGGCACGGCGAAGGCGACCGCATGCGCCTTGCAGAAGCCGTACGACCCGAACGCCTCGACGATCTCCCAGGTCCGCTGAATCGTTTCCGCGCCATATCCGTTGGCCGCCGCATGCTGCGCGAACCAGACCCGGATCCGCCCCTGCGACTCCGGATCGGACAGCCCGCGCCGCACCGCGTCCGCCTCGGCCCGGCCGCAGCCGGTCATGATGTCGACGATGTGGATGATCTGCTCGTGGAAGACGACGACCCCGTACGTCTCCTTCAGCGGCCCCTCCAGATCCGGGTGCGGATACCGGATCGGCGCCCGCCCGTGCCGCGCCTCGATGAACGGCCGCACCATGTCGGCGGCCACGGGCCCCGGCCGGAACAGCGAGATGTCGACGACCAGGTCATGAAAGGTGGCCGGCTGGAGCCGCCCCACCAGATCCCGCTGGCCGGGCGACTCGATCTGGAAGCACCCCAGAGTCTCGGCGGACCGGATCAGTCGATACGTCGCCGGGTCACCCCCCTGCACGGCATCCAGATCGATCCGCTCCCCCGTCGCACGCTCCACCTCGGCGACCGCGTGCGCCATGGCCGACTGCATCCGCACGCCCAGCACGTCCAGCTTGAGCAGCCCGAGGTCCTCCACGTCCTCCTTGTCGAACTGCGACATGGGGAACCCCTCGCCGCTGGTCGGCACGACCGGCGTACGGGCGAGCAGCGAGGCATCGGACAGGAGCACCCCGCACGGATGCATGGCGATCCCGCGCGGCAGGGCGTCGAGGGCCTCGACCAGCTCCCACATCCTGCCGTACCGCGCGCCTTCCCGCTGAAGCTCCCCTGCGAGCTGCTTCAGCTCGGGCAGCTCCTCCAGCGCGGCACGGGCGTCCCGGGCCCGGATGTGCGGGAAGGACTTGGCGATGCGGTCGATGTCGGCGGGGTCCATGGACAGGGCGGCCCCGACATCACGAATCGCGTGCCGCACCCGATAGGTCTCCGGCATGGCGACGGTCGCGACCCGCTCGGTGCCGAACCGGCCGATGATCGCGCGGTAGACCTCCAGCCTGCGCGCGGACTCCACGTCGATGTCGATGTCGGGCAGGGCGAGGCGGCGCTTGGACAGGAAGCGCTCCATCAGCAGCCCGTGCTCGACCGGATCGGCGTGCGCGATCCCGAGCAGATGATTGACGAGGGAGCCGGCACCGGACCCACGGGCGGCCACCCGAATCCCCATGCCCCTTACGTCGTCCACCACTTGGGCAACCGTCAGAAAATAGGAGGCGAAGCCGTGATGGGCGATGATGTCCAGCTCGTCATGCATCCGCGCCCAGTACTCCCGGCGGTCGGCATAGCCCCGCAGCACCATGCCCGCGGCGGCCCGCGAGGCGAGCGCCCGCTGGGCGGTGCGACGCCCGGCACCGACCAGATGCGCCTCGGGGAAATGAACGCTACCCATGCCGAGGTCGTCCTCGGGATCGACCAGGCACTCGGCGGCCGTGGCCCGGGTCTGCTCCAGCAGCCGATGAGCGGTGTCGCGCCGATAGCCGGCCGCCTCCACCACCCGCTCGGCGACCCGCAGCATGGCCTGCGCGTCCTTCAGCCAGGCCTCGCCCGAGTCCAGCTCCTTACGAGGATCGATCGGAACCAGACGGCGAGCGGCATCCAGCACGTCGGCGACCGGCCCCTGACCGGGATCGGCGTACCGAACCGCGTTACTGAGCACGGGCCGGACCCGCTGTTCGGCGGCGAAGCCGACCGTACGGGCGGCCAGCCGCAGAGAGCCGGGCCCCGCACCTTCACGACCGTGCCAGACGGCCTCCAGACGCAGCGCGTCACCGTAGACCTCACGCCAGGGAACGAGCAGTTTGGCGGCCCGATCGGGACGCCCCGCGGCAAGGGCGCGCCCCACATCGGAGCCGGGCCCCAGCAGCACGCTCAGACCATCGCCGTGATTGCCGTCCCAGGGCAGCGAAGGCGCACCCTCACCCTCGTGTGCCGCCGTGACGATCCTGCACAGATCGGCCCAGCCGCGGGCGCCGTCCCGGGCGAGGAAGGTCACCCGGGCTGCCGACTCGTCGACAAAGGCACCCCCACGCACCGGAGCACGCCGCCGCTCACGTCGCGCGACCACAGGCTCACCCACCGCAAGATTCACGCCGAACAGCGGGCGAACCCCGGCCTTGGCACACGCCTTGGCGAATCGCACCGCACCCGCAAGGGTGTCGCGATCAGTAAGGGCGAGCGCGTCCATGCCCCGTTCCGAGGCACGCTCGGCCAGCCGCTCCGGGTGCGAGGCTCCATACCGCAGGGAAAACCCGGAGACGGTGTGCAGATGCGCGAAGCCCGGCACACGCACCTCCCGCACTCGTGAGCCCCGAACAGCTCTCGAACATCAGTTCCCACCCCCACCATACCCTCATTCTCGAACAAGTGTGCGACATCCGTTCGAGCACCTCTCACCTGCATGGATGTCGCCGAAGACCGCACCCGAGCGGGCCGCCGCAGGCATGAGACGACGAGTCCCGCCCCACACACGGGACGGGACTCCGACGAAGCAGCAGCCGGGGCGTCAGCCGATCTGCGCCCCCGTGGCCGAGAGCGCCTCGGTGACCGGCTGGAAGAAGGTCTCCCCACCGGAGGTGCAGTCACCGCTGCCACCGGAGGTCAGCCCGATCGCGCTGCTGCCGGAGAACAGCGAGCCACCGCTGTCACCGGGCTCGGCGCACACGTCGGTCTGGATCAGACCGCTGACCGTGCCCTCGGAGTAGTTGACGGTGGCGTTCAGTCCGGTGACCGTGCCGTCGTGCACCTTGGTGGTCGAGCCGCTCCGGGTGACCTTCATACCGACGGTGGCCTCGGCCGCGCCGGTGATCTGCTGGGCGGACCCGTTGTAGAGGTCGACCTCGCTCGGGTGATCCACACCCGAGGTGTACTTGACCAGACCGAAGTCGTTGCCCGGGAAGCTGGACTGCTCGTTCTTGCCGATGACCTTGCCGGAGGAGTCCGACCAGCTGGAGATGGCCTCGGTGCAGTGCCCCGCGGTCAGGAAGTACGGCTGCCCGTCCTTGACCACGTTGAAGCCGAGCGAGCAACGCCCGCCCGACCCCGTGATGGCGTCGCCACCGGCGATGAAGGCCTTGAACTCCCCCTTCGACCGCTTCAGTTCGGCCTTGGCCCCGAGCCCGTCGACGACCTTGCCGAGCTTCGCCCACTCGCCCGCGGACACTGTCCTGTCCGCGGTGACGACGACCTTGTCGGTGACCGGGTCGGTCGCCCACGAGGTGCCGGGGATGGTGGCGTCCTTCTTCAACGTCGCCCGTGCACCGTCGAGTTCGGCCAGCGAGTGGGCGACGATTCTGGCCTTGGCGCCGGCCGCCCGGACGGACCTTGCGGCGGTGGCGTCGAGCACGTTGACGACGAGGCTCTTGGTCCGGGCGTCGTAGTAGCTGCCCGCGGCGTCGGACCCGAGGTCCTCGACGAGCGCCGAGGCGAGCTTTCCGGCCGCCGGAACGGACAGAACCCGTGACTCCGGGGTGGACTTGGCAGGTTCGCTGGCGTTCGCAGTCTGGAAGGTGACACCCGCGGCGACCAGTGCGGCGATTCCCGCGCCGGTCATGACGGCCCGCCGCCTGGGTATGCGTCGGTGCTGCAACTCACGTCCTCCTGTGGGGGGTCGACCCGGGAGGTTGTGGGGACCTCTGGGGCCGGAAGGCTGGTTGACGGGCGCCCACTCTTCCGAACCGCACAGGGAGCACACAAGGTCGACTTCAGGACGCGCGCACGAAGTGACCGCACGCCCCCGCCCACTTGGGCGTACGACGGTCACCCCAGGGAATTCGCACTGCAAACACTACGTGCGAGTAACCCATCGGCGGACAGTGACGGTTGCCCCTGGCCGGAATACAACCTTCCCCGGACAGGGGCGAGCCCCCGCACGCAACACGCGCGCGGGGGCTCGCAGAGCCGGACCGACTCAGGGAAGGGTCACACCGTAGTAGCTCAGTGCCTCGGTGACCGGCTGGAAGAACGTCGTACCGCCGGAGCTGCAGTTGCCGCTGCCGCCGGAGGTCAGGCCGTAGGCCACGCTGCCCGCGTAGAGCGGACCGCCGCTGTCGCCGCCCTCGGCGCAGACCGTGGTCTGGATCAGGCCGTAGACGATGTCACCGCTGCCGTAGTTGACGGTCGCGTTCAACGCGGTGACCCGGCCACTGTGGGTGCCGGTGGTGGAGCCGCGCCGGTAGACGGTCGTACCCACGGACGGAGTGGCCGCGCTGCTGATGGTCTGGTTGCCGACCGCGCTCGGGTGCGCGATCGAGGAGTTGGTGTAGCGCACCAGCGCGAAGTCGTTGCCCGGGAAGCTGTAGCCGACGTTCGTGCCCAGCGTCGTGGTGTGGCCGGAGTTGCTGTACCAGGTCGAGGCGACCTCGCCGCAGTGACCGGCGGTCAGGAAGTAGTACGTGCTGCCGCTGCGCACGTTGAAGCCGAGCGAACAGCGGTACGCGCCGCCGTAGATGGCGTCGCCGCCGCTGATCAGCTTGTTGAACTTGCCGGACGTGTGCTTGATGGTCAGCGCGCCCGCGTTGCCGCCGGCCTGCCGCTCGATCTTGGCGATCTCGGCCTGGGAGACCGTGCTGTCGACGGTGACGACGACACGGTTGGTCCTGCCGTCCACCGCCCAGGCCGTGCCGGCGATGTCGGCCTTGAGGACGGAGTCGCTCGCCTTGGTGAGCTGGGTCGCGCTGAACGTGTGGGCGTCGCCGGCGTTCGCGGTGGGGGCGGCGAACGCAGCTGCGGCCAGGAAGCCGGTGGCCACGGCGATCAGCCGGGTCCGTCTTGTGATGCCGCTGTGGGGAGTGGTGCGCTTGATCCTCACGTTTCGTTCCCTCCCAGGGGAAGTCGGGGGCCCGCGTGGGGTCGGGGCCCGTGAGGCGCAGCCAGGGGCCGGTCCTGGGTTCCGAACACGCATGCCCCTGACAAGCGCTGGGGGGAGTATTCGGCCGAACGGCCGGTAGGCACAAGGGTGCCTTTCGGCCGTCAACATTTGAACCACTCCTACGCACCGGCCCCCTGACGTCAGCTCAGGACGCGCTCCCCCGCCTCGATCGCCACGTCCAGCCGGTTGCCCGGCGGCGGGAAGGGGCAGATGAAGTGAGCGGCGAAGGCGCACGGCGGGAGCTGGGCGCGGTTGAGGTCGACCGTGGTCCGGCCCTCGGCGTCCGGTGCCTGCGGGAACAGGAACCGGAAACGGAAGCTGGTGTCGCCGCTGGTGGCGTCGCCGAACACCGCCCACAGCCGGCCGTCGCCCTGCTGCGCGACCTGGAGCGTGAGATCGTTTCCGGCCAGGGTGAAGGCGAGTTCCCCGGCGAGGGCGAGCCCGCGCTCCCGTCCGTCCGCGTTGCCGACCCGCACCGTGCGCGTGTCGTCGTACGGCGTGAAGCGCCCCGGCACCGACCAGCGCGGCTCGTACGAGGTGGCCTCGATGCCCCGGAAGGCGCGGCGGGCCTCGGCGGCGGGGTCGTAGACCCGCACCCCCCACACGTCCTCGCGGACCAGCACGACCAGCCGCTTGTCGCCCAGCGCGACCCTCGACCCGTCCTCCGGCCCGAGGTCGGCGGCGAGGTGGACCTCCCCGGCGAAGGGCCGTCCGTCCAGGGTCAGCCCGTCACCTTCGGCGGCGGCGAGCACCACCCCGTCACCATCTGCCACCCACGTCCCGGGAATGTCCGGAAGTCGCCCCTCCGGATGGTCCTCGACCCAGTGCGTGGCGGTCAGCGCGAGCGGCCCGTAGGGCGCCGAGATCCTCTCCACGCGCTGCTCGTGCCACTGCTTCCACGCGTCCGGTGCGTCGCCGGTCATACGATCCTTTTCCTTTCCTACGCGCCCGGCCCTCCCACGGCGGGGCGGGCAGCCCGAGGTGTGAGCGCGGGGTCGCGCCCCGGTATTCCGTGCGGAACGAGGCGGGAAGCCGAACGCAGCTGCCGCCGTACGGTCATGGCGTTCCGTCGCTCGTGACGTTCCCCCGCTCATGGCGTTCCCCCGGTCACGGCGTACCGGTCCAGGCCCAGGTGCTCGCGCAGGGTGCTGCCCGGGTAGAAGGTGCGGAACAGGCCGCGGTGCTGGAGCAGCCCCACCGTGCCGTTGACCAGCCGCTCCAGGTCACGGCGCGGCTCGACGGGCACGAGATGGAAGCCGTCGGTGACGTCCGCCGTGTGCCAGGCGGCGATCAGCTCCGCGAGGTCGACGGGACCGCCCCGGTACAGCGGGCCCCGTGCGGTGGGCCGGGGCCCGCCTCCGCCGTGCCCGGGCTCGGCCGCGTACTCTCCGTCGCCGAGGTCGACGAGCAGACTCACCAGGACGCGCAGGGCGCCCGGATTCCTGCCGAACTCCCCCGCCTGGTCCTGCAGTTGCCTGCGTAAGGCGCCGGCCCGCGCGGGGTCGGCGACCCGGACCAGGGCCACGTCGGCGTACCGGGCCGCGGTGGACCGGGCCGGTTCCGCGGTGGCGTCGACCACGAGCACGGGGTGGCGGCCCCGCGGGGGCCTGGGCAGCTCCGAGCCGTCCGCCCCGCCGTCCCACAACCGCCCGACCACCTCGGCGACTTCGCCCGCCTCCTGCCACAGCGCGGCAACAGGAGCAGCATGCCTTCCCCCGGAGAGGCGGGCCTCGTCCTCGGTGGTGGACACGTCGATCCGCCAGCCGGCCCGGCCGCGGCCTGCCCGGTCGAGAGCGGCGACGGCGGCCCCGACCCGGAAGGGCTCGGTGCGCGTGGTGGTGACGGTCGGGACCAGCCCGATCCGCCGGGTGGCGGACGCCACGCGCGACAGCACGGCGAGCGCGTCGGGCCCTGGGCGCACCTCGGGTGCTGAGCGCACGTCCGGCCCTGGCGGCGCGAAGGAGTCGTCCAGCGTCACGAAGTCGAGCCCACCGCGCTCCGCGAGCTGCGCCAGCTCTGCGCAGGAGGCGGCATCGACGGATCCCTGCTGATCGACGGCGGCGGCAAGATGCAACAGCCCACGCCCGTACCGCCCGCCCACGGCACCGTAACCAATGGCCACCACTCCCCTCCCTCACAGCACCTTCGCCAGAAACGCCCGAGTGCCGAAGCTCTTGTGCACCGGCCTGATGTCGACCATGACGCTCATCGTGCGAACTCCTTTACGAATGAGGCGCTCAGGAAGGCCAGCGCGGCCCGCGCCGTCGCGTCGTTCTGCCGGAACGCGGGCCCGCCGGTACGCGGCCGGGTGAAGACGCCGGGTGTGCGGGCGTCGGTGAACGGGCCGAGCGCGAAGCGCCGTGGATGCGGCCGGCCGGGCCCGTCGAGGATCCGGCCGTCGGCGGGGTCGACGCGCAGCAGCCCCCCGGGGGTCTCGGCGGCCCCCTCGGCATGCAGTTCCCGCAGCAGGGTGTCGCGGGCCCGTCCCACGGTCGGCTCGGGCAGCCGGGCCTCCACCAGCGCCCGCGCCTCGACGGAGTGTCCCGGCACGGTCGGACTGGTGGCCCGGAACACCCCGTCCTCGGCGGTGACGGTCATGTCGGCGCCGACGAACCGCAGGATCCCGGCCCGGGACAGGGCGAGCAGTTGCCGCAGCCGGGGCCCGGGCGGCCCGGACGCCAGGTAGCTGAAGAAGCCGTGCCACCAGGGGCCTATGTTCCCGAGCCGCACCAGCTGCCCGTAGACGGACAGCAGCCCGAGGAAGACGCCCAGGTCGGTGCTGCGCGCCGGATCGTGACGACGGCTCAGGTCACTCTCGACATAGCCGCGCAGTCCCTCCTGGAACTCCTCGTGCGAGGTGTACCGCACCCCGTCGAGCGGGTGGTCGAGCGCGGCGAGGTCGAGGCGGTCCGCCGGGTCGGGTACGGCGGTGGCGACGAGCGCCGCGATCTCGGCGGGGTCGGCGGCGGCCGCGTACCTCTCCTCGAAGTCGGCCCAGGCCATCGCCGTACGCTCGGCGTGGGCGGTGAACAGCCGGTGGTAGTGGGCGAAGCCCAGCTCCTTCTCCACCAGTGGCCACACGTCGCGCCGGAAGTCGAAGCCACCCGGCCTGGCCAGCAGCGCCTCGACCTCGGGCGGGCCGAGAAAGCGGGGCAGCGCGGGCCGGGGGCCGGTCCAGTCGTAGCCGATCTTCGCGTGGTACGGCACTCCGCGCCGCGAGCCGACGTACAGCACCGGCTCACGGCCCGAGGGGACGTAGGTGTCACCCTCGTAGCGCCCGCCTCGTCCCTCGGTGAGCAGCACCATCAGGTCGACGAAGGCCAGCCCGAAGCCGCGTACCAGGACGGGTTCGCCGGCCTTCAGCGGGGACAGGTCGCTGTCGGCGGTGAAGTCGGGCGGCAGGTGGACCAGGCCGTGCTCCCGCGCGTACGCGACCGACTCGGCCTGGTCGGGGTCGGGTTCGGAGTCGAGGTGTCCGAGGGCGAGGACGACCAGGTCGGCGAGCAGCGGACGCGGGCGGCCCTCCAGCCACACCTGCTGGCGCCCTTCGCGCGGGCCGGTCACCCGCAGGGCGCGCCGGGGATGGTGGTGGACGGTGACGCCCGGGGGCAGCTCGGCGACGGCCCGCTCGTACACCCAGCTCAGGTAGCGGCCCTGGAGCTGCCGGTCGGCGAAGGTGCGGCCGTCCAGCCGCGCCCACTCGTGCAGGGTGGGGCCCTCGCGCACCGGGCCGGCCATCGGCACGGTCTCGTCGGTGAACATGGTGACGTCCTCGGCGTGCGAGTTCATCCACAGCAGCGGCGACTGGGCCGCGCGCCAGATACGTCCGCCGCCCGGCGGATGGGGGTCGACCAGATGGATGTCGAGGCCCGAACCGGTGTACAGCTCGGGTGCGTTGGCGGCGATGCGTTCGAGGAGTCCGGTCCCCCGCGGCCCGGCTCCGACGATCACCAGCTGCGGCCTCATCGGGCGGACTCCGTCCCGTGCGCGCAGCGCTTCTCGACGTAGTACTGCCCGACGTCGAGGACCGAGGTGACGATGGTGTACCAGAGGGTGGCGAGCAGGGTGCCGAGGGCGAAGCCGAATGCGGCGAGGGTGGCGAAAGACATGGGAAGGCTCCGTGACGACGAGGGTCCCTCCCGCTCGAGCGAAGCCGAGAGTGGGGGACGCACACGGTGGGTGCCTTCACACGGGCGCGCCGTGCGGCGCGCATACGGCCGAGCCCCTCAGCAGGGCCGTTCGTCGAGAGTACGTGGGCGTTTCCCGCCGCTGTCAAGGCCGTCCACACTGTGAGCCGTACGTCTCAACTCAGTTGACGCAGAACCGGATGCCTGTTCCACTTGCCCCATGCATCCACAGCAGTGGCTGGTCACCCGCTCCCACATCGACTTCGGTCGCGTGTGGTCCTGTTCGTGTTGAGCTGACCCCCTGCGCGTCCGCCTCGGAGCGGGCCCATGCGTTCTCCCTTTCTCCTTCGCCTTCACACGCGCACCCCTCCCCTCGCGGTTCTGCACGCCGGATCAGCCCGCCGGAGCCGAAGAACTGACGTTCATTCACCCATACGCTCCGTGCATCACCCATCCGCCTTCGACAATCATATTTCACTCACAGTCAGCAGCCGTACGAGTCAAGACCCTTGGGGCACAAGGACTCTCGACGGATCGTCTCTGCACCAGTACCGTCACAAACCCCCCGCGCGGCGTCTATCCACTTGGCGCGCCGTCCGCATCATGGATGACCATAGGGATGCGGAAGCAAGAAGGACCGCTGTGAGAGGAGGCGTCCATGGGATCGGTACGCAAGGCGAGTGCGTGGCTCGGCCTCGTCGACGACAACGATGACGAGCGCTACTACGACGACGACTACTCCGAGGGTGCCGAGTCCGGGGACGCCTGGGTCACGGACCCCCGGGTGAAGGTGGCCACGGACACGGCCGAGGAGAGGGGCCGCCGGATCGGCACGGTCACCCCGGACAGCTTCCGGGACGCCCGCGCCATCGGCGAGCTGTTCCGGGACGGGGTCCCGGTCATCATGAACCTCACGGTGATGGAGCCCGCCGACGCCAAGCGCGTGGTGGACTTCGCGGCCGGGCTGACCTTCGGTCTACGGGGCACGATCGAGCGGGTCGCCAACCGGGTCTTCCTGCTGACGCCCGCGAACACGGAGATCATCAGCGGTGAGCCGGCGGCGCGCCGCGAGGACGGTTTCTTCAACCAGAGCTGAGGCAGGGCCGCTCACCGGCCCTGCCTCGGCCCCGAGGGGTCAGCGGAAGGCGTCGAGCCCGGTGAGCGCCTTGCCCAGCACGAGCTGGTGCATCTCGACGGTGCCCTCGTAGGTGAGCACCGACTCGAGATTGGTCGCGTGCCGCATCACGGGGTACTCGAGGGAGATCCCGTTGGCACCGAGGATCGTCCGCGCCGTACGGCAGATCTCGATGGCCTCGCGGACGTTGTTGAGCTTGCCGAAGCTGACCTGCTCGGGACGCAGGCGGCCGGCGTCCATCCGCCGCCCCAGATGGTGGGCGAGCAGGATTCCCTTGTGCAGTTCGACCGCCATGTCGGCGAGCTTGGCCTGGGTGAGCTGGAAGCCGCCGATGGGCCGCCCGAACTGCTCCCGCGTCTTCGCGTACTCCAGGGCCGCCTCGAAGCTGCTGCGCGCCGCGCCCATCGCGCCCCAGACGATGCCGTAGCGGGCGTGCGACAGACAGCCGAGCGGTCCGCGCAGCCCGGTGACCTCGGGGAGTACGGCGGTGGCGGGCAGTCGTACGTCGTCCATGACGAGTTCGCTGGTGACGGAGGCGCGCAGGGACCACTTGTGCTTGATCTCGGGCGCCGTGAAGCCGGGGCGGTCGGTCGGTACGACGAACCCGCGGATGCCGTCCTCGGTCTGCGCCCAGACGACGGCCACACCGGCCACGGACCCGTTGGTGATCCACATCTTGCGGCCGTTGAGGATCCAGTCGTCCCCGTCGCGCTTGGCGTGGGTGCGCATGGAAGCGGGGTCGGAGCCGTGGTCGGGCTCGGTGAGCCCGAAGCAGCCGATCACCTCGCCGGAGGCCATGCGGGGCAGCCACTCCTGCTTCTGCTCCTCGCTGCCGAACCGGTGGATCGCGTACATGGCGAGCGAGCCCTGCACGGAGACCAGCGACCGGATGCCCGAGTCGGCGGCCTCCAGCTCGAGACAGGCAAGGCCGTACTGCACGGCCGACGCGCCCGCGCAGCCGTACCCGGTGAGCGACATGCCGAGGGCGCCGATCCCGCCGAGTTCGCGCGCCAGTTCCCTGATGCCGGGCAGCTCGCCCTTCTCGTACCAGTCGGCGACGTAGGGCAGCACGCGGTCGG
Organism: Streptomyces sp. NPDC101165; assembly: GCF_044768135.1. Classification (NCBI taxonomy): domain Bacteria; kingdom Bacillati; phylum Actinomycetota; class Actinomycetes; order Kitasatosporales; family Streptomycetaceae; genus Streptomyces; species Streptomyces sp. NPDC101165. The sequence goes on along the minus strand of NZ_JBIWPG010000005.1, from coordinate 33,918 downwards.
CCGCCCAGCTGCGGACCGTGTCCCGTACGGCCAGGTCCTCCGGCTCCAGGAGGTCGTCGATCCCGAGCGGGTCGGCGGCGTCGAACGGGGGCAACTTCGCGGACATGGAACACCCTCCGGCACACTGAGGCACGGTGAAAACTAGCAACGCTAGTTACGCTGTGCAGCCGACGTTACGGCGCGGCGTCCCGCACGTCCAGAGCCGCCACGACGACCCTCGGCTTCTCGGCCTCCCGCGGGGCCGGCAGCTCCACCTCGGCGGACTCCTCCCCGCACTGCATGATCCGCGGCAGCCGCAGCGCCATCACCGCGCCCAGCAGCAACAGGCCCGCGCTCACCAGCAGGGTCACATGCAGCCCGTGCACGAAGGAGTCCCGGGCCGCCCGGCGCAGCGCGGCGCCCGCGGGCCCGCCGAGCCGCCCGGCGACCTCGTAGGCCTCGCCCAGCGAGTGCCCCGCCGCGTCCGACGCGTGCGGGGGCACGCCCGGCACCGACGCGAGACCGGGTGCGTAGGCCGCGTTCATCACGCTGCCGAGCAGCGCGATCCCGATCCCGGCGCCGAGCTGGTACGACGTCTCGCCGATCGCCGCGGCCCCGCCGGCCTGCTCGGCCGGGGCCTCGCTCAGCATCGACTCGTACGCCCCGAAGAGGGTCGTCTCCAGGCCGAACCCGAGCAGGACGAAGCCGAACAGCAGCAGGCCCGCGTTGTCGGTCGCACCCATCGCGGTCAGCGTCAGGACCGCCGCGGCGGTGAGGCAGAAGCCGAAGCACACCATCCGGCGCGGTCCGAAGCGGCGCAGCATCCGCGCACCCGCGAGGCCCGCCGCCATCGCCGCGATGGTCAGGGGCAGCAGCCTCAGGCCCGTCTCCAGCGGCGACAGACCGAGCACCAGCTGGAGGTACTGCGCGGCGATCAGCTCCAGGCCGACCAGCGCGAGCATCGCCAGCACGATGCAGCCCACCGAGGTGCTGAACGCCGGCCGCCGGAACATCCGCAGGTCCACCAGCGGGTGCGGGCGCCGCCCCTGCCGTCGTACGAAGAAGAAGAGGAGCGCCGCACCCACCAGCAGCGGCACCAGCGTGAACGGGCTCGTCGGCGGCTCACCGCCGCCGAGCCGCTTCACGCCCAGCACGACCCCGAACAGACCGACCGCCGCCATCAGCGCGCCGACCACGTCCCACGGGCCACCTCCGTCACCGCGCGACTCGGGCAGCAGCAACCGGCCGACCGGCAGGCTGACGAGCATCAGCGGGATGTTGACGAGGAAGACCGCGCCCCACCAGAAGTGCTCCAGCAGGAAGCCGCCGAGCAGCGGACCGACCGCCGCGCCGACGGCCGCGACCGCGCTCCAGATGCCGATGGCCAGCGCGCGCTCGCGCCGGTCCGGGAAGACCTGGCGGAGGATCGACAGGGTCGCGGGCATGATCATCGCGCCGCCGACGCCGAGCAGGGCCCGGGCGAGGATCAGCGTCTCGGCGGTCTGTGCGAGGGCGGCCACGGCGGAGGCGACACCGAAGAGGGCGTAGCCGAGGAGGAGGATGCGCCTGCGGCCGACCCGATCGCCCAGGGTGCCGAACAGGATCAACAGGGAGGCGCAGACCAGCGGGTAGACGTCGACGATCCAGAGCAGTTCTATCGCGCCGGGCCTGAGGTCCTCGGTGACGGCGGGGACCGCCACGTGCAGCACGGTCGCGTCAAGGGCGACGAGCAGCAGGCTGACGCAGAGGACGACGAGGACGACCCAGCGGTTTGCACCGGCCCCGGTCGCCCGACGGCGCAGCCGTACGGCAGCCGTGGTCGTCCCGGACATGTACGTACCTCCCAGATGATCCCTCGCGAGCGGCGGATCGGCGGGGTGGGGACTCCCCGTCGTACGGCCGGAGAGGAGCGGTGTCTCCGGCCCGCGCAAACCCACGCGGGTGACTCGTCAGCGTACGCGAGTTCACTGCGGGGTCACGTGGCGGACCTCTCACACGCAGGACCGAACCCGTGTGGCGTACGCCACTGCGCCCGCCCTTGACCACGTCCCGGCGGGCTGTCCGGTTCCCGGTCCGGTCGATAATCGAGCCCGTGACCGATCTTGACACGCGCGTGGCACCACCCCGCACCCCCGACCTGCGCCGGGCGGCGCCGGCCCTCCTCGGGTACGCGGCCGTCCGCGCCCTGGGGCTGGTCGCGCTGGCCGTGTGGAGCGGCGCGCGCGGGAAGAGCCCGTACACGCTGCTGACCGCGCGCTGGGACTCCCTCTGGTACACCCGGGTCGCCGAGCTGGGCTACGGCTACGAGGTGCGGCTGCCGAACGGCGACGTCCACTCCAACCTGGCGTTCTTCCCGCTGCTGCCCTGGCTGGAGCGGCTGCTGCACGCGGTCGCGCCGCTGTCGTACGCGGACGCCGGCTTCGTCGTCAGCCTGCTCGCCTCGCTGGCGGCGGCCTGGGGGATCTTCGCGGTCGCGGAGTGGGTGTACGGGCCGAGGGCGGGGGTCTGCGCGGTCCTGCTGTGGGCGGTGCTGCCGGTCGGGATCGTGCAGTCGATGGCGTACAGCGAGTCCTTGTTCACGGCGCTGGCCGCGTGGTCGCTGTACGCGGTGCTGAGCGGCCGGTGGGTGAGCGCGGGCGCACTGGCGGCGCTGGCCGGGCTGACCCGGCCGGTGGGGCTCGCGGTGGTCGCGGCCGTGTGGGTGGCGGGCGTGATCTCGTTCGTGCGAGACCGAAGCGCGCCAGGCACGTACGGCGCACACGACACGACACGCTCCCCTTCATTCACCACCGGCGCATCCATATGGCGACGCGCCCTCGGCATGCTTCTCGCGCCCCTGGGCGCCGCCGCCTATGTCCTGTGGGTCGGCCACCACACCGGCAAGGGCCCGCTCGGATATCTCGATGTACAGGCCGGGTGGCGCAACGGGTTCGACGGCGGGTACGCCTTCGCACGCTTCGTAGTCGACAAGTTCACGTCATTTCCGTCCGCTCTCGCCGGCGCGGGCCTGATCATCGGAGTTGCTCTGCTGATCTGGCTCTACGTGATCGGCGTACGCCAGGGCCAGCCCGTCACGCTGCTGGTGTACACGGGCGTCGTCCTGGCCCTCGCCCTGTGCGCGTCGAGTTACTTCGGGTCGAAACCGCGGCTGCTGATGCCGGCCTTCCCGGTGCTGTTCCCGCTCGCCCGCGCCCTGGCCCGGCCGCGAGTGTCCAGATCGGCGCTGGTCACGGCGGGTGTGGCGGTGGCGACGGCGGTCTACGGCGCCTTCTGGCTGAACGGCTCCGGTCCCCCGTGATCGACTTCGGCGGTTCGATGAGCACCCTCTGAATTCCACCCCATGATTCGGTGAACGAATTCATAAGCGCCATAAAACCGGCCCCCCGACATGATCAAAGGAATTGCAGGAAGCAGGCTCACCGGATTACGGAATCCCAGGAATTCGGACTGCTCCTGAGAGGTTTCCCACATCACATCGTCATCACAAAGCGGCTGTTTCGACCGGGAACAGAGCTCACTCGCTGTAACGTCGATTGGGTGCGTACCGAACGAAACCTCACCCGGAGTCTGGACCGGGTGTTCGCCAGGCTGGACCGTGAGCCGGAACGACCGGCTCACATCGATGTGCCGAGGATGAGCCGGCACCGGGTCGTGCTGTTCACGGCGACCCTCGCCTTTTACCTGGCGATCGTCTGGGCCGTGGTGATCACCTCCTGGCTGGTCCGGCTCGACTGGCAGGTCATGTTCTTCCGGCCCTACCAGCAGTGGCCGCAGATCCACGCCTTCCTCGACTACTACGTGGTGCTCGGCCAGCGCGGCCCCACCGCCGTGATGGTCGCGGCCTGGCTCGGCTGGCGCTCCTGGCGGCAGCACACGCTCCGCCCGCTGCTGACCCTGGCCACCTCGCTGCTGCTGCTCAACATCACGGTCGGCTCCGCCAAGCTCGGCATGGGGCGGCTCGGTCCGCACTACGCGACCGTGATCGGCGCGAACGAGATGGGTATGGGCGGCGATATATTTCCCAGCGGCCACACCGCCAACGCGGTGGTGACCTGGGGAATCCTGGCGTATCTGGCCTCCACCCCGAGAGCGCGCCGCTGGCTGTCCGCGCTCTCCGCGGTCACCTCGCTCGGCGTCGGCCTCACCACCGTCTACCTCGGTACGCACTGGCTGAGCGACGTGCTGCTGGGCTGGGCCGCCGGCCTGCTGATCCTGCTCGCCCTGCCCTGGTTCGAGTCGCTGATCGCCAAGGCCGAGACCGCACTCTTCGACCTGCGCGACCGCTGGCGCGCCCGCCGCGCCCGTACGGTGCCCGCACCGGTCGTCCCGGTCACGCCCTCGCCGGTGCTGCTCAAGCCGCGCCCCGCGCCCGCCGAGCAGAGCGCCGCCCCGGCGCGCGAGCCGGTGTCGCCGGTACGCGGCTCCCGCGCCCCGATCCATCTGGCCCCGGGCCCGCACACGGCCCGTTCGGAGCGCACCCCGGTCACCCCGGCGGGCAGCCGCCGCCCGCCGCACGCCGACCGCCTCCCGCGCGGCACCGCCCAGCCGGCCCGCCCCCTGACCGGCAACTGACGCTCCACCACGGCGACGGGTCCGGTACGCACAGCCCACCCCCGCCATGACGAAGGCCCCGCTCCCGGGAAGAGGGAGCGGGGCCTTCGTCGCAGCGGCCGGCGGGAGCGGGCTCAGCCCTTCCAGGCGCGGGCCACCCGGCCGTCCCGTACCTCGAAGTTGAGCCGGCCCACCCGGTACTCCATGGTGATGATCGTGCCCGGCGGCAGGGACCGTACCGTCGACCACCCGCGCTCCCGAGCGAGCCGCTCGGCGCGCGCGGCGTCGAGGCCGACGTACCCGTCCGGACTGTCCTGGGGCTCCGCTGGCGGAGTGGGAATCGGTGCCATGCGGCCACGCTAGGCCGCATCGGACGACGGCGGAAGCCGCACCGGCGGACCGCGTCCCGGAGCCCTCTCCGATCCCTCCCCGGTCACACTTCTGTCACAGGTTCCCGACACGCGTTTCCCTCGAACTCCATCACACGTACGGGGGTTTCCGTACCGCTCGCCGGGGCAATCGAACAGAATTCCCGCGTGTCGGAGCAGCCCCTCGAATTACTCGCCGGAATACGCCTCGGCGTGGATCGGAGCGGGTCCCGGATGCGATTCCCCGAGGAATCCGGCGCCATGCCCGGCGAGCTGACACCGCATAGGAAATTCACGGATTCAGCACACGATCGACGTACCCGTCAGTCCGTCCCGGATCCGCCCCGCGGCCCCGCGGCCCGCGCCAGTGCGGCGTCCAGCCGGTCCCGGACCCCCCTGATCACCTCGTTCAGCTCGACGGGCTCCAGCACCTCGAAGGGGAGGCCGGTCATCATGATGTGAATGACCATCACGTCGAGGTTCGGGGCACCGCTGCGCAGGATGCACGCGTCCTCACCGTCGGCCTCCAGCATCCCCGCGGACGGCGAGATCCGCTCGGCCGCCTCCCGCAGGGGCACCAGCAGCCGGACGGTGGAGTGCGTGGCGTACGCGCTCGTGGAGACGCCCTTCGACACATAGGCGGCGAGGTCCTCGGCGGGCGGCTCGCGCGGGTCGAAGCGCGGGCCGTGCGGCGGCTTCGGCGTGATGCGGTCGACGCGGAAGGTCCGCCAGTCCTCCCGGTCGACGTCCCAGGCGACCAGGTACCAGCGCCGCTCGGTGCACACCAGCCGGTGCGGCTCGACGGTACGGCGGCTGGCGGTGCCCTCGTGGCTCAGGTACTCGAAGCGCAGCCGCTCGGCGTCCCGGCACAGGTGGGCGAGTTCGCTGAGCACGGCCGGGTCGACGGGGGCCGACGGCGGACCGCTGCGCAGCATCGGCACGGTGAAGGCGTTGAGGGCGCCCACCCGGCGGCGCAGCCGGTCCGGCAGCACCTGCTCCAGCTTGGCCAGGGCGCGTACGGAGGTATCGCCGATGCCCTCGATGCCCTGTCCCGCCGCCGTGCGCAGTCCGACGGCGACGGCGACGGCCTCGTCGTCGTCCAGCAGCAGCGGCGGCAATTCTGCGCCCGCACCGAGCTGGTAGCCGCCGCCGGTGCCGGGGCTCGCGTTGACCGGGTAGCCCAGTTCGCGCAGCCGGTCCACGTCCCGGCGGACCGTACGCGAGGTGACACCGAGCCGCTCGGCGAGATCGGCGCCGGACCACTCGCGGTGGGCCTGGAGCAGCGAGAGCAGACGCAGCAGTCGTGCCGAGGTCTCCAACATGGGGCCGAGTCTGCCAGCCGATGCGGACAGCCGCTGTCCTCATTCAGGACAGCGGCTGTACCGGTCGGGTGCTCGGCACCCGTCGTGTGCCTCAGAGCGCGAGGCGCTGGCCGGGCACGATCAGGTTCGGGTCGCCGCCGATGACCTTCTCGTTGGCGGCGTAGATCCGCTTCCAGGTGGTCCCGTGCCGGGCGGCGATGGCGCTCAGGGTGTCGCCCTCGCGGACGGTGTAGTCACCGCGGGACACACTGCGGCCGGTGTGGCCCGTCGCGTGTTCCGGCGCCTTCACCGGTACGGACTTGGCCGGGGCGGACTTCGTCGTCGCGCTGCTCTTCGAGGCACTCGTGCCCGAGGTGCTCGTACCCGGGGAGCCGGCCGCCGGTGCCGTGCCGGAGGCTCCGGCCCGGGCCGAGCAGACCGGCCAGGCGCCCCAGCCCTGGGCGCCCTGGACCTTGGTGGCGACGGCGATCTGCGCGCTCCTGGAGGCCTGGTCGGCCGTCGGGGCGTAGGCGGTGCCGCCGTACGCGCGCCAGGTGCCGGCGGAGAACTGGAGCCCGCCGTAGTAGCCGTTGCCGGTGTTGATGTGCCAGTTGCCACCGCTCTCGCACTGGGCGATGCGGTCCCACACTCCGTTGTCCGCCGCGGCGGCGTTGCCGGTCGCGGCCAGCAGCCCCAGCGGGGCCAGCAGCGCCGCCCCGGCGAGGGCGGCCGTCGTACGGCCCTTGCGGGCGCTGTCGTGACGAGCGGTGTTGCGGGTGGTATCGGCACACTCGGACATGTAATTCCCTCTCCACGAACCCGGGCTCCCCCAGGCGGAGCACGCCTCCCCGCGTAGGACCGCGGTTCGTCGCGCCCGCCCCGTCCGCCGCGGCCGGTACCTGATCGTGCTCTGTCCGGTGCCGGCCGGTGGACGTACCCGAGCGGTGCTCGCTGCACACGGCGGAGGAATGTAGAGAGATCGGGCCGCCGATATCAACCAACTCCCTGTCATTCCAGGCCAGTTCGCCGTTACCTTGGGTATCGGCGATTTTCGGCCAGCCGTTTCATCCGCTGATTTCACGATTTTTCGACCACCTGCTCAGGCGATCTGTGACTCACTTCACCCGTTCAAGTTCCTTGAGTGCGTGACGACTTGACGGTGAGTGGCCGATTCCGTGCTGAAGGTGACCCTGTGCGGTGGTTGGTTCGATTCCGTTATCCCCTGGGCGTGACCACCACCACAGGACACCCGTTGTCTCTGCATGAGCCCGGAACCCCGGGGCTCAGGGGCCGGGATCCACCCGGCCGACCCAGCACCGCATCCCGATGGGAGCCACCGTGCCGCGCATGCTCGACGTCAGTGACGCCGTACGCGCCGAGATCGGCGACGAAGAAGCCGACCGGCTGCTCGCCGGAGAGAACGCCCCGGGCAGTTACGACTGCACGTCCTGCCGCACCCCGGGCGACTCCGAGCAGGAGCGCACCAGCACCGTTCTGTTCGTCGGCGACGAGACCGCCGTGCTCGCCTTCGCCCACGCCAGCTGCCTGCCCTCGCAGGTCGTCCAGGTCACCGAGGAGCAGCTGCAGGGCGCGGTCCGCTCCATCGGCGGCAGCGCCGCCGGTATGGGCGAGCCGCACCGGGCGGTGCCCGAGCAGGCCGTGCTCGGCGTGACCAGCGGACTCGTCCTCGTCGAGGGCGAGTTGCACCCCGCGCTCGTGGTCGAGCCGACCGCGCCCATCGTGCGCCCCGGCTCCGTCGCGGCCGGTGACGACTTCCTTCCGCTCCTCATCGAGCAGGGCTTCATGCCGGTGACCGAGCTGGCGACCGTTCCGCCGGTGCTGCACGGCTGGTCGGTGCTGCTCGCCGTCGGCCAGCTGCACGCGGTGCTGCAGCCGGGCACCAAGGGAGGGCAGCCGGTGGCCTGGTGGCAGGCGCATCAGCCGCTGCAGGTGACGGACAGCTGGCGGGCTGCCGCCAACAAGCACCAGCAGGTACTGATGTTCGCCGCGCCGGTGGGATCCATCGGGCGCCAGCCTCGGGAGGACCTGCTGCGGGAGGCGCTGGACAAGGCCGCGGCGAACGGGAAGCTGGTGGCCGCGGCGCTTCCTCTCGCGGGTACCTGACAGTCGCCTGACAGGCGGGGAGCTGCGGTGCGTTCGCGGGTGCGGGTGCATCGTGGTTTCTCGCGCCCCGATTTGTCCGACCGCATCTCTTTGAGGTGCCGGTCGTTTGGACATACGTGCACGCATACGACGCTCACTCCCGCCGGTCCGCCTTCCCCTCCGTTCCGTCCGCGCGGACGGGGCAGGAGGGAGTCGGTGGGTCATCGGCCACGCCGATCTACGACTCGCTCTACGCGGAGTGGGTCAAGACCTTCCGTACGCTGCCGGGCGACCGCAGCGGCGAGGAGGGGCTGGACTTCACGGCCTTCGGGAACATGCCGCACGGCACGGGCTCGTACGGCGGACACCGGCCGGGGTCGTTCAGCAGCTCGTACAGCGCCTACAGCGCGGGTGCCTACAGCGCGCGGCAGCAGTCGCAGTGGCAGCGGATCGGCACCCTCGGGCGGCAGCAGGACACCGGGATGCACCATGTTCCGGCGGGACTGCCGCCTGCTCCGCGCCGGGGCGTGTGACGTACGGACGACGAAGGGCGGCTCCTGGAGCAGGAGCCGCCCTTCGTGACGGGCCGTGGAGGTACTACTTCTTCTTCGTGCCGCGCTTCTCGCGCACCCGCACCGAGATGTGGATCGGGGTGCCGTCGAAGCCGAACTCCTCGCGCAGGCGGCGCTCGATGAAGCGCCGGTAGCCCGCCTCGATGAAGCCGGAGGCGAAGAGGACGAACCGCGGCGGCTTGGTGCCGGCCTGGGTGCCGAACAGGATGCGCGGCTGCTTGCCGCCCCGGACCGGGTGCGGGTAGGCCGAGACCAGCTCGCCGAGGAAAGCGTTCAGACGGCCGGTGGGCACGCGGGTCTCCCAGCCGGCGAGCGCGGTCTCGATGGCCGGGACCAGCTTCTCCATGTGGCGACCGGTGCGGGCCGAGACGTTGACGCGAGGCGCCCAGGCGATCTGGGCCAGCTCGGTCTCGATCTCCCGCTCCAGGTAGTAGCGGCGCTCCTCGTCGAGGGTGTCCCACTTGTTGTAGGCGATGACCATGGCGCGGCCGGCCTCGACGGCCATGGTGATGATCCGCTGGTCCTGCACGGAGATGTTCTCGGAGGCGTCGATCAGGATGACCGCGACCTCGGCCTTCTCCACGGCCGCGGCCGTGCGCAGGGAGGCGTAGTAGTCGGCGCCCTGCTGGAGGTGGACGCGCTTGCGGATACCGGCGGTGTCGACGAACTTCCAGGTCACGCCGCCCAGTTCGATCAGCTCGTCGACCGGGTCGCGGGTGGTGCCCGCCACCTCGTTGACGACGACGCGCTCCTCGCCTGCCACCTTGTTCAGGAGGGAGGACTTGCCGACGTTCGGGCGGCCGATCAGGGCGATGCGGCGCGGGCCGCCGGTCGCGGCGCCGCCGAAGGTCTGCTCGGGCGCGGTCGGCAGGGCCTCCAGGACGGCGTCGAGCATGTCGCCGGTGCCGCGGCCGTGCAGGGCCGAGACCGGGTGGGGCTCGCCGAGGCCCAGGGACCAGAGGTAGGACGCGTCGGCCTCGCCGCTCGGGCCGTCGACCTTGTTGGCGCACAGCACGACCGGCTTGCCGGCCTTGCGCAGCAGTCGTACGACCGCCTCGTCGGTGTCGGTGGCGCCGACCTTGGCGTCCACGACGAAGACGACCGCGTCGGCCGCCTCGATCGCGTACTCGGCCTGGGCGGCCACGGAGGCGTCGATGCCGAGGACGTCCTGCTCCCAGCCGCCGGTGTCGACGACCTTGAAGCGGCGGCCCGCCCACTCGGCCTCGTAGGTGACACGGTCGCGGGTGACGCCCGGCTTGTCCTCCACGACCGCCTCGCGGCGGCCGATGATCCGGTTCACCAGGGTCGACTTGCCGACATTGGGGCGACCGACGACGGCGAGCACGGGCAGCGGACCGTGGCCCGCCGCCTCGATGGCGCCCTCGACGTCCTCGATGTCGAAGCCCTCTTCGGCGGCGAGCTCCATGAACTCCGCGTACTCGGCGTCGCCGAGCGCCCCGTGCTCGTACTCGTGCTCGGCCGAGTCGTCGGGCTGGATCTGGTCGTTCATGAAGTCCGTACCTCGTCGTTCATCGTGGTGATCGGTGGAGCGGCCCGCCAGGGGCTGATCCACTACTCAAGTGTCGCCTAGCGCCCGGTCAGGCGCCTGGCGTTTTCCAGGTGGCTGGTGAGCTGCTTCTGGATGCGCTCGGTCGCCTCGTCCAGCGCCCTGCGCGTGCGCCGTCCGCTGCCGTCGCCCGCCTCGAACGGGTCACCGAAGACGACGTCGACGCGGGAGCGCAGCGGGGGGAGTCCCTTCATCAACCGTCCCGGCTTCTCGGAACTTCCCAGGACCGCCACGGGCACGATCGGTGCCCCGCTGCGGACCGCGAAGTAGGCGAGCCCGGCGCGCAGCGAGGCGAAGTCGCCCTCGCCCCGGGTGCCCTCCGGGAAGATGCCGAGCACTCCCCCGTTGTCCAGGACGCCGAGGGCGTCGCTGATCGCCGTGCGGTCGGCGGAGGTGCGGTCCACCTTCAGCTGGCCGATGCCGGTCAGGAACGTGCCCAGCAGACCGACGAACGCCTCCTTCTTGATCAGGAAGTGCGTCGGCCGGGGCGAGACGCCCATGACCATCGGGCCGTCGATGTTGTGGGAGTGGTTCACCGCGAGGATCGCCGGGCCGCTCGCGGGCACCCTCCAGGCGCCGAGCACGCGCGGCTTCCACAGCCCGTTCATCAGGCCGACGCCGATGCGCCGCCCGACCTCGGCGCCCCGCTCGGACGGAAGGCTCACTTCCCGGCTCGCTTCTCCTCGACCAGGGTGACGACGCACTCGATGACCTGGGCGAGGGTGAGCTCGGTGGTGTCGACCTCGACGGCGTCGCCGGCCTTGGCGAGCGGCGAGGTCTTGCGGCTGGAGTCGGCCGCGTCCCGCTTGATCAGCGCCTCGCGGGTGGCGTGGACGTCCACGCCCTTCAGCTCGCCGCTGCGGCGGGCAGCGCGGGCCTCCGGGGAGGCGGTGAGGAAAATCTTCAGGTCGGCGTCCGGCAGCACGGTCGTACCGATGTCGCGGCCCTCCACCACGATGCCGTACTCCGCACCGGCGGCCAGCGAGCGCTGCAGCTCGGTGATCCGGGAGCGCACCTCGGGCACCGCGCTGACCGCGCTGACCTTGGAGGTGACCTCCTGGGTGCGGATCGGGCCGGCCACGTCGACGCCGTCGACCGTGATGGTCGGGGCGGCCGGGTCGGTGCCGGAGACGATCTCCGGCTTGCCGGCGACGGCCGCGATCGCGGTCGGGTCCTCCAGGTCTATGCCGTTGGACACCATCCACCAGGTGATCGCCCGGTACTGGGCGCCGGTGTCCAGGTAGCTCAGGCCGAGCTGCGCGGCGACGGCCTTCGACGTGCTCGACTTGCCCGTGCCGGAGGGGCCGTCGATCGCGACGATCACGGACTTGGCGGTCGGGGCGGCGCCGTTTTCCACGGGAGGGCACCTTCCTGGTGAAGGGTGGCGGGTGGGTGGGGGACGCGAGGGCGTCCCGCACAAGGTTACTGGCTCCCGGGAGGCGCCCTCACCGGGCTTTACTGCCGCAGGGCCCAGCCCCGCTCCCGCAGGGCCTCCTTCAGGACCGACGCGGACTTCGGCTCGACCATGAGCTGGACCAGACCGGCCTGCTGTCCGGTCGCGTGCTCGATGCGTACGTCCTCGATGTTGACCCCGGCCCGTCCCGCGTCCGCGAAGATGCGGGCCAGCTGGCCGGGCTGGTCGTCGATGAGGACGACGACGGTGTCGTACACGCGCGGCGCGCTGCCGTGCTTGCCCGGGACCCGCACCTGACCCGCGTTCCCGCGGCGCAGCACGTTCTCGACGCCCTGGCTGCCCTCGCGCCGCTTGTCCTCGTCGGAGGACTGCAGGGCGCGCAGGGCGCGGACGGTCTCGTCCAGGTCGGAGGAGACGTCCGCGAGGAGGTCGGCGACCGGGCCGGGGTTGGCGGAGAGGATGTCGATCCACATCCGGGGGTCGGAGGCGGCGATCCGGGTCACGTCCCGGATGCCCTGCCCGCACAGGCGTACGGCCGCCTCCTCGGCGTGCTCCAGGCGCGCGGCGACCATGCTGGAGACCAGGTGGGGCATGTGGGAGACGAGGGCGACGGCCCGGTCGTGGGCGTCGGCGTCCATGACGACCGGCACGGCCCGGCAGTGCGAGACCAGTTCCAGGGCGAGGTTCAGCACCTCGGTGTCGGTGTCCCGGGTCGGGGTGAGCACCCAGGGGCGGCCCTCGAAGAGGTCGCCGGTCGCGGCCAGCGGACCGGACTTCTCCCGGCCGGACATGGGGTGGGTGCCGATGTAGGAGGAGAGGTCGAGGCCGCGGGCCTCCAGCTCGCGGCGCGGGCCGCCCTTGACGCTGGCCACGTCGACGTAGCCGCGTGCCACTCCCCGGGCCATGGCGTCCGCGAGGACTGCGGCCACGTGGGCGGGCGGGGCGGCGACGATCGCGAGGTCCACCGGGCCGCCGGGGGCCTCGTCGGTGCCGGCGCCCAGTGCGGCCGCCGTACGGGCCTGCTCGGGGTCGTGGTCGTCGAGGTGGACGACGACGCCCCGCTGGGTCAGGGCGAGCGCGGCGGAGGTGCCGATGAGCCCGGTGCCGATGACGAGTGCGGTCCTCACTGGGCGATGTCCTTGCGCAGGGCGGCGGCGGCGCCGAGGTAGACGTGGGCGATGTCGGCGCGGGGGGTGTCCGACTCGATGTGCGCGAGCACCCGGACGACCCGGGGCATGGCGCCGTCGATGTCCAGCTCCTGGGCGCAGATCAGGGGGACGTCGACGATGCCGAGCTTGCGGGCGGCGGCCGCCGGGAAGTCGCTGTGCAGGTCGGGGGTGGCCGTGAACCAGATGCTGATCAGGTCGTCGGTGGTGAGCCCGTTCCGCTCCAGGACGGCGGTGAGCAGGGCGCCCACCTGCTCGTCCATGTGACCGGCCTCGTCCCGCTCCAGTTGGACGGCCCCCCGGACCGCTCGTACCGCCACGGCGCTGCTCCTTGCTGACATGCGTATCGGCTCTTGGTCCGTCCAGCGTAGTCAGACCACGCAGGCAGGGTGCGCGGCGCCCGCCGGCTGAGACTCACTTCCTTCAGCTTGGGCACCTTTAATGCAAAGATGCCGCAAATTGCGGCTTTCCTCCCGTCGATGTTCGGAGTGACGAGATGACCCACAGCACGACGCGGCGCGCGGTTCTCGCGACGGGCGCGGCAGCGCTCGCCGCCGGCTGCGGCGGCGAGAACTCCACGGCGCCCGGCAGCCAACAGCTGACGCGGACCAGTGACATCCCGGAGGGCGGCGGCACGATCTTCAAGGACCAGAAGGTCGTGGTCACCCAGCCGACGAAGGGCGACTTCAAGGCCTTCTCGGCGATCTGCACCCACATGGGCTGCACGGTGAACCAGGTGGCGGACGGCACCATCGACTGCCCCTGCCACGGCAGCAAGTACCACATCGCCGACGGCTCGGTGACGCACGGCCCGGCGACCAAGCCGCTGCCTCCCAAGACGATCAAGGTGGACGGAAATTCGATCCGCCTGGCGTGAGGGGCGCGCGTACGCTCCGGGAATGCAGCCCGAGGACCTCGTACGCGACCACACGATCTACGCCTGTGTCATGGGATCGCGGGCCTTCGGCCTGGCCACGGACGCCAGCGACACCGACCGCAGGGGCGTCTTCCTCGCCCCCACCCCGCTGTTCTGGCGGTTCGAGAAGCCGCCGACGCACGTGGAGGGACCGGGCGAGGAGCAGTTCTCCTGGGAGCTGGAGCGTTTCTGCGAGCTGGCGCTGCGCGGCAACCCGAACATCCTGGAGTGCCTGCACTCCCCGCTGGTGGAGCACGTGGACGACACCGGCCGCGAGCTGCTGTCCCTGCGCGGCGCCTTCCTCTCCCGGCGCGCCCACGACACCTTCACCCGCTACGCCCTCGGCCAGCGCCGCAAGCTGGACGCCGACGTCCGCACGACGGGCGCCCCGCGCTGGAAGCACGCGATGCACCTGATCCGCCTGCTGATGAGCGCCCGCGACCTGCTGCGCACCGGAGCGCTGCGGCTCGACGTGGGTGACCGGCGGGACCCGCTGCTGGCGGTGAAGCGGGGCGAGGTGCCCTGGGCACAGGTCGAGGCGTGGATGGTCCGGCTCGCGGACGAGACCGAGGAGGCCCTGCACCGCACCCCGCTGCCGCCGGAGCCGGACCACGCGCGCGTGGCCGACTTCCTGTACCGGGTGCGCCGTGCGTCAGCCTGCCTGCCGGACGCGCACCACGAAGTCGTGCAGGGCGTCGTGCGCACTGGGCGCGTCGGGCAGGGCTGAGCCGGCCTGGGCCGCGTCGAGCACGGCGTGCAGCCGCTCCACGTCGGCCTCCACGCGCGCGTGCTCGACGTCGGCGGTGCCGTGCTCCTGTTCCGCCTTGGCGGCTATCAGCTCGGGCAGGTAGCCGGGCGCCTCCACCTGGTCCAGGAGCGTGGGCAGATGGGCCTGCACCTCGCCGCTGCGCATCAGGTGGACGCCGGTGAGCAGCACACGGAACGTGTAGAGCAGCGGCTTGAGCTCGCCGGTCTTCTCGAACAGCCGCCACTGGGTCACCGCGAACCCGCGGTAGTGGTGGGCGTGGTGGCTGGTGAGCACGTCCGGCGCCAGGGCGATCAGCTCCCGGTGCTCCTCGGTGGTGTGCGCGACCAGGGGCGAGAGCAGCTGCTCCAGCACATAGCCGTTGCGCCGGAGCATCAGCCGTACGAACTTGCGCACGTCATGGGTGACGAGGTCCATCTCCACGCCGAACCGCACCCACGCCCGCGACCGTGTCTCCTCCGGCTCGCGGAGCCCGACCAGGTCGGCGATGGGCAGCAGGTGGGCGCCGCGCAGGTCCAGGTCGGAGTCCTGGGACGGGAAGCCGTAGAGGTGGGCTCCGGAGACGGTCGCGAACAGCAGCGGGTCGGGCTGCTCGGCGATCACCGGCGTCAGGTCCATGTCGAGGTCGTCGATCATGGGCCTAAGCGTCCCAGAGCGCCCCCAGGGCCAACAGGTCCCCCCGGTACTCGATCCGGTCGGCCCACTCGGTGGGCCAGGCGTCCGCGCCCAGCCAGGCGCCCGCGAAGGCGCCGGTGAGGCAGGCGATCGAGTCCGAGTCGCCCGAGGAGCAGGCGGCCCGGCGCAGGGCGGTGAGCGGCTCGTCGGGGAAGAGCAGGAAGCACAGCAGCCCGGTGGCGAAGGCCTCCTCGGCGATCCAGCCCGCTCCGGTCGCCAGGCACGGGTCGGTCTCCGGGGAGACGGTGCGCACGGCCTCCTGGACGCGGCCGAGAATCTCCAGGCACTCGTCCCAGCCGCGCGCGATGAAGTGCTCGGGGCCGGGGTCCTGGGAGCGGGTCCACAGGTCGCCGAGCCAGGTGTGGTGGTAGCGGCTGCGGTTGTCCTGGGCGTACGAGCGCAGCTGTCCGACGAGCCCGGCCGGGTCGGCGCCCCGGGCGAGCAGGTGGACGGCGCGGGCGGTCAGATCGGAGGCGGCCAGCGCGGTGGGGTGTCCGTGGGTGAGCGCGGACTGCAACTGGGCGGCGCCGGCGCGCTGTTCGTCGCTGAGGCCGAGGGCGAGCCCGACGGGGGCGACACGCATGTTGGCGCCGCAGCCCTTGGAGCCGATCTGGCTGGCCTCCCGCCAGGGCCGGCCCTCCTCCTTCAGCAGCGCGCACGCGGTCAGGCAGGTGCGGCCGGGGGCGCGGTTGTTGTCCGGCGACTGGTACCAGTCCACGAACTCCTCGCGCAGCGGCCGCTCCAGCCGCTTCGGGGCGAGCACACCGCGGTCCATGGCTGTCCTGAGGGCGCGCCCGAAGGCGAGGGTCATCTGTGTGTCGTCGGAGACGAAGGCACGCTCCGGCAGCTGCATCTCCCGCCAGGGGCCGCACTTGGCGAGGATCGAGGGCACGTCGTTGAACTCGGTCGGGAAGCCGAGGGCGTCCCCGAGGGCGAGTCCGATCAGGGATCCGGAGGCGGGGCGCTTGCTCGCGTGGAACGTGGTCATGCGGGGCGTCCTTCCCGGGACGGTCGGAGGAGCGGCGGGTGCAGGGTGGTGGCGGTGCCCGCGCGGTAGAGCGCGGCCGGTTTGCCGCGGCCGCCGGTCAGCCGGGCTGCGCCGGGGACGGGTTCCACGAATCCGGGCGTGGCAAGCACCTTGCGGCGGAAGTTGGGGCGGTCCAGGGCGGTGCCCCACACCGACTCGTAGACCTGCTGCAGCTCGCCGAGGGTGAACTCGGGCGGGCAGAAGGCGGTGGCGACGCAGCTGTTCTCCAGCCGGCCGCCGATCCGCTCGTGGGCGTCGGCCAGGATCCGTTCGTGGTCGAAGGCGAGCGGCCGGGCGGATTCGTACGGCAGCCAGCGGGCCTGGGCCGCGTCACCGCCGCCGCGCGGCTCGGGAGGCTCGGGCAGCAGTGCGGTGAAGGCGACGGACACGACCCGCATCCTGGGGTCGCGGTCGGGCTCGCTGTAGGTGTGCAGCTGCTCCAGGTGCAGCCCGGAGACGTCGTCGAGCCCGGTCTCCTCGGCGAGTTCGCGCCGGGCCGCCGTCTCCGCCGACTCGTCGGGCAGCAGGAATCCGCCGGGCAGCGCCCACTGACCGGCGTACGGCTCCTGCCCGCGCTCGACCAGCAGCACGTGCAGGGCGCCGGCGCGGAGGGTGAGGACGGCGAGGTCGACGGTGACGGCGAAGGGTTCGTAGGCGTACTTGTCGTAGCCCTCCATGCCCCGGTCACCCCCTTCACGGCCGGTCTTCATGGCCGGTCTTCATGGCCAGCCCAACTAATAGTCGTTACGACCATAAAGGCGTGCTCGGTGATTCGCAAGCCCCTCAGCGCCCCTTGGGGCCCCGTTCGCGAAGACGCCGACGGCCGGTCCCGGAGAACCCGGGACCGGCCGTCAGAACGCCATGCAGGCGCCTCCTAGAGGTCGACCTCCTTCATGAGCATCCCGACCTCGGTGTTGGACAGGCGGCGCAGCCAGCCCGACTTCTGGTCGCCCAGGGTGATCGGGCCGAAGGAGGTGCGCACCAGCTTCTCGACCGGGAAGCCGGCCTCGGCGAGCATGCGGCGCACGATGTGCTTGCGGCCCTCGTGCAGGGTCACCTCGACCAGGTAGTTCTTGCCGGTCTGCTCGACGACCCGGAAGTGGTCCGCGCGCGCGTAGCCGTCCTCCAGCTGGATGCCGTCCTTCAGGCGCTTGCCGAGGTCGCGCGGGATCGGGCCCACGATGGCGGCGAGGTAGGTCTTCTTCACACCGTACTTCGGGTGGGTCAGCCGGTGCGCCAGCTCGCCGTGGTTGGTGAGCAGGATGACGCCCTCGGTCTCGGTGTCGAGCCGTCCGACGTGGAAGAGCCGGGTCTCGCGGTTGGTGACGTAGTCACCGAGGCACTGGCGGCCGTCGGGGTCCTCCATCGTCGAGACGACACCGGCGGGCTTGTTCAGCGAGAAGAACTGGTACGACTGGGTCGCCACGGTCAGGCCGTCGACCTTGACCTCGTCCTTCTCCGGGTCGACGCGGCGGCCCTGCTCCAGGACGATCTCGCCGTTGATCTCGACGCGGGCCTGCTCGATCAGCTCCTCGCAGGCACGCCGCGAGCCGTAGCCCGCGCGCGCGAGAACCTTCTGCAGCCGCTCGCCCTCCTGTTCGGCGCCCGGGAAGGTCTTGGGCAGCTTGACGTCCTTCTTGCCCGCGTACCGCTCCCGGTTGCGCTCCTCGGCGCGTGCCTCGTACTCACGGGAGCTTCCCGGAGCCGTCCGCCCGCCGCTCTGCTGGGCCTGCTTGGGGCCGCCCTTGGCACCGCCGCGCGCGGCGCCGCCGCGCCCGGACTTGGGGCCGTCCTTGGTGGCGCCGGGGCCCACGTCGTAGCGGCGCTCCTCGGGGCGGGGCTTGCTGGGACGGCCCTGCCCCTGCCGCTCGTCCCTGTTGTTGCCGGCACCGCGGTAGTTACCCCGCCCGCCGCTCTTTCCGCTGCCGCTGCTTCGCATCAAAGTTCCGTCTTAGTCGTCTGCGTCCTGACCGCCGGGCGCGTCGGGCGCGTCCGGGTCGAACGACGGTACGCCCTCCTGGGTCTCGGCCTCGATCGCCTCCGCCTCCGGCAGGAAGGGCGCGAGCTCCGGGAGCTCGTCCAGGCCACGCAGGCCCATCCGCTCCAGGAAGTAGTTCGTCGTCCTGTACAGGATCGCACCTGTTTCGGGTTCCGTGCCCGCCTCCTCGACCAGACCGCGCTGCAGGAGGGTGCGCATCACGCCGTCGCAGTTGACTCCGCGCACGGCGGAGACGCGGCTGCGGCTGACGGGCTGGCGGTAGGCGACGACGGCCAGGGTCTCCAGTGCCGCCTGGGTGAGACGGGCCGTCTGGCCGTCCAGCACGAGCCGCTCGACGGCGGGCGCGTACTCGGCGCGGCTGTAGAAGCGCCAGCCGCCCGCGACGAACCGCAGCTCGAAGCCCCGGCCCTGCACGGTGTAGTCGTCGGCCAGCTCCCGCAGCGCGTCCGCGATCTGCCGCTTCGGCCGTTCCAGGATCCTGGCCAGGTGCTCCTCGGTCGCGGGCTCGTCCACGACCATGAGGACCGCCTCCAGGGCGGGCTTGAGGTCGAGATCGGCGACGGTACGGAGCCCCGCCGGGAGTTCCGCGGTCTCCTCGCTCATGCCTTCTTCTCCTCCTTGGGCTCCTCGGGCGGCCGGTCGAACTCGTCGGTGACCATCGGCGCCGCGTCCCCGTCGCCGCCGGTCCAGCGCACGAGCAGGTCGCCGAGCGCGGTCTCCTGCTCCAGGGCCACGGCCTTCTCGCGGTACAGCTCCAGCAGCGCGAGGAAGCGGGCCACGACCGTGAGGGTGTCGTCGGTGTCCTCCACCAGCGCGCGGAAGCTGGCCTCGCCGAGTTCCCTGAGCCGCGCGACCACGATGCCCGCCTGCTCCTGCACGCTCACCAGCGGGGCGTGGATGTGGTCCACGTACACCTGCGGCTTGGCCTTGGGCTGCATCGCCTTGACGGCGAGCTTGGCGAAGCCCTCGGGGCCGATGCTGATGACGACCTCGGGCAGCAGCTCGGCGTGCTGGGGCTCCAGGCCGACGGTACGCGGGTAGCGGCGGGCCTCCTCGTCCAGGCGCTGGTTGAAGATGTCGGCGATCTGCTTGTAGGCGCGGTACTGCAGCAGCCGCGCGAACAGCAGGTCCCGGGCCTCCAGCAGCGCGAGGTCGGCCTCGTCCTCGACCTCGGCGGTGGGCAGCAGCCGGGCTGCCTTGAGGTCCAGCAGGGTGGCGGCGACGACGAGGAACTCGGTCGTCTGGTCCAGGTCCCAGTCCGGCCCCATGGCCCGGATGTGCGCCATGAACTCGTCGGTCACCTTGGAGAGCGCGACCTCGGTGACGTCCAGCTTGTGCTTCGAGATGAGCTGGAGGAGTAGGTCGAAGGGCCCCTCGAAGTTGGAGAGCCGGACCTTGAAGATGCCGTCGGAGGGGGCGGCGTCCTCGGCGAGCGGCTCCCCGGGCCCGCTCCCACCCGACGACTCCGACCGGGCTCCGGCCACCGGCTCCGGTACGACGGCGGTGTCCGTCCCGCGCCCGGGCGCCACTGCCCCGGAAGGCAGCGCCCCGGGCTCGGGCCCGACAACTGCCGGCGAGGCCACCGCCTCGGACTCCGGCCCCGGCCCCGGCTCCACGACTGTCAGCGAAGCCACGACCCCGGGCTCGGGCTCGGCGGCTGCCTGCGGCGCTACGAACTCGGGCTCGGCAGCATCCAACGGTGCTACGGGATCCGGCTCAGCGACGACCTGTGGCTCTACGGCCTCGGGCTCCGGCTCGGCAGCTTCCAGCAGTGCCACGGGCTCCGGCTCGGCGGCTGCCTGCGGTGCCGCTGGTGCCGCGGTCGGCGGCGATGTGGCCTCGGACGGTTCGGGCCGCGCGGTCCCCGGGCCCCGTCCGAGCGCACGTCTGCGGCCGGCCGCTGGGCCGGGGGCGGGGGCGTCGTTCGAGGTCATGGCCGTCGCAGGCTACCGCTTACCGCCCGCGACACCGACTACCGACCCCGCAGCCGCCGCACCAGGATGCTCGCGTCCCCTCGGGACTCCAGGTCGGCCAGGACGACGGCCACGGCCTCGCGGACGATGCGGCCCCGGTCGACGGCCAGCCCGTGCTCGCCTCTCAGGACCAGTCGCGCGTGCTCGAGGTCCATCAGCTCCTCGGCGGAGACGTACACCGTGATCTTCTCGTCGTGCCGCTCGCGCCCACTGGGCCGCCGGGCCGGCGCCCGTCCCCGCTTGCGGGGCTGCGCGGCGGCAGAACCTTCCTGCTCGGACTGCCGCCGGGCCGGCCGCGTGCGGGACTCGCCGGCCTCGGCCGAATCCGCCTCCGCCGCGACATGCTCCGCGCCCTCTCCGTCACCGCCCTGGACGGGCACCGACGGCGGCGCGTCCTCGGCGGCGGCCGCCTCGTCGCTTTCCCCCGCGGGAGCCGGCACCCGGGCCTCGCCGTTGGCCGCGCGCCGGGGCGTGGACGGCTGGAGCGCCATCCCCCCTGTCGTACGGAACAGTTCGTCGGCCCCGGGCAGACTCACTCGGCGTGACACCGGGCGAGCACCTCCCTGGCGAGCTGGCGATAGGCGGCGGCACCGACGGAGTTGGAGGCGTACGTGGTGATCGGCTCACCGGCGACCGTGGTCTCCGGGAAGCGGACCGTGCGGCCGATGACCGTGTGGTAGACGTGGTCGTCGAACGCCTCGACCACACGGGCCAGCACCTCGCGGCTGTGGACCGTGCGCGAGTCGTACATCGTGGCCAGGATGCCGTCCAGTTCCAGCTCGGGGTTGAGCCGCTCCTGGACCTTCTCGATGGTCTCGGTGAGCAGCGCGACACCGCGGAGGGCGAAGAACTCGCACTCCAGGGGGACGATCACCTTGTGGGCGGCCGTCAGCGCGTTGACCGTGAGCAGGCCGAGCGAGGGCTGACAGTCGATCACGATGTAGTCGTAGTCGGGCAGCAGGGGCTTCAGGGCCCGCTGCAGCGTCGACTCGCGCGCGACCTCGGAGACCAGCTGGACCTCGGCGGCCGACAGGTCGATGTTGGACGGCAGCAGGTCCATGTTGGGGACCGCCGTCTTCAGCAGGACCTCGTCCGCGGACATGCCCCGCTCCATGAGCAGGTTGTAGACGGTGAGGTCGAGCTCCATCGGGTTGACACCGAGACCCACCGACAGCGCGCCCTGCGGGTCGAAGTCCACGAGCAGCACGCGCCGGCCGTACTCCGCGAGCGCGGCACCCAGGTTGATGGTCGACGTCGTCTTGCCGACGCCGCCCTTCTGGTTGCACATCGCGATGATCTTCGCGGGGCCGTGGTCGGTCAGCGGGCCCGGGATCGGGAAGTACGGCAGCGGGCGTCCGGTCGGGCCGACGCGCTCACGGCGCTGACGGGCAGCGTCGGGCGCGAGCGTGGCCGCGTACTCCGGGTCCGGCTCGTATTCGGCGTCGGGGTCGTAGAAGTGCCCCTCGGGCAGTTCGTCGTAGTCGGCGAAGTGGTTGTGGGGCGCGCCACTTCCGTCGCCGGCCATGGCGTTCACGTGATGGCCATCCATGCTCGGGTGTGCTGTCCGGGTGGTCTGCTGACCCGGACTCTGGTGGGCTGCGAAGGTGCGCACAGCTACGGAGCCGACAGCCTCGAATCCCGCGGAGCCCTGGCCCCGTACAGGCATTCCTGGTTGACCACCCCCGGGAGAAAATGTCGACTCATTCACAAGTCGTCTTACCTCCTTGGTGACCAGGAAACTTCTAGACAAGGTCAGCGTGGCACCATGCCGACGGTTGGCGACTCTATGGCGTGTCGGCGGTCCGCAGCAACACAATCCGCCGGACCCGGCAGGATGTGTCGGCAATGAAACATCCCGCTGTCAAGGGCGTACGGCCGTCGCACAGCAGGTTTCACCGGTGTGCGAATCGGTCGAAGGGTTACGTTCGAGGCGAGTTGACCGAGAGCCGCAAAGTGACCATACACACATCCGGCCGGACCTTGTCGGGCAAGGTCCGGCCGGGTGTGTGGTGTTGACGATACGTGTTGACGAATCGCCTTTTACCGGTCGGCGACTTAGAGACTCGCCAGGTCGGAGCCTCAGCCGAGCAGGGTCTCCAGCTCGACGTGCTCCAGGCCGTGGGCCTCGGCGACCTCCTTGTAAACGACCTTGCCGTCATGGGTGTTGAGACCCTTGGCGAGCGCGGCGTCGCGGCGCAGCGCCTCGACCCAGCCGTTGTTGGCCACCGAGACGATGTACGGCAGCGTCGCGTTGGTGAGGGCGTTGGTGGAGGTGTTCGGCACCGCGCCCGGCATGTTGGCGACGCAGTAGAAGACCGAGTCGTGGACCCGGAAGGTCGGCTCGGCGTGCGTGGTGGGACGCGAGTCCTCGAAGCAGCCGCCCTGGTCGATCGCGATGTCGACAAGGACACTTCCGGGCTTCATGCGGGACACCAGCTCGTTGGTGACGAGCTTCGGGGCCTTGGCGCCCGGGATGAGGACGGCGCCGATGACGAGGTCGGCGTCCAGGACGGCCTTCTCCAGCTCGAAGGAGTTGGACATGATGGCCTTGACCTTGCTGCCGAAGACCTTGTCGGCCTCGCGCAGCTTGTTGATGTCACGGTCGAGCAGGGTCACGTCGAAGCCCATGCCGACGGCGATCTGGGTGGCGTTCCAGCCCGAGACACCGCCGCCGATGACGACGACCTTGGCCGGGGTCACACCCGGGACGCCGCCCGGCAGCACGCCGCGGCCGCCGACCGGGGCCATCAGGTGGTAGGCGCCGACCTGCGGGGCCAGACGGCCCGCGACCTCGGACATCGGGGCGAGCAGCGGCAGCGCGCGGTTCGGCAGCTCGACGGTCTCGTAGGCGATGGCCGTGGTGCCGGACTCGATGAGCGCGTCCGTGCACTCCTTGGAGGCGGCCAGGTGCAGGTAGGTGAAGAGGATCTGGTCCTTGCGGAGGCGGTGGTACTCCTCCGCGATGGGCTCCTTGACCTTCAGCAGCAGGTCCGCGGCGGCCCAGACCTCGTCCGCCGTCTCGAGGATCCCTGCACCGGCGGAGACGTACTCGCTGTCCGTGATGGAGGAGCCGAGGCCGGCGCCCCGCTCGATGACGACCTGGTGGCCGTTGCGCACCAGCTCGTGCACACCGGCGGGGGTGATGGCCACCCGGAACTCGTTGTTCTTGACCTCGCGGGGGATGCCGACCTTCACGTCGATCACGGTCCTTGGCTCAGAGGGTATGGGGGGGTGCATAACAAGACATACCCAGGCATGCGGGGGCACACCGGGAGACACCGCAGGAGAACGAGCGGCAGAGCCAGTTTAATGAAGGTGTTCCGAGTGTCTAGCCTTTCATTGCATCAATCTTCACTGGATGCACTACGGATTTCGCAGGCGCTAGCGTCCTGTTCCGGGCCGGAGTCCCCCTCCGGGTGCTCCTCGTTCAGCATGCGCTCCGCCGTCGCGCGGTGCAGGCGGGCGGCCGTGGGGTCGCCGAGCCGGTCCAGGGTGTCGGCCAGCCTGAGCTGCAGCGCGGCCTGCAGCCGGACCTCGTCGGCGCGCCGCGCCCACTCCACCGCCTCCTGGCAGGTGCGCAGCGACTCCTCGGGCCGCCCCGCGTACTCCTGGACCCGGGCCAGTTCGCTCAACGCCCGGGCGTGAGCGGCGACATCACCCTCCTTGCGGTACCCGGCGACGGCCGCCCGCCAGTTCCTGAGCGCCTCGCCGTACCGGCCCGCGTACGTGTGGGCGGTGGCGATCCGGCCGTACAGCCGGGCGGCCTCCGTGCGCTCGTCCCGGGCCAGCCGCTCGGCGAGGGCCCGGCCGAACCAGTCGGCGGCCCGGTCGTAGTCCCCGAGCTCCTGGTACGCGCCGCCTACGGATTCCATCGCGCGGCGGGTCGCGTACGGGTCGTTCGCCTCGCGTCCGGCGTCCAGGGCGGCCCGGTAGCGGGTCAGCGCGTCCTGGGTGCGGCCGGTCTGCGCGTCCAGATCGCCCAGGTTCAGCAGGGCCGCGGCCCGCTCCCGGTGCAGCCCGCGCCGCTCGGCGACGTCCAGGACCAGCCCGTGGACGCCGTACAGGTCGGGCGCGGCCGCCTGCGTGCCGAAGTGCGCCGCCATGGCCCTGACCAGCTGGGACATCAGCCGGCGGGCGAGGGTGTCCAGCTCCCCGTCGGCCACGGCCACGCGGACGGCGGCCAGCAGGGCGGGCCTGCGCACGCGCAGCCACTCCTCGGCCGCCCGGGGGGTGGGGAAGCGCAGCGCCTTGGGCATCTCCTGCAGCTTCTCCCGGGCCTGCGGGCTGTCCGTCTCGGTGATCGCCCGGCACGACTGCAGCAGCCGTACGGTCCGCTCCAGCATGCGGGCCCGGGCCAGCTGCAGCTCCGCCGGGCGCTCCTGGCTCTCGGCGAAGGAGCGCAGCAGCGGGTGCAGACAGCCGGGGATGTCGTACTCGGGCAGCGGGGAGTCCACCGCGCGCACCAGGCCGAGCAGGACGAACTCGTCCAGGGCGGCGCGGGCCGCGCCCACCGAGCAGCCGGCCAGGGCCGAGGCGGTGTGCGGGTCGATCAGGCCGGCCGGCGCCAGCGCGAGCAGTCGCAGTATCCGGGCCGCGGAGCCCGCCAGCTGGTCGTGGACGAGCCGGAAGACACGGGCCAGCGGGGTGCTGTCGGCGCCCTCGGCGCCCGCGAGGGCGTCGGTGTGCATCCGCTTGGCGAGGTCGGAGACGGCCGCCTGGGGCCGGGAGGCGAGCCAGCCGCCGGCCAGGGTGAGCGCGGCCGGGTGGCCCTGGCACGCCTCGGCCAGGCTCTCGGCGGAGCGCGGGTCGACGGTGATGCGGACCGAGCCGGTGTAGCGGGTGAGGAGTTCCACCGCCGACTTGGTGTCGAGGCCGCCCAGGGTGCAGGGGCGGACGTCCGCGATGCCGGTGAGCGGGCCGCCGGAGACGGCGACCACCAGGCAGTCCGGGGCGTCCGGCAGCAGCGCGTCGACCTGCTCGGCCCCGGCCGCGTCGTCCAGCAGGAGCAGGACACGCCGCCCGGCCAGGGCCACGCGCAGCTCCTCGGTCAGGTCGTCCTCGGCGGCGCCGGGGGGTGCCTGCACGTCCAGCGTGGCGAGCAGCTCGCGGGTGGTGCGCTCGATCGGTACGGGCGTGCCGTCGGGCTCACTGAGCCGGGCCCGCAGCACTCCGTCGGGGTAACGCTCGGCGACCTGTCGTACGAGTTCCTCGGCGAGGGCGGTCCGGCCGGAGCCGGGGCGGCCCGCGATGAGGAGCACGCGCGCGCGGGGTGTCTTGCGGCCGGAGAGGGTGTCCAGGCCCGCGCGCTCGATGTCGGCGCGCAGTCCCTTCAACTCCCGTGTGCGGCCCAGGAAATGGTCCGCCGTGACCGGGTGCGCGGACAGCCGCCCGCCGCCTGTGTCCACCGCCTGATCCGTCACGGGCCACGCTCCCGTCCCACCGCACGCGCAAGCCCGCCGGATCTTCCGGTACGGGCGTTTTCCAGAGCCTAGTTCACGCTCTGCGACGTTCCGGGAGGAGCACGGCGGGCACGTCCCCCGATCGGATCAGGCGATCGTCACACCAATGCGCGGACGGGTGGGTTCAGGACTCGAAAGGGCGCGCGGGCCACGGTGCGTCGGCCGGGCGCAGCGCGTCGAGACCCTCCCCGCCGCGGGCCGCCACCAGGGAGAGGACGCCGACGACGAGGCAGTTGTTGTGCACGGCACCGGCGAGCACCAGGCGCACCAGCTCGTCGACCGGCACGCGCGCGTACTCCATGTCGGTCTCCTCGTGCTCCGTCTCGAAGCGCGCGCCCTCGGCCTCGGACAGATCGCGGGCGAGGAAGATCCGTACGGCCTCGTCACAGCCGCCGGGGGTGGTGTACACGTCGCTCAGCACCCGCCAGTTCTCGGCCTTGACGTGCGCCTCCTCGTACAGCTCGCGCTGGGCGGCGTGCAGCGGGTTCTCGCCGGGCACGTCGAGCAGGCCGGCCGGGATCTCCCACAGCTTGTGCCGCACCGGGTGGCGGTACTGGCGGATGAGCAGGACGCGGTCCTCCTCGTCCAGGGCGAGGACGGCGACCGAGCCGGGGTGCACCTGGTAGTCGCGGCGGACCACGGAGCCGTCGGGCATGACCACGTCGTCCGTGCGGACGGAGGTCTTGTTGCCCCGGAAGGGGGTCTCCGTCGCCCGGATCTCCCACTCCTCGGGGGTGTCCTTGATCGTCATGCCCTGTCCTCCCACACATGCCTTCAAAAAGACCGGCCAAAAAACCCGGCCAAGTGAAACCGGGGTGCGCACCTTTGAAGGTATGCACCCCGGCCACCGTACAACTGGTGTGTTACTTGGAATTCTTCCGCTCGACGGAGGCCTTCACCAGGCCGGCGAAGAGCGGGTGCGGACGGGTCGGCCGCGAGCGCAGCTCGGGGTGCGCCTGCGTGGCGACCAGGTAGGGGTGGACGTCGCGCGGGTACTCGACGTACTCGACGAGCTTGCCGTCCGGCGAGGTGCCCGAGAAGAGGATGCCGGCCTTCTTCTCCAGCTCCGCGCGGTAGGCGTTGTTCACCTCGTAGCGGTGACGGTGCCGCTCCTCGATGTACTCCTTGCCGTCGTACACCTCGCGCACGATGGAGCCCTCGGCCAGCTTCGCCGGGTACATGCCGAGCCGCATCGTGCCGCCCATGTCGCCCTCACCGGCGACGATGTCCATCTGCTCCGCCATGGTGGAGATGACCGGGTGGGCGGTGGCCGGGTCGAACTCGGTGGAGTTGGCGTCCGGGATGTCGGCCAGGCTGCGCGCGGCCTCGATCACGATGCACTGCAGTCCCAGGCAGAGGCCGAGCAGCGGGATCTTGTTCTCGCGTGCGAAGCGGATGGCGCCGACCTTGCCGAGCACACCGCGGTCGCCGAAGCCGCCGGGGATGCAGATGCCGTCGACGTCGCCGAGCTGCGCCTTGGCCCCGGCCGGGGTCTTGCAGTCGTCCGAGGTGACCCACTTGATCTTGACGCGGGCCTTGTTGGCGAAGCCGCCCGCGCGCAGCGCCTCGGTGACCGACAGGTAGGCGTCGGGCAGGTCGATGTACTTGCCGACCAGGGCGAGGGTGATCTCGTGGTCGGGGTTGTGGACGCGGTCGAGCAGGTCGTCCCAGGTCGTCCAGTCCACGTCCCGGAAGGGCAGGTCGAGCTTGCGCACGACGTAGGCGTCCAGGCCCTCGGTGTGCACGACCTTCGGGATGTCGTAGATCGAGCGGGCGTCCGGGCAGGCGACGACGGCGGCCTCGTCGACGTCGCACATCAGCGAGATCTTCCGCTTGATCGCGGTCGGCACCTCGCGGTCGCAGCGCAGCACGATCGCGTCGGGCTGGATACCGATGTTGCGCAGGGCGGCGACGGAGTGCTGGGTCGGCTTGGTCTTCAGCTCGCCGGAGGGGCCGATGTACGGCAGCAGCGAGATGTGGACGACGAAGACGTTGTCCCGGCCGACCTCGTGGCGGACCTGGCGGACGGTCTCCAGGAACGGCAGCGACTCGATGTCGCCGACCGTGCCGCCGACCTCGGTGATGACGACGTCCACCTCGTCGGTGGCCATGCGCCGGATGCGGTGCTTGATCTCGTTGGTGATGTGCGGGATGACCTGCACGGTGTCGCCCAGGTACTCGCCGCGCCGCTCCTTGGCGATCACCGTGGAGTAGACCTGACCGGTGGTGACGTTGGCGGAGCCGTCCAGGTCGCGGTCGAGGAAGCGCTCGTAGTGGCCGATGTCCAGGTCGGTCTCGGCGCCGTCGTTGGTGACGAACACCTCACCGTGCTGGAAGGGGTTCATCGTGCCCGGGTCGACGTTCAGGTACGGGTCGAGCTTCTGCATCACGACGCGCAGGCCACGGGCCTTGAGCAGCATGCCCAGGCTGGAGGCGGTGAGGCCCTTGCCGAGCGAGGAGGCGACACCCCCGGTGACGAAGATGTGCTTGGTCGTCGTAGATTTCGGCGGCATGGCCAAGAGGGGGCTCCCGTGGTCGCTGTCTGTGCTGTGCGGCTGCCGCCCGGAGATTTCCGGGGGTGCCGTCGCTGCGGTTCGGGGGTTTGTCGCCCACCGGTCCACGGGCTACCAGCGTATCAGCGCCTGGACGGGATGGCTTCCGGCCACGCTCCGCGCTCGTGCCGACACGGGACGGCACCACGTGCGTATACACAGGTGCACAGTGGTCACATCGATATCACCCGCTGGTCACTCGTTCGGCCCACACGGGTTGCCCGGAGCGGCACGCAGATCATCTACGTGCGTCGTATCCTGCTCGGACACTCGCTGCCGAGCCCGGCCGGAACGACGGCACACCCCCGCCTGCATCACCCGGAACAACGAGAGCGCGGCAGTTCGTTGAGCAAAGACTGTCGTGTTGCCTCAGGGCTCGGCAGGCTGCTTTGCTTCACCGCTCAACGACGCACAACAACGACCCCTTGACCGCACTAGCGACAGCCCCCCTTCGTGCGGGGGTGACGTGGCCGTTCGACTGGAGTTGCACGTGGCCGGGCGCATCGAAGACTACGCACTCATCGGAGACATGCAGACCGCGGCACTGGTCTGCCGGGACGGCACAGTCGACTGGCTGTGCCTGCCCCGCTTCGACTCGCATGCCATCTTCGCCGGCCTGCTGGGCACCGAGGAGCACGGCTTCTGGCGGCTCGGCCCGGCGCACGCGGCCGACGCGCAGCCCCCCACGGCCGCCCGGCGCAGCTACCGCGGCGACTCGCTGATCCTGGAGTCGGAGTGGGACACCCCGCGCGGCACCGTGCGCGTGACGGACTTCATGCCCCCGCGTGACGGCGCGCCGCAGCTGATCCGGATCGTGGAGGGCGTCACCGGCCGGGTGCCGATGCGCTCCGCGCTGCGGATGCGGTTCTCCTACGGCCGGGTGGTGCCCTGGGTGCACAAGCACGAGGGCCGGACGGTGGCGGTCGCCGGACCCGACTCGGTCTGGTTCGACACGGAGGCCGAGACCTACGGAAAGTCGCTGACCACCTACGCCGACTTCACGGTCGCCCCGGGTGACCGCATCGCGTTCACCATCTCGTGGCAGCCCTCGCACAAGGAGCCGCCGCCGCTGCCGGAGCCGGAGCAGTCGCTGGTGGCGACGGAGGACTTCTGGCGCGACTGGGTCGAGCACTGCACGTACCACGGTCCGTACCGCGAGGCGGTGATCCGCTCGCTGATCACCCTGAAGGCGCTGACGTACGCCCCGACGGGTGGCATCGTCGCGGCCCCCACCACCTCGCTCCCCGAGGACATCGGCGGCGTCCGCAACTGGGACTACCGCTACACCTGGCTGCGGGACGCGGCGATCACCCTGTCCTCGCTGCTGCGCACGGGCTACCGCGAGGAGGCCCGGGCCTGGCGCGAGTGGTTGCTGCGCGCGGTCGCCGGCGACCCGGAGAACCTGCAGATCATGTACGGCATCGCGGGCGAGCGCGAGCTGGGCGAGGCCGAGCTGGACTGGTTGCCGGGCTACGAGGCCTCCGCCCCGGTCCGGGTGGGCAACGGCGCGGCGCACCAGCTCCAGCTGGACGTGTACGGCGAGGTCACCGAGGCCCTGCACCTGGCGCACATGACGGGTCTGGCCCGCAACGACTACGCCTCCCTGCTCCAGCTGAAGCTGATCCGCTACCTGGAGGACCACTGGCAGGAGCCGGACGAGGGCATCTGGGAGGTGCGCGGCCCGCGCCGGCACTTCGTGCACTCGAAGGTGATGGCCTGGGTGGCGGTGGACCGCACCATCAAGCTGATCGAGTCCGGTGACGCGGACGGCCCGCTGGAGCGCTGGAAGGAACTGCGCGAGGACATCCACCGGGACGTGTGCGAGAAGGGCTACGACCAGGAGCGCAACACCTTCACCCAGTCCTACGGCTCCAAGGAGCTGGACGCCTCGCTGCTGCTGATTCCGCAGATGGGCTTCCTGCCGCCGGACGACAAGCGGGTGATCGGCACCATCGAGGCGATCCAGCGCGAGCTGTCCACCACGGACGGGTTCATCCTGCGCTACCCGACGGAGGGCGAGTGCGAGGGCGTCGACGGTCTTCCGGGCGACGAGGGTGCCTTCCTGGCCTGCTCCTTCTGGATGGCGGACGACCTGGCGATGATCGGCCGGGTGGACGAGGCCCGCAAGCTGTTCGAGAAGCTCCTCGCGCTGCGCAACGACCTCGGTCTGCTCGCCGAGGAGTGGGACCCGCGCCTGCAGCGCCAGGTCGGCAACTTCCCGCAGGCCTTCAGCCACGTTCCGCTGATCGACACCGCGCTGCGGCTGACGGCGTCCGGAGCGTACGGCGGCTGAGCGCGACCGGGTGACCGGGCCTGCCTAGGCTGGAAGCGAACTACCCCCGGTGCGGAAGGGGGCGGCCATGGCTTCCCTCTCGAAGGCGGACGCGGCCCTCGCCGCACTGCGCGAGGATCTGGCCGGCGAGGTGTTCGCCCCGGGGGACGTGGGCTACGACGACACGCGTGCCGTCTTCAACGGGATGATCGACAAGCGTCCGGCCGTGATCGCGCAGTGCGCGGACGCGGCCGACGTGGTCCGGGCGGTGCGCTTCGGACGGGATCTCGACCTGCCGATCGCGGTGCGCGGGGGCGGGCACGGCGTGGCCGGTACGGCCCTGGGCGACGGCGCCCTCGTGGTGGACCTGCGCCGGATGCACCGGGTGACCGTGGATCCGGCGAGCGAGGCGGTCCGGGTCGAGGGCGGCGCCACGATGAGCCGGCTGGACCGGGCCACCCAGCCGTACGGCCTCGCGACCACCGGTGGCCGGATCTCGTCCACGGGTGTCGGCGGGTTCGTGCTGGGCGGCGGCACCGGCTGGCTGGACCGCGCCTTCGGCCTGGCCGTCGACAACCTCATCGCGGTGGAACTGGTGACCGCCGACGCCGAGCAGGTGCACGCCAACGCCGACGAGAACCCCGAGCTGTTCTGGGCCCTGCACGGCGGCGGCGGCAACTTCGGCGTCGCCACCGCGCTCACCCTGGAACTGCACGAGTTGCCCGAGTTCGCCGTCGCCCTGCTGCTGTACCTGCCGGAGGCCGGCCCGGACGCGGTCCGCACCTTCCGGAAGGTCCTCGGCGCCGGCCCCGACGAGCTGGGCGGCGCGGTGCTGTACCTCACCGGCCCGCCCGCGGAGTTCGTACCGGAGCACCTGGTCGGGCGGCTCGTGTGCGCCGCGCTGCTGACGTACGCCGGTGGCGAGGCGGACCTGCGCAAGCTGGCCGAGCCCCTGCTGGCACTGCCGCACGAGTCGGAGCTGGTCGGCGCGGTGCCCTACGTGGACCTGCAGTGCATGCTGGACGTTCCGCCCGGCCTGCGGAACCACTGGTCGGCCGAGTGTCTGACCGGGCTGCCCGACGAGCTGGTGGACGTCTACTGCGCCCGGGCCGCGGACATGCCCGTGCCGACCGCCACCCAGCACATGCTCTTCCCGCAGGGCGGTGCGATCGCCGCCGGTCCGCACGCGTACCCGGTGCCGTACCGGGAGGCGCCCTGGGCCGTGCACCCGTTCGCCGTCTGGGAGGACCCGGCCGACGACGAGCGGGCCGTCGCCTGGGTGCGGGACGTCCGCGCGGGCGTCCGGCCGTGGAGCACGGGCGATGTGCACCTGAACTTCATCGGCGAGGAGGGTGCCGAGCGGGTGCGCGCGGGGCTGGGCGCAGGGAACCTGCTGCGGCTGGAGAAGGTGAAGCGGGCGTACGACCCCGACAACGTGTTCCGCTTCAACCACAACATCCGTCCGGTGTAGCCGGCTCCCGAGCTGTCGTCCGGGCGTTTGCGCAGGTAGCGTCCGCTCCATGGACAGCGGCACGGAGAGCAGATTCGCCACTCAGGGCGCCGGGATCACCGTTCAACGGGCGCTGGAGCTGCCGGGACTGCGCAGTGGGCTCCCGGAGATCCTGGCGGGCGCCGACCGGCTGGGGCGCACGGTCCGCTGGGTGCACGCGGGCGAGGTGCCGAACATCGCCTCGCTGCTCAAGGGCGGCGAACTCCTGCTGACCACGGGCTACGGCCTCGGGACCCGCCCGGCCGAGCAGCGCGCGTTCGTGCGCACGCTCGCCGAGCGCGGGATCGCCGCGCTGGTGGTGGAGCTGGGCCCGCGCTTCACCCGGCTGCCCGCCGCCCTGGTGGACACCGCCCGCAGCGCGGGGCTGCCGCTGGTCCAGCTGCACCGCGAGGTGCCGTTCGTGACCGTCACCGAGGAGATCCACACCGAGATCGTCAACGGCCACTACGCGCTGCTGCAGCGCGCGGAGGAGGTGCACCGGCGGTGTACCGAGGCGCTGTTGGGCGGTGGCGGGGTGCCGCAGGTGCTGAGCATCCTGGCCGACTTCAGCGCCAACCCGGTGTTCCTGGAGACGGTGGACGGCCGGCTGCTGTACGCCGCCGGTGCCGGGCCCGCGGGCGCGGATCCGCTGCAGGTGTGGGAGGGGCTGCGGGGTCCGCACAAGGACGCGCCGCCGCCCGCCGGTTCGGTGCTCGTGGACGTGCCCGGCGGCGGGGCGGGAGCGGGGCCGGGGTCGGTACGGGCCCGGCTGGTGCTGCTGCCGGTGCGCTCGCCGCTGGCTCCGGTGCACCGGATCGCCGCCGAGCGGGCCGCGGGCATCCTGGCCGTGGTGCTGATGCAGGCCCGGCAGGAGGAGGAGCTGGCGGCGCGCGGGCGCGGCGACTTCCTGACCGACCTCGCCGAGGGCCGTATCACCGCTGAGGACGCCCCGGCGCAGGCCCGGGTCCTCGGCTTCAAACCGGGCACCAGCCCGCTGCTGCCCGTGGTGATGCGGGTCGGGGACTCCCTCTCCCCCGGCGGGGGCTGGGCGGTGCTGGCGCGGGCGGTCGCCGAGGAGCTGGCCTCGGTGGGTGTGCCGGTGCTGCTGGGTGTGCGGCCGGTCGAGGGCCGGGTGCCGGTGCTGCTCGGGCTGCGCTCGGAGTCGGAGCGCTCCGCGGTCGCGGACCGGGTGGCGGCTGCGCTGCGGGCGGGCGTCGAGCGGGCCGGGATGCAGCGGCCGGGTGCCCCGCCGCCGGTCGTGGTGGTCGGGGTGGCCGGTGGCTGGGCGGCCGCGTCGGCGGGCCTGAGGCACGCGGCGGAGACGGCGACGGCGGCGCAGGGCCTGACCGACCGCCCCTGGTACGACGCCCGGCGCCTGGACATCGATCTGCTGCTGTGGCGGCTGCGGGACCACCCGGACCTGGCGGCCTTCGTGGACCGCGCGATCGGCCCGCTGCGCGACCACGACCACCGCTCCAAGCCGCCGCTGCTGCCCACCCTGGAGACCTATCTGGCGCACGCGGGCCGCAAGGCGGAGACGGCCCGCGAGCTGCACCTCAACCGTCAGACCCTCTACAACCGGCTCGCCCGCATCGGGGAGTTGCTGGGCACCGACCTCGACGACCCGCAGACCGTACTGGCGTTGAGCCTCGCCCTGCGGGCCCGCCGGCACGTGCCCTAGGTGTATTGACCCGCAGGGTTGTTCACACGGCTGATGGGTGGCCGGCCGCCCAGTGCGGTGTGGCAGCGGTGGTGGTTGTAGGTGTGGA
>NZ_JBIWPG010000004.1:373900-515812 GCF_044768135.1 Streptomyces sp. NPDC101165 | reverse complement strand
GCTCGGCTGGGAAACCCCAGCCGAGCGCCTGCATAAACTGCTCGCGGCCTGATCAACACAACCACCTGTTGCAATGACCCCTAGAAAGCGCCCTCACGGGGCCCGGGCCTTCCCTCATCCGGTCGCCGCGGGCGGAGCCCGCTAATGGACCACGTCGTCACGCCGCGACCGGAACCTCCGCGCCGTTCGTGGCGGGCGCGAGCGACAGTTCCAGGACCTGGCGGACGTCGGTCACGGCGTGGACGTCAAGCTTGTCCAGCACCTCGGCCGGGACGTCGTCCAGGTCGGGTTCGTTGCGCTTGGGGATGATCACGGTGGTCACCCCGGCGCGGTGGGCGGCGAGCAGCTTCTGCTTCACACCGCCGATGGGCAGCACCCGGCCGGTCAGCGAGACCTCGCCGGTCATCGCCACGTCGGTGCGGACCAGCCGGCCGGAGAGCAGGGACGCGAGGGCCGTGGTCATCGTGATGCCCGCGCTCGGTCCGTCCTTCGGGACCGCGCCCGCCGGGAAGTGGATGTGCACGCCCCGGTCCTTCAGGTCGGCCACCGGCAGCTCCAGTTCGGCGCCGTGGCTGCGCAGGAAGCTCAGCGCGATCTGCGCCGACTCCTTCATCACGTCGCCCAGCTGACCGGTCAGGGTCAGCCCCGCCGCGCCCGTCTCCGGGTCGGCGAGGGACGCCTCGACGAAGAGGACGTCGCCGCCGGCTCCGGTGACCGCGAGACCGGTCGCCACGCCCGGCACGGACGTACGGCGCTCGGCCGGGTCCTGGGCGGACTCGGGCACGTGGTGCGGACGCCCGATCAGCGCGCGCAGATCCTCGTCACGGACGGTGAACGGCAGCTTCCGCTCGCCGAGTTCGTGCTGGGCCGCGACCTTGCGCAGCAGCCGCGCGATGGACCGCTCCAGGGTGCGCACGCCCGCCTCGCGGGTGTACTCGCCGGCGAGCTTGCGCAGCGCGCCCTCGTCGATCGTGACCTCGTCCTTGGCCAGGCCGGTCCGCTCCAGCTGGCGCGGGAGCAGGTGGTCACGGGCGATGACGACCTTCTCGTCCTCGGTGTAGCCGTCCAGGCGGACGATCTCCATACGGTCGGCCAGCGCCTCCGGGATGGCCTCCAGGACGTTCGCGGTGGCGAGGAAGACCACGTCGGACAGGTCCAGTTCGACCTCCAGGTAGTGGTCCCGGAAGGTGTGGTTCTGCGCCGGATCCAGCACCTCCAGCAGGGCCGCGGCCGGGTCGCCCCGGTAGTCCGACCCCACCTTGTCGATCTCGTCCAGCAGGACCACGGGGTTCATCGACCCCGCCTCCTTGATGGCACGCACGACACGGCCGGGCAGCGCGCCGACGTACGTTCGCCGGTGACCGCGGATCTCTGCCTCGTCCCGGACGCCACCGAGGGCGACACGGACGAACTTGCGCCCCATTGCGTGGGCGACGGACTCGCCGAGGCTGGTCTTGCCGACGCCGGGAGGGCCGACGAGCGCGAGCACGGCCCCGCCGCGCCGCCCGCCGATCACCCCGAGGCCGCGCTCACTGCGCCGCTTGCGCACGGCCAGGTACTCGGTGATGCGCTCCTTCACGTCCTCCAGACCCGCGTGCTCGGCGTCCAGGATCGCCTTCGCGCCCTGGATGTCGTACGCGGAAGCACTGTCGTCGGTCCGCTCGTTCCACGGCATCTCCAGGACCGTGTCCAGCCAGGTGCGGATCCACGAGCCCTCGGGCGACTGGTCGGAGGACCGCTCCAGCTTGTCGACCTCCTTGAGGGCGGCCTCGCGGACCTTCTCCGGCAGGTCGGCGGCCTCCACGCGGGCCCGGTAGTCGTCGGACTCCTCGCCGTCCTGCTCGCCGTTCAGGTCGCGCAGTTCCTTGCGGACGGCCTCGAGCTGACGCCTCAGCAGGAACTCGCGCTGCTGCTTGTCGACGCCCTCCTGGACGTCCTTGGCGATGGTCTCGGCCACGTCCTGCTCGGCGAGGTGGTCGCGCAGCTGCTGCGCGGCGAGCCGGAGGCGGGCCACCGGGTCGGCGGTCTCCAGCAGCTCGACCTTCTGCTCGGTGGTGAGGAAGGGCGAGTATCCGGAGTTGTCGGCGAGCGCGGAGACGTCGTCGATGGCCTGGACGCGGTCCACGACCTGCCAGGCGCCGCGCTTCTTCAGCCAGCTGGTGGCGAGGGCCTTGTACTCCTTGACGAGTTCGGCGGCATGCCCGGGCAGCGGGTCCGGCACGGTCTCGTCGACCCGCGCTCCCTCGACCCACAGCGCCGCGCCCGGACCCGTCGTACCGGCACCGATCCGTACCCGGCCGCGGCCGCGGATCAGGGCCCCCGGGTCGCCGTCGGCCAGCCGGCCGACCTGCTCGACCGTGCCCAGCACACCGGTCTTGGCGTACGTGCCGTCGATGCGCGGCACCAGCAGAACCTTGGGCTTCCCGGGCTCCGACCGGGCGGCGGCCTGCGCGGCCTCCACCGCGGCCCGCACCTCGGCGTCGCTCAGGTCCAGCGGAACCACCATCCCGGGCAGCACGACCTCGTCGTCGAGCGGCAGCACGGGCAACACGAGCGTGAACGCCGTGGACTCAGCAGCCATGATCTCCCCTTAGGCAGTCAACTTGAGCTATGCCGACTCAATGCACGGGGCCCCGCCGATGTTCCCGGGTTCTTGTTCGCTGTGAGCGATCGACCGGTGACCGTGGTGTTGTCGCAGGCCAGAGGTGATGTCAGTGGAACCTGCCAGGATGCCCGGACATCGGCACGAACGGGGAGGCCACATGGGCATCTGGGACACGGGCCCCTTTGACAACGACACCGCTGCGGACTGGTGCAACGGTCTCGACGACGCGTCGGCGGACGAGCGGGCGGGAATGGTTCGCGACGCACTGGTGCGAGCCGTCGACACCGACGACCACCTCGAAGCACCCGAGGCGGAGGAGGCCGTCGCGGCGGCCGCGCTGGTCGCCGCCCAGTGTCCGGGCGGCGACATCCCCTCGCCGCACTACGGGCCCGAGGAACCCCTCCCCGATCTCACGGCCCTGCGGCCACTCGCGCTGCAAGCCCTCGACCGGGTCGTGACCGAGCCGTCCGAGCTGCTGGGCCTGTGGGAGGACTCCGACGGCCACCCGTGGCGGTCCGGTGTCGAGCGGATGCGGCACGTACTCCTGCCGCCCTCGGAGGGAGAACAGCTCAGCCTGTGCTGACCGAACGGCCCAGGAAGGCCGGCAGGACGTGGACGCAGACCTCGGTGAGGTGGACCAGGGCTGCGACCGGGCCCGGCAGGGCGCCGAGGGCGATGTGGACGGTGGTGTCCAAGGCGCCGGGGCGGGTCCGATCAGGCGTTCACAGGGAGACCGGGGAAGTCGCCGCGAGGCGCCAGCGCCGCACCAGCGGCCAGCCGGAGACGCCGATGGTCAGGGCGATCAGGTGGCCCCAGTTGGTCATCGGGTCCTGGAAGGCGATCAGGTCGTCGAGGAGCGTGCTCGCGACCAGGGTGAGGAGGGGCCAGCGGACCCAGGGGGTGAGCAGGCCGGACAGGGCGCCGATGCTGGCGGCGACGCCGAAGCTGATGCCGTAGTCGAGGCGGTGCAGGGAGGTGTCCGGGAGGTGGCCGAACAGGACCGCGAAGCCCACCGGAACCTCGGTCGCGAGGGTGGCCAGGATGTGGCCCGCGAGGAACACGCAGGCCGCCCGGGCGCCTCCTATCCGCCGCTCCAGCGCGGTGAGCACCAGCACGAACGCGCCCGCGTACGGCGACACGATGCCGCCCGCGATCCACAGCGCGCTCGCCAGCAGTACCAGCATCGGCGTGCGCACCAGGTGGGCGACGTCGGTGCTGGAGGCCTGGTACAGCGTGCGCATCAGGGCGGGGTCGGCCCAGGCCGCCACCAGCGAGGTGAGGGCGAGGAGGGCCCCGTAGGCGAAGGTGAACGGGGTGCCGGTGGGGGTCGGCAGGAGGTACCAGGACCGGTAGGAGGGGCGGGGCGCCGCCGGGGCCGACGTCGCGGCCGGGGCGGGCAGCTCGCGTTGGCGTGGGACTCCGTCGAGCAGGCCGGTGACATCCGGCAGGGAGTCGGCGGGAAGGGGCGTGCCCAGGGGCGGGGACGCGGCCGTCGCAGGCCCGGTCACGGTCCGTTCCACGTAGGGCACTCCTTCCGTCGCGCCCCACCCTTCGTGTTCCCGCGGCCGCTGTCTATGACCGACGCCACGCGAGAGCGGATTCACAGCAACCTCAGAAGCTTCAAACGCGTCCGCCCCTGTCGGGATTCAGGGCCGCAACGGCGTGTCGAACTCCAGGACGAGTCCGGCGGGATGACGTGTGCAGGCGCGCGCGAGGCGCACGGTGGCGTGCGGTGGCGTGCGGCGGCAGTCGGGCCGCACCACCCCGCCCACCCGTGTCACCCGCGGGTTCGTGGTCAATTCCCGTGAACGCAAGGCCTCGTTCAAGGAGGATGGGCGCATGACTGCCGTCTACGACACCCCCGTGGTCCTGGACCGTCGCGAAGGCCCGTACGGGGAGGTGGTGCTGCGCAGGCACGGCGAGTTGCTGCAGATCATCGCCAACGGGTGCTTCCTCATGGACACCTCCGACGGCCGCTCGGAGCGGCTGCTGGTCGACGCCGCGTACGACGCCCTGGACGGGCGCCCGGCACCGGACGTGCTGATCGGCGGCCTGGGGGTGGGATTCTCGCTCGCACACGCCGCGGCGGATCCGGACAGGTGGGGCCGGATCACGGTCGTCGAGCGGGAGCCGGCCGTCATCGACTGGCACCGGAGCGACGGACCGCTGTCGGCTGTCTCCGCGCACGCACTCGCCGATCCCCGGACCGAGATCGTCGAGGACGACCTCGTCACTTACGTCAATGAGACATCGGACACGTTCGACGCCCTGTGTCTCGACATCGACAACGGTCCGTGCTGGACCGTCACCGAGGACAACGACGGCCTTTACTCGTCGTCCGGACTCGCCGCGTGTGCAAGGGTGTTGAGACCGGGCGGGGTGTTGGCGGTATGGTCTGCCGAGCCCTCTCCGGAATTTGAAGGAACCATGTGGAATGCCGGGTTCCGTCAGGTGCGTACCGAAGAGGTCCCCGTTGCCCGGGGCGTTCCGGACGCCGTACACCTCGCCGTCCGACCTGGATAGCGACGGCGCGGTGAGTCCCCGTAATGTGCTGCCCTGACGCCGATCATTCAAGCGTCAATCGCAGTCATGGGATCACCCCACGGATTCCGGAAAGCAACAGGGGCGGGCGATGGAGCAGACACACACCTCCCAGACCGGCGCGGCCACGACGACCCAGGGCGCGCAGCGCCGTGTGCTGGTCGTCGAGGACGATCCGACGATCGTCGACGCCATCGCGGCCCGGCTCCGCGCCGAGGGTTTCCTCGTGCAGACCGCGTCCGATGGCCCCGCGGCGGTCGACACGG
The DNA here is from genome assembly GCF_044768135.1 of Streptomyces sp. NPDC101165. Taxonomy (NCBI): domain Bacteria; kingdom Bacillati; phylum Actinomycetota; class Actinomycetes; order Kitasatosporales; family Streptomycetaceae; genus Streptomyces; species Streptomyces sp. NPDC101165. The sequence goes on along the minus strand of NZ_JBIWPG010000004.1, from coordinate 510,400 downwards.
CCGAGGCCTGGCAGCCCGACCTGCTGATCCTCGACATCATGCTGCCCGGCTTCGACGGCCTGGAGGTCTGCCGGCGCGTGCAGGCCCAGCGCCCGGTGCCGGTGCTGATGCTGACCGCGCGGGACGACGAGACGGACATGCTGGTCGGGCTCGGCGTCGGCGCCGACGACTACATGACCAAGCCGTTCTCCATGCGGGAGCTGGCCGCGCGGGTGCACGTCCTGCTGCGGCGCGTGGAGCGGGCGGCCGTCGCCGCGTCCACGCCCCGCTCGGGCATCCTGCGCCTCGGCGAGCTGGAGATCGACCACGCGCAGCGCCGGGTGCGGGTGAAGTCCGAGGACGTCCACCTCACGCCCACCGAGTTCGACCTGCTGGTGTGCCTGGCGAACACCCCGCGCGCGGTGCTCTCCCGGGAGCAGCTGCTGGCCGAGGTGTGGGACTGGGCGGACGCGTCGGGCACGCGGACCGTGGACAGCCACATCAAGGCGCTGCGACGGAAGATCGGCGCCGAGCGGATCCGTACCGTGCACGGCGTGGGCTACGCGCTGGAGACACCGACGCCATGAGCAAGGGGCGGGAGGCCGCACGGAGGAGCCCCGGGGAGGATCCCTGGGGTGGCGTACGCCCGTTCTCGATCAAGACCAAGCTGGGCGCGCTCGTCGTCATCTCGGTACTGATCACCACCGGTCTCTCGATCGTCGCGGTGCACACCAAGACGGAGCTTCGCTTCATCACGGTCTTCTCGATGATCGCCACACTGCTGATAACGCAGTTCGTGGCTCATTCACTCACCGCGCCGCTGGACGAGATGAACCTGGTGGCCCGCTCGATCTCGCAGGGCGACTACACCCGCCGGGTCCGCGAGAACCGCCGTGACGAGCTGGGCGACCTGGCTCAGGCGATCAACCTCATGGCCGACGAGCTGGAGGCGCAGGACCGCCAGCGCAAGGAGCTGGTGGCGAACGTCTCGCACGAGCTGCGCACCCCGATCGCGGGCCTGCGCGCGGTGCTGGAGAACATCGTCGACGGGGTCACCGAGGCCGACCCGGAGACCATGCGGACGGCCCTCAAGCAGACGGAGCGGCTCGGCCGGCTCGTCGAGACCCTGCTGGACCTCTCCCGGCTCGACAACGGCGTCGTACCGCTGAAGCTGCGCCGCTTCGAGGTGTGGCCGTACCTGTCGGGCGTGCTGAAGGAGGCCAACATGGTCGCCTCCGCGCGCGCGGGCATGGCCTCCGGCTCCGGAAGCCACACACGCACCGACGTGCACCTGCACCTGGACGTCTCCCCGCCGGAGCTGACCGCGCACGCGGACCCCGAGCGCATCCATCAGGTCGTCGCCAACCTGATCGACAACGCGGTCAAGCACAGCCCGCCGCACGGGCGGGTCACCGTGAAGGCGCGGCGCGGGCCCCAGCCGGAGTCGCTGGAGCTCGAGGTGCTGGACGAGGGGCCCGGAATCCCCAGGTCCGAGTGGCACCGCGTGTTCGAGCGGTTCAACCGCGGCTCGGTGACCCGGCCGCACGGTCCGGGCAGCGACGGCGGCACCGGGCTCGGACTCGCGATCGCCCGGTGGGCGGTGGATCTGCACAACGGCCGAATCGGTGTGGCCGAATCCGGCCGGGGCTGCAGGATCATCGTCACTCTTCCGGGACTGACTTCCGTCCCAGGTTGACGTAAGGTCCGAACCGGAGCCACAAGATCCACGCGCGTCCCCGCAGTCGGACACGTGTGATCAGGGACAGGCCCGCGACGCGCATCCGAGTCGGTCGCGCCGGGCCCCGCTCGGCGATCCCGCACACCTCAGCTCACATGCGGAACCACGCTTGTTTCCCGCCATATCAAGCCCTGAAACAAGATTTCTGATGTGACTTACGCGACGATGAACCTGCCCGACCTGACCTTCCCGGTCTCGGGGGCGTAGCCTTTATTCCCGCTGTCCATAACCTTGTGAAGCGGAAGAGGGCGGTTGCCGCCGTGTCGCCACAGTCCCCCAGTAACTCGAGCATCTCGACCGACGACCAAGCCGGGAAGAACCCCGCTGCTGCGTTCGGTCCCAACGAGTGGCTCGTCGACGAGATCTATCAGCAGTACCTCCAGGACCCGAACTCGGTAGACCGTGCCTGGTGGGACTTCTTCGCCGACTACAAGCCGGGCGCGCCTGCCGCCGCGGCTCCGGCGGGTACTGCGGCCGCGGGGGCCGCAGGAACCACCACCACGGCTTCCCCGGCCCCGAGCGCGCCCGCGGCCCCTGCCGCCCCCGCGCCCGCCCCTGCGGCCCCGAAGCCCGTCACCGCGGCTCCGGCCCCCGCTCCCGCGGCACCGGCTGCGGCCCCCGCCCCGGCCAAGCCGGCGACGCCCGCACAGGCGCCCGCTCAGCCGCAGGCCAAGGCCGCGCCCGCCGCAGCCGCCCCGGGCGGCCCCGAGCTGATCACGCTGCGCGGCCCGGCCGCCGCGGTCGCGAAGAACATGAACGCCTCGCTGGAGCTGCCGACGGCCACCTCGGTCCGCGCGGTCCCGGTGAAGCTGCTGTTCGACAACCGGATCGTCATCAACAACCACCTGAAGCGCGCCCGGGGCGGGAAGATCTCCTTCACGCACCTGATCGGCTTCGCGATGGTCCAGGCCATCAAGGCCATGCCGTCGATGAACTGGCACTACGCGGAGAAGGACGGGAAGCCCACCCTCGTCAAGCCTCCGCACGTCAACTTCGGCCTGGCCATCGACCTGGTGAAGCCCAACGGCGACCGCCAGCTCGTCGTCGCCGGCATCAAGAAGGCCGAGACGCTGAACTTCTTCGAGTTCTGGCAGGCCTACGAGGACATCGTCCGCCGCGCCCGTGACGGCAAGCTGACGATGGACGACTTCACCGGTGTCACGGTCTCCCTGACCAACCCCGGCGGCCTCGGCACCGTCCACTCCGTGCCGCGTCTGATGCCCGGCCAGTCGGTGATCATGGGCGTCGGCTCCATGGACTACCCGGCGGAGTTCCAGGGCACCAGCCAGGACACCCTGAACAAGCTCGGCATCTCGAAGGTCATGACGCTCACGTCGACCTACGACCACCGGGTCATCCAGGGCGCCGCCTCCGGCGAGTTCCTGCGTATCGTCGCGAACTTCCTCCTCGGCGAGCAGGGCTTCTACGACGCCGTCTTCGAGTCGCTGCGCATCCCCTACGAGCCGGTCCGCTGGCTCAAGGACATCGACGCCTCGCACGACGACGACGTCACCAAGGCCGCCCGCGTCTTCGAGCTGATCCACTCCTACCGGGTCCGCGGCCATGTCATGGCCGACACCGACCCGCTGGAGTACCGCCAGCGCAAGCACCCCGACCTGGACATCGTCGAGCACGGCCTCACCCTGTGGGACCTGGAGCGCGAGTTCGCGGTCGGCGGCTTCGCCGGCAAGGCGATGATGAAGCTGCGCGACATCCTCGGCGTGCTGCGCGACTCGTACTGCCGCACCACCGGCATCGAGTTCATGCACATCCAGGACCCGAAGCAGCGCAAGTGGATCCAGGACCGCGTCGAGCGCCCGCACTCCAAGCCGGAGCGCGAGGAGCAGCTGCGCATCCTGCGCCGCCTGAACGCGGCCGAGGCCTTCGAGACCTTCCTGCAGACGAAGTACGTCGGCCAGAAGCGCTTCTCGCTGGAGGGCGGCGAGTCCGTCATCCCGCTGCTGGACGCGGTCATCGACTCCGCTGCCGAGTCCCGCCTGGACGAGGTCATCATCGGCATGGCCCACCGCGGCCGCCTGAACATCCTCGCCAACATCGTCGGCAAGTCGTACGCCCAGATCTTCCGCGAGTTCGAGGGCAACCTCGACCCGAAGTCGATGCACGGCTCCGGCGACGTGAAGTACCACCTGGGCGCCGAGGGCACCTTCACGGGCCTGGACGGCGAGCAGATCAAGGTGTCGCTGGTCGCGAACCCCTCGCACCTGGAGGCGGTCGACCCGGTCCTGGAGGGCGTCGCGCGCGCCAAGCAGGACATCATCAACAAGGGCGGCACGGACTTCACCGTCCTGCCGGTGGCGATCCACGGCGACGCGGCCTTCGCGGGCCAGGGCGTGGTGGCCGAGACCCTGAACATGTCGCAGCTGCGCGGCTACCGCACCGGCGGCACGGTCCACATCGTCATCAACAACCAGGTCGGCTTCACCGCGGCCCCCGAGTCCTCGCGTTCCTCCATGTACGCGACGGACGTGGCCCGCATGATCGAGGCCCCGATCTTCCACGTGAACGGCGACGACCCCGAGGCGGTCGTCCGCGTTGCCCGTCTGGCCTTCGAGTTCCGCCAGGCGTTCAACAAGGACGTGGTGATCGACCTCATCTGTTACCGCCGCCGCGGTCACAACGAGTCGGACAACCCGGCCTTCACCCAGCCGCTGATGTACGACCTGATCGACAAGAAGCGCTCGGTGCGCAAGCTCTACACCGAGTCCCTGATCGGTCGCGGCGACATCACCCTGGAAGAGGCCGAGCAGGCGCTGCAGGACTACCAGGGCCAGCTGGAGAAGGTCTTCACGGAGGTCCGCGAGGCTACGTCCCAGCCGGCCCCCGGAGTCGTCCAGGAGCCGCAGGACGGCTTCCCGGTCACGGTCCCGACCGCGATCTCCGCGGAGGTCGTCAAGCGGATCGCCGAGTCCCAGGTCAACATCCCCGACCACATCACCGTCCACCCGCGTCTGCTGCCGCAGCTGCAGCGCCGGGCGACCATGGTCGAGGACGGCACGATCGACTGGGGCATGGGCGAGACCCTGGCCGTCGGCTCGCTGCTGCTCGAGGGCACCCCGGTCCGCCTGGCGGGCCAGGACTCCCAGCGCGGCACCTTCGGCCAGCGCCACGCGGTCCTGATCGACCGCAGCACCGGCGAGGAGTACACGCCGCTGCAGTACCTCTCCGAGGACCAGGCCCGCCTGAACGTCTACAACTCCCTGCTCTCCGAGTACGCGGCGATGGGCTTCGAGTACGGCTACTCGCTCGCCCGCCCCGACGCGCTGGTGATGTGGGAGGCGCAGTTCGGCGACTTCGTCAACGGCGCGCAGACGGTCGTGGACGAGTTCATCTCGTCGGCGGAGCAGAAGTGGAACCAGACCTCCGGCGTCACCCTGCTCCTCCCGCACGGCTACGAGGGCCAGGGCCCGGACCACTCGTCCGCCCGCCCGGAGCGCTTCCTGCAGCTGTGCGCGCAGAACAACATGACGGTCGCGATGCCCACGCTCCCGTCGAACTACTTCCACCTCCTGCGGTGGCAGGTGCACAACCCGCACCACAAGCCGCTGGTCGTCTTCACCCCGAAGTCGATGCTGCGCCTGAAGGCCGCGGCCTCGAAGGCGGAGGAGTTCACGAGCGGCCAGTTCCGCCCGGTCATCGGCGACGAGTCGATCGCCGACCCGGCCGCGGTCAGGAAGGTCGTCTTCTGCGCCGGCAAGGTCTACTACGACCTGGAGGCCGAGCGGCAGAAGCGCGGTGCCACGGACACGGCGATCATCCGCATCGAGCGCCTGTACCCGCTGCCGGGTGCCGAGCTCCAGGCGGAGGTCAACAAGTACCCGAACGCCGAGAAGTACCTGTGGACCCAGGAGGAGCCGGCGAACCAGGGTGCCTGGCCGTTCATCGCGCTCAACCTGATCGACCACCTCGACCTGGCGGTCGGCGCGGACATCCCGGCCGGCGAGCGGCTGCGGCGCATCTCGCGTCCGCACGGCTCGTCCCCGGCGGTGGGCTCCGCCAAGCGCCACCAGGCCGAGCAGGAGCAGCTGGTGCGTGAGGTCTTCGAGGCGTAGGCCTCCGGCGGCTCGCCAGACACCAGGGCCCGGCCCCGAGTTCACAGTGACTCGGGGCCGGGCCCTTTTTCGCTTGTGGCCGTCAGCCGAGGTAGGGCTCGAAGTCCCAGTACGGGCGTGTGCGCTGGCGGGCCGAGATGGTGTGCGGGTGTTGGGCGCCCAGGGTGCGGGTCAGGCCGAGGAGGCCGTCGTCCTCCAGTTTCCCGGCCTCCTCGTGTTCGCGGGCGGCCCGCAGGTCGGCGGCGAGTGCCACCTGGCCGGAGAGGGTCAGCGGGTGCTCGTGCCCCAGGGTGTGCCGGCCCCGGCGCAGGGTGTCCCGGCTCAGTTCGACGGCGTCGGCGATCCGTCCGTTGAGGTTCCTCGCGCTGGCCGCGTTGAGGGCGCAGCCGAGGACCCAGGGGTGGTCGGGGCCGAGGGTGGCGGTGAGACCGGCGAGGGCGGCTTCGAACATCGCCATGGCCTCGGCGCGTTCACCCGCGGACTGCATGACGAGGCCGGTGTTGCAGACCATGCCGCTGGCGACGGGATGCGCGGGTCCGAGGAGGCTCCGGTACCCGGCCTCGGCCTCGCTGATCAGGTCGCGGGCCTGGCTCAGGTCGCCGTGCTCCCGCAGGTAGTTGCCGTAGTTGGTGATGAACGACAGGGTTCGGTAGTGGTCACGGCCGTGGACCTGGGCCAGCTGCTCCATGAGGCTGGCCAGCAGCGGGCCCACGTCGTGGGTGTGGCTGCCCTCCCGGCGGTAGCACATGGCCAGCCGGGCGCGCGCCTCCAGCGTCTGCGGGTGCTGCGGGCCCAGCACCTGGACGTGCAGCCGGACCACCGGCTCCTGCCGGGCGAGTGCGTCGTGGTAGCGGCCCAGGAGACGGAGGTCCTCGGAGACCGCGCTGGCCGAGTTGAGCGTGCTGATGTGCCGGGCGCGCAGCACGCTCTCGCGCCGTGTGAACGTCTCCAGGTCGGTCTCGTAGGCCTCCGTGTACCGGCCGAGGAGCCGCAGGTTCACCCCGAGGTTGTGCCTGGCCAGCAGGGTGGGCACCTCATCGCCGCCCAGCAGTTGGGAGTTGCCCTCCAGGACCTCCTGCTGCAGCTCGTAGGCCTCCGCGTAGCGACCCAGGTGGCGCAGGCTGCTGGCCATGGCGCCCTTGGTGTTCAACTCGCCCACGAGACGGGGCTCCTGAGTGCCCTGCAGCTTCTCCAGGACACCGCGGTCGAGTTCGTAGGCCTCCCGGAACCTGCCGCTCGCCCGCAGGATGTTGCTCTCCTGGGTGGTCAGGTCGAGCACCGGCTGGGCCAGCGGCTCCATGGTCCGGGACCACTGGCCGCGGATCCGCTGGGCCAGGTCCAGGCCGCCCTTGTACTCCCCGCTGCGGAAGCAGTACCGCAGACAGTTCAGGACCGTCTCCTGGACGCGCGTGTTGCCGCTGCTCAGGGCTCCGGACGGTTCCAGGTGCGGGAGGAGTTCCGCGTACCGCGGCCAGTTTCGGCTGTCCAGCGGGTTACCCGGGTCGGCTTCGGCGAGGAGGTTGCGGACGGCCTTGCGATGGACGGCCCGGCTCTCCTCGCTGGTCAGCTTGGACACGATGTCGTGCACGAGCCGGTGCATGTGGACCGACTCCTGGTGGGGGCCCATCTCCACGCCCGCCGGGCCGCGGGTCTCCCTGGTGAGCACGGAGTAGTTGACCAGGGTGTCCAGGGCGCGCGTCCAGGCGGGCAGGTCCGCCGCCATCCAGCGCAGTTCCTCGGGGAGGTCGGCGCGCGGGTAGGCGCGGATCAGGCCCAGCGGGATGCGCCCGGGGGCGAACGACGTACACAGCCCGAGGACGTCGATCGCCTGGGGCTGGGCGCGGCGGAGCCGGTTGAGCAGTATCGACCAGGAGGTCATCGAGGACTGCGGGAAGCCGTCGCCGGTGACGGGCTCGTCGACCGTGGAGAGCCGGCGCTCGCGCACCATCCGCAGGTACTCGGGCACCTCCATGCCGGACTCGCCGAGCCAGGAGGCGGCCTGGACGAGTGGCAGCGGTACGTCCCCGAACTCGGCGGCGACCTCGTCGGCCTCGGCGGCGGTGATGTGGGGCGCTCGGCGCAGCAGGTAGGCGGTGGACTCGGGGCGCAGGAAGGCAGGAATCTCCAGCACGTCGGTGTGCTCGCTCCAGCCCCGGTTGCGCGAGGTGATCAGCACGTGTCCCTGGCCCTGCGGGAGCAGCAGGTTGGCTCCCTCGGTGTCGTCCCAGCCGTCGAAGATCAGCAGCCAGTTGGTGTACGGCTCACCGCGGCGCAGGGCGTCGCGCACGGCACGGATGCGCTCACCGGGTTCGCTGCCGATGCGCAGGCCGAGTTCGACGGCGAGTTCACCGAGGCGGTCGCGCTGGATGCTGCGGTCGTCGGAGTTGACCCACCACACCAGGTCGTAATCGGTGCTGAAGCGGTGTGCGTACTCCGCGGCGAGCTGCGTCTTCCCGATGCCCGACATGCCGAGCAGGGTGCATGCGGCGGCCCCGCGCTCCGCGTCGGCGAGTCGTTGGTGGAGCTCGGTGAGCATGTCGTCGCGGCCGGTGAACCGGGGGTTGCGGCGGGGCACCTCGCCCCAGATCTCGCAGCGCGTGTCCGGGTAGCGGAGCCGGGTGGCGGACATCTTCGGCGAGCGGCGTCGCTCCAGTCCGAGTCTGCTCAGCAGCCGGTCCTCGGCGGCCTCCTCGCCCAGACCCCACAGGCTGGCGGGTTCCAGGACGGCGGTCGCCGGGAGGAGTGGACGGTTGGTCAGGTTGACGGCGGCGAACCGGTCCGCGTGCGCGGCGACGAAGCCGCGCAGCACGTCGTTCCACTCGCCGGCGGGCCGCGGCCCGAGTTCGAAGAACCAGTCGTTCAGGACGAGGAGCACCCGGCCGCTGGACAGCAGCAGGTCGCCGAGCGAGTCCTCCAGCGCCGTCTCGCGCGGCGGGTCCCAGCGCTGCAGTGTGGCCCGGTGGCCGTGGCGTTCCAGGCACTGCGCGATCCATGCGGCCCAGGAGCGGTGGTAGCCCGGAAAGACCACCAGAAAGTGCTCGGGTGCCGTCGCGCCCTCTTCGCCCGACCGCCGTTGTTCCGCCATCGCCGCTCCTGTTCCCCTGTCCGCCGCGCCCTCGGGCGGACCGTGCACAACGTAACGCAATCGCTCCGTCATGGAGTGTCACGCCGGACTTCGTGCCGCCATGCCGAGCCCGGCGTGCCGTGTGGCCATGATCCGGACGAACTCCCGCCCCGCATCGGTCAGTTCATCTGATTCACGGAGGATCGACAAGGCTTCCGCGACCTGCCGCCGGCAGATCTGGAAGCGCCGCTCCGCCCGCCGTCGCCACCCGGCCGGCACGGCGGGTCCGTGCGTCGCGCGCCAGGAGAGATCGGCCAAGGCGAGGTGGGCATAGGCGCCCTGCAGCACCGCGGGAACCGGGCGGGGGTCGGTGCGCCACCCCACGCGGTGCAGACCGCCGGTGCCGGGCCGGCACAGCGGTACGAGGCCGTCGAGCACGGCCAGCTTGGTGTGGTGCACCTCGTGCACCAGCGCTTCCATCAGCTCGCCCGGGGCCGTGGGCAGCTGGGTGAGCACGGCGCCCGGGGCTGCCCTGAGCGTGGCGCTCACCGGCATTCCTGCGTGCGGGTGCGCCGGGCCGAGCGGGACCACGGCCCGCAGGACGGCCCCGACCTCGTTGGCACGCGAAGGATCGGTCGCCGTCAGCAGCACCTGAACCGCTTGCCACGCGTCGGCCCAGCGCCAGTAGGCGGAGTGAGGGCGTTCGGCCGGTGGCAGGGCCGACGGTCCGACGCCGCGCGGGGGTGCCCGGTAGGGGTCCAGATCGTCGAAGACGACGGTGCTGCCGGGCAGCGCCCGTAAGCCGGACCAGCGGCCCCCGCCGCCGAGGGTCCGCTGCCCGCACAGAGCCCCGGAGGCATCCGGCCGCGACAGTTCCACGCCGTCGATGCCGTCGGCGTCCGTGATCCGCGTCAGGCCGTCTCCCCCGTCCAGGCGCGCCCGGCCGGACGGGCAGCGCAGCACGCCGATGCCCGGCAGGGTGAGGGCTCCGTTGGGCAGGGCGAGCGTTCCCCCGACGGCGCAGCCGGCCAGGACGGCGGCGGCCACGGCCACTCCGCCGAGGTGGGCCAAGTGCCGCTCGAAGGCCGGACCTTCGGGGGCGGCAAGGGCGATGGCGAGCCAGGCGCCGGTCGTCGGATAGTCGACGACGGCACGCACCGCCGCGGCGTCGATCCGCTCGGCCCGCTCCAGCAGCGCCCAGTCCTGCTCGAAGCGTCGGCGCACCGGTGCCGGCAGAGCCTTGCGCCGCCGGTCGATGCGGACGAGCAGGGACTTGACGAGCAGCATGCGACGCGCATGGAGTGCGGCACGCAGTGCCGCGTCGGCGGTCCGCTGCGGCCGGGTGCCGGCGAGTTCCGCGAACACCTCGGGCGACAGCACCGGGGCCGCGGTCACTCCCGGATGTCCTCGCCCGGCATCGCCTCGGCGAGTCCGGCCGAAAACCTACCTCCCTCGTCGGAGTACCAGATCTCCGCGCCGTGCCGCGAGTCGGCGAAGACCTCGCCGACGGCCGCCATCAGTGCCGGGTCGTCCATGGCCCGCAAGGCCCGCAGGTCGACGTCGGTGAGGTCGGGCAGGAGCAGTGTCCCTACAGCACGCTCGCCGGGGCCGACCCCCCGTGTCCTCGGCTCCGCCACGCTCGCCTCCTCCCGCCCACGCCCGCCCCGCACGGTCGCAACGGCTGCCCAGTTCTTCCCGACGGACCGCCGCGGGAAACCCGCCGAGGATCAACTCCGGTCAATATCAATCGTGTTGATCCAGTCACCGGCCCACGGCCACCAGGGCGGCGCCACCGCCTGCCACTCCACCTCGGGCATCCCGCGCCCCGCGTCCGCCCACTGCTGCGCCGCCGTGAAGCCCTCGTCCATCCGCCTGGTCAGTTCCACGTCCCCCCAGTCCACGTCCCGCAACACACCGATCAGCCGCTGCCACTGCTCCCGCGCGGCGCGATAGGCCTCCTGGGCGGCGGCGGGCCGCCCCATCAGCGCCAGCGCCGCCCCGCTGCCGTGGCGCGCCCGCGCGGCCGCGACCGACCCCGGCTCGGCCCCGTGCGCCGCCTGCGCCTCCCGCTCCGCGTTCTCGTACGCCTGCAGAGCGTCGACGAGCACGGGCACTCCGGCCCGGTACCACCCCTCCAGCCGAACCCGCCCCAACTGCAGCCAGGCCTCGGCCCGTACGGCCGCGTCGGCCGCCGCGCGCACGGCCTGGCCGAGCAGGTGCCGGCTCTCGAACAGGTCGGGCAGGAAGCCGAGATGGCGGAACCGCTGGGCCAGTGCGCTGCCGACCAGGCCCTGCAGCCGCCCGCGCTGGGCGGACCGGGCGGGCAGCGACTTCAGCGCCTCGCGCAGGACGTACTCGGCCCGGTCCACGATGCCCGAGCCGTCCGCCGCCGAGGCCCGCCGGAGCAGCGACTCGCCCCAGGTGGTGAGGAGTTGGCAGCGCAGGGTGCCGTCGGCGGGTGCGAGCAGTGCGGCCCGTTCGTACGTCTCGTCGGCCTCCCGGGCCTCCCCCGCCGCGTCGTGGAAGGCGGCCAGCGCGGCCAGGCAGGGCAGCAGCAGCTCGGGATCGTCCCCGGCGGCCCGCCGGGCCCGCAGCAGCGCCCGCCGTGTCTCCCCGTCCTCGGCCCCCGACTCCCGCAGCGCCCGCGCCAGATCCAGCAAGGCGGGGCCGCGTACGGCATCGGCGGCTCCCTCGGCGTCCAGGATCCCGCAGGCTTCCCGCAGCTCCCCGACGGCCGCACCGGGATGCCGCAGATCGAGCAGGATCCGGCCACGCAGCAACAGCCGGGCCCGGTGGGCGACGACGGGCCAGGGCACGGAGCCCGCCCCGGCGGGCTGCTGCACACCGGTCGCTTCCTCCGCCTGGCTGCGGCCCGGACGGCCCTCGGGGTCCGCCGGGGTGGGTCCGGACGCCGCGGGATCGCCGGGGTCGGCGCCGGAGCCGTCCGGCGCGGATCCGGGCGCGTCGAGTCCGCCGGAACCGTTCGGATCGGTGTCCCCGTCCTCCCGTTGCCGCGCCCTGAACCAGGACCGCGCCCGCTCCGTCAGTCCCGGCCAGGGAGCCGGCTCGGGGTCGAGGACGTCCAGGGCGGCCGTGAGGCGGTCGGTCTCGGCCGTCAGCTGCCACAGCTCTCTTCGGCAGGAGGCGAGTTCCAGGGCGGCCTCGGCCCGTTCGCGGCTGTCGGCGGGGGCCGCCGCGTGGGCCGCGGCGAGTTCGGTCGCGGCCTCGCGCAGCAGTTCGGCACGTCTGCCCGCCGTACGCGCGGCCGCCGTGCCCGCCTCGGCGCGCAGGATGCGGCCGAGGACCAGGTGGGACCGCAGGCCGGTGCCGGGGGCGGTACCGGTGCCCGGGACGGCTGCCGCGAGGGCCTGTTCGCGGGCGCGGTGCAGCACCTCCGGGTCGGCCAGGTGGTGCCACTGGTCGAGCAGGCGCTCGGCCTCGGTCAGCGGGTCGGGCGTGACCAGGTCCGGCAGGTAGAAGCGCAGGACCCGGGCCGGGATGCGGGCGAACAGCTCGGCCTCGACGCTGCCGCCGCCCTCCGCCGAGCCGGGATCCTCGGGCAGGGAAGCGGCTCCGGCGGCCGGGCCGTGGTCGGCGAGCCGGGCCGCGGCGAGGGCGGCGAAGTTGCGGGTGCCCCGGCCGAAGTGCCGTTCCACATAGGCCGAGCAGTGCTTGAGCACGAGGCCGGCCGTGTCCTGGTCCAGGGAGGACAGGAGCAGGTCCTGCACCCGGCCCGAGTAGGCGAAGCAGGGCTGGTCCTCGGTGCCGGGGAGCTGCCGGAGCAGCCCGCCGAGCAGGACCTCGGCCAGTTCCATGGGGCCCGTGTCGGGCAGCATCGCCCGCTGGACCAGTTGCATGACGGGCAGGGTGAGGGGGGCGGCGGCGAGGTAGACGGCCAGGCGCAGGGCGCCGGGTGAGGCTCCGGCGCGGAAGGCGCGCAGCAGGTCGTCGTCGCTGCGCGGTGCCGCCGTGGCGGGGGCGGCCGCCGGGGCCGTACCCGGGTCGGTGAAGGCGGCCCAGGCGCGCTCGCTGGTGGGACCGGCGCCGCCGAGCAGCCGGGCGAAGGCCTCGAAGGCCTCCGGGGTGGGCTGCAGCACCGGCACGGGCCGGGCCCCCTGCGCCGGTTCCTCCCAGGGCTCGTCGTCGGGCAGGAAGCCGAGGCGGCCGCCGACTTCGGCGGGGCGCAGCAGCAGGCCGGGCTCGGCGGGCAGCGCGGTGCGGCCCCACAGGCGGGGCGGCAGCGGCTGGACGACGGCCAGCGGGGCGGTGCGCGGCCACTGGTGCAGCAGGCGCTGTGCGCTGCCGTTCTGCCACAGCGGGCCCACGCAGTCGCTGATGACGAAGGTGAGCCGGCGGCCGGTGGGGTCGTGCAGTTCGTCGGCGGGGCGCAGCCGGGTGTGCCGGCCGGGGCCCGCGGTCGTACCGACGAGGGGCGCGCCGGAGTCGTCGGCGTACAGGTGGTGGACGCGGACGGAGGAGAACGCACCGGACTGCTGGCAGGCCTGGCGCAGTTCCTCGACCAGCTGCCCCCAGACGGCCATGGCGGGCCCGGTGTCCATGAGCAGCTGGACGTCGCAGCGCCGACGGCGGCCGGGCCGGGTGACCGGGAGCAGGATGCCGCTCGCGGCGGCGCGGTCGGCGGTGGCCTCCTCGTCGATCGGGTCGTCCTCGGAGCGTACGGAGGCGACCCGGTAGCGGCCGAGCGCACGCAGCGCCTTCTCCAGCCCGAGCAGTCCCGGCAGGGCACCGGCGGCGGGCGCGCGGACGGGGAACGCGGCGGGCGCGACGGAGTCGGACCGCGGGCGCGGGGTGAGACCGGGGGTGAGCAGCGGGACCGGGGCGGCGGGGGCGTCCGTCCGGGCCCGGGGCGGGTCGGTGACCGGCGTCGCGGCGGAATCGGGCGGCGACGGCTCCGAGTCGCCGTCGGCCTGGTGGGCCGGGGTGGTGCCGGGCGGTCCGGGGGCGTCGCGGGGCGGGGCCGCGCCGAGCCGCCGGGCCAGCCAGACCGCGTCCGCCACGTCCTCGGCGGTGAGGTCGAGCCCGCCCTGGCGCAGCTTGCCGATCAGCTCGTCCAGGCGCATCCCGGGCATCGGGCCATCACCTCGTACGGTCGAGCGGCTGCATGAGCATCTCGGCGATCCGCTCCCGGGTGAGGCTCTGCGCGCGCGGGTCGTGCCGGGTGAGGAAGAGGGCGTTGAGGAGCTGGTCGGCGGCGAGCACCTCGCCGGGTTCGCGCTCCAGGAACCTGCGGATGAGATCCGGGCCGGCCTCGACGCCGTCCGCGCCGAGATGCGCCTCGACCATGGCGGTGAGCTGCTCCTCGCCGGGCGGGTCCAGCTCCAGCTGGACGCAGCGCCGCAGGAGGGGGGCGGGGAAGTCGCGTTCGCCGTTGGAGGTCAGGACGATCACCGGGAAGGCGGTGCACGCGATCCGTCCGCCGTGCACGGCGACCCGGTCGCCGCCGTGGTCGAGCACCTCGACGACGGGTTCGCGGTCGGCCAGCCGCTCCAGCTCCGGGATCGAGAACTCGCCTTCCTCCAGGGTGTTGAGCAGGTCGTTGGGCAGGTCGAGGTCGCTCTTGTCGAGTTCGTCGATGAGCAGCACGCGGGGCTGCTCGGCGGGCAGCAGCGCGGTGCCGAGCGGGCCGAGCCGGATGTACGAGCCGATGCCGGGGGCGGCCGTCGCGTCCTCGGCGCCGCGGGCGCGCTCCAGCTGGACGTCCTGGAGGCGGCCTATCGCGTCGTACCGGTACAGGCCGTCCTGGAGGGTGGTGCGGCTGACGATGGGCCAGCGCAGGACCTTGCCGAGGCCGAGTTCATGGGCGATCGCGTACGCCAGGGTCGACTTGCCCGTGCCCGGGTTGCCGGTCACCAGCAGGGGCCGGCGCAGATAGAGGGCCGCGTTGACCGCGTCCACCTCGGCCGGCCGGGGCGCGTAGCTCTCGACCAGACGGCGGCGGACGCCGAGCCGGCGGGCGCTGCTGGGGTCCTCCGGGCCGGTCTCCGTGCTCTCCCGGGAGGCCGCGAAGTCGCGCCAGGGCGGCGGTGCCGGCAACCGCAGCATGCCGTCGTGCGGCTGACCCACTCCGCGGTAGATCCGCCAGTCGTTCACCTTGGGCTCCTCCCGGCTCTGGTGATCATGCAGCGGGCCCGGCCGTTCGACGTACGAGGCTACCGTCAGGCGGCCGTGTCCGCTTGGGTTCGGGGGGTCCGGCGTTCACTTCCGGCCCGCCGAACAGCCTTGCGAATCAAGGGGATTGACGGGGTGTCCGGCGTGGACGCGGGGCGGGTCACCCGCCGGGGGCGGCCAGTGGCGGCGGCCGCATCGTCTCGGTGCCGTACGGCGGCCGGTCCGGCGGATCGAACAGTACGGCCAGCTTCCCGCGCAGGCCCTGGGCCCGGGCCGACTCGGGGTCGTACAGCCGGATGCGCAGGTCACGCACCGGGCCGTGCAGGCCCTCGGCGTTCCGGGCCATCCCCAGCACATGGGCGGCCTGCCGGTGGAAGTCCTTGCACTCGTCGTGGTCGTGCCGGTCCCGGCGCCAGAGCACCACCGAGTGGCCGGCCATCAGCGCGTCCCTCATCGCCGCCTGCCCCTCCCCGCTGCCGACGGGACCGCAGTAGACCGGAACGCACGCGTCGTCCATCGCCGACAGGGCGCCGTAGTACGGGTACTTGCCCGCGGAGCGGGCCGCGGCGGGGTGGCCGTCGTCCGGGGCCCGGCCGTGCAGCGGCTCGTGCGCGAGCGGCCCGCCGACCACGCCGCGCCGGCGCCTGCGCCACTCGGGCGTGGGCGGACGGTCGTTGCGCAGCACGTCCCGGACGACGACGGTCCGGCGCATCCCGAGCGGCATGGACCGCTCGTCGACGACATCACCGTCGTCCTCGTCGTCGTCCGTGTCCGTCTCCGTGGTCGCCATGGCCTCGGCACCGGGCAGCAACTGCCACTCGTCCACCGGCAGATCGAACAGCTTGCGCGGCAGGAACACCTCCAGCGCGGCCAGATGCTCCCCGTGGTCGCCCTGGCTGAGCGCCTGGGCCAGCGGTCCGCGCAGGGCCGCGGCCAGCTCCTCGACGCGGACGCCGCGGTCGTCGGCGTCGACCGGGGTGACGTCCAGGCCGTCGTAGATCAGCTGCACGCTCCACGGGTAGCGCCCGTCGTACATGGGCCGGCCCACCTTGACGAGGACGTCGGTCCGGGTGGCGGCCGGCCGTACGACGGGCGGGGCCGCGGGCCCGGCGGGGCGACCGCCGTCACCGCCCTGGCCGTCGACGCCCTCCAGCAGCCCCCGGATCGCCTCGCCCACCGCCCAGTTCCGGTGGCCGTCCGCCTGCCCGCCGAGCCAGTCGGCGAATGCCCTCAGCCGCGCGGGATCCACCTCGCCGGGCCGCTCCTGCACGGACCTTCGGACCACCTTGGCCGCGTACAGCAGGACGGCGTCGAGGTCGACCAGCGTGCCGCCGCCGCCCGGCTCCAGCGTGCGCAGCCCGTACAGCAGCCCGGCGCCCTCACGCCACGTCCGCACGTTCTGCAGCACCAGCGAGCGCAGCCGCTCGCCGCGCACCTGCTCCTTGACCTCCTCCACGAGGTGGACGATCTCGCCCGCTCCGGTGGGCGGCGGCAGCTCGGCGAGGTGGCCGTAGAGCCGGGCGCGGAGGTCGGCGGTGATCGCGGTGGCGGGGGGCGCGAGGGCGGGCAGGGCGGCCTGGAGCGTGGTCCAGTTCGCGTACGGCGACGGGTCGTCGAGGAGGCGAAGGTGGTGCAGGTCGTGTGCGCGCAGGACCTCGTGCAGGACGGCGGGGCCCTCGCGCGGGTCCGGCAGCTCGTGCAGGGCGGTGACCGGGACGGCGACCCCCTCCTCCCGGCGGCGCCCCTTGATCACGCCGATGACGGAGCCGTGCCGCAGGTCCAGGACGGGCCCGCCGGACAGCCCGCCGATCGGCAGACTGCCGCCGAGCAGCAGCGCCCGTGCGTCGGAGCCCGCCAGCTCACCGGTGCCGTGCCGGATGCCCAGTTCGCCGGTCTGCACGGACCAGCCGTACAGCCCGATCGGGGTGCGGGCGCCGGGCTCGCGGTCGCTCAGCCAGAGGCAGCGCACGTCGTCCGCGCCGCTGACGCGGACGAGCGCGAGGTCGGGGAACGGCCAGGGATCGCGGAACGACTCCGGGGTCTCGGGCCGTGGCGCGAGGAGTTCGGCCGTCCCGGCGCCGGTGCGCTCCTCCCACGTGCCGGCAGCGGTGCGCTCCTGCCAGGTCACGCGTATGGCGCTCTCCCCTCGGCACACCGCGGCTCCCCCCTTCCCCACGACGTGGGCGCAGGTCAACAGCCGGCCGGGGGCTATGAAGAACCCCGACCCCCAGTACAGGTCACGGTCCGTTGCATACCCGTCACCCGGTGCGCCGATGCGTGCGAGGGAGGGGCGCACCATCTCGTCGAAGGCGCTCATACGGTGCCGGAGGCCGGGGACCGGGGCGGTACGACGGCGCCGCCGGGCGCCGCGGGGTCCGTGCCGTCCGCCGTCGCGGGCGGTTCGGTCCAGGTCAGGGACACCGTGAGGGAGGACTTGCCGCCGCCCTCCGCGATGGCGCTCACGATCTTGCCGGCCTGCGCCGTCAGTTCGATTCCGAAGCTGACGGACACCTCGACCGGGGCGGGTGTGTCCAGACCGGCGCGCAGAGAGCGCACGACGCCCCCGACCGTGCCGGCGAGGCCGCCCGCCATGTCGATGACCCGGTCCCCGAAGCCGGTGTCCCAGTACGCGCCGTCACCCAGCGCTTCCTCGTCGGCCGCGCCGATCCTGGCCCAGACGACGGTTCCGTCGTCGAGCCGTATGCGTTCGACTCCTCCACCCATGACGCCCCCGTTCGCTGAATGGGAGGAGAAGGCTAACTCCGGATAAAGCGACGGGGGAGGGTCATGGGAGGAGAAGGCCGATGATCGCCCCTACTGTGACGGAAGTGGTCGCTGCGGCCTACTCGTCGTCCTCGTCGTCGAGCCGCGCGAGCCAGGTCGCGAGCCGCTCGACGGGCACCTCGAAGTCCGGGTTCAGATCCACGAACGTGCGCAGCTGCTCGGCAAGCCACTCGAACGTGACCTCTTCCTCGCCGCGCCGCTTCTCCAACTCCTCGATCCCGCGGTCGGTGAAGTACATGGGCTGCCTTTCCTGCGTGTACGTAGCTCAGGGACAGCCTATGCAACGGGGAACGATCACGTACCCGTGCACCCACGCAGAGCAGCACCCCGGCGCATGAGCCACCCGCGCTCGCGCACCTTTTCGTACGCCGGCCGCAGCGCCCCACGCGCCAGGAACGCCGGGAGCGCCACACCAACGGGTGTCTTGACTTTCGACGACCGCGATATATCGTGTTTGACAGAAGACGCGATATGGCGTGTCGCGGCAGCGCGACCGCGTCCCGCCGAGGAGGCTCCCCATGTCCGAGTGGTCCGTCACCGAGCCGCGGAAGCTCACGTTCGACACCCCCGTGAGCGACCTGCACGTGCGCATCGTCAACGGAACGGTGAACGTCGTGGGCACGGACGAAGGTTCCGCCCGTCTGGAGGTCTCGGACATCGAGGGCCCGCCTCTGACCGTCAAGCAGGAGGGCGGCACCCTCACGGTGGCCTACGAGGACCTGCCCTGGAAGGGCTTCCTCAAGTGGCTCGATCGCAAGGGCTGGCGGCGCAGCGCCGTCGTCTCCCTCGCGGTCCCCGCCGACACGCGCGTGGAGGTGGGCGTGGTCGGCGCGGCCGCGGTCGTCTCCGGCCTCGACGGCCCCTCGGTGATCAAGGGCGTCAACGGCGACACGACCCTCGTCGGCCTCTCCGGCCCGGTCCGCGCCGACACCGTGTCCGGGAACCTGGAGGCCCAGGCCGTCACGGGCGACCTGCGGTTCAACTCGGTCTCGGGCGACCTGACCGTGGTCGAGGGCTCGGGCGCCTCCGTCCGCGCCGACTCCGTCAGCGGCTCCATGATCATCGACCTGGACCCGGACGGCCCCACCGACGTCCGGCTCACCAGCGTCTCCGGCGAGATCGCCATCCGCCTGCCGCACCCGGCGGACGCGGACGTGGAGGCGAACACCGCGAGCGGCACGATCTCCAACGCCTTCGACGGCCTGCGGGTCCACGGCCAGTGGGGCGCCCACAAGATCACCGGACGGCTCGGCGCGGGCAACGGCAAGCTCCGGGCCACCACGGTCTCCGGCTCCATCGCCCTGCTGCGCCGCCCGCCGGGCGAGGACGAGCACGACACCCCGTGGGAGGCGGCGCCGCCCGCCGACCCCGCGGCCACCGGGACACCGACCGACCCGGCGGCCGTACCCGGGGCCGTCCCGGGGGACAATTCCGTCTCCGGCCGGGGCTCCGACGCCCCCGGCGACCCGGCCGACGGCACGACCGACAAGAAGGTGCTCTGACATGCCCCCCGTCTTCGCCCACGGCCGCCTCCGCCTCTATCTGCTCAAGCTGCTCGACGAGGCCCCGCGTCACGGCTACGAGGTGATAAGGCTCCTCGAAGAGCGCTTCCAGGGCCTGTACGCCCCCTCGGCGGGCACGGTCTACCCCCGCCTGGCCAAGCTGGAGGCCGAGGGCCTGGTCACCCACACCACCGAGGGCGGCCGCAAGGTGTACGCCATCACGGACGCCGGCCGCGCCGAACTGGCCGACCGCAGCGGCGAACTGGCCGACCTGGAGCTGGAGATCCGCGAGTCCGTCGCCGAACTCGCCGCCGAGATAAAGGCGGACGTGCGCGGTGCGGCGGGCGACCTGCGGCGCGAGATGCGCGCGGCCGCCTCCGAGGCCCGCCGGGGCACCAGGGCGGGCGGCGGCGAGGCGGGCCCCTTCGCGGAGTACGGCGACCTCACCGACAAGGAGGCCTGGCGGGCCGCCAAGGAGGAGATGCGCCGGGTCAAGCAGGAGTGGAAGGAACAGGCCCGCCGCGCCAAGGACGAGAGCCGTCGGGCCCGCGAGGAGGCCCAGCGGGCCCGGCACCAGGCCCAGGAGGCCCAGGCGCGGGCGCGGGCCCAGGCCCAGGAGGAGATGCAGCGCATCGCCCGCCACGTCCAGGAGCGGGTGCAGGACCACTTCACGCGCGGCGACTGGCCGACCGGCGTACGGGAGGGCCTGACCGAACTGGCCAAGGAGTTCGGCGAGTTCGGGAAGGACTACGGGAAGGAGGTCGGCAGGGACTGGGGCTTCGGCCGCGCCGCCGGGGAGCCGGGCCAGGGCGTCCGCAAGCCGGCCCCCGCTTCGGGACCGGACTACACCGCCACCCCGGAGGACTTCCCGGCCGAGTACGAGCCGTCCTGGGCCCACGAGGACGGCACCGGCGACCCCACCCGCGACCTGGACCGCCTGCTCGACCGCTTCCGCGACGACATCCGCGACGCGGCCCGCGACCACGGCGTCACCGCCGACCAGCTCCGCGACGCCCGCCGCCAGCTGTCGGCGGCGGCGGCCCACATCGGGGCGCTGCTGCGCGGCCCGAAGGTCTGACCCACCCAGGCCGACCCGGCGGCGTGCCCCGGACACCCGGGACACGCCGCCGGACGGAGAAGCGTCGGCCGCACCTCGGCGGCCACGGCAGATCAGCCGTTGGTCAGGACGATCTTCCCGAACTGATCGCCGGACTCCAGCCGTTCGAAGCCCTCGCGGGCCCGGTCCAGGGGCAGCACCTCGTCGATGACGGGTCGTACGCCGGTGGCGGCGCAGAAGGAGAGCAGGTCCTCCAGCTCCTCCTTGGTGCCCATGGTGGAGCCGACGACCTTCAGTTCCAGGAAGAAGATCCGGGTCAGCTCGGCGTGCGAGGGACGGTCGCCGCTGGTGGCACCGGAGATGACGATCGTCCCGCCGGGCCGCAGGGACTTCACCGAGTGGGACCAGGTGGCGGCGCCGACGGTCTCGATGACGGCGTCCACCCGCTGCGGCAGCCGGGCCCCCGGCTCCACCGCCTCGACCGCGCCCAGATCCAGGGCCCGCTTCCGCTTCGCCTCGTCCCGGCTGGTGGCGAAGACCCGCAGACCGGCCGCCTTGCCCAGCACGATCGCGGCCGTGGCGACACCGCCGCCCGCGCCCTGCACGAGGACCGAGTCACCGGGTCGCACCCCGGCGTTGGTGAACAGCATCCGGTACGCCGTCAGCCACGCGGTCGGCAGGCAGGCGGCCTCCGCGAAGGACAGCTCCTTCGGCTTGGGCAGGACGTTCCAGGTCGGCACGGCGACCTGCTCGGCGAAGGTGCCCTGGTAGCGCTCGGTGAGGATGGAGCGCGGCTCCTTGGGGCCGACGCCGTGACCGGTCTGGCCGATGACGGAGTGCAGGACGACCTCGTTGCCGTCCTCGTCGATCCCGGCGGCGTCGCAGCCGAGGATCATCGGCAGCCGTTCCTCCGGGAGTCCGACGCCCCGCAGGGACCAGAGGTCGTGGTGGTTGAGGGAGGCGGCCCGCACGGTGATCGTGCTCCAGCCGGGCCGGGCCTCGGGGGCCGGGCGCTCCCCCAACTCAAGGCCGGAGAGCGGCTGGTCGCGGTCGATTCGGGCGGCGTAGGCAGCGAACATGGGCTCGACGATAGGTGCGCTGTGCAGCTGACGGAACTGCACGGCGCTGTGACACATGCCCTCTTGCATGACGGCACCCGTGCGGCGCAGCCCGGCGCCCCCGCCCTCGAGGGCGCCCTCGCGGCACCCGAACGGGCGGGCGCGTAAAGAAAATGGCCCCGCCCAAAAGGACGGGGCCATTCAGCGCAACGTCAGCGACGAGCAACGCCCTCGGCACGAGCAGCGGCAGCAACCGCCGCGGTCACGGCCGGAGCAACCCGCTCGTCGAACGGTGACGGGATGACGTAGTCGGCGGCGAGGTCGTCCCCGACCACAGCGGCCAGCGCCTCCGCGGCAGCGATCTTCATGCCCTCGGTGATCCGAGTGGCCCGCACCTGCAGCGCGCCCGCGAAGATGCCCGGGAAGGCCAGCACGTTGTTGATCTGGTTCGGGAAGTCCGAGCGCCCGGTCGCGACGACCGCCGCGTACTTGTGGGCCACGTCGGGGTGGACCTCCGGGTTCGGGTTGGCCATCGCGAACACGAAGGCACCCTCCGCCATGGAGGCCACGGCCTCCTCCGGGACCGTACCGCCGGAGACGCCGATGAAGACGTCGGCGCCCGCGAGGGCGTCCTCCAGCGAGCCGGTGATGCCGGCCTTGTTGGTGAACCCGGCCAGTTCGCGCTTGACCGACGTCAGGTCCTCGCGGTCCGCCGACACGACGCCCTTGCGGTCCGCCACCGCCACGTCCCCGATGCCGGCCTCGACCAGCATCTTGGCGATGGCGACACCGGCCGCGCCGGCGCCCGAGATGACGGCCCGCAGCTGCCCGATCTCGCGCCCGCTCAGCCGCGCCGCGTTCCGCAGCGCCGCGAGGGTCACGACGGCAGTGCCGTGCTGGTCGTCGTGGAAGACCGGGATGTCGAGCCGCTCCTGGAGCTGCTTCTCGATCTCGAAGCACCGGGGTGCCGAGATGTCCTCCAGGTTCACTCCGCCGAAGGAGGGAGCGAGCCGGACCACGGTCTCGACGATCTCGTCCACGCCCGTGCAGTCGAGCGCGATCGGCACCGCGTCGACGCCACCGAACTGCTTGAACAGGATCGCCTTGCCCTCCATCACGGGGAGGGAGGCCTGGGGACCGATGTCCCCGAGCCCGAGCACGGCCGTACCGTCGGTCACGACAGCCACCACGGAGGACTTCCAGGTGTAGTCGTTGACCAGGTCCGGCTGCTCCGCGATCGCGGTGCACACGCGGGCGACGCCGGGCGTGTACGCGAGGGAAAGGTCGTCCTTGTCGCGGACCGGCACGGTGGCCTGCACGGCCATCTTGCCGCCACGGTGCAGCGCGAACGCCGGATCGAAGGAATCGAGGGGCTCGGCCCCGTCCTGATCCGTACTGCTGTCGCTGCGAGGATTGACGATCTCCGCTGCCACTTTGTTTTACCCCTTAGGTATGCATGGTTTGAGGGTCGACCACTCCTGGTGAGGGGTGGGCGGGCACCGCGCAAGGCCCGATTGCTGATACGTACGAGCACATACGCGACGGGCGCGCCGCACACGCGCCCTGAGCCCCGGATGAGGGGTGTAAAGAACCTTCTTACCGGACGGACGGCGCTCACGACGAGTCCATTAGGTGCAAGGTCACATCTCGCGACCAGAAGGCCACACGTGGATGACACGCGGCTGACACGAGCACAACACAGATATGACTCGTGGGTAACTCGAACCTGATCGATCATCCGCGCAACGAGGGACCACATCGTGAGATGACCCGAAGATTTTCCGGCCGGAGTGATGGATTTCCGCAGATCTGCGGCCGTGAAGTCCCGTCCTGGCGGGACCTGACGCGGTTCGGGGGTCACCCGTTATGCGATTTTGACATAGTGACGCCCCTGAATGGCGTAGTCCGAATGGCAAGATGCGGTAAACCCACGAGGTCGCGACACCCGATGGTGTGTGTTTCCGTCGACCCATCGGCACCTCTTCCCTTCCGCCGGAGGAACCACGATGACCGCAAGCTCCACCCGTCGTACGACCGCCGCGCACTCCCGGCTCACCGCGGTCGGTGCGATCGCGGTCGCAGGCGCCCTGCTGCTCACCGGCTGCGGTGACCAGACCAAGGGCAAGGACAACGGCTCCGGCAGTGCGTCCACCAGCAATGCCCCGCTCGCCGACAAGCTCCCCAAGGAGATCCGCGACAAGGGCGAGATCAAGGTCGGTTCGGACATCGCCTACGCCCCGGTCGAGTTCAAGGACTCCTCCGGCAACGTCGTCGGCCTCGACCCCGACCTCGCGGCGGCCATGGGCAAGCAGCTCGGCGTGAAGCTCACGTTCGAGAACGGCACCTTCGACGCCCTGCTCACCGGTCTGCGCTCCGGCCGCTACGACACCGCGATGTCGGCGATGACGGACAACAAGAACCGTCAGGAGGGCGTCGACCCGGACACCGGCAAGAAGGTCGGCGAGGGTGTCGACTTCGTCGACTACCTGACCGCCGGTGTCTCGATCTACACCCGCAAGGGCGACACCAAGGGCATCACGTCCTGGACGGACCTGTGCGGCAAGAAGATCGCCGTCGAGCGCGGCACCGTCTCGGAGGACCTGGCCAAGCAGGAGGCCAAGAAGTGTCCGAGCGGCAAGAAGCTCTCCATCGAGGCGTTCGACGACGACCAGCAGTCCCAGACCCGGCTGCGCTCGGGCGGCGTGGACGCGGCCTCCTCCGACTTCCCGGTCGCCGCGTACGCGGTGAAGACCTCGGGCGGCGGCAAGGACTTCCAGATCGTCGGTGACCAGGTCGAGGCGGCCCCGTACGGCATCGCCGTCGCCAAGAGCGACACCCAGCTGCGGGACGCGCTCCAGGCCGCGATGAACGCGATCATCAAGAGCGGCGAGTACCAGAAGATCCTCGAGAAGTGGGGCGCCGAGGACGGCGCCGTCAAGGAGTCCGCGATCAACGGCGGCAAGTGACCCGCGGCACCCGAGCGGCCACCGAGAGGCAACACCCGTGACTGACATCGAGAAGACGGCGGAGCCGGCGGACACCCCGCCGGCCGGCCCGGAGGCCATCAAGGCCATCCCGGTCCGGCACTACGGGCGGTACGTCACCGCCGTCATCGCGATCGCGATCCTCGTCGCGATCATCTACGCGTTCGGCCAGGGCAAGATCAACTGGCACGCGGTTCCGGACTACTTCTTCGACGACCGGATCTTGACCGGTGTCTACAAGACCCTCCTGCTGACGGTCCTGTCGATGCTGATCGGCATCCTGGGCGGCATCGGCCTCGCCGTGATGCGCCTGTCGAAGAACCCGGTGACCTCGTCGATCGCATGGTTCTACATCTGGTTCTTCCGCGGCACCCCGGTCCTGGTCCAGCTGTTCCTGTGGTTCAACCTGGGCCTGGTCTTCGAGTACATCAACCTCGGTCCGATCTACAAGAACTACTGGTCGGACTTCATGACGCCGCTGCTGACGGCGCTGCTCGGCCTCGGCCTGAACGAGGCCGCGTACATGGCGGAGATCTGCCGTGCCGGCCTGCTCGCGGTCGACGAGGGCCAGACCGAGGCGGCCCACGCGCTGGGCATGAGCCACAGCAAGACGCTGCGCCGGATCGTCATCCCGCAGGCGATGCGCGTGATCGTGCCGCCGACGGGCAACGAAGTCATCAACATGCTGAAGACGACCTCGCTCGTGGCGGCCGTCCAGTATCCCGAGCTCTTCCGTTACGCCCAGGACATCGGCCAGAACTCCGGCGCCCCGGTGGAGATGTACTTCCTGGCCGCGGCCTGGTACCTGATCATGACGTCGATCCTCAGCGTCGGCCAGTACTACATCGAGCGGTACTACGCCCGCGGTTCCAGCCGCAGCCTGCCGCCCACTCCGTGGCAGAAGGTCAGGGCACACCTGACGACCTTCTCGAGCAGGAAGGTCACGGCATGACCGACAAGCTGAGCAAGACGGACTCCACCCCGCAGCACTCGTCCGTCCCGATGGTCAAGTCCGAGGGCGTGCACAAGTCCTTCGGTCCCGTCGAGGTCCTCAAGGGCATCGACCTGGAGGTGAAGCCGGGCGAGGTGTTCTGCCTCATCGGCCCCTCCGGCTCCGGCAAGTCGACCTTCCTGCGGTGCATCAACCACCTCGAGAAGGTCAACGCGGGCCGTCTGTACGTGGACGGCGAGCTGGTCGGCTACCGCCAGAAGGGCGACAAGCTGTACGAGCTGAAGGACAGCGAGGTCGCGCTCAAGCGCCGGGACATCGGCATGGTCTTCCAGCGCTTCAACCTGTTCCCGCACATGACGGCCGTGGAGAACGTCATCGAGGCGCCGGTCCAGGTCAAGGGCGCCTCCAAGGCCGAGACCAAGGAGCGTGCCATGCAGCTCCTGGAGCGTGTGGGCCTGGCCGACAAGGCCGGGAACTACCCCTCGCAGCTCTCCGGCGGCCAGCAGCAGCGCGTCGCCATCGCCCGCGCCCTCGCCATGGACCCGAAGCTGATGCTGTTCGACGAGCCGACCTCGGCCCTCGACCCGGAGCTGGTCGGCGACGTCCTGGACGTCATGCGCGACCTCGCCGAGTCGGGCATGACGATGGTCGTCGTCACCCACGAGATGGGCTTCGCCCGCGAGGTGGGCGACAGCCTGGTCTTCATGGACGGCGGCGTGGTGGTCGAATCCGGCCATCCCCGCGACGTGCTGACGAACCCTCAGCACGAGCGGACCCAGTCGTTCCTGTCCAAGGTGCTCTGACGCTCCACCACGAGAAGGGCGGTACGGGATCCCCGTACCGCCCTTCTCCGTGGGTGCGCCCGCTCCGGTGCGGCTACTTCAGTGCGAGGAGCAGCGTGTCCGACGGCGAGCACCACACGGGCCGTGCCTCGGCGAAGCCCTTCTCGCGCAGCACGCGCGCGTGCCATGCCGCGGACGGCATGTCCCCGTCGGCGTGCTCGCCGTAGATCTCGAAGCGGCGGGCGGTGGGCTCGGCGAGGACCGGGTCCTTCGCCGCCACCTGCCACCACTCGGCCCAGTCCAGGGCACCGTCCTGCTTGGCCTGATCCATGCGCGCGTGCCGCTGGGCGCGCTCCGCCGCGTTGATCCGGGGCGTGCTCTCGTCGATCATGTGGTCCGCGTTCATGAAGACACCGCCGTCGCGGACCAGCCCCGCGACCCGACCGTAGAGGGCCGCGAGGGGTTCGCTGTGCAGCCAGTGCAGGGCCGTGGCCGTCAGGACCGCGTCGTAGGAGTCGTACGGCAGCCGCGCCGGCCAGTCGGGGTCCTTGAGGTCCGCGGTGACGAAGGAGACGCGGTCGTCGCCCTCGAAGGTGCCGCGCGCGATGGCGAGCAGGGCCGGGTCGAGGTCGACGCCGGTGCTGGTGGCCTCGGGGAACCGCGCCAGCAGCCGGGCGGTGATGGTGCCGGTGCCGCAGGCGAGGTCGAGCACGCGCGGGGCCGTGCCGACCAGCGCCTCGACCATGTCGAGCATGATCCGGAACCGCTCCTCGCGGTCCGGCATGTACCACTCCTGCTGCCGGTCCCAGCTCTCCTGCCAGGCGGCCCAGTCGGTTCCGGTGCTGGTGGTCATCGATTCCCCGTCCCCTCATGCATGCGTAATACCCTGGAAGCACGACCGGCTGTTACCCGACCGCAGACATGACCATAGAGCGCCTCCGTAAGGACTACAAGTGGAACTGGCCTATTACTCGGATTACGCCGTACGCCTCGTCAACAGCGAGGAACCGGTCCGGGGCAAGGACTCGCTGACCTCGGTCGAGGCCGTCCGCGACCTCTTCGGGGTGAACGCGTCGGCGGGCCGCCGCGCCACCGACGCCGATGTCACGCGCTTCCGCTCGGTACGGGGCAGGCTGCGCGCGGTCTTCGAGGCGGCGGACCAGGGCGACGAGACGCTCGCCGTGGACCTGCTGAACTCCCTGTTGCTGGAGTTCCCGGTGAGCCCGCAGATCTCCGGGCACGACTACCGCGACGAGGACGGCCGCCCCCTGTGGCACATGCACCTGGCCGACCACCCGTCCAACGCCACCGCGGGCTACGCCGCCATAGCGGCGATGGGCCTGGCGTTCCACCTGACCGAGTACGGCGTCGACCGCCTCGGCCTGTGCCAGGCCGCGCCCTGCCGCAACGCCTACCTCGACACGTCCACCAACCGCTCCCGGCGCTACTGCTCGGACCGCTGCGCGACCCGCGCCAACGTGGCCGCCTACCGCGCCCGCAAGCGCCTGGAGGCCGACCGGTCGGGCAGCAGCGGCCTGGCGGCCGAGAGCACCCAGCGCGCCACCGCCAGCGGCGAGCGCTGACCGTCCTTGAGCGGCCGGTACCGGAACCGCGCCTTGCCGAGGATCAGCTCCTCGGGCACGACCCCGTAGTCGGTACTGTCCCCGCCCGCGTAGGGATTGTCCCCGAGCACCCACCAGCCGCCGTCGCGCCGCTCCACGGCACGCTTGACGACCAGCAGGTCCTGCTGGAAGGGATGACGCAGGACGACGACGTCCCCGGGCCTGATCGCGGCCCCGTACTGCAACAGCAGCCGGTCTCCGTGATGCAGCGTGGGAACCATGGACGGGCCGGTCACCTCGGCCAGCCCGAAGGGCGCCCCGGCCCTCCCCCGCTCGGTCTCCTGCGACAGCTCCGGCATCCCCGGCACCTCCCCGGTCCGTTCCTCCACCAGTCTCAGTCTGACCCTGGACTTTTGTCCTAAGCCCTAGGGGGCACTCACGAAAACCCGTCCCTCAGGGAGTAATGTCGCACCTGAGAAGACGATCACGAGGAAGGAATGCTCCATGCTTTCCCGCCTGTTTGCCCCCAAGGTCAAGGTCAGCGCGCACTGCGACCTGCCCTGCGGTGTGTACGACCCGGCCCAGGCCCGCATCGAGGCGGAGTCCGTGAAGGCCGTTCAGGACAAGATGGCCGCCAACGACGACCCGCACTTCCAGGCGCGTGCCACCGTCATCAAGGAGCAGCGCGCGGAGCTGGCCAAGCACCACGTCTCCGTGCTCTGGAGCGACTACTTCAAGCCCCCGCACTTCGAGAAGTACCCGGAGCTGCACCAGCTGGTGAACGACACCCTGAAGGCCCTCTCGGCCGCCAAGGCGTCGACCGACCCGGCCACGGGCCAGAAGGCTCTGGACTACATCGCCCAGATCGACAAGATCTTCTGGGAGACCAAGAAGGCCTGAGCATCCCGCCTTCCCGCACCCGGTCCCCGGGGCCGCCGAACACGGCGTGCCTGGGGGCCGGGTGCGGTTTTTTCGCGCCTGACCAGGAGGCCCTCGCGATGCGCCCCGTCCCTGGGGCCGGGCCTGGTGGGCGCGGTCGTCCTCCCCCGCCTCCAGGAGCCCCGCCGCCGCACCCACGATGCGCGGGTCGGGCGTGCCGACGACCTCCTCGTCCTTGTCGGTGCAGGCGAAGCGGGCCAGGACGCTGCGCACGGCCTCGACGCGGGCGCGTTTCTTGTCGTTGCTCTTCACGACGGTCCACGGGGCGTGCTCGGTGTCCGTCTCGCGGAACAAGACGACCTTCGCGCCGATGAGTCGTCCCAGCGGTCCAGCGAGGCCAGGTCCATCGGGCTGAGCTTCCACTGCCGTACGGGGTCGACCTGACGGATCGTGAAGCGGGTGCGCTGCTCGCTCTGCGAGACGGAGAACCAGAACTTGACCAGGTCGACGCCGTCGTCCACGAGCATCCGTTGGTGAATGCGTTCCGGCCGGACGTGGACGTTCCGGCCGGGCCCAGGGCGCGCTGTGCCAAGCTGGGGAGGTGACCCTGGAGGACCTGGTACGGCTGCGGCGGGTGCGCGACCGCATGGACCGCGAGTACGCCGAGCCGCTCGACATGACCGAGCTGGCGCGTGGCGCCCACATGTCGCCCGGCCACTTCCAGCGCAGCTTCCGCAAGGCGTACGGGGAGACGCCGTACAGCTATCTGATGACCCGCCGGGTCGAGCGGGCCAAGGCGCTGCTGCGCCGCGGCGACCTCACCGTGACCGAGGTGTGCTTCGCGGTGGGCTGTACCTCCCTCGGCTCCTTCAGCTCCCGGTTCACCGAGCTGGTCGGCGAGACACCGAGCGCCTACCGGGCCCGCCCGCACGAGGAGAGCGCGGTGATCCCGTCCTGCGTGGCCCGTACGTTCACCCGCCCGCGCCGCCGGCCGTACTGAAGCGGCCGGACGCGTCTGGCCCTAGCGTGAAGCCATGGACCTGAAACTCAAGCAGTGCTTCATCGCCGTGGACGACCACGACAAGGCGCTCCACTTCTACTGTGACGTGCTCGGCATGGAGGTCCGCAACGACGTGGGCTTCGAGGGGATGCGGTGGGTCACCGTGGGCTCGCCGCTCCAGCCGGACGTGGAGATCGTGCTGGAGCCGCCCGGCGCGAGCCCGGACATCTCCCCGGCCGACAAGCAGGCGATCGCCGAGCTGCTCGCCAAGGGGCTGCTGCGCGGGGTCATCTTCACCACCGAGGACTGCGACGGGCTGTACGAGCGGGTCCGGGAGGCCGGCGGCGACGTGCTCCAGGAGCCGACGGACCAGCCGTACGGGGTCCGCGACTGCGCCTTCCGGGACCCGGCCGGGAACATGCTGCGGTTCCTGCAGCGGCCCGCGGACTGAAATTCCCCCGGCGCGGCGGGGTCGGCTGCCTACGATCCCCGCCATGAACACCATCCGCTGGACCTACGCCTTCATCGACCGCCCCGCCGCCCGCCTCGCCGAGGCCCGTGCCTTCTGGACGGCCGTCACCGGCACCCGGCCCTCCGAACCGCGCGGTGATCAGGGCGAATTCATGACGCTGCTGCCCGACGGGACGGACGCGTGCGTGAAACTCCAGGGCGTCACCGAGGGCGCGGGCGGCGCGCACCTCGACCTCTGCCTCGATGACCCGGCGGCCCTGGTCCGGGCGGCCCTGGACCTCGGCGCGGGGCTCGTGGCGGATCACGGCGACTGGGCAGTGCTGCGCTCGCCCGCCGGTCAGCTGTTCTGCGCCGTGCCGTGGCACACGGAGACGGTGCGGCCACCGGTGGTCGACGGCAGCCGCCTGGACCAGGTGTGCCTGGACGTCCCGCCCTCGGCGTACGACACCGAGACCGCGTTCTGGGCCGCGCTGACCGGCTGGGAGCTGCTGACGGTTTCCCTGCCGGAGTTCCGGGTGCTCAGGCCGCCCGCGGGCCTGCCCGTCCGGATCCTGCTCCAGCGGCTCGACGACGAACGCCCGGCCTCCGCCCACCTGGACCTCGCCTGCGCGGACATCGCGACGACCCGGGCCCGGCACGAGCGGCTGGGCGCCGTCCGCGTCCACCAGGGCCCGCACTGGTCGGTGTTGCGCGACCCGGCCGGCGGCACGTACTGCCTGACCGGCCGGGACCCCGAGACCGGCGGACTGCCGGCGGCGGTCAACGACGCGTAGTCACGTACGGGTGAGCCCGCCCCCCGGCGACCACCGCCACGGCCCAGGCGCAGACGGCCCAGCGCCATAACCGGCGGCGCGCGCCGCGCTGTTCGCTCACCCCCAGGGCTCCACGTCCACCACGGCGTCGACCGGCACCGGCCCGTACACGTGCGGGAACTCCTCGCCGTTCGGCGACATGGCCTCGTACTTCAGCGGTACATCGAGCAGGGCCGGGTCCACGACCAGTACCACCAGCTCGTCGGGGCCTTCGTGGTCGCCGTACAGGAAGGCCGCGATGCGCGGGAGTTGTTCACGGGTGGAGAAGTGGATGAACCCCTCCTCCTGGAGGGTGCGGCCACGGGTGGACACCTCGTAGGTGCCGCGTTCGCGGGCCGCCTCCCACAGCGAGCGCTCGGTGATGTGGACGATGTGCGGAAGCTTCGGCATGCGGCCACGCTACGGCTTCAGCCGTGCCGCACGCGTCTGCAGGTAGTGCCGCTCCGGGAGGCTGAGCGTCCTGGCCGCCGCCGAGGCGTACGCGGCGCGGGCACGGTCGTACGCTCCCGCGCGCTCCCACAGATGCCCGCGCACCGCGTCCAGGCGATGGCTGTCGCCCAGCGCCCGCTCCCGTCCGTCGAGTTCGGCGAGGCCGGCCTCGGGGCCGTGCACCATGGCGACGGCGACCGCGCGGTTGAGGCGCTCCACGGGGCCGGGGACCTGGCGGACGAGGAGGTCGTACAGGCCGAGGATCTCGCGCCGGTCCGTGGCCTCGGCGGAGGGTGCCCCGTCATGCACGGCGGCGACGGCGGCGCGCAGCGCGTACGGTCCGGCGGGGCCCTGGGACAGCGCCCGGGTGACGAGGGCGCCGCCCTCCTCGATCGCGGCCGGGTCCCAGCGGCCGCGGTCCTGTTCGTCGAGCGGGACCAGTTCGCCGTGCGGGCCGGTGCGTGCGGCGCGCCGGGCGTCGGTGAGCAGCATCAGCGCGAGCAGGCCCGCGACCTCGCCGTCGTCCGGGAGCAGCCGGTGGACGGTGCGGGTCAGCCGGATCGCCTCGGCGGCCAGGTCACGGCGCTGGAGGCTGGTTCCGGAGGTCGCGGTGTAGCCCTCGTCGAAGATCAGATAGAGGATCTGCAGGACGGCGGGCAGCCGCTCGGCCCAGTTGTCGGGCCGCCCGAACCGCACGTCCCGCACCTTCTGCTTGGCCCGGCTGACGCTCCCCCTCGCTGGGCGCCCGGTCGGCCGGCGAGGGCCGCCGCCCGCTCCTCCCGCGCCCGCCGGGCCTCGTCCGCGCGCAGCGCGTCGGTCAGCCGGTGGGACGCCGCCCTGATCAGCCAGCCGCGCGGGTTGTCCGGCACCCCGTTCTGCGGCCACTGCCGGGCCGCCGCCAGCAGCGCCTCCTGTACGGCGTCCTCGGCCGTCTCGAAGTGCCCGTACCGGCGCACCAGCGCGCCGAGGACCTGCGGCGCGCTGGTGCGCAGGTCCTCGATGCCGGTCGGGCCGGTCGGGCCGGTCATTTGGCGCAGATGTCCCCGGCGCCGTCCATGATGGGCCGGATCACCACGGGGTAGTCGGTCAGGCCCTCGGGGCCGGGGCAGCGGGTGACGCGTTCCGCGATCTCGGTGACCCGGTCCAGGCTCGCGCAGTCCACCACCCAGTAGCCGGCCATCAGCTCCTTGGTCTCGCCGTACGGGCCGTCGGTGATCACGGTCCGGCCGTCCCTGCCGCGCGCGACCAGCCGGGTCCGGGCGGGCTCGGCCAGCCCCTGGGCGTCGACGAGTTCACCGGACTCGGCGAGGTCGTCGCTGATCGCACCCATGTAGAGGTACATGGCCTTGAGCTCCGCCTCGGTCCAGGACGGGGCGTGCTCGGAGGCCTTGCCGGCCATCGCGTCGTAGTCCGCCTGCGTGCCCTGCACCATCACCAGGTACTTCATGGTCCGCTCCTTCGGCTCGGGGGCCGCCTCCTGCGGGCGGCTCTCGCAGGGGACGTCGGAGCCGGGCCGGGATTCTCGACACGGGTTCAGGCCTTTTTCGCGGCGGAGTCCTGTGGGGCGGGGTGCTCCTGCCCGACGGCGAGGTCGGTGTGGGCCGCGCACTTCGGGTTGTAACAGGGGCCGGGGCCCCACAGCGGGACCCAGATGCCCAGCGTCTTGTGCCGCCGGACGACCGTGTCGACTGGCTGTCCGCAGACGGGACAGACGTGTTCTTCGCTGTCCATGCCCCCAGGGTAGGGCGGGCGGGGTCTCAGCGCTTCCTGCGGTACGTGCGCACGAGCACACCGTTGTCGAAGGTGCGCACCGAGTCCAGGGTGAACTCCTTGATGTCGAGGCCGGTGCCGAACATCGGCATGCCGGTGCCGTAGACGATCGGGTAGGTCTTGATGACGAGTTCGTCGATCTCGTCGAGCAGGGCTCCCGCGAGCTGGGATCCGCCGCACAGATAGATGTCCAACCCGCCGTCCTCCGCCTTGAGTTCGCGGACCCGGCCGGTCAGGTCGCCGTCGATGATCTCGACGTTCGGGTCGGGCGAGGTGCCCAGGGTGCGCGAGGCGACGTACTCGCGCAGGTGGCCGTAGGGGCTGGTGATGCCCTCCTTCAGCGCCACCTCGTAGCTGGCCCGGCCCTGGATGACGGTGTCGAACCGCCGGTTCTCCAGGTGCTCCATGCCGAACTGCCGGCGGGCAGCGGTGGGCAGGGTCTCCGCGAACTCCGTCTTGAGGAAGTCGAGGTACTCCTCGTCCAGGAAGCGGAACATCGCGGTGGCTTCGCCGTGTTCGTCGCCGATGAAGCCGTCGAGCGAGCAGGCGACGAAGTACGTGAGCTTTCGCAAGCCGGTCTCTTTCCGTAGGCTGCGGGGCGATCGGTCAACCACTCCGCTTGTAGTGCTTCAGTTGTAGTACTCCGGATGTAGTGGTGGCAAGCTTTTTCCGGGATGCTGTCGGCACCGAGGACAAGTAAGAGAAGGGGTTCCGCATGGCGGGCAATCCGGAACGGCGGGCGGCGCTGGTGGACGCCGGCATCGAGGTGCTCGCGCGGGAGGGCGCGCGCGGGCTGACGTTCCGCGCGGTGGACGGCGAGGCGGGCGTGCCCACCGGTACCGCCTCCAACTACTTCACCGGCCGCGAGGACCTGCTCCGCCAGATCGACGCCCGGCTGCACGTACGGCTCGCACCGGATCCCGAGGTGATGGAGGCACTGCTGCGCCGGCCCCGTGACCGCTCCCTGGTCAGAGCCCTCATGCAGGACATCATGGACCGGGCCACCCGCGACCGGACCGGCTATCTGGCCCTGCTGGAGATGCGGCTGGAGGCCACCCGGCGCCCCGAACTGCGGGCCTCCTTCACCAGGTCGGTGCGCGGAGACCTGGAGCAGGGCATCGACTTCCACCGGCAGTCCGGCCTGCCCGGTGGCGACGAGACCGTCACCGTGCTCTACCTCGCGATGCTCGGCCTCATCCTGGAACACCTGACCCTGCCGGGCGTCCTGGACGGAGTCCTGGACGGGGTCGGCGTACCGGAGGGGCTGGTCGACCGGATCGTGACGACGATCGTGCCGGAGGGGTAGCCCGGCGAACCACTCGCCCCCCAGGAAAGCGGCACCTGCCGACGCCGGCAGCGAGGACTCACCCCGACCGGGCAGTGGGCGGGCCCCGCACACCGTGGGGATGTGCGGGGCCCTCCGGCCGGAGCCCCCGGGAGGTCGTGCGGGGTCAGGAGCCGCACGGTCCCGGTGGCTCCGGGGTCCTTACCGGCCGCGAGTCACCGCGGCCTCAACTGCTGCGCCGGGTCACGAACTCGGCCAGGGCCAGCAGACCGCCCGCCGCCTCCGGCGCGGGCACGGCGCGGGCCAGCTCCTGCATGGCCCGGGCCATCCGGTCGGCCGCCTCGGCCTGCGCCCAGTCCCGGCCGCCGGCCTGCTCGACGGCGAGGGCCGTGCGCGCGATCTCCCCGCCGTCCCCGCACTCCCCCTGCACGTACGGCTTCCCGTACAGCACGGCGAGTTCCGCGGCCGCCGGGGTGCCGGACGCGAGCGCGGCCACCACCGGCAGGGACTTCTTGCGGACCGCGAGATCCGCACCGGCGGGCTTGCCGGTGCGCTGCGGGTCCCCCCATATGCCGATCACGTCGTCGATCAGCTGGAACGCGAGCCCCGCCTGGCGGCCGAAGCCGTCCAGTGCCGCCACGTCGTGCGCATCGGCGCCCGCGTACAGCGCGCCGAGCGCGCAGGCGCAGCCCAGCAGTGCGCCCGTCTTCGCCTCGGCCATGGCGAGCGCCTCGTCCAGGGTGACCTCGTCCGGCGCGCTCCGCTCCATGGCCGTGTCGGTGTGCTGTCCGGCGCACAGCTCCACGACACAGTCGGCGAGCCGGACCGCGGCCGCGCCCGAGGCCGGGTGCGGATCCTCGGCGAGCAGCCGCAGGGCCAGCGCCTGCAGGGCGTCCCCGGCGAGGATGGCGTCCGCGTCGCCGAAGACGGTCCAGGCCGTGGGCCGGTGCCTGCGGGAGGTGTCCCGGTCCATCACGTCGTCGTGCAGCAGGGTGAAGTTGTGGACCAGTTCGACCGCCACGGCCGCCCGGACGGCCGCCGTCCGCGCCCGCGGGCCGCCGAGCGCGGCGGCCGCGGCGAGGACCAGCGCGGGCCTTATGGCCTTGCCCGCGTTGCCTGCCGCCGCAGTGCCGTCCGCGTGCTCCCACCCGAAGTGGTAGAGCGCGATCCGGCGCATCGAGCCGGGCAGCGACTCGACGGTCGCACGCAGCTCCGGGTCGACGACGGCCCGGGTCCGCTCCAGCAGCGCGGCCGCCTCCTGCCCGTCGAGCGGACCGGCCCCGGCGTCGGCGTCCGGCCCGCGCCGTTCACCCGTCGCGGGTGAACGCTGCTTGGTCTCCGTCATGAACTCGGCCATGAGTCCCCCTCGCACAGTCCGCGGACGGTGGTGCTTCCGCTCCGGCTGGACGCATACCCCGAGGGTGTACCCGCCCCGAAGGGCGGGAACACGGCCGCGAAGTGCGGAAACGTCACCTCCACCGGCCGATCTCGACGTTCTCCAGCACGCCGAGCGCGTCGGGCACCAGGACGGCGGCCGAGTAGTACGCCGTCACCAGGTAGTTGATGATGGCCTGCTCGTTGATGCCCATGAACCGCACGGACAGGCTCGGCTCGATCTCGTCCGGGATGCCGGACTGCCGCAGGCCGATGACGCCCTGCTCGTCCTCGCCGGTACGCATGGCGATGATCGAGGTCGTGCGCTCCGGCGTGACGGGGATCTTGTTGCACGGGTAGATCGGCACACCGCGCCAGGTGGGGATGCGGTTGCCGCCGATCTCCACGGTCTCCGGGACCAGTCCGCGTTTGTTCAGCTCGCGCCCGAACGCGGCGATCGCGCGCGGGTGGGCGAGGAAGAGCTTGGTACCGCGCCGGCGGCTGAGCAGCTCGTCCATGTCGTCCGGGCTGGGCACGCCGTCGTGCGGCTGGAGCCGCTGGTCGTACTCGCAGTTGTTCAGCAGCCCGAACTCGCGGTTGTTGATCAGCTCGTGCTCCTGGCGCTCCTTCAGCGCCTCGACCGTGAGCCGCAGCTGGTGCTCGGTCTGGTTCATCGGCTGGTTGTACAGGTCGGCCACGCGCGTGTGGATGCGCAGCACGGTCTGGGCGATGCTCAGCTCGTACTCGCGCGGCCGGGCCTCGTAGTCGACGAAGGTGTGCGGGATCTCCGGCTCGCCGCTGTGGCCGGCCGCCAGCGCGACCTCCTTCTCGCCGTACTTGTTGGTCCGCTGCTCCGGGAGCGCGCGCAGCTGCTGGACGTGCTCGCGCAGCGAGTCGGAGCGCTCCGCGACCTGCTCGAAGTCCTGGCGGGCGAGGATCAGCACCGTGCACGTGGTGTCCGCGCGGGCCGTGTACTCCCAGATGGCGTCCGGGTCCAGCAGTGCCGCCTCGCCGAAGTAGGCGCCGTCGGCGAGGACGCCGAGGACCGCGTCGTCGCCGTACGGGCCCGTGCCGATCTTCTCGACCCTGCCGTGGGCCAGCAGGTACACCTCGTCGGTCTGGTTGCCGAAGGAGGCGATGACCTCGCCGGGCGCGAAGTCCCGCTGCCGGCAGCGCCGGGCCAGCTCGGTCAGCACCTCGTGGTCCTCGTACGACCGCAGCGCCGGGAGCTCGCCGAGTTCGGCGGGGATCACCTCCACCTGGTCGCCGGTCTTCACGAAGGTGATGCGGCCGTCGCCGACGGCGAACGTCAGCCGCCGGTTCACCCGGTACGTGCCGCCCTGTAGATCCACCCAGGGCAGCGTCCGCAGCAGCCAGCGGGAGGTGATCTCCTGCATCTGCGGGGCGGACTTGGTCGTGGTGGCCAGGTTCCGCGCTGCCGCCGTGCCGAGAGACTGCTGCGGCTTGCCCTGCTCCGTGCGGACCTCTTCGCCTACCGACATAAGAAAATGCCCTCTCCTGTAGGTCCGGCGCCGAATCGCACACCGGTCTCGCGAGCGAGCCTTCCATTACGGAAAGTACTCGCGCCATTACCCGAAAGAGCGGGAATGGATCATCGGACTACTGGGCAGAAAGAGGGACCCTGTCCAGCGCCCCACCCGGTGTGACCTGTCCGGATCGGCTCGCACAGCGTGCGAACGATGTAGTCCGGGACGTCCGGTTTCGGTAGAAGCAGCGGTACGACAGGGCCGCTCCCCGCGGCCACCGGGCACAGCACGAAGGAGGCGGTCATGGCCCCACCCATGTCCGCGAACGGGTTCCTGGACGCGCTTCGAGCGGAGGGCGTCCAGATCGTCGAGGTCGGCGACTGGCGGACCCACAACCGCAATCACAAGGGCCCCTGGGGCCCCGTCCACGGCGTGATGATCCACCACACGGTGACCCGCGGCAGCGCCCGCACCGTGGAGCTCTGCCGGGCCGGCCACGCGGAGCTGCCGGGCCCGCTGTGCCATGGAGTGATCACCAAGGACGGCACGGTCCATCTGGTCGGCTACGGCCGCGCCAACCACGCCGGCCTCGGCGACGACGACGTCCTGCGCGCGGTGATCGCCGAGAAACGGCTGCCCCCGGAGAACGAGGTGAACACCGACGGCAACCGGCACTTCTACGGCTTCGAGTGCGAGAACCTGGGCGACGGCGAGGATCCCTGGCCCATGGCCCAGCTGGACGCGATCGTGCGCGCCGCAGCGGCGGTGTGCCGGCATCACGGCTGGACGGAGCGCTCGGTCATCGGCCACCTGGAGTGGCAGCCGGGCAAGGTGGACCCGCGCGGCTTCTCGATGGCGTGGCTGCGGGATCGGATCGAGGAGCGCCTGAAGGCGTAGGTGTGGTTGCCGGACCGGGCCGGCGCCGGGCGACAATGAGGCGGTGACCAGCACCGGCCCGCTCGCCCCGCGCCTGCCCTCCCCTCTTGTCGAGGTCCGGGACGACCGGTTCGCCCGGCACGGCCTCCGTCTGCTGCTCAAGCGGGACGACCTGATCCACCCGGAGCTGATCGGCAACAAGTGGCGCAAGCTGGTGCCGAACCTCGAAGCGGTGCGCGGCCGCGAGCTGGTCACCTTCGGCGGGGCGTACTCCAACCATCTGCGGGCCACCGCCGCCGCGGGCCGCCTCCTCGGTCTGCCCACGATCGGCGTGGTCCGCGGCCAGGAGCTGGCCGACCGCCCGCTCAACCCGTCCCTGTCCCGCTGCGCGGCCGACGGCATGCGGCTGCACTTCGTCGACAGATCGACATACCGGCGCAAGAGCGAGCCGGCGACCCTGGCCGCGATCCTGCGCGAGGCCGGCGCCGAGGGGGCGTACGTCGTCCCCGAGGGAGGCAGCAACGCCGCGGCCGTACGCGGCTGCCGGGCCCTGGGCGAGGAACTGCGCGGCCGCGCCGACGTCGTCGCGGTCGCCTGCGGCACCGGCGGCACCCTCGCCGGACTCGCCGCCGGCCTGGCCCCCGGACAGCGCGCGCTGGGCATACCGGTCCTGAAGGGCGGCTTCCTGGAGACGGACATACGGACCCTCCAGGAGCACGCCTTCGGCAGCCGTACCGGCACCTGGTCCCTCGACGACCGGTTCCACTTCGGCGGCTACGCCCGCACGACCCCCGAACTCGACGCCTTCGCGGAGCACTTCGAGCAGCGCCACGGACTGCCTGTGGAACGTCTCTATGTCGCCAAGTTGCTGTACGGACTTGCCGCGCTGACCGAGGAGGGCGCCTTCACGCGCGGTACGACGATCGCAGCGGTCGTCACCGGGCGGCCCTTCCCGTAGGCCCAGGACCGCGTGGACACTCCGCCCCGTGGCGCTCGGCGAGGAGCCGAGTACACGGGCCTGGCCGACGGGACAGGCGCTAGCCCGCCTCCCGGTAGGCGGCCGCCTCCTCCAGGTCGAGTCTGCGGAGCAGGGCGCGGAGCATCTCGTCGTCGATGTAGCGGTGGTCGCGGAGGCGGACGAAGACCTCGCGTTCGGCGCCGATCATCTCGCGGGACAGGCGGCGGTAGGTGTCGTCCACGGACTCGCCGGTGACGGGGTTGACCTGGCCGAGGCGCTCCCAGACGGCGTTGCGGCGGCGCTCCAGGACCGTGCGCAGGCGGTCGGCGAGCGGCGGGGGCAGGGCGTTGCGCTCGTCGGAGAGGAGCTCGTCCAGGCGGTTCTCGGCGGCTCGGGAGGCCTGTGCCTGGGCGTTGGCCTCGGCGAGCGTCTCGGCCTGCCGGTCGCGGCCGGGGAACTTCAGCAGGCGGATCAGCGGGGGCAGGGTCAGACCCTGCACGACCAGGGTGCCGATGACGGTGGTGAAGGTCAGGAAGAGGATCAGGTTGCGCTGCGGGAAGGCGTGGCCGTCGTGCATCCTCGGGATGGAGAAGGCGATGGCCAGGGAGACCACACCGCGCATGCCGGCCCACGAGGTGACCATCGCCCCGCGCCAGGTGGGGTTCTCCTCGCGTTCCCTGATGCGCGCCGACAGCAGGCGGGGCAGGAAGGTCCCCGGATACACCCAGACGAACCGGGCGAGGACGACGACGAGGAAGAGGGCGACGGCGTACCAGGTCGCCTTGACGCCCTCGTACCCCCCGAGCCCCTTGAGGACGACCGGCAGCTGCAGGCCGATCAGGGCGAAGACCGCCGACTCCAGGATGAAGGCGACCATCTTCCACACCGCCTCCTCCTGCAGCCGGGTGGCGAAGTCGACCTCCCACGCGCGGTGACCGAGGTAGAGGGCGACGACCACGACCGCGAGGACCCCTGAGGCGTGCAGCTGCTCGGCGACGCCGTAGGCGACGAACGGGATCAGCAGGGAGAGGGTGTTCTGCAGGAGGGGTTCCTTCAGGTGCGTGCGCAGCCAGTGCAGGGGTGCCATGAGGACGAGGCCGACCCCGACACCGCCGACCGCCGCGAGCAGGAACTCGCGGATCCCGCCCGCCCAGGTGGCGCCCTCGCCGACGACCGCGGCGACGGCCACCTTGTAGGCGGTGATCGCGGTGGCGTCGTTCAGCAGCGACTCGCCCTGCAGGATCGTCGTGATCCGGGACGGCAGGCCAACCCTGCGCGCGACCGCCGTGGCGGCCACCGCGTCCGGCGGCGCCACCACCGCGCCCAGCACCAGGGCGGCGGTCAGCGGCATCCCGGGGATGAGCACGTAGGCGGCCCAGCCGACGGCGACGGTCGCGAAGAGCACGTAGCCCACCGACAGCAGCGCCACGGGCCGGATCTGGGCCCGCAGGTCGAGGTAGGAGCTGTCGGTGGCCGAGGTGTACAGCAGCGGGGGCAGCAGCAGCGGCAGGACGATCTTGGGGTCGAGGGTGTAGTCCGGCATCCTGGGGACGTAGGAGACCGCCAGACCGACCGCGACCAGCAGCAGCGGTGCCGGCACCGGGGTGCGCCGGGCGGCCCCCGCCACCGCGGCGCTGCCCGCCACCAGCAACAGCAGCGGCATCACATCCATGGTCCTCGCCCACCCTCGTTTTTCCGCGCGGCCACCCGCACGCCCGTCGTAATCTGGCAATCATGAAACAGTGCACGCACTCCGACGCGCTGCCGCACCCCGAGCCGGAGCCGCTGAGCGAGACCTGCCCGGAGTGTCTCGCGCGCGGGACGCATCCGGTGCAGTTGCGGCTCTGCCTGTCCTGTGGCCACATCGGCTGCTGCGACTCCTCGCCCGGCAGACACGCGACGGAGCACCACGAGACGTCCGGTCACCCGGTGATGCGGACCTACGAACCCGGCGAGGACTGGCGGTGGTGCTTCGTCGACCACGTTCTCGTGTGACACTGCACTGACACGGCATACGGCCGCGGCCGTGGACGGTTCGAGCGTCTGACACCGGGGTACGTCAACCCGGCGCGCGCTCTTCCCATTTGGGCCCGCAGACCCTCTAGACACGGAGCGTATCCACAGCTTTACTGTGAGTGACGCCAGGGGGTTGGGGTCCCGGGACAGGACCGTTCGGAGCGCGATAGCGTCACCGCGGAACCACATGTGCGTTACCCCGAGGGGCGACCCTCGGCCCCGTAAAGCTTGTACCACCATGGAGGTGAGGGTGTCCCAGATCGCAGGCGAGCCCGCGACCCAGGACTTCGTGGAAGTCCGGCTGCCGGCTGCGGGTGCCTACCTGTCGGTGCTGCGGACGGCCACGGCCGGTCTTGCGGCCCGCTTGGACTTCACCCTGGACGAGATCGAGGACCTGCGCATCGCCGTGGACGAGGCCTGCGCGATCCTGCTGCAGCAGGCCGTGCCCGGCTCCGTGCTCAGCTGCGTCTTCCGGCTCGTCGACGACTCGCTGGAGGTCACGGTGTCGGCGCCGACCACCGACGGCCACGCCCCCTCGCGGGACACCTTCGCCTGGACGGTGCTCTCGGCCCTCGCGGGCAAGGTCTCGTCCGCCGTCGACAAGGACAAGACCGTGTCGATCAGCCTCTACAAACAGCGCGGCGCGGGCCCCGGGCCGGCGTGAGGAACGGGGACGGGCCGGTGCGGGACGAAGAGCGCGGCACACGGGAGCTGCCGACGGGGGACCGAGGCCCGGCGGACGGTTCCCGACGCATGGCGGACGGCATCGACGGCATCCCCGAGCAGGCCAGGCCGCACCCGGAGGAGGACTCCGCCGAGGCCGGCAGCGACGGTGCCGTGCAGAGCGCGCCTCCGGAGGGACGCGGCGGGATCGGATCCGCCGCCCGCGCGGAGGCGAGGGCTCGGGGAAGGGCTACGGGCGGGACGATGAGCGAGCACGAGCGATACGCCGAGGACGCCGCGCTGGGCGCGGAGGCCGTGCAGGCCACCCAGCACGACCCGCAGGACCGCAGCGGGGCGCGTGCGATGTTCGTCGAGCTGCGCAAGCTGAACCAGGGCAGCCCGGAGTACGCGGAGCTGCGCAATCAGCTGGTCCGTATGCACCTGCCGCTCGTCGAGCACCTGGCGCGCCGCTTCCGCAACCGTGGCGAGCCGCTCGACGACCTCACCCAGGTCGCCACGATCGGCCTGATCAAGTCGGTCGACCGCTTCGACCCCGAGCGCGGCGTGGAGTTCTCCACGTACGCCACCCCGACCGTCGTCGGCGAGATCAAGCGGCACTTCCGCGACAAGGGCTGGGCGGTCCGCGTGCCGCGCCGGCTGCAGGAGCTGCGCCTCGCGCTGACGACGGCGACGGCCGAGCTGTCCCAGCAGCACGGCCGCTCCCCCACGGTCCACGAGCTGGCCGAGAAGCTGGCCATCTCCGAGGAGGAGGTCCTGGAGGGCCTGGAGTCCGCCAACGCGTACTCCACGCTGTCCCTGGACGTCCCCGACACCGACGACGAGTCC
This sequence comes from Streptomyces sp. NPDC101165, assembly GCF_044768135.1. Taxonomy (NCBI): domain Bacteria; kingdom Bacillati; phylum Actinomycetota; class Actinomycetes; order Kitasatosporales; family Streptomycetaceae; genus Streptomyces; species Streptomyces sp. NPDC101165. The sequence goes on along the minus strand of NZ_JBIWPG010000004.1, from coordinate 467,873 downwards.
CCGGCGGTCGCCGACACCCTCGGTGCCGAGGACGAGGCGCTGGAGGGCGTGGAGTACCGCGAGTCCCTCAAGCCGCTGCTGGAGGACCTGCCGCCGCGCGAGAAGCGGATCCTGCTGCTGCGCTTCTTCGGGAACATGACCCAGTCGCAGATCGCGCAGGAGGTCGGCATCTCGCAGATGCACGTCTCCCGACTGCTCGCCCGGACCCTCGCCCAGCTGCGGGAGAAGCTGCTCGTCGAGGAGTGAGCGTCGGCGGGTGAGCCCTACTCGGCCCGGCCCGGTCCCTTGATCCCGAGGGCCTGGGTCGTCGCCGAGTTCACGAGCAGCACCAGCGCGGCGATCGCCACGACGGCCAGGGCGATGCCGCCCGGGATGGCCATGCTGTCGGCCTTGAGCAGGTTGTAGGCCACCGGAAGCGCCATGATCTGCGTGATGACGGCGGGGCCACGGCTCCAGCTGCGCCTGAGCAGCAGACCGCGCGCGGCGAGCAGCGGCAGCAGCGCGAGCACCGCCAGGGTGATCCCGCCGGTCACGGCCTGCTGCCGGTCGTCGGGATCGCCCGTGAGTCCGAGGACGAGGATCCAGACGCCGCCGATCACCAGGGCGGCACCCTCCAGCCCGGCCAGCGCCGCCGCGTACGTCAGCCGGCGCGGGCGGGGCTCGGCGGCTTCGGTCGTTTCCGGGGCGGATTTCTGCTCACTGCTCACGCCAGAAGCGTAGCCCCGCCCCCCGCGACGGCCGCCTCCGCCCCGGGTCCGGCGCGGTGGTGAGTGTCCAGGCTCACGCCCTCGCCTCTTACCTGATCCCTACCTCGGTCTGGGCCGGGTACCCCCCAGTAGGTACGCTGCCATCCATGCGTGCACTTCTCGTGGTCAATCCGGCGGCAACCACCACAAGCGCACGCAGGCGTGACGTGCTGATCCACGCACTCGCCAGCGAGATGAAGCTGGAGGCGGTCACCACCGAGTACCGCGGCCACGCACGCGACCTCGGCCGGCAGGCAGCGGAGAGCGACGACATCGACCTGGTCGTGGCCCTCGGCGGCGACGGCACCGTCAACGAGGTCGTCAACGGCCTGCTGCACTCCGGCCCCGACCTGGACCGTCTGCCCGGCCTCGCCGTGGTCCCCGGCGGCTCGACCAACGTCTTCGCCCGCGCCCTGGGTCTGCCCAACGACCCCGTCGAGGCCACCGGCGCCCTGCTGGACGCGCTGCGCGACGGAACGGAGCGGGTCGTCGGGCTCGGTCTGACCTCGGGCACGCCCGGCACCGAGGACGAGGCGGTGCCGGACCGCTGGTTCACCTTCAACGCCGGGCTCGGCTTCGACGCGGGTGTGGTCGGCCGGGTCGAGCAGCAGCGCGAGCGCGGCAGGAAGTCGACCCACGCGCTGTACGTCCGACAGGTGGTCCGGCAGTTCCTCGGCGAGCAGCACCGCCGGCACGGCGCGATCACCCTGGAGCGACCCGGCGCCGACCCGATCACCGATCTTGTTGTCGCCATAGTCTCGAACACGTCCCCTTGGACGTATCTCGGCAATCGCCCGATGTACACGTCACCTAAGGCGTCGTTCGATACGGGCATCGACGTACTCGGTCTCAGCCGGCTGTCGACGGCCGCGGTTGCCCGGTATGGCACGCAGTTGCTCACTTCGTCCCCCGAGCGCGGACCCCATGGCAGGCATGCGGTCTCGCTGCACGACCTGGACCAGTTCACCTTGCATTCGAAGGCTCCCCTCCCCCTTCAGATGGACGGCGACCACCTCGGACTGCGTACGAGCGTGACGTTCACAGGCGTACGCCGCGCACTGCGTGTGATTGTGTGAGCGGAACGGGCCAAAGTCCTTTCACTCGAACGTTTAGGCCAGGGTCCACCCCATGGAAGTACGGCTGTGACCCAGTCGACACCGAGGAATCAAAAAAAACTTTCCGGAAGGGGTTGTATCCGTCGCTGAGGTTTGCGAGTCTCTACGTGGCGATCGGGACGGCCCGCAACACCGGCCTCCACTGATCATCAGAACCCCTCTTCAAACCAAGGACCACGCCGGGGAAGACTCTGCGGTCGGCCCTTCACTTGTTGAGGGATTCGTGAAAGCGTTCACATTCACAAGCAACTTGCATGTAATACCAAGGAGAGGTAGCAGCCATGGACTGGCGTCACAACGCCGTTTGCCGCGAGGAAGACCCCGAGCTCTTCTTCCCCATCGGCAACACCGGTCCTGCGCTGCTGCAGATCGAGGAAGCCAAGGCCGTCTGCCGTCGCTGCCCCGTCATGGAGCAGTGCCTGCAGTGGGCGCTCGAGTCCGGCCAGGACTCCGGCGTCTGGGGTGGTCTCAGCGAGGACGAGCGCCGTGCCATGAAGCGCCGCGCCGCCCGCAACCGGGCCCGTCAGGCCTCCGCCTGACAGTCCCACCCCTGCTGACAGCCTGAGCTTGGCGGCGCGTACAGCGAGTACGCATCTCCCGCCCCCGAGCCGCAGCGCGCAGTACCCCCGATGCGCTTAGCGACAAGCAGAGCAGCAACGAGCTTTAAGCCCCGGACCACCAAGTGGCCCGGGGCTCAATGCTGTTCGGGCCACTGTGCGTCACGCCTGGCGGATGGTTCCTACTTCTGCGAGCGCACCGGAATGTCCAGAATCACCTGTGTGCCCCGCTCCGGCGCCGGGACCATGTCGAAGGTGCCGCCCAACTCGCCCTCCACCAGCGTCCGTACGATCTGCAGCCCCAGATTGCCCGCCGTCTGCGGGTCGAAGCCCTCGGGCAGGCCGACGCCGTCGTCCTGGACGGTGACGAGGAGGCGGGCCTCCTTGGTGGTGCCGCCGCGGACCGCGGAGACCTCGACCGTGCCGGTCTCGCCCTCGCGGAAGCCGTGCTCCAGCGCGTTCTGCAAGATCTCGGTGAGAACCATCGACAGCGGGGTGGCGACCTCGGCGTCGAGGATCCCGAAGCGTCCGCTGCGCCGACCGGTCACCTTGCCCGGCGAGATCTCGGCGACCATCGCGAGGACCCGGTCGGCGATGTCGTCGAACTCCACCCGCTCGTCGAGGTTCTGCGACAGCGTCTCGTGGACGATCGCGATCGAGCCGACGCGGCGCACGGCCTCCTCCAGGGCCTCCCGGCCGCGCTCGGAGTCGATGCGCCGGGCCTGCAGACGCAGCAGGGCCGCGACGGTCTGGAGGTTGTTCTTCACCCGGTGGTGAATCTCCCGGATGGTCGCGTCCTTCGTGATCAACTCGCGCTCGCGGCGGCGGAGTTCGGTGACGTCCCGCAGCAGCACCAGGGAACCGATACGGGTGCCCTTGGGTTTGAGCGGAATGGCCCGGAACTGGATCACCCCGTCGTTCGCCTCGATCTCGAACTCGCGCGGCGCCCAGCCGCTCGCCAGCTTGGCGAGCGCCTCGTCCACCGGACCCCGGGTCGGGGCGAGTTCGGCCGTGGTCTGCCCCAGGTGCTGGCCGACCAGGTCGGCGGCGAGGCCGAGGTGGTGGTAGGCGGAGAGGGCGTTCGGGGAGGCGTACTGGACGATGCCGTCCGCATCCAGCCGGATCAGGCCGTCGCCGACGCGCGGGGAGGCGTCCATGTCGACCTGCTGGCCGGGGAAGGGGAAGGAGCCGGCCGCGATCATCTGCGCCAGGTCCGAGGCGCTCTGGAGATAGGTCAGTTCGAGGCGGCTCGGGGTGCGGACGGTCAGCAGGTTGGTGTTGCGGGCGATGACGCCCAGCACGCGGCCCTCACGCCGGACAGGGATCGACTCGACCCGGACGGGGACCTCTTCGCGCCACTCCGGGTCCCCCTCGCGCACGATCCGGCCCTCGTCCAGCGCCGCGTCCAGCATGGGCCTCCGGCCGCGCGGTACCAGGTGGCCGACCATGTCGTCCTGGTAGGAGGTCGGGCCGGTGTTGGGGCGCATCTGGGCAACCGAGACGTACCGGGTGCCGTCAAGGGTGGGGACCCACAGGACCAGGTCGGCGAAGGAGAGGTCGGAGAGCAGCTGCCACTCCGAGACCAGCAGGTGGAGCCACTCGAGGTCGGAGTCGTCGAGGGCCGTGTGCTGGCGTACGAGTTCGTTCATGGAGGGCACGTTGTGAGCGTACCCGGGGCCCGGTGATGGCCGAAAAAACACCCGCGGGCCGCGGCGCCTGGGAGGGACCCTCAGCCCTCCCGGCACCGCAGCCCGGAGCATCATCGGCCGTGGGGTGTGCGGTCCCGGTCGGCCGAAGGTCGAGGAGCCGGGGCAGTCAGGGCAGAGAGCGCCGGTTCCTCGTCCGTCCTCCTGTGCGGGGAAGACGGAAGCTGTTCAGTTTTCCCTACGATTTCTCCCTGTGCATTCTGGACTAGACCACGATGGCGTGTCCATGCGCGTGGGAGTATGCGTTGAAGTCTGCTGGCACGCGATGCCACGCAGCCTAGCCCGCCGGGGTCAGCCGCGGGGCCAGATGGCCATGGCAATTTCCGCGAGTGGCGCCAGTTCCGCCCGGCTCGCGCCGTCCCGGGCCTGTTGGGACATGCCCTGGATCATGGCTCCGGTGTGCCGCGCGAGCGTTGCCGCGTCGGTGCCGGCCGGCAGTCGCCCCTTGGCCACGTCGGCCCGGATGCGGGACTCCAGGGCGGCGATGCCCGCGTTGCGCCGCTCTCGCAGCAGCTGCTCGACCTCGGGGCTGGTGCAGTTGGTGGCCGCGTGGACGACCAGACACCCGTAGGGGTGGGCGGGGTCGGTGTACTCGGCGGCGGCCTCGTGCAGCGTGCGTTCGACGGCGGCGCGGGCGGTGGGTTCCTCGGCGAGGGCGCGGTCACCGAAGGCGCCGTGGGTGTCGGCGTAGACCCGCACGACCTCCTCGAACAGGCTGCGTTTGTCTCCGAAGGCCGCGTAGAGGCTCGGGGCGCCGATACCCATGATCCGGGTGAGATCCGAGACGGAGGTGGCCTCGTAGCCGTGCTCCCAGAAGGCCATGAGCGCCTTCTCCAGCGCGGTCGCACGGTCGAAGGAACGCGGGCGCCCGCGCGTCCTGGCGGTCTTGGCCTGCGCTTTCGCGTCCTCGCTGGTCACCATGGGGTGCATTTTATAGCGCCCCCTAGAGAAATGTCGGGGAAGTGTTGTACGGTTTTTGTGTAGCGATCACTAGACAAATGTGGAGGGGTGGCGGACATGGGTGTGCTCACGGGGAGGACGGGACTGGTCACGGGGGCGAGCCGGGGCATCGGGCGGGGCATCGCCGAGCGGCCGACGCGCGACGGAGCGAGGGTGGCGGTGCACTACGGGAGCAATGAGGCGGCCGCCGGGGAGACGGTGGCCGCGATCGAGGCGGCGGGCGGTTCGGCGTTCGCGATCGGGGCGGAGCTGGGCGCGCCGGCCGACGCCGGGCGACTGTGGGAGAAGTTCGACCGGCAGGCGGACGGGCTGGACATCCTGGTGAACAACGCCGGGATCGGCACGGCGTCCCCGATCGACGAGATCACCGAGGAGGAGTTCGAGCGGGTCTTCGCGGTCAATGTGACGGCACCGTTCTTCCTCGTCAAGCACGTCCTGTCGCGGCTGCGGGACGGCGGGCGGGTCGTCAACATCTCGTCCGGGCCGGCCCGGACCGCGGCCATGCCGGACAAGACGGCCTACGCGATGACCAAGGGCGCGCTGTACGTCTTCGCCCGCGACCTGTCGAAGGTGCTGGGCCCCCGCGGCATCACAGTCGGGGGTTCGCCGACATAGCGGACGTCTCGCCTGGGCCCGGGAGTCCGATTCTGTTAGATTGGTCTAAACCACATAGAGAGTCTTGCTCCGACCTCTCCCCTGTTCTCCAGGCCCTCTTCAGAACGGCAGGCCCAGCGTGGAAGTTGTCATCGTTCCGGACGCGGCGGCGGGCGGCGAGCTGATCGCCGAGGCCATGGCCCAGTTGCTGCGGCGCAAGCCCGACGCCCTGCTCGGTGTGGCCACCGGCTCGACCCCGCTGCCCATCTACCAGGCGCTGACCGCCAAGGTGCGCTCCGGCGCCGTGGACACCGCGCGGGCCCGAATAGCCCAGCTCGACGAGTACGTGGGACTGCCCGCCGAGCACCCCGAGTCCTACCGCTCGGTGCTGCGCCGGGAGGTGCTGGAGCCGCTCGGTATCGGGATGGACGCGTTCATGGGGCCCGACGGCACGGCCGAGGACGTCCGGGCCGCGTGCGAGACGTACGACAGGGCGCTCGCCGAGGCCGGCGGCGTGGACCTGCAGCTGCTGGGGATCGGGACGGACGGGCACATCGGGTTCAACGAGCCCTGCTCCTCGCTCGCCTCGCGCACCCGGATCAAGACGCTGACCGAGCAGACCCGGATCGACAACGCGCGCTTCTTCGACGGCGACATCGAGCAGGTGCCGCATCACGTGATCACCCAGGGCATCGGCACCATCCTGGACGCCCGGCACCTGGTGCTGCTCGCGACCGGCGAGGGCAAGGCGGACGCGGTCGCCGCGACCGTCGAGGGCCCGGTCGCGGCCGTCTGCCCGGCCTCCGCGCTCCAGCTGCACCCGCACGCCACGGTGGTCGTCGACGAGGCCGCCGCGTCCAAGCTCAAGCTGGCCGACTACTTCCGGCACACCTATGCGAACAAGCCGGACTGGCAGGGGATCTAGCCCGGACACCGGCGCCGGTACCGGCACCCGCACCGGTACCGGCGCACCATCCGTTGGACTAGACCAACAATGGGTGCGACGGTATATAGAGGAGATCACGGAGCGTGCGGGTGGAGCCCTGACGCGCGAAGCCGTGCCACGATGTGAGCCGTGGCCGATGGGATGTCGGTCGCTTTCGGCATCAGGAGCCGGGAAGGCAGAGCATGAGCACCGACGTCGGCAGTGCGGAGAACGAGGCCGGGACGACGGTCCGTACCGCGCGCGTGCCCAAGTACTACCGCTTGAAGAAGCATCTGCTCGACATGACGGAGACACAGGCGCCGGGCACGCCGGTCCCGCCCGAGCGCACGCTGGCGGCCGAGTTCGACACCTCCCGCACCACCGTCCGTCAGGCCCTGCAGGAGCTCGTCGTCGAGGGCCGCCTCGAGCGCATCCAGGGCAAGGGCACCTTCGTCGCTAAACCGAAGGTCTCGCAGGCGCTGCAACTCACCTCGTACACGGAGGACATGCGAGCCCAGGGCCTGGAGCCCACCTCGCAGCTGCTCGACATCGGCTACATCACGGCCGACGACCGGCTCGCGGAGCTGCTCGACATCACGGCCGGCGGACGCGTGCTGCGCATCGAGCGGCTGCGCATGGCCAACGGCGAGCCGATGGCGATCGAGACCACCCACCTTTCGGCCAAGCGTTTCCCGGCGCTCAGGCGCTCGCTGGTGAAGTACACGTCCCTGTACACCGCGCTCGCCGAGGTCTACGACGTCCATCTCGCCGAGGCCGAGGAGACCATCGAGACCTCCCTGGCCACCCCGCGCGAGGCGGGCCTGCTGGGCACCGACGTGGGCCTGCCGATGCTGATGCTCTCCCGTCACTCCCTGGACCGCGAGGGCAAGCCGGTGGAGTGGGTGCGCTCCGTCTACCGGGGCGACCGGTACAAGTTCGTGGCGAGGCTCAAGCGCCCGCAGGACTGAGGGAAGTTGGCGTCTTCACGCCACAACCTCCAAATCGACATACCGTTGTACGGACGAGGTCTTCCGCTGCCACGACACCGTCACCTAGATTGCCTGCGCATTACACAGGTGATCAACCAGGGGACGGAGCCGTGGCATGTCCGAAACGCCTGAAGTGAGACCACCGGTGGTGACGCCGGCCCGCGTGATCATCGGCCTGTGTCTCGTCGCGCCCTTCGTGGCGATGCTGTGGGTGGGCTCGTACGCCAAGACGGGCCCCGCGTTCATCGGGATCCCGTTCTTCTACTGGTACCAGATGCTGTGGGTGCTGGTCTCCACTGCGCTCACGATGCTCGCGTACCAGCTCTGGCAGCGTGACCAGAGCGCCCGCAGGGCCACTCAGGACAAGGGGGCGGCGCAGTGAAGAACGGCGTCAACGGCGTCGCGCTCGGCGTCTTCATCTTCTTCTTCCTGGCCGTCACGGTCATGGGCTTCCTGGCCGCCCGCTGGCGCAGGGCCGAGAACGAGCACTCCCTGGACGAATGGGGCCTGGGCGGACGGTCGTTCGGCACCTGGATCACCTGGTTCCTGCTCGGCGGCGACCTGTACACGGCGTACACCTTCGTCGCCGTGCCGGCGGCGATCTACACGGCGGGGGCGGCCGGCTTCTTCGCCGTGCCGTACACCATCCTGGTCTACCCGCTGATCTTCACGTTCCTGCCCCGCCTCTGGTCGGTCTCGCACAAGCACGGCTATGTGACGACCTCGGACTTCGTGCGCGGCCGCTTCGGCTCCAAGGGCCTGTCGCTGGCCGTGGCGCTCACCGGCATCCTCGCGACGATGCCGTACATCGCGCTCCAGCTCGTCGGCATCCAGGCGGTGCTGGACGTGATGGGCGTCGGCGGCGGCGAGAACACCAACTGGTTCGTGAAGGACCTGCCGCTGCTCATCGCCTTCGGCGTGCTGGCCGCGTACACGTACTCGTCGGGTCTGCGCGCCCCCGCGCTGATCGCGTTCGTCAAGGACACGCTGATCTACATCGTCATCACGGTGGCGATCATCTACATCCCGATCAAGCTGGGCGGGTTCGACGACATCTTCGCCAAGGCCGGCGAGAAGTTCACGAAGGCGGGTGCGGGCGGGCTCGTACCGGCCCCTGCGGGCCAGTGGACGTACGCCACGCTGGCGCTCGGTTCGGCGCTCGCGCTGTTCATGTACCCGCACTCGATCACCGCGACGCTCTCGTCCCGGAGCCGTGAGGTGATCCGGCGCAACACCACGATCCTGCCGCTGTACTCGCTGATGCTGGGCCTGCTCGCGCTGCTCGGCTTCATGGCGATCGCGGCCGGGGTGAACGTCACCAACGGGCAGTTGGCGATCCCGCAGCTGTTCGAGAACATGTTCCCGGACTGGTTCGCGGGCGTGGCCTTCGCGGCGATCGGCATCGGTGCCCTCGTGCCCGCGGCCATCATGTCCATCGCCGCGGCGAACCTCTTCACCCGCAACATCTACAAGGACTTCATCCGGCCGGACGCCACGCCGAAGCAGGAGGCCCAGGTCTCCAAGCTCGTGTCGCTGCTGGTCAAGGTCGGCGCGCTGGTCTTCGTCCTCACCATGGACAAGACGGTCGCCATCAACTTCCAGCTGCTGGGCGGCATCTGGATCCTGCAGACCTTCCCGGCCCTGGTCGGCGGCCTGTTCACCCGTTGGTTCCACCGCTGGGCGCTGCTCGCCGGCTGGGCGGTCGGCATGGTCTACGGCACGGTCGCCGCCTACGGGGTGGCCTCGCCGACCCAGAAGCACTTCGGCGGCTCCGCCAAGGAGATCCCGGGCATCGGTGAGATCGGCTACATCGGCCTCACGGCCTTCGTCCTGAACGTCGCCGTCACGGTGGTCCTGACCTTCGTCCTGAAGGCCCTGAAGGCCCCTGAGGGCCTCGACGAGACCCGCCCCGAGGACTACACGGCGGACGCGGGCGACGCGGGAGTTCAGGTGGAACTTCCGCCGGCCACGGCAGGCGCCGGGCACTGAGACGCGCCCCGAAGGGGCGCGAGCAACCACGATCCACCCGCAGCGGGCCGCCGACAACACGCACCACGGCGGCCCGCTGTTGACCCTCTGAAGCCGCCGCAACACGCAACAGACACAACATCTGGGGGTGACACCACGACCCGGCACTAGATGTATGCTCATCCTCGCTGTCGCCACAGGGGAATCCGGTGCGAATCCGGAACTGTCCCGCAACGGTGTACTTGCGTGCATCCGCACGCCTGTTCAGTCCGAGGACCTGTCGCCAGCGCGCGCCCGGCCGTCCGGTCCGGGTGCCTTCAGACGTCCGGGCCTCGTGGAGTGGGCTGGTGGACGCGACGCCGTGCGCGCTCGTGCTGCCCCCTGCCCTCCGCCAGGCCCTGTGCCGAGCGAGGGAGAGCCCCACGTGACCATCGCGCCAGCCGACCCGGCTTCAGCCGTCCAGGCGACCGCAGCTCCGGTGGAGACCGACGGTCCCGGTGCCGCGCTGCTGCGGACCCTGACCGAGCTGACCGCCGACCTCCCCGACGCCGACCCCGGCCGGGTCGCCGCGGCCGCGCTGCGGGGCCGGTCCGCCCGGGCCGACGAGGCGGAGCTGCGCGAGCTGGCCACGGAGGCGGCCGCCGGCCTCATCTCCGAGGACCCCGCCTACTCCCGGCTGGCCGCCCGGCTGCTGACCGTCTCGATCCGCGCCGAGGCCGCCTCGCAGGGCGTGACGTCCTTCACCGAGTCCGTCGCCGTGGGCCACCGCGAGGGCCTGGTCGCCGACCGCACGGCGGAGTTCGTACGGCTGCACGCCGCGCGTCTCGACACGCTGATCGACGCGAACGGCGACGACCGCTTCGGCTACTTCGGCCTGCGCACCCTGCACAGCCGCTACCTGCTGCGCCACCCCTTCACCCGCAAGGTGATCGAGACGCCCCAGCACTTCATGCTGCGCGTCGCCGCGGGTCTCGCCGAGGACGACACGACCCGCTCCGTCGACGAAGTCGCCGCGCTCTACGGGCTCATGAGCCGCCTCGACTACCTGCCCTCCTCCCCCACCCTCTTCAACTCCGGCACGCGGCACCCCCAGATGTCGTCCTGCTACCTCCTCGACTCCCCGCTGGACGAGCTGGACTCCATCTACGACCGCTACCACCAGGTCGCCCGCCTCTCGAAGCACGCCGGCGGCATCGGGCTGTCGTACTCCCGGATCCGCAGCCGCGGTTCGCTGATCCGCGGCACCAACGGGCACTCCAACGGCATCGTCCCGTTCCTGAAGACCCTGGACGCCTCGGTGGCCGCCGTGAACCAGGGCGGCCGGCGCAAGGGCGCGGCCGCGGTGTACCTGGAGACCTGGCACTCCGACATCGAGGAGTTCCTGGAGCTGCGCGACAACACCGGTGAGGACGCCCGCCGTACCCACAACCTCAACCTCGCGCACTGGATCCCGGACGAGTTCATGCGCCGGGTCAACGCCGACGAGCAGTGGTCGCTGTTCTCCCCGGCGGACGTGCCGGAGCTGGTCGACCTGTGGGGCGAGGAGTTCGACGCCGCGTACCGCAAGGCGGAGGCGAACGGGCTCGCGAAGAAGACCATCCCGGCCCGCGACCTGTACGGCCGCATGATGCGCACCCTCGCGCAGACCGGCAACGGCTGGATGACCTTCAAGGACGCCGCCAACCGCACCGCCAACCAGACGGCCGAGGCGGGCCACGTCGTGCACTCCTCGAACCTCTGCACGGAGATCCTGGAGGTCACCGACGACGGCGAGACGGCGGTCTGCAACCTGGGTTCGGTCAACCTCGGTGCCTTCGTGCGGGGCGGGGACATCGACTGGGAGCGCCTCGACGAGACGGTCCGCACGGCCGTCACCTTCCTCGACCGCGTGGTCGACATCAACTTCTACCCGACCGAGCAGGCGGGCCGCTCCAACGCCAGGTGGCGTCCGGTGGGCCTGGGTGCGATGGGTCTGCAGGACGTCTTCTTCAAGCTGCGCCTGCCCTTCGACTCCGCCGAGGCCAAGGCGCTGTCGACGCGGATCGCCGAGCGGATCATGCTCGCCGCGTACGAGGCCTCCACCGACCTGGCCGAGCGCAACGGCGCGCTGCCGGCCTGGGAGAAGACCCGGACCGCCCGGGGTGTCCTGCACCCCGACCACTACGACGCCGAGCTGACCTGGCCCGAGCGCTGGGCGGCCCTGCGCGAGCGGATCGCCGCGGTCGGCATGCGCAACTCGCTGCTGCTGGCGATCGCCCCGACCGCCACCATCGCTTCCATCGCGGGCGTGTACGAGTGCATCGAGCCGCAGGTCTCCAACCTGTTCAAGCGCGAGACGCTGTCCGGCGAGTTCCTGCAGGTCAACTCCTACCTGGTGCAGGACCTCAAGGAGCTGGGCGTCTGGGACGCGCGCACCCGTGAGGCGCTGCGCGACTCCAACGGCTCGGTGCAGGACTTCGTGTGGATCCCGGCCGACGTGCGGGCGCTGTACCGCACGGCGTGGGAGATCCCGCAGCGCGGCCTGATCGACATGGCCGCGGCCCGCACCCCGTTCCTGGACCAGTCGCAGTCCCTGAACCTGTTCCTGGAGACGCCGACGATCGGCAAGCTCTCCTCGATGTACGCGTACGCCTGGAAGCAGGGCCTGAAGACGACGTACTACCTGCGCTCCCGCCCGGCGACCCGCATCGCCCGCGCCGCCCAGGCGCAGAGCCAGACACCCATCCCCGTGCAGCAGGCCGCCGACCCCGACGCCGTCGCCTGCTCCCTTGAGAACCCCGAGTCCTGCGAGGCCTGCCAGTAATGACCACCCGTAACCAGAACCTGCTCGACCCGGGCTTCGAACTGACCCTGCGTCCCATGCGCTACCCCGACTTCTACGAGCGCTACCGGGACGCCATCAAGAACACCTGGACCGTCGAGGAGGTCGACCTCCACTCGGACGTCGCCGACCTCGCCAAGCTGACGCCGGCCGAGCAGCACCTGATCGGCCGTCTGGTGGCCTTCTTCGCGACGGGCGACTCGATCGTCGCGAACAACCTGGTGCTGACGCTGTACAAGCACATCAACTCCCCGGAGGCGCGCCTGTACCTGTCGCGCCAGCTCTTCGAGGAGGCCGTGCACGTCCAGTTCTATCTGACGCTGCTCGACACCTACCTGCCCGACCCGGACGACCGCGCCGCCGCCTTCGCGGCCGTGGAGAACATCCCGTCGATCCGTGAGAAGGCCGGGTTCTGCTTCAAGTGGATCAACGAGGTCGAGAAGCTGGACCGCCTGGAGTCCAAGGCGGACCGCCGGCGCTTCCTGCTCAACCTCATCTGCTTCGCCGCGTGCATCGAGGGCCTGTTCTTCTACGGCGCCTTCGCGTACGTCTACTGGTTCCGCAGCCGGGGTCTGCTGCACGGTCTCGCCACCGGCACCAACTGGGTGTTCCGCGACGAGACGATGCACATGTCGTTCGCCTTCGACGTGGTCGACACCGTCCGCAAGGAGGAGCCGGAGCTCTTCGACGACGAGCTGCAGCAGCAGGTCACGGACATGCTGCGGGAGGCCGTCGAGGCCGAGCTGCAGTTCGCGCGTGACCTGTGCGGCGACGGCCTGCCGGGCATGAACACCGATTCGATGCGGCAGTACCTCGAGTGCGTCGCCGACCAGCGCCTCACCCGCCTCGGCTTCGCCCCGGTGTACGGCTCCGAGAACCCCTTCTCCTTCATGGAGCTGCAGGGCGTTCAGGAGCTGACCAACTTCTTCGAGCGTCGCCCGTCGGCCTACCAGGTGGCCGTGGAGGGCACGGTCGACCTGGACGAGGACTTCTGAGTCCGGTCGCCCTCGGCCGACCATCGATCCGGCGCGCGTTCCGGGGCTCGCAAGCCACCTGAGCGCGCGCCGGTCGTCGGCGGGTGTCGTTCACCACTCGTCGCTCACCACACGTCTCTCACCACTCGCTCACCACTCCACGGGCTGCAGCAGCAGCCGGTGGGGCCGGAGCGTGATGCCCACACGGGTGGTGTCGTTCGACCCGCCGACCTGCTCGAAGCGGTACTTCGCCGAGATCGCCGCGATGATCAGGCTCAGCTGGGACATGGAGAAGTGGTCGCTGGGGCACTTGCGGTTGCCCACGCTGAACGGGCTCATCGCGTACTTGGGCACCTCCTTCACCCGCTCGGGCTGCCAGCGGTCGGGGTCGAAGTCGAGGTGGTGGTCGTAGGAACGGCCGTCGCGCTGGATGGCGTACGGGCTGTAGACGATGTCCGCCCCCGCCGGAATGCGATAGCCGCCGAGCGCGGTGTCGGTCACCGCGCGTCGCGTCAATATCCATACGGCGGGCCGCAGCCGCATGGCCTCGACGACGACATTGTTGGTGTACCTGAGCTCCCGGACGTCCGCGAATGCAACGGGCCGGCCGCCGGTCACGGATTCGACCTCGGCGCGCACCTTCTCGGCGTGTTCCGGATGTTCCGCGAGGACCTGGAGCAGCCACATGATCGTGGAGGCGACTGTTTCACTTCCGGGGGTGAGTATCGCGACCACCTGGTCGTGGATCTCCTGTTCCCCGATGAGGTCGCCATTGTCGTCCTTCGCCTCCAGCAATGCCGTCAGCAAATCGTCCGGCTTTTGACCAGATGCCCTCCGCTCGTCGACGATCTCGTCGACCAGCAGATGCAAATCGGCCAGCGCCCGGTTGAATTCGCGGTTGGTGGGGAACGGCAGCCGGTACAGCGGCCCCAGCGGGACGACCATCCTGCGGTACATACCGCGGAAGACGGTGGCGAGATCGACGCTCAGCCGCTCCGCGCGCTCGTCCATGTAGTCGCCGCGCAGCAGACAGCGGGCGGCGATGCGCACGGCGACCCGGAACGACTCCGAGGTGCAGTCGATGGTCTCGCCCACCTTCCAGCGCTCGGTCAGCGCATGCGCCTCCTCCTCCATGACCGAGCCGTACGCGGGGATCGCGTCGAGCCGGAAGGCGGGCTGGATGGTGCGCCGCTGGCGGCGGTGCCGGGGCCCGTTGGCGGTGGCCACGCCCTCCTTGCCGAGCAGGCCTTCGAGGGACTCCCACAGCGGTCCGTCGATCTTGTAGTCGGGGCTGAGCGCGAGTGCGCCGGTGAGCGCCGGTGCGGTGACGGCGTACACCGTCTTGGGACCGAGCTTCAGACGTACGACCTCACCGTGCACGCGCAGCCCGGACATGAAGGCGAGCGGGTCGCGGACCAGTTTCAGGCCGTGGCCGAGGACCGGGAGGGCGCCGCCGGCGAGGGGCGGTTCGCGCAGTCCGGTGCTCTCGGGGACCACGGGCTTCACAGACTCGACCGTCATTCGTCACCTGCCGCTTCGTTGTTGACGTACGGGGGCGTGGACCGGTCGTCCCAGCTGTCGACCATGTAGCGGCCGGACTCGTGGTGGAACCAGTAGACGGAGCTGAACCAGTTCCGCATATAGCCGACACAGGATCGGACGGCGGCGCTCAATTCCCTTCCGCGGGCCGTGCCGTCGGCGAGTTCGCCGGCGAACTGCAGGGCGTCCCGCTCGGCTTCGAGGAATTCGGCGATGCATTTCTCGACGCGCCGCCTGATTTCCTCCACCGCTTCTTCGAGCGTCAGCCCCTCATGAGTGATGAGACTGATGCCGAGATTGTGCACCTCGTCGCCCGCTATTTCCTTCGGCAGTGAGCAGAGGTCGTTGTACCAGGCAGCGAATTCCTGGCTCAGCAGGGCTGCACGGCGATACGCCGTATGTTTTCGCACGAAGTCCGGGAGTTCGCATCCGGCGCTCGGCTCCAGCAGGTCCGTCCATATCCAGTGCGCGAAGGTGCGCCGCCGCAGGGCGAGGTATTCCTCGACCTTCGGGACGTACCCCGCGCTCCGGTTGCGGAACTCGCGGTCGTAGGCCTCGATCACGTCGTGGAAGTGCCGGGCGAACCGCAGGTTCCAGGTGTGCGGCAGGAACGAGTACAGCCGCAGGACACTGTCCGCGAACCCCGCAACCAGGGGGTCCGCGTGGTGCAGATGGTGCCGGGGTGCGTCGAGGGCCGCATGTAGGCGGTGCCGCAGCCGGCGCCAGTCGGCCACCCGGCCGTGCACCCGGTCCCGGTCGTGTCGGTCGTCCCAGACGAAGAACCAGGCACTGTAGTCCGCAATGGCCTGCAGGACCTCGTCGGGGGCGCCGGTGTAGTACCCCGCCATCAGGTCGGTGTAGCAAAGACCGTCGGCATATTCCCGCACCTTGTCCGCCGGCATCAGCCGCTTTTCCAGGAGCCACTGCCGGGTCTTCTCCTGAAGCTTTGGCCAATACGGGTGCAGTTGTCGGGGAATCGCGTCCTCGATCACCGGGAGGGCGAGAGACGGCGGTACTGCGACCGCTGTCGACGATGTGGTGCCGTGTGAGAAAGCGTGCACGAACAGTCCCCTCTCAGTCGCCAGGAGCGCACACCCCTCCGTTCCGTGCCGGGCGTGCGCCGTTGCGTATCCCCGCCCTTCCCATTCAGCACCACAACTGACCATTATGGGAACGGATTTGCTTCACTCACCACCCCAGATGCCGGGAACCATGCGACGAACAAATGAACGACGCCCGGTCGGGAAGGATCCCGAACGGGCGTCGTAACGTGCGTCGTTGCTGCTCTCGTACGGTGTCCGTACGGTCGGACCGGCCGTCTCAGTCGTTGGCGACGACGGGGTAGCGTGGCTCGTTCTCGGCCATCTGCCGCAGCGCGTCCTTGCGGTCGCGCTTGGACAGCCGGTCGATGTACAGGTACCCGTACAGGTGGTCGGTCTCGTGCTGCAAACAGCGAGCGAAGTAGCCGGTACCGCGGACCTTGATCGGGTTGCCCTTCTCGTCCTGGCCGGTCACCTCGGCGTAGTCGGGACGCGCGAGCGGTGCGTACGCGGTCGGCACGGACAGGCAGCCCTCGTTGCTGTCGTCGAGCCGGCGCTTGTCGGCGGGCAGGTCGACCAGCTTCGGGTTGCACACCACACCGACGTGCCGGACGCCCTCGTCGTCCATGCAGTCGTAGACGAAGACCTTCAGGTCGACACCGATCTGGTTGGCGGCCAGGCCCACGCCCTCGGCGGTGCGCTGGCTGGCGAACATGTCCGCGACCAGCTGGTCCAGCTCCGCACCGAACTCGGTGACGTCCTTGCACTCCTTGTGCAGGACCGGGTTGCCGACGACCGTGATCGGCCGCGAGGTGCCGCGCTCGCGCCAGGCGTTCTCGCGCTCCTCACCGTCCTCCGTGTCGACGACATAACCCTCGTCGTCGACGGGGAGCACGCCCGCGTGCTGCTGATCGGTGTCCTGCTGCGCCATGACCGACGTACGCCTTCCTCAGGAAAACAAGGGGTGAAGTTGCTGGTACAGGGTACGTGGGCGAGCCCCGAAGGGGCGCGGGGAACTGCGCGACCAGCCACATCGGACCCGCGGCCGGCCGTGGTCTCAGCAAACCTCTTCGAGATCCCGCCAGTCCCTGGAGTCCGGACTGTCCGCAACCCAGCCGTCCAGCAACCCCCTCACGAGCGAAGCCGGCGCAGCCACCCCGCACTCCCGCTCGGGAACCCAGAGCTGCCCGTCCGTGCGATGCCCCAGCGGCCCGGGATGACCCGGCTCGCTGTGATCATGCGGATCCAGATGGACCCCGTCCCCCTCGTCCGACGGCATCCGCGACTCCGAGCACATCCGGCACAGCAGCCGCACCGAGGACGACCAGTCCTCCGCGGCGAACCCCGCGTCCGCGGCCAGCTGCTCCAGCGCGTCCCGGTCCGCCTCGGTGGCCGCCTCCAGCAGCACCACCCAGGTGGGGACCGGCGAGGGCGCCCACAGCTCGATCTCGTCGAAGACCGGGTAGGAGTGCCCGGCGGACGTCGTGCGCTCGCCGTGCGGTACGCCGTCGTGCAGGACGACCTCGCCCCAGCGCCGCCCGGACGAGGGAAGCGGGATGGACAGCACCTCGATCCGGGCCGGGTCCAGCCTGCGGCCCCACACGACCTCGGCCTCGCCCTCCGGGGAGAGCCGTACGGCCGCGCTGCCCAGCTCCATGCCGACCGGCTCGCCGGAGGCCGCGGCGCCGCCGGGCACCCGCAGTCCGTACGCCTGCCAGGCGCGGCGGGCCAGCGGCCAGTCCTGCAGCGCGGTCGCGGCGATGCCCACGTTCCACCAGTCGGGGGCGCCGGACTCCCGGTCCAGGAGGGCCACGGCGCGCAGGCCGGCGGCGCGGGCCTGCTCCCAGTCGTGCCGGAACTTGTGCAGCAGGGCGAGGTTGAACCAGGACTCGGCCAGCCAGGGTTCCAGGTCGGCGGCGCGTGTCAGCAGCTCGCCCGCGTCCTCGTACCGGCCGTCGCCGATGAGCGTGAACGCGCGGTCGGTGGCCTGCCGCCAGGAGGCGGAGGGCCGGTGCCGTCCCTTGCCGAAGATCCTCACGATTCCCGCCTGCCAGTTCCAGTTCCGCACGTGGGCTGGCTTGTGCCCCCGGACACCCTCTCCCTCGCATCCAACCACGTACGGCGGGAGAGCCGCTCATTACCCATGGGTTACCCCGCCGTGGGCAGCGTCAGACAGTCCCGGGCCAGAACCCGGGCGAGCGCCTCCACGACCTCGGGAGCGTAGTCCCCGGCGGTGGCCAGGCGCAGCTCCTCCAGGGCCCTGAGCGGCCCGTCGGGCCCCGCGTCCCGGGCCTTCTCCTCGTAGGCGTTGACGGCCCTGACGATCCGCGCGGCGAGCGGCTGCTCCCGGCAGGGGTCGGCCTGCCGCTCCACCACCACGGCGACGGCCGCGTCCACCCCGGTCTGCCGTACGACGGCCCCGCCGAGCAGTGCGATACGCCGCTGCTCCTCCCGGGGCAGGACGGCGGTGGCGCCGGCGGGCACGGGGTCGACCAGGCTGAGCTGGCCGATGTCGTGCATGAGGGCCGCGTACTCCAGGACGGTCAGCCCGGGCCCGGACAGGCCCAGGTCCCGGCCGACGGCCAGGCTGAGCGTGGCGACCCGGCGGGCGTGCCCCGTCGGGGTGTATCCGGCGATCTCGGTGGCCCGGGCGAGGGAGGCGATGGTCTGCCGGTAGGTGGCGCGCACGGCGGCGTAGCGGCGGACGGAGAGCTGGGCGAGCAGCAGCGGCAGGCAGAACACCGGCAGCGCCCACAGCCCGACCACGGCGACCCCGAGCGCCATCACCGCGCCGGTCGCGCAGACGGCGGATCCGATGCCGAGCAGTCCGCGCAGTTCGTCGCGCAGGAGCGGGCCGAAGGGCCAGTGGGTGCGGGAGTGGGCGAGGGCGGCGGCGAGGACGGCGTCGCACAGGGCGGTGAGGACGAGCAGGGCGATGAGCAGCAGCGCGTAGGCGGCGCCGTTCCAGGACTCGAACGCGCCTTCGTTGTAGAGGGGTTGGAAGCAGATGGCGGCGAAGCCGACGCTCAGGACGCGGCGGGCGAGGTGGTCGAGGGTCGGGGTGCGTCCGCACCAGATGTGCGGGACACCGCCGAGCAGGGAGGCGGCGAGGACTATGGTGACGACCTGCGGCGCGTCGTGGAGCGTCGGATGTCCCGCGTCGGCGCCCAGCAGGGCGTACGACAGCGATCCGGCGGTGCCCAGCGGCGCGGCCTGCCGTACCCGGGCTCCGCTCCACCGGGTCAGCTCGCCGACGGCTATGAGCACTCCGAAGGCGAGTGCGACCGGCCGGTCCGCTATGCCGGTCCAGAGGGTGACGGCGAGGGAGACGGCGGCGGTGAGGGCGGCACAGGCGTGGATGAGCCGGAGGGCGGTCATCGGGACGCCCCGCTGGGGCTGCCGGCCACCGGTTGCCGGTCCGGGATCCGCTGCGCCGTCTCGTCGGCCGTGACGGCCGGGTGCCAGCCGTGGCGGTCGAGGGCCCGGGCGAGCGCCGTGACCATGCGCGGGTCGAACTGGGTTCCTGCGCACCGCTCCAGCTCGGTGACGGCCACCTCGACCGGGCGGGCCCTGCTGTAGGAGCGGGTGGAGGTCATCGCGTCGAAGGCGTCCGCCACGGCCACCACGCGGGCGCACTCGGGGATCTGACCGCCCACCAGTCCGTAGGGGTAGCCGCTGCCGTCGAGCCGCTCGTGGTGGTGCAGGATCGCCGCGCGGGCCTCGCCGAGGAAGGAGATCCCGCGGACCATCTCGTGGCCGTACTCGGGGTGCAGCTCGATGATCCGCCGTTCCTCGGGGGTCAGCGGGCCGTCCTTGCGCAGCAGCCGAGTGGGGACGCCGAGCTTGCCGACGTCGTGCAGGATGCCGGCGAAGCGCAGTACCTCGACGCGTTCGTCGTCCATGCCGAGTTCGCGGGCGATCATCACCGAGGCCTGGCCGACCCGCTCGCTGTGGCCGCGGGTGTAGCCGTCCTTGAGGTCGACGGCCTGCACCAGAGCGCGGATGGTGGCCTGGTGGGCGGCCCGCTCCCGGTGGTACTGGGCGAAGACCCAGCAGGAGACGCACATCGGCAGCAGCACCAGCAGCGCGGCGACGGGCCCGTACCGGCTGCGCCACAGCACAGCCATCATCAGGCCGGCGAGTCCGTGCGCGGCGACCGGCGCGAGGGAGCGGGACAGCAGCCCGTGCCAGGCCCGGCGCAGGGGCGCCCTTCCCCACTGCCGCAGAGGCGTGGGCGGTACCCCCACGCCCGCCGCGAGGAGGCCGCCGTCGAGCGCGGTGAGCACCAGGCAGAAGGCGAGCACGGCCGCCCCGGCGGGCACGAGCGCATGGGGGAAGTCGCAGGCCACGACGGTGTCCCGGCCGCCGAGCGCCCAGTGCACCTGGGCCGCGCCCCACACGGCGAGCGAGGGCTGCGCGGCCCGCCACATGCGGCGCAGCCCCACCGGCCGCTCCTCGACGCGGGCGAGCAGGGCGGCCGGCACCGGCACGAGGGCGGCGACGGGCGGGGGCAGCAGGAACGCCCCGGCGAGCAGGACGGGGTAGAAGGTGCCGCCCAGGCGCCGCCGCACGGTGTGCTCACAAACCGTGTACAGGGCGGTGAGCTGGGCGAGCGCCCACCAGGGCGGGTGGGTGGCCGACAGGGGCAGGACACAGACCACGGCCAGCAGGGCGACACAGGCCACATAGCCCCGTGCCCTCGCCGGAACCGCCTCCATGACACCCCTCCCCCGACCGCGCCTGTCCGGGCTCGGAGCCTAGGGCGGGAATCGGGGGGTCCGGGAGCTTATGACCCGAGGATTAGCACATTCGGGTGATGGCCGGTTCTCAGCTCTCCTGAGGCGTGGCGGTCACGTCGTGCTCGGGGACGGTCTGCCCGGAGCGGATCAGGTCGATCCGCCCCATCACCTTGGCGCGCAGGTCGGCCGGCACGTCGTCATGGCCGCAGCAGCGCTTGACCAGCTTCTTCACGGCCTGCTCCAGACCGTACTTCTCCAGGCACGGAGAGCATTCCTCGAAGTGGTGCTGGAACTTGTCGCGATCGACGTCCGGCATCTCGCTGTCGAGGAACTCATACAGGTGGTCGAGGACCTCACTGCAGTCAGTCTCGTGCGGCTCTCCGCAGCTCATGAGCCCGAGCCTTTCGCTTCGTTCGACTCTCCGGCGCCGGCCGGGACCAGTCCGCGCTCACGGGCGTAGTCCTCGAGCATGCCGCGCAGTTGACGGCGGCCCCGGTGCAGCCGGGACATCACCGTACCGATGGGTGTCCCCATGATGTCCGCGATCTCCTTGTACGCAAAGCCCTCTACGTCCGCGAGATAGACGGCGATGCGGAACTCCTCGGGGATCGCCTGCAGCGCTTCCTTCACGTCCGAGTCGGGCAGGTGATCGAGCGCCTGCGACTCGGCGGAGCGCAGACCCGTCGACATGTGCGACTCGGCACGGGCGAGCTGCCAGTCCTCGATCTCCTCGGCCGCACTGCGCTGAGGCTCGCGCTGCTTCTTGCGGTACGAGTTGATGAAGGTGTTCGTGAGGATCCGGTACAGCCACGCCTTGAGGTTGGTGCCCTCGCGGAACTGGTGGAAGGACGCGTACGCCTTGGCATACGTCTCCTGCACCAGGTCCTCGGCGTCCGCCGGGTTGCGCGTCATGCGCAGCGCGGCCGAGTACATCTGGTCGAGGAATTCGAGCGCGTCCCGCTCGAAGCGCGCACTGCGCTCGGCGGTCGTCTCCGCGCTGTCGCCCCGGCCCTCGGGCAGCTCCGCCTGGCCGTTGTCGGTCCCTGCGTCGGTCCCAGTGACCGGACCCACCTCCTCAAGATCACGGGCAGGACCGAAACCGATCCCACTCGTTTCGGAGGATAGAACACGACCCGTGCCTGCCGCCGCTCGAATAGGAGCGGCCTTGGCCGCGTGCAGCACCGTCCAGTCCAGGTCAGTGCGGCTGCTGCGGCTCGGGCAGATGGTCGAACCCATGCGGCGGACTTCCTCTCCACGACGTCGGTGCCGGTGCTTCAGCACTCCTGTCCGCCACAACAGCACTCCACCGTGCAACATTCCCGGGGGTCAGCCGAGTGACTCGACCCACTCCACGACACCGCCGGTGACGATCTCCAGCGCCCGCTCCTGCGTGATCTCCGCGCGCTTCGGCACCGCGAACCCGTGATCGCCGTACGGCACCTCGACCAGCCCGTAGGTCCCCTCGGGGAACTCGTCCGGCTTGCCGAAGGGATCGTTTCCGCCCTGGACGACGAGCGTGGGCACCCCGGCGCCGAGCAGCTCGTCGGCGCGGGAGCGCTCCGGCCTGCCCGGCGGGTGCAGCGGGAAGCTCAGCGCGAGCACGCCATGCGCGCCCAGCTCCGTCGCGGTGCGGCAGGCGACCCGGGCACCCGCGCTGCGGCCACCGGAGATCACCGGCAGCGCCATCCCGGCCAGCGCGGGCCAGATGCCGCGCCAACCGGTGTCCAGGGTCTTCGGCGCGGGCGCGAGCTTCTTGCCCGCGACCCGCCAGGGCTGCTCGACGAGGGCCACGGTCACACCGTGCCCCGGGAGCACCTGGGCGAGCGCCTGCAGGTCCCGCGCCTCGATGCCACCGCCGGCCCCGTGGCTGACGGCCAGCACCAGCCGTGCCTTCTTCGCCCGGTGCCAGGTGATGCGGGCGGTCCCGGCGTCGGTCTCGACAATCTCGATCACACCAGAAGGCTAGAAGAGGGTGCCCACTTCCGGTGCCTCCAGCTCCTTCAGCAGCTCCGGGCCGTTGTTGCGGACGTTGCTGACGGCCGTGCCGACCGGGTAGGCGCGCATCAGGCCGGGCGGGGGCGGGGCGAGCAGCTCGCGCAGGTCGTCCGGGTCGGTGCGGGCGGGGTCCAGCCAGGCGTCCCAGCGGTCCGGGGTGAGCATCAGCGGCATCCGGGGGTGGATCTCGGCGAGGGTGTGCGGGCCCTCGGCGGGGGCGACGGCCAGCGGGGTGTGCTCCGCCTCCGTGGTGATCACCGAGCAGGTGACCCACCAGGCCTGCGGGTGGTCGTCGGGCA
This sequence comes from Streptomyces sp. NPDC101165, assembly GCF_044768135.1. Classification (NCBI taxonomy): domain Bacteria; kingdom Bacillati; phylum Actinomycetota; class Actinomycetes; order Kitasatosporales; family Streptomycetaceae; genus Streptomyces; species Streptomyces sp. NPDC101165. Next base: position 444,906 of record NZ_JBIWPG010000004.1, on the reverse strand, counting down.
GGGTCCGGTCGCGCCAGAACTCGTACAGCCCGGCCATCGCGAACACCGAGCCGTCGGCGGGCAGCACGAAGTACGGCTGCTTGCGGGGCCGCTTCTTCTTCCCCTCGACCTCCAGCTCCCGCTCGTCCTTGCCGGTGACCCACTCGTAGTAGCCGTCGGCGGGCAGGATGCAGCGCCGGGCGGCGAAGGCGCGGCGGTAGGACGGCTTCTCGTGCACGGTCTCCGCGCGCGCGTTGATCATCCGGGCGCCGCCCTCGGGCGTCTTGGCCCAGGAGGGCACGAGTCCCCACTTGAGCCTGCGCAGCTGCCGAACCGGCCGCGGCTCGGACGCGTCTTTCAGGGGACGGTCCAGGACTGCGTAGACCTCCTTGGTCGGAGCCACGTTGTAGTCCGGCTCCAAGGTCTCCTCGGGCTCCCACTTCTCGATCTCAAAGACTCCTGCGAGATCCTCGGGCCTACGACTGGATGCATACCGTCCGCACATACGTGCCACACTGCCAGGCCCACCCGTCACCCGACCACCACCCCTCAACGACGGCGCTTCGCGCCGACCCCTACTGATCTCGACGACAGGGAGCCACCGCCGGAATGGACAGCCTCGCCGCCACCGCGCTGCCCGACCTCTGGGACCGGCTCACCGGCGCCCAGCCCGACCCCGACCTGTGGGTGGTGCTCGCCACCCTCGTCGCCGCCCTCGCCGTCGTCGTCCCGCACTCTCTGTGGCGGCTCTCGCGCAACGCGATCACCATCGCGCACGAGGGGGGCCACGGGCTGGTGGCCCTGCTCACGGGCCGGCAGCTCACCGGCATACGCCTGCACTCCGACACCAGCGGCCTCACGGTCAGCCGGGGCAAGCCGTACGGCCTCGGCATGATCCTCACGGCGGCCGCGGGCTACACGGCCCCCTCGCTGCTGGGCCTCGGCGGCGCCGCGCTCCTGGCAGCGGGCCACATCACGCTGCTGCTGTGGGTGGCGACCGCGTTGCTCGTGGTGATGCTGGTGATGATCCGCAACGCGTACGGGGTCCTGACCGTGGTCCTCACCGGGGGCGCCTTCCTGCTGGTGTCCTGGCTGGCGGGACCGCAGGTGCAGGCGGGGTTCGCGTACGCGGTGGTGTGGTTCCTGCTCTTCGGGGGCGTACGACCGCCCTTCGAGCTGCAGGCGAAGCGGGCGCGGGGAGGCGCCGGGGACTCGGACGCGGACCAGTTGTCGCGGCTGACGCACGTACCGGCGGGGCTGTGGCTGTTCCTGTTCCACGCGGTGTCGCTGTGTTCGCTCATCGGTGGAGGCCGCTGGCTGCTGGCAGGTTGACTCCGGGCCCTCCTTATAAAGTGGCCCCATGGCCCCGAACACCGCCCAGCCCGCCCTCTGGCCCGCCCCGCACGCGAGCGGAGCCGTCAACGCGACGGTCCACGTGCCCGGGTCCAAGTCGGTCACCAACCGCGCCCTCGTACTCGCCGCCCTGGCCTCCGAGCCCGGCTGGCTGCGCCGCCCGCTGCGCTCCCGCGACACGCTGCTGATGGCCGGTGCCCTGCGGGCCATGGGCGTGGAGATCGAGGAGGGGGTGGGCCCGGACGGCTCCGGTGAGGCCTGGCGGGTGCTGCCCACGGGCCTGCGCGGTCCGGCCACCGTCGACGTCGGCAACGCCGGCACGGTGATGCGCTTCCTGCCGCCGGTGGCCGCGCTGGCCGACGGTCCCATCCGGTTCGACGGGGACGCGCGGTCCTACGAGCGCCCGCTGAACGGCGTGATCGACGCGCTGCGCGTGCTCGGCGCCCGGATCGACGACGACGGCCGGGGCGCGCTGCCGCTGACTGTGCACGGCAGCGGGGCGCTGGACGGCGGCCCGGTGTCGATCGACGCCTCCTCGTCCTCCCAGTTCGTCTCGGCGCTGCTGCTGTCCGGCCCGCGCTTCAACCAGGGTGTCGAGGTCCGCCACACCGGCGCGTCCCTGCCCTCCATGCCGCACATCCGGATGACCGTGGACATGCTGCGCGCGGTCGGCGCCCAGGTGGACACCCCGGAGTCGGGCGGCGAGCCGAACGTGTGGCGGGTGACGCCGGGCGCGCTGCTCGGCCGGGACCTGACGGTCGAGCCGGACCTGTCGAACGCCCAGCCGTTCCTGGCGGCGGCCCTGGTCACCGGCGGCAAGGTGCTGATCCCGGACTGGCCGGCCCGCACCACCCAGCCGGGTGACCGGCTGCGGGAGATCTTCACCGAGATGGGCGGTTCCTGCGAACTGACCGAGTACGGGCTGGAGTTCACCGGCTCGGGCGCCATCCACGGCATCGACGTCGACCTGGGCGACGTCGGCGAGCTGACTCCGGGCATCGCGGCGGTCGCGGCCCTCGCGGACTCCCCCTCCACCCTTCGTGGCGTGGCCCATCTGCGGCTGCACGAGACGGACCGGCTGGCCGCGCTCACCAAGGAGATCAACGAACTCGGCGGCGACGTCACCGAGACGGCCGACGGCCTGCACATCCGCCCGCGCACGCTGCACGGCGGCACCTTCCACACCTACGAGGACCACCGCATGGCGACGGCCGGCGCGATCATCGGCCTGGCGGTCGAGGGCGTGCAGATCGAGAACGTGGCGACGACGGCGAAGACCCTGCCGGACTTCCCCGACCTGTGGACCGGGATGCTGGGGAACTGACGGGCGGACTGGAACCATGCGCCGCTACGGCAAGCACACCGACGAGGACGACATCCGCAGCCGCCCCAACCGCAAGGGCAACCGGCCGCGCACGAACATCCGGCCCAAGCACGAGGACGCGGCCGAGGGCATGGTCCTCACCGTCGACCGGGGCCGGCTGACCTGCCTGGTCGACGACCGCCCGGTCCTGGCGATGAAGGCCCGCGAACTGGGCCGCAAGGCGGCCGTGGTCGGGGACCGGGTGGCCCTGGTCGGCGACCTGTCCGGCAAGAAGGACACGCTCGCGCGGATCGTGCGCATCGAGGAGCGCAGCTCGCTGCTGCGTCGTACGGCCGATGACGACGACCCCTACGAGCGCGTGGTCGTCGCCAACGCGGACCAGCTGGCCATCGTCACGGCCCTGGCGGACCCGGAGCCCCGCCCCCGGCTGATCGACCGCTGTCTGGTCGCGGCCTACGACGGCGGTCTGGAACCGCTGCTGGTGATGACCAAGTCGGACCTGGCCCCGCCGGACAAACTGCTGGAGCTGTACGGCGCCCTCGACATCCCCTACGTCGTGACCAGCCGCGAGGAGCTGGAGAACGGCGACGCGGCGGACCAGGTGCGCGAACACCTGAACGGCAAGATCACGGCCTTCGTGGGCCACTCGGGCGTCGGCAAGACGACCCTGGTCAACGCGCTGGTCCCGCAGGACCGCCGTCGTACGACGGGACACGTCAACGCGGTGACCGGGCGCGGCCGGCACACCACCACCTCGGCGCTGGCGCTGCCCCTGAGCAGTGCGGGCGGCTGGGTCATCGACACCCCCGGCGTGCGTTCCTTCGGTCTCGCGCACATCGACCCGTCCCGGGTGATCCACGCCTTCCCGGACCTGGTACCGGGCACCGAGGGCTGCCCGCGCGCGTGCAGCCACGACGAGCCGGACTGCGCGCTGGACGCGTGGGTCGAGGAGGGGCACGCGGACCCGGCGCGGCTGTTCTCCCTGCGCCGGCTGCTGGCCACGCGGGAGCGTCGGGAAGGCGACTGAGCACCGCGTTGTTTGCCGGGGTGCCGGGACGGTAAGTGCATAATCGCACCCAGCCGGACGGCCGGACCTACGGGAGGACAGCACATGGCGTGGCTGCTGGTCATCGTGGCCGGGCTTCTGGAGACCGGCTTCGCCGTGTGCCTCAAGCTCTCCCACGGCTTCACCCGCCTGTGGCCGACGGTCGCCTTCGCCTCCTTCGCGCTGGGCAGCTTCGGTCTGCTGACCCTCTCGCTGAAGAAGCTCGACGTCGGCCCCGCGTACGCGGTGTGGACGGGGATCGGCGCGGCGGGCACCGCGATCTACGGCATGGTCTTCCTCGGCGACCTGGTGTCGACCCTGAAGATCGTCTCGATCTCCCTGGTGATCGTCGGCGTGATCGGCCTGCAGCTGTCGGGGTCGGCGCACTAGGTGTACTGATCACGAGGTTCAGCCGACGCGCTGCCGCACCAGGGCGCTGCGCACCAGCTCGGCCACTCCCCCCTCACCCGGCGGGGCCGCGACGCACGACAGGGCGACCCGTACGGCCAGCTCGCAGGACCGGACCAGCTCGGCGGTGTCCGCCGTGGCCGCGGTGGGACCGGCCAGCACCGTCACCGCCCGGTCCCGCACGATCTGCACGAAGTCGCGGGGCGAGGGCAGCGGTCCGTCCGCCCGCCGCTGCGCGGGTACGACGGAGGAGGACGGCACGGCGGACAGGGTCGGCGTGGGCAGACGCTCGCTCCAGCAGCCGGTGAGCATGGCACGCACCAGCGCGTTGTCCCGGGCGGCCGCGGCCGTCCACTCGGCGGTGGCGGTCAGCCGGTCCCGCGGATCGGTGTACGCGGCGAGGGCCCGCTCCACTCCGGCGAGATACCCGTCGGCCTCCCGCCGCACCAGCGCCCTGGCCAGCCCCTCTTTGCTCCCGAACTCGTTGTACAGCGTCTGCCGGGACACGCCGGCCGCCGCTGCCACGTCGACCATCCGCACCGCGGACCACGGCCGACGCCCGAGCGCCGTATAGGCGGCGTCCAGTAGCGATTCCCGGGCTGCAGGCATCATCGCCTCCCTGGGGCGAGCAACTCTGCGCCCAGATTTGACGCGCATACATGCACTGTCAAGGGTTCGCGGTGGTGCGGAGGGGCGCCCTCGGTCACCGATGCACCGCAGGGAGTTCCCCGGCCCCTGTCCCCCGGGCCCCCTATAGCCCCGTGCCCCCTCGCCGGATACCGTTCCTCACATGCCGGACTACCTCGACGACCTCCGCCTCGCCCACGTCCTCGCGGACGCGGCCGACGCCGCCACCATGGCCCGCTTCAAGGCCCTCGACCTGAAGGTGGAGACGAAGCCGGACATGACCCCGGTGAGCGAAGCGGACAAGGCGGCGGAAGAGCTCATCCGCGGCCAACTCCAGCGCGCCCGCCCCCGGGACGCGATCCTCGGCGAGGAGTACGGCGTCGAGGGCACCGGCCCCCGTCGCTGGGTGATCGACCCGATCGACGGCACCAAGAACTACGTCCGCGGCGTCCCCGTCTGGGCCACCCTCATCTCCCTGATGGAAGCGGGCGAGGGCGGCTACCACCCCGTCGTCGGCGTGGTCTCCGCCCCCGCCCTCGGCCGCCGCTGGTGGGCCGCGAGGGGGCACGGCGCCTTCACCGGCCGCAGCCTGTCCGCCGCGACCCGCATCCACGTCTCCCACGTCGGCGAGCTCTCGGACGCCTCCTTCGCGTACTCCTCGCTCTCCGGCTGGGAGGAGCAGGGCCGCCTGAACGGCTTCCTCGACCTCACCCGCGAGGTGTGGCGCACGCGCGCGTACGGCGACTTCTGGCCCTACATGATGGTCGCCGAGGGCTCGGTCGACCTCTGCGCCGAACCGGAGCTGTCCCTGTGGGACATGGCCGCCACCGCGGTCGTCGTCACCGAGGCCGGCGGCACCTTCACCGGCCTCGACGGCCGCCCGGGCCCACACAGCGGCAACGCGGCGGCGTCCAACGGACTGCTGCACGACGAGTTGCTGGGGTATCTCAACCAGCGCTACTGACGCCATCTTGCGGCCCGACCTGCGCATTTCCCCTGGGCCCCACCACGCCACCCGTCGGGCCGCCGGCCACGCCCACGAAAACAGGTCGGCCAAGCCAAGAGACGGTTTTCAGCCGCACGAAATCGCCTTTGTTGCCATCGGGACTCGCAACTCCCCGCGCGCGTAATGCGGATCGGCCATGTCAGGCCACTCGAAGAGGCTACCTATTGCGCTTTGCTCAAGCTGTCCGTCGTAAATGCGGTGCCATTCCTTACCGTTCCCGTCGGAGAATATGGCGCGAGGCTGGCTGAAAGTCGCCCCGAGCGGAACACGCCCGGAAAACGAAACGTAGAGATGCTTCCGGTCATAATAATGCCCGGAATATTTGATCATCTCGGGCTTGAAAACATACTCGGAACATGGAGGCAGCCAGGGCAGTACGACTTGGACAGAGATGTCGGACGGCTGCCCTGGCTTCGTCATGTCCGTGAAAATCTCGAACATGAGGATCATGCGAGTGACAGGGTCTGACGAGCGGTTCTCCAGGTAAAGCCAGTCCGAACCGTTCGACGCCTTGGCTATCCAGAAGTTGACGCGGGACGCTTGGTCGCGCGCTGCCCGCGCGGTGTCGCTTTCAGCCTGTGAGAGTTGACTCATTGACACGCGCGCCTGATAATAGGTGGTGATGCCGGTGAAGAGCAGCGTCCCAATTGCTGCGACAGCTCCCACTGTCGCGCCCCACGTCTTCCAATGGGCGCGCCGCCACCACGGTCGTGATTGCCGCTGTTTCTCAGTCCTCTTCTGCGCGGCCCTCACCGCTGCCGCATTTGCGACGCGTCCGCTTTTCCCTCCACCCACGGGCCGTTCCTCCCTCGGATCGGCTTTGGGCCTCCTACAGGCGTTGCACGGCACCCGAAATAGGGGTCCGGGTCACTGGCGCCGTGCAGCCCTCGCTATTCCACGAGTACTCCTTTCGGCCGGTGATCGCATGTTGCGCCACCTGGCCAGCCCGGCCGGTAGCCGTTCGCGCAGGCGGGGGTTGCGTACGTAGTAGCTGGTGCCCATGGGTCACGTGCCACCACTGGCAGCTCCCCGTCGCCGCCTCGACGACCAACTGCCCGCCGCACGGCATCGGGCGCGGCTGGGGGCCCCGTTGACGGGCGTCATCCAGCGTCTTCCGGATCAGCTCGGCTCGAGTCGAACCGTGCTTCCCGTCGGGCTCGATGTCCGTACCCTGGGCCATCTGTGGGCCAACCTGCCGATCCCGTGGACGGCTTGTGGCATCGGTGGTGGTCAGTGCCAGTTGGTGTCGTGGGTGAGTCGGTTGTGGTGGGTGTCGTACTGGTCGACGGCGGTGATGGTCCGTCCGTCGGGGATGGGTGCGGCCCAGGCGCGGTAGGTGGTGCCGGGGACGGTGACGGTGGTCGCCTTGACCTGGGTGCCGTCGGAGAGGGAGACCACGCCGTAGGCGACCTCGGCTTCGGGATTGGAGACCATGAGTCGGCTGCCGCTGAGCCCCTTGTCGTGCAGGCCCCACAGTCCCAATTCGCCTGCGGCATGCGGGTCCTGTGTGCCCGTGACGAGCTGGCAGTCGGCCCACGGGCCGCCCTGATGGTCGATCCGGACGCCGCCGATGTACATGCGCTGACACAGCAGCGAAGTGCCAGGAGCCGTGCTTCCGTCGGGGAGTGTGGGCCGGGTGTAGCCCTTGGGCAGCGTCCGGTGGAACTCCAGCGCCACCGACCAACGGTGCCCGTCTGTCGTCCCCTCGGCCACCCGGACATTGACCGGGCCGGGAGTCGGGGTGAAGGGGGAGCTTGCGGGGGGTGAGGGCCGACGCGCAGGGGCGACGGCATCAGGCGGTGGCTTCAGGAACGCAACCGTCAGGCCGAGGCCGAGGACGCAGGCGGCACTTGCCACGGCAGCCGCGGCACGGCGGCGTTTCCTGCGGGTGCGCGCGGTGGTCAGGATCTGGTCGACGGGCGCCTGGGACGAGGGGTAGGCCTCGCGTGACCGGGCGAAGGCGTCGCGTGCCCAGTCTTCTTGGCCGTGATCTGGAGTCATCGTGCCTCTGCAGGGCGGCTGGGCGGGTAGTTGCAGGCGAGGGTCGACCGGCTGCGCAGTTTGGCCAAGGCCCGGGACGCCTGGCTCTTCACGGTGCCGACCGAACAGCCGAGGACGTCTGCCACTTCCTCGACGGACAGATCCTCGCAGTAGCGCAGCACCACGACAGCCCGCTGCCGCTCGGGCAGGTCGGCGAGCTCGCGAGCCAGGGCGTCGTACACGTCCACGCCTCCGACACCGGCCCCGTCGTCGTGGACGGGGCCGGTGTCGGGCAGCGACGGGAGAAGGAGATGGGTGATCCTGCGGCGGCGATGCCGGCTGCGGTTGGTGTTGACCAGTGCGCGGCGAACGTAGTGTTCGGCGCGCTCCGGCTCCAGTCGCTGCCAGTGCGGGTACACCTTCACCAGCGTCGTCTGCACCAGGTCTTCCGCTTCGTGGAAGTCGCCGGTGAGCAGATACGCGGTGTGGGTCAGGGCCCGCCAACGGGCGGCGACGAACCGGGTGAACTCCGAATCCGGTCCGCGGTCCGCGGCCTTGCGATCACTTGACTGCACAGCAGGAGGTGCCCGTCCTTCGCCTGGCTGGTCAGCGCCAGTTGGTGTCGTGGGTGAGTCGGTTGTGGTGGGTGTCGTACTGGTCGACGGCGGTGATGGTCCGTCCGTCGGGGATGGGTGCGGCCCAGGCGCGGTAGGTGGTGCCGGGGACGGTGACGGTGGTCGCCTTGACCTGGGTGCCGTCGGAGAGGGAGACCACGCCGTAGGCGACCTCGGCTTCGGGATTGGAGACCATGAGTCGGCTGCCGCTGAGCCCCTTGTCGTGCAGGCCCCACAGTCCCAATTCGCCTGCGGCATGCGGGTCCTGTGTGCCCGTGACGAGCTGGCAGTCGGCCCACGGGCCGCCCTGATGGTCGATCCGGACGCCGCCGATGTACATGCGCTGACACAGCAGCGAAGTGCCAGGAGCCGTGCTTCCGTCGGGGAGTGTGGGCCGGGTGTAGCCCTTGGGCAGCGTCCGGTGGAACTCCAGCGCCACCGACCAACGGTGCCCGTCCACCCGGCCTCTGCCGATCACCTGCGTGACCACCTGCGGCACCTGCCGGTGAGCGGAAGCAGACCGCTTGGCGACGACGGAGGCAGGTGCGGACGCCGGGTGGGCGGCCTGGCCCGACGCCGCCTCGCTCACGGAGGCACCGAACGAGACCCCTCCGAGCGCGGCGACCGCGACGGCCGCCATGGCTGCCTTCCTGGCAAAACTGAGAGCCACGGAGCATTTCTCCTTCAAAGCTGCCGCCCGACGCCACGCCGGGCGGTCATCGACGGCCGGCGCGCTGGGCCCGCGTGCCGACCTGCAGCGACCACCAGGAGCGGTGGCCGCGGCTTGGACGTCCGCCCGTAGGTACTCCCAAACACTCACGGCAGGTTGCACGCCCGCGCGACTTTGCTTCGCAGCATCCCCGCTCGCTGGGGTACGGGACCTACACGCCGCACCCCACTGGAAGCAAAGTTCAATACCAGCGCTACTGAGCAAGGAGAGAAGCCCGCGCACGCCCTCAACTGGCTACGCGCGCCCTCTTGTTGACTCGCCCTTTACCTGGCACTCTGAGGCCACCCCCACTTGTGAACTTGTGAATCCCTGAACTAACGGCCGGAGCCGCGGGTCCGGGGATTCCCATAGGAGGTGGCCCATCCCATGCTCGTCCGTGACGCCATGAGCACCATGGTCCTCACCCTCGGCCCCAACCACACCCTCCGCCAGGCGGCTGCCCTGATGTCCGCCCGTCGCGTCGGCGCCGCCGTGATCCTCGACCCCGACGCCGGCGGCATCGGCATCATCACCGAGCGCGACATCCTCAACTCCGTGGGTCTCGGCCAGAGCCCGGACGCGGAGCTCATCCACGCCCACACCACCACCGACGTCGTCTTCGCGGCCCCGACCTGGACCCTGGAGGAGGCGGCCAGCGCCATGGCGCACGGCGGCTTCCGGCATCTGGTCGTCCTCGACCGCGGCGAGCCCGCCGGCATCGTCTCGGTCCGCGACATCATCCGCTGCTGGGCGCCGGCACGGCAGCAGGTGCCCGTATGAGACCCCGACATTGGACTTAGTCCAAGTCCATCAACATTCCAAAGTCACACCTATTCGGAACCTGGTCTCGATTCCGTTACACTGGTCTGCATGAGCGACCTTCTGGAACGGCTGCGCGGACGCGGATGGCGGATGACCGCGCAGCGCCGCGTCGTGGCCGAGGTTCTCGACGGCGACCATGTCCATCTGACCGCCGACGAGGTTCACGCGCGGGCCGTCGGGAAGCTGCCGGAGATCTCCCGGGCGACCGTCTACAACACGCTGGGTGAGCTGGTCTCCCTCGGCGAGGTCCTCGAGGTCACCACCGACAAGCGCGCCAAGCGGTACGACCCGAACGCCCACCGGCCGCACCACCACCTGGTCTGCGCCCGGTGCGGCGCGATCCGTGACGTGCACCCCACGGGCAACCCGCTCGCCGACCTCCCCGACACGGAGCGCTTCGGCTTCACGGTGTCGGACGTCGAGGTGACGTACCGGGGGCTGTGCCCGAACTGCGCGGACGCGTGACACGAGGGGGGCGCAAGCCCCCCTTTTTCTTGCTCATGAACATGTTCTTGGTCATGAGCACTCGATCGTGAACACGGGCCGATGCGCAGGCATCCATGAACACGCCTAGGGCCGGAATCCATCTCTGGATTCCGGCCCTAGGCCTTCAGTAGCGGGGACAGGATTTGAACCTGCGACCTCTGGGTTATGAGCCCAGCGAGCTACCGAGCTGCTCCACCCCGCGTCGGTGAACACGACATTACGTGAGGGCAGCCCGCTGAAGCAAATCGATTGGGGGCGAGTGGCCGGGGTCACGCAGAAAGCTCCTCACGCAGCGCGTCCCGCAACCGCCCCGCCCGTTCGGTGACCTCCGCGGGCCCGAGCGCCACCGCCCGGTCGGCCCACTTCTGCCCCTCGGCCAGCTCCCCGCGACGCGCGTAGACGAGGGCCAGCCGGAGAGCCGCCCGCCCGTGCCCCGCGTCAGCGGCCCGCGTCCACCACACGGCCGCCTCCGGCTCGCTGCCCTCCCGGGCCAGCAGGAGCCCCAGGTTGAACGCCCCGTTGCGCGACCCGGCCTCCGCCGCCGCCCGGTACCACCGCGCCGCCTCGACCACGTCACCCCGGGCCGCCGCGAGCATGCCCACGCGCACCTGCGCCCGCCGGTGCCCCTGGGAGGCCGCCCGCTCGTACCACTCCTCGCACTCGGTCTTCTCGTGCACGATCTCGCCCAGCTCGTGCGCGGGCTCCGGCGGCCGCCGCGCGTCCAGCACGGTGGCCAGCCGGTACGCCGCCTCGGCGCTGCCGCCGCCGGCCGCGCACCGCAGATGCCGCTCGGCCTCCGGCTCGTCGCCCTCGCGCAGCCGTGCGATCCCGACCTGCAGCGCGGCCTCGGTGTGCCCGGCGGCGGCCGCCCGCTCGTACCAGCGCAGGGCGAACTGATCCTCGCCCCGCCCGGCGTGCAGGATCCCCAGGTTGAACGCGGCGTCCACGCTCCCGGCCTCGGCAGCCTTGGAGAACCAGGGCTCCGCCCCGCTCGTGTCGCCGCCCTGGAGCAGCAGGATGGCCAGCGCGTTCGCCGCCTCCCGGTGCCCGGCGTAGGCGGCCCGCCGGTACCACTGCTCGGCCTGCGCGGTCCGCCCCTGCTCGGCGCAGAGCAGCCCGAGGTTGTACGCCCCGTTGTCGTCCCCGGCGTCCAGCGCGGCCCGGTACCAGCGCTCGGCGGTCTGTGTCTCCCCGCGCTCGGCGTGCAGCGCGCCCAGCGCGTTGGCCGCGTTGCCGTCGCCGTCCTGCGCGGCCCTGAGCCACCACACGGCCGCGCTCTCGGTGTCCCCGGCGTCCCGCAGCAGGAACCCGAGCGCGCAGGCGGCGCGCGCTTCCCCGTCCTTGGCGGAGGTCAGGTACCAGCGCCCGGCCTCCTTCAGCTCGCCGCGCTTCTCCAGGATCGCGCCGAGGTGCAGCGCGGCCCGCCGGTGGCCGCGCGCGGCGGCCTGCCGGTACCACTGCTCGATCTCCTCGACAGCGTTGTCAGGCCCGCTCTCGTCCTCGTGCGTGGCCCTGCGGTCGAGCGCACGTGCGAGCCGGTAGGCGGCCTCACGGTGCCCGCGATCGGCGGCGGCCCGCATCCACTGCTCGGAACCGGCGTCCGCGCGGTGCTCCAGCAGGTCGGCGAGCGCGTACGCGCCCAGCACGTGGCCCTGCTCGGCGGACTGGCGCAGCCAGTACTCGGCGGCGGGCTCGTCCCCGCGCTCACGGTGGTGCCGGCCGAGCGCGTGCGCGGCGGCGGCCGAACCGGCGACGGCGGCGATCCGCCACCAGCCGGCGGCCTCCTCGGGGTAGCCGCGCTGGTGCAGGAGAACACCCAGGTTGTTGGCGGCGGCCCGGTCCCCGGCCGCGGTGGCGGCACGCAGCTGGGGCTCGGCTCCGTCGAGATCACCGCGGCGCAGCAGCATGGCACCGAGGACGCTCATCGCCTCGGTGTCGCCGGTCTCCGCGGCGAGCCGGAGGTGTACCTCCTCGGCGGCCTCCCCCATGTCGCCCATCTCGTCCCGCGTCGGCTCCTCACTCGAAGGCTGCACAAATCGCCCTGTCTCGAACAGAGTTGCCTTGTCCCCCATAACGTCCATCGTCGCACCACCTGCAACCTGGGTACACCCGGTATACCGCAGCCCGTGAGGTCACTTCAGCGTTTTGTCGACATGCCCACAGAGAGATAAGTCAAACACAGGTCGCCCAACTCCCCACGGCGGCGCGGCCGTCCTTCCCCGTCTGTACATGAGTTCGCACACCACGAAGGCCCGGATCCCTCAGGATCCGGGCCTTCGACTTCAGTAGCGGGGACAGGATTTGAACCTGCGACCTCTGGGTTATGAGCCCAGCGAGCTACCGAGCTGCTCCACCCCGCGCCGTTGCCTGGTAACAGTACCACGGCACAGAGTGGCCTTGATCAACTCTTGCTCTTGTCGGCCGTCTTGTCGGTTGTCTTGTCAGCCGTCTTGTCAGCCTTGGACTGTGCGTCCTCGGCCCGCTGCAGCGCGTCCTGCAGGTCCTTCTGTGCCTTGGCGTACGCGTCCCAGTCCGGCCCCTCCTTCAGTGCCTGCTGCCCGGCGGCGAAGGCCTTCTGCGCGTCTTCCAGCGCCTGCTTCACCGTCGGGTTGCCGGCGCCGGGCGGGTTGGTGGTGCCGGTATCGGGCGGCGTGGTCGTCCCCTGCACTCCGAACACCTTGTTGAGCGCCTCGTCCAGGGTGTCCTCGAAGGCGGTCTTGCCCTCGTAGGTGACCAACACCTTGCGCAGCAAGGGGTACTTGAGTTCACCGCCGCGTACGTAGACGGGCTCCGCGTACAGCAGGCCCCCGTCCAGCGGCACGGTCAGCAGATTGCCGTACTCGACCTTCGAGTGGCCTCTGCTCAGGAGGCTGATCGTCTCGGCGATGTCCGCCTGGGAGTTGAACTGGCTCTGAACCTGCTTGGGTCCGTCGACGGTCGTGCTCGTCGGCAGTTTCAAAACTCTGATCTTGCCGTAGTCACTGGTCCGCGGATCGGAGTCGACGGACATGAACGCGCTGAGGTTGTCCCGCCCGTTCGGCGTGAACGTCGTCGTCAGCGAGAACGCCTGCGCCGCCTGGTCCGGCATCTTCATGCTCAGGTAGTACGGCGGTACCGCACTGCCGGAGTCGTTGGTCGGGTCGTCCGGGACCTCCCACACCTCGCTGCCGCTCAGGAAGGTCTGCGCGTCCGTCACGTGGTAGCGGGTGAGCAGCTCGCGCTGGACCTTGAACAGGTCCTGCGGGTAGCGGAGATGGGCCATCAGGTCCGGGGAGATGTCCGCGCGGGACTTCACCGTGCCGGGGAAGGCCTTCATCCAGGTCTTCAGCACCGGGTCCTCGGTGTCCCACTGGTAGAGCGTGACCTGGCCGGTGTACGCGTCGACGGTCGCCTTCACCGAGTTGCGGATGTAGTTGACCTGGTTCTGCTGGGCCACCACCGCACGGGAGTTGTTGTTCGCGGTCAGCGAGTCGGCCGTCGTGTCACCGAGGGTCGTACGGGAGGCGTACGGGTATCCGTTCGTGGTCGTGTACGCGTCCACGATCCACTGGATGCGGTGGTTCACCACGGCCGGGTAGGCGTCGCCGTCGATGGTCAGCCAGGGGGCGACGGCCTCGACGCGGTCCTTGGGCGTGCGGTTGTACAGGATCCGCGAACCCTTGCCGATCGCGCCGGAGTAGAGGATCTGCGGCTCGTTGAACGCCACCGCGTATGCGGCCCGGTTGATCGGGTTGTCGAGGTTGACCCCGCTCTTGCCGGTGTAGCTGGTGGTCTTCGCACCCTGGTCGTCGGAGTAGTCGATCTCCTTCTGGGGACCGCCGACGATCGAGTACGCGGAGGTCTTCTCGCCGTAGTAGATCCGCTGCTCGTACGTCCCCAGGTCGCCCTCGGAGGGCAGGTTCTTCTCCGTGAAGACCGGCCGGCCCCCGGAGTCGGCCTCGGTGCCCTTGGCGGCGACCACGCCGTAGCCGTGCGTGTAGCGGAAGTGGTCGTTGATCCAGTTGTTCTTCGGGATGCCGTCGAGGTTCAGCTCGCGCAGACCGATGACGGTGTCCTGGTCCTTGCCGTCCTTGGCGTACCGGTCGACGTCGAGGTTGGTCGGGAACCCGTAGTAGTTCCAGATCTGCTGCAGCTGCTGGAACGTCGGCGAGACGACGTTCGGGTCCATGATGCGGATGCTGGCCGTGTCGTCGACCTGGTCGCGCAGCTTGGTCTTGTCCGCGGTGCCGGACTTGCCCGGGTACTCGCTGACCTTGGCGTCGTCGATGCCGTACGCCTCACGGGTCGCCTTGAGGTTCTTCTGGACGTACGGGGCTTCCTTGGCCTGCTCGTTGGGCTGGACCTGGAACTTCTGCACGATGGCCGGGTACAGGCCGCCGATCAGGATCGCGGAGAGCACCATCAGGCCGAAGCCGATGACGGGCAGCTGCCAGGTGCGCCGCCACAGGGTGGCGAAGAACAGCAGCGCGCAGATGACGGCGATGCAGAACAGGATCGTCTTGGCCGGCAGATAGGCGTTGGCGTCGACGTAGCGCAGACCGGTCCAGTTGCCGGTCGCCTTGAAGTCGCTGGACTTGACGGCGAGGCCGTACCGGTCGAGCCAGTAGGCGACCGCCTTCAGCGCCACGAAGATGCCGAGGAGCACCGACAGATGCCCGGTCGCGGCGGCGGTGGCGCGCGCGCCCGGGCTGGTGACGCGCAGCCCGCCGTACAGGTAGTGGGTGAGCGCGGCAGCGATCAGGCAGAGGATCGCGGTGGCGAATCCGAAGCCGAGCAGGAACCGGTACCAGGGCAGATCGAAGGCGTAGAAGGAGACGTCGAGGTGGAACTGCGGGTCCTTCTGGTGGAAGGGCACGCCGTTGACCCACATCAGCCAGGTGCGCCACTGGCTGGACGCCGAGGCGCCCGCGATCAGGCCGACGAGAGAGGTGACGGCGAGCAGCATCCACGTCTTGTACGGCGCGATGCCCATCCGGTAGCGGTCCAGGCTCTGCTGTTCCATGGACATGGCGCTCAGCGGGGGCCGCAGCCGGTGCGCGAGCCAGATGTTGAAGCCCACGGCGAGTGCCATCAGCAGACCGAAGACGAAGAACAGCCCGATTTTGGTCGACAGCGTGGTGGTGAACACGGACGAGTAGTGCACCGACCGGTACCACAGCCAGTCCGTCCAGAAGCCCGCGAACATGGTGAACGCCATGCCGAGGACGGACAGGACGCCCAGTGTCATGAGCAGGGTCCGGGCGCGCCGGGACGGGCGGCCCGCTCTGATCCGTGGCCCCGTCGGGCCTCCGCCGCGGTCCGGCATCTGGAAAGCCAAGGTGCGCACCTCGAAGTTCGCTGTCGATCCGTCAGGCCCTCGTGTTCGCGGGCCCTCCGTGGCCCCCCGTGATCGCGGGCCCACACCTATGCAACTTACTCACGGTTTACTCGGTTCCCGATTCCGGCCGGTAACGAGGCAGGATTGTGACCATGTCCAACACTCCCATGGCAGCGAGCCCGCTCACCCGGGCCGTACTCGAGATCGACGAGTACGCCTCCGGCCTCGGCTGGGACCAGCCCGCTCGCCTCTTCGCCCTTGTAGACACCGCACGGCTGCGGGCTCAGGAACCCTCGCTCGCCGCCCAGCTCGGCCTGCAGGACGAGCCCGAGACCACCGGTCTCACCCCGATCGAGCAGGACGAGGTCCCGACGGACAAGCCGCTCGACGAGTTCCTCGGCACCATCGCCTGGCCGGACGCGGTGGTCGGCTGCGCGCTGACGGTGGAGCGCCTGATGCTGCCTCCGTCGGCCGAGGCGCAGGTCCCGCAGGGGCTGAGCGACGCCAGGCTGGCCAAGTGGGTGGCGGACCACCCCGAGCGCCAGGAGGTCCGCATGACGGTCGCGGTGCTGCGCGACGGCAGCCGCGACTCGGCGCTGCGGCTGCGCGAGAAGGACTCCCCGACGGAGGTGCTGACGGGTCCGGACCTGGTGCCGGGTCTGGCGGACGCCCTGTCGGCCACGTTCGCGGACTGACGTCCTCTTCTCGCAGGTCCTGTACGGCGCTGGGGGCGCCCCTTGTCACAAGGGGCGCCCCCAGCCGTGTACCGGGAATCCGCTCGTCAGCCCTTGGCGGTGCACTTCGGCAGGGCGGCGGTGTCGCCGCTGCGGATGTCCTTCAGGGCGCCGAGGGCGTCGCCGATGGTCTTGACCTTGACCAGGGTGAGCCCGCCGGGGGTGTCCTTGGCGGCGGCCGCGCAGTTCTCGGCGGGCGTCAGGAAGTACTGGGCGCCCTTGCTGCGCGCGCCGACGGTCTTCATCTCGATGCCGCCGATCGGCCCGACCGTGCCGTTGTCGTCGATGGTCCCGGTGCCGGCGACGAACTTGCCGCCGGTGAGGCTGCCCGGGGTGAGCTTGTCGTAGATGCCGAGCGCGAACATCAGGCCGGCGCTGGGGCCGCCGACGTCGGCGAGCTTGATGTCGATGGTGAACGGGAAGGTGTGGTCGGTCCCGGCGGAGATCCCGACGATGGCCCGCTTGACGCCGCTGTCGGCGGAGGTCGCCGTCGTGATCTTCACGTCCTGCGTCCTGGTCGCCGTCTTGTGCTCCTTCTCGGCGGCGGCCTGCTCCTTGATCGGGACCACGGTGAAGACGACGTCCTGGCCCGGCTTGTGCTTGGTGACGAGCTTGGCGACGTCGGCCGGCTGCCGCACCGCCGTACCGTCCACGGCCTTGATCACATCACCGGCGTGCAGCCGGCCCTCGGCCGGGGAGCCCTTGACGACGGTGGAGACGATCACCCAGGACTTCACCGGGACGCCCAGTTCCTTCAGGGCGGCGACCTTGGCGCTCTCCTGGGACTGGCTGAACTCCTCCGCGTTCTCCTGGGTGGACTGCTCCTCCGTCTTGCCGTCCGGGTAGAGCGTGTCGTGCGGCACGATCTTGGTGTCGTGCGCCAGCCAGCCGTAGACGGCTTCCACCAGGTTCATCCGGAAGTCGGCGCTGGTGACCCGGACGGTGGTCATGTTCAGATGCCCGTCCGTCGGGTAGGTCTTGTGCCCCTCGATCTGCAGCACCGGCTCGCCTGCGTGCTCCCCGAGCGTGTTCACGGTCGGCCCCGGGGACATCTCCGAGTACGGCACGGGGATGAGTACTCCCGCGCACAGGAGCGCGATCAGCATCAGGGTGGAGGCGAGCATCGTCGCGGTGCGGCGTGGCATGCAACGACAGTACGGGACGCCTCTGTCAGCGCACCGTCAGGGCACCCCCGTCAGGCGCCGCGCGCATCCGAGCGGGGCTTCTCCATGGCCTCGCGAAAGCGCGCGTACCCGTCCAGTTCGGGACCGTCACTGCGGGTCCGCCGAGTCCGGTTGGCCCAGCTGCCCCACAGACCGGCACCGATCGCAGCCACAAGCGGAATCAGCAACCAGGCAAGCGCCGCCATGCCGACCTCCCAACCCCTTGAGCGTCCGCGACTGACTGATCAGCAGATTAACCATCCGCACTGACAACGCTCACGGCAGGGGTGCGGTTACGCAACCGGAGGGGGTGGTGGGCCGAACGTGAACACGGATGCGGCTGTCGTCAGCAGGAGCCGACCCACTCCTCGGTCCCGTCGGAGAACTTCTGGTGCTTCCAGATGGGCACCTCGTGCTTGAGGTCGTCGATCAGCTTGCGGCACGCCTCGAAGGCCTCGCCCCGGTGCGGGCACGACACGCCCACGACGACGGCGAGGTCCCCGACGCCGAGGTCGCCGACCCGGTGGACGGCGGCCAGCGCGCGCACCGGGTACTCGGCGACGACCTTCTCGGCGATCCGCCGCATCTCGGCCTCGGCGCTGGGATGGCAGGAGTATCCGAGCGCGTCGACGTCGGCACCCCCGTCGTGGTTCCGCACGGTCCCCACGAACAGCGCGACACCGCCGGCGGCGTCGTCCCCGACGGCCCGGAACACCTCGTCCACGGACAGCGCGGTCTCCCGGATGCCGATCAACTTGATGGGATCCTGAGCCGCCTGCTCACCGGGGTGCTCGTTCGTAGCTGCCATGGGTCCATCGTGCCGCATGCCCCCGACAACGAGGAATACGACTTTCACCAGGCACACGCGCGTGCTGCTTTGGAGCCTTCTACAGGGGCTCGTCAACCCACCGGGGCGGGGTCACGGCCGGTTGTCAGCCCACCGAGTCGGGTGCCGGGTGGGCACAGGCCGGGGTCCAGGGGGCGGGAGCCCCCTGGCGAGGTTCAAGGGGCGGAGCCCCCTGCCTCACCGCCGCCGGGCCTTCCGAGCCCGCCGAACCACGGCGGCAGCGCCCAGCAGAGCCACCGTCGCCCCCGCCGCACCCGCAGCCGTCGCGTCCTTCCGCCCCAGCCGACGCCCTGCGACCGTATGCCGCCCGGAAACCTCCCCCAGCAGCTCCGCGAGCACTTCCTCGTTGGTCCACCCCGGCCGCCACCCGGCGTCGTGCAGCCGGCTCCCACTGACCACCCAGGGGTACATCGTGTACGCCAGGTCCCCCGCCGGAGACGGTGTGAGCCCGATCCGGTGCAGCCGAGCCGCCGCGCCGAGCGCGACCGCCGACGGCAGCTCCATCCGCCGGATCCCGCTCAGCTCCTCCACCTCCTCCTGCTCCAGCCACCCGTCACAGCCGACCGTCAGCTCCCCGTCGACCTTCTCCAGGACGGCGTACTCCAGAGCGCTGCACAGATCCTCGACATGGCAGAACTGCCACGCGGGCCGCGATCCGGCGACGACCAGCAGTCGAGGCGACTCGAAGTACCTGGTCAGCGCGGTGTCCGTGCCCCCGACCAGCACGGCGGGCCGTACCACGGTCACGTTCAGCCCCGGATGCGCCCGCGGCGCGCGGCGCGCCAGCCGCTCGATCTCCAGGAGATCCCCGACCCCGGTGGCCTCGGCCGTGGCCCGCAGCTCGGCGTCCTCCGACAGTGGCAGTTCGTTGTCCGGCAGCGCCCCGTACACCATCGCGGACGTGCACAGCACCACCCGGTGCACCCCGGCCGCCGCGGCCGCGGTCAGCACGGTCTGTGTCCCCCGGACGTTGTAAGCGGTGCGGGCGGCCGGGTCGCTCCCGAGGTCCAGGTCGAGCGCCAGATGGACCACCACGTCTGCGCCGCGCAGCTTGTCGGCGATCGACGGGTCGCGCACGTCGAGGATGTGCCACTGCGCGGCCGCGCACTCCCCGCGCCGCTCGTCGATGGCGATGACCTGTTTGATCTCCTCGGATGCGGCAAGCCGCTCGGTGAGCAGGGCTCCCACCCCGCCGGCGGCGCCGGTGACCGCGACGACGGGTCCGCGCACGGCGGGCGGGGTTGAGGGGTTTCGCGCTGCGCGAACCTGCGGATCTGGGGAACTCACCTGGCGTCTCCAGAGGTTGTCTTCAGTACGGGCGCGACTGACGCGGCCGTACCAGGTGCATCCATCCTGCCGCAGGCCTTCTGTGGACGAAGCACCGAGGCCCGATCGGGTCCGGGTGTCTACGCTGGGTGGTGATGTCGGGCAGCCGCGCCGCCGGAGAATCACCGGTGGCCTTACCAGCCGAGGAACCCCGTGAGTGACACCCCATTCGGATTCGGCCTTCCGCCGGAGGAGCCGGAAGACGGCGACGAGGGCAAGAAGAAGGACCAGCAGAGCGGTGGTGGGCAGGGACCGGCCAACCCGTTCGGTTTCGGCGGCCTGCCCGGAGCCGGAGGCTTTGGCGGCCCCGGCGCCGACAATCCGCTCGCAGCGATGTTCGGTTCCCTGAACCCCACCGACCTGGGCGCCGCGTTCCAGCAGCTGGGCCAGATGCTCTCCTACGAGGGCGGCCCGGTGAACTGGGACATGGCCAAGCAGATCGCCCGCCAGACGGTCTCCCAGGGCACCCCGGACGGCGTCAAGGACGCGAGCGTCGGCGCCGCCGAGCGCACCGCGGTCGAGGAGGCCGTCCGCCTGGCCGACCTGTGGCTGGACGACGCGACGTCCCTGCCGTCGGGCGCCGCCTCGGCGGTGGCCTGGTCCCGCGCGGAGTGGGTCGAGGCGACCCTGCCCGCGTGGCAGGAGCTGGTCGACCCGGTCGCCGAGCGGGTCGGCGCGGCCATGGGCGACGTCCTGCCGGAGGAGATGCAGGCCATGGCGGGCCCGCTGATCGGCATGATGCGCTCGATGGGCGGTGCCATGTTCGGCACGCAGATCGGGCAGGCCGTGGGCGTGCTCGCGGGCGAGGTCGTCGGTTCGACGGACATCGGCCTGCCCCTGAGCCCGGCCGGCAAGGCCGCGCTGCTCCCGGCCAACGTGGAGGCCTTCGGCAAGGACCTCGGCGTGCCGCAGGAGGAGGTCCGGCTCTACCTGGCCCTGCGTGAGGCCGCGCACCAGCGCCTGTTCTCGCACGTGCCGTGGCTGCGCTCGCACCTGTTCGGCGCGGTCGACGGGTACGCGCGCGGGATCAAGGTCGACACGGCCAAGCTGGAGGACGTGGTCGGCCAGTTCGACCCGCAGAACCCCGAGCAGCTGCAGGACGCTCTCCAGCAGGGCATGTTCCAGCCGGAGGACACGCCCGAGCAGAAGGCGGCCCTGGCCCGTCTGGAGACGGCTCTGGCGCTCGTCGAGGGCTGGGTGGACGCGGTGGTCCACGCGGCCGCGAAGCCGCGTCTGGCGTCCGCCGACGCCCTGCGCGAGACCCTGCGCCGGCGCCGGGCCACCGGCGGTCCGGCGGAGCAGACGTTCGCCACGCTGATCGGGCTGGAGCTGCGCCCGCGCCGGCTGCGCGACGCCTCCCGTCTGTGGGCCTCGCTCACGGACGCGCGCGGAGTCGACGGCCGGGACGCCCTGTGGGCCCACCCGGACATGCTGCCGACGGCCTCCGACCTGGACGACCCGGACGGCTTCGTGCACCGCGAGCAGCTGGACTTCTCGGAGCTGGACAAGATGCTCGGCGAGGCGGCGAGCGGCTCCGGCGAGAAGCCGAACCTGAAGAAGGACGACGAGGACAAGGGCGACGACGCCGAGTGAGCCTGCACGACGACGCGGCCCTCGTCCTGAAGGGGTACGAGGGCCAGGAAGATCTGCGCCAGGCCTACCTGGACCATCTGGCGGCCCACCCGGACGGCATGTGGAAGGCCTGCCACGCGGGCCACGTCACGGCGAGCGCCCTGGTGATCGACCCCGAGCGCGGCCGGGTGCTGCTCACGCTGCACAGGAAGCTGCGGATGTGGCTGCAGATGGGCGGCCACTGCGAGCCGGGCGACGCCTCGCTGGCCGCTGCGGCCCTGCGTGAGGCGTCCGAGGAGTCCGGCATCGCGGGGCTGACGCTGCTGCCCGGCGGTCCGGTGCGCCTGGACCGGCATCCGATCCCGCCGCCGTGCCACTGGCACTTCGACGTGCAGTACGCGGCGCTGGCCCCGAGCGACGCCGAGCACGTGGTCAGCGACGAGTCGCTGGACGTGCGCTGGTTCGCCTACGACGAGGTGGCGGACGTGGCGGACGAGTCGGTCGTACGCCTGCTGGACGCGACCCGCGCCAGGCTCTGAACAAGTAAGGGGCGGCCGCCATAGCGGTCGCCCCTTACGTTTGCCTTCCGGACGGTCAGCTCCAGACGTTGCCCTGGTTCTGGCCGCGCGCCCCCTGCTGCCCCATGCCGAACTGTGCGGCGAGGCCCTGGCCGATCTGCGCGTTCTGCGGCGGCAGCAGCTCGCTGGGCTGCACGAGCGCGAATCCGGAGCCCATGAAGCTCAGCTCCCAGCCCTCACCGGTGTTCCCACGCCGCCGCCACACTCCCGAGGAGTGGGTCTGGGCCTGCATCTGCACCCGCAGCCCGGTGGACCAGGCGACGATGGCGTCGGCGTCGCAGTTGACGTACTTGTCGGGCGTGACCTGCATCAGCAGCGGCGCGCCCGAGGTCATCAGGGCCACCTTGCCGCGCCCGGTGATGTTCAGCTGGTACTTCCCGGACCCGGAGATGCCGTAGAGGCTGTCGACGGCGATGGCCTCGTGGTGCAGCGAGGAGTCCATGGCGAGGACGTAGCTGCTGTCGACCGTCAGGCCGTCCTGCTCGACCTCCATGACGTGCACGTGCTGGGCGAGGTTGGCGAGGTAGACCGTGCCCTGCCCGTGGCAGCGCATCAGGTCCAGGCCCTCGCCGGTGTACGCACGCGCGCGTGCCTGGCTGTTGCTGCGGTACTCGGCGTCGAACTCGACGAGTCCCTGGTAGGCGACCATGGTGCCCTTGCGGGCGAGGAGGTCGTCGTGACCCTCCAGGGTGATCCGGAGCATCTGCTTGTTCTGCAGGCTCCAACGCTCCTGTGTCTGGGAGTCGTTGTACGCGAAAAGCGGGCTCTGCATGATGTTTCTGGCTCCCCCTCAGCCCCGGAACCGGAGGCGGTCGGTGCTGTCCTCGCTGGGCTGGACGACGACGATGCCCTGGCCGGAGAAGGCCATCTGGTAGGCCTCACCGCTGCCCCGGCCGATCAGTGACTGGGCCTTGAAGCTGCGCTTGCCCTTCACCTTCAGGTTCGGGGACCAGGCGACGAGCGCGTCGGGGTCGACGTACGTCTCGTCCTCACCGCCGCCGCAGTCGACGACGATCGGCTTGCCCCGGGAGGTCAGCGCGACCCAGCCCTGCCCGGAGATCCTCGTGTTCCACAGGCCCTGCCCGGCGAACTTGGCGAGCCCCTTGACGCGCTCCACGCCCCAGTTGAGGTGGGCGTCGAAGGCGAGCAGGTTGGTGGCGTTGACGGAGATGCCGTCGCCGTTGAGGTTGATCACGACGACGTTGGCGCCGTAGTCGGCGAGGTAGAGCAGTCCGTCGCCGGAGCACTTCATCAGCGGCGCGCCCTCGCCGGTGATCCAGTCGCGGGCGATCTGGCGCACGGCCGGCGGGTTGGGCTCGTACTGGATGAAGCCTTCGTAGGCGACCATCGACCCCACGCGCGCGAGGAGGTCGTTCCCGGTCTGCAGGGCGACCTTCAGCATGTGGTCGCCGTGGTTCTCCATACGGGCGGTGACGGGTGCGGGGGCATAGCCCGCGAGCGGCTGGTTCATGACGGGCTCCCTCAGACCTCGTACGGCTGGACGACGATGAAGTTGCCGGGGGCGCCCCGGAACTGCAGGTTGACGCTCTCGCCGGTGTCGCCCGGGTAGGCGTTGCGGCGCATCCGGACCTGGCTGGAGACGATCACCTGGGAGGCCGCCGACCAGGCGACCACCGCGTTGCAGTCGGCGAAGGTCGTCGGCGTCACGGGCAGCACGACGGGCGTGCCGTGCGTCTTGACTACGATCGTGCCGGTGCCCTGGAACTGCATGGTGAACAGCGCGCCGCCCGGGATGCCGTGGCCCTCGATGCGGCGGACCTCGTACTGGAGGCTCTCGTCGAAGGCGAGGACGTTCTCCGCGGACACGCAGATCGCTTCGCCCTGCAGCTCGACGGGGTGCAGGTGGGTGGAGTTCTCGGCGAGGAACACCTGGCCGTTGCCCGTGCAGCGCATCAGCTGCATCTCCTGGCCGGTCGCGCTGCCCACGAGCCGCCCGGCGAACCCGGCGCCCTTGTAGCTGAAGTCGACCTTGCCCTGGTAGAGCACCATGCTGCCCTGCCGGGCCAGCACGGGCTGCCCGCCGATGCCGAGGTCGACACGGATCAGCTTCTTGTTCTGCTGCGTCCAGCGCTGCCCGGTGGGCGTCTCCTTGAACGCCTGGAGCGCGGCCGTGACACCGGCACCGCCCTGGGGAGCGCCCTGCGGCACTCCGTAGGAGGCGGCCTGCTGCCCCGGGACCTGGCCGTAGGGCGGCTGCTGGCCGTAGCCAGGCGGCATGGGCGCGCCCGGCTGACCGCCGTAGGAGGGCTGCTGGCCGTAGCCCGGGGGCATCGGCGCGCCGGGCTGGCCGCCGTACGACGGCTGCTGCGGCGGCTGGCCGTAGGGCGCGGGCGCCGGGGCCGGCGGATGGACCGTGCCGCCGGCGGGCGGGGTCAGGGGGGCGATGATCGTCGGCGCAGCGTGCACGTTCGGTGCGGGCGCCGGGGCCGGGGCCGGGGCCGGGGGCGGAGTCGCGCTCGGCGGCGCGAAGCCCTGCGGAGCGGGCGCGGGTGCCGGAGCAGGGGCGGGCGCGGGAGCCGGTGCGGCCGGGGCGCCGAACGCGGGCGGGGCGAAGCCGGGGGCGGCGCCGGACTGCGGCTGCTGCGGGGCGGCGGGCGCCTCCTCCTCCAGCACGTCGCCGCCGAAGTTCTTCAGCAGCGCCTCCAGGCCGCCGTCGAAGCCCTGACCGACCGCGGCGAACCGCCACACGTCCTTGAAGTAGAAGTCGCCGAGCATCACGGCCCGCTCGGTGGAGAACTCCGAGCCGTTGAAGGAGTACCGCGCGACCTCCTCGCCGCCGGCCACGATGCGCACGTATCCGGGATTGATCTGCGACATCTGCCCGGCACCGTCGATGGTCGCCGTGAAGGACAGCTTGCGGATCTGGGAGGGGATCCGGTCCAGGGTGACCCGGAACGACTCCGTGTCGCCCGACTGGGTACCCAACAGCTGGATGGACTCCTCCGGGGACTTCGGCTGATTGAAGAAGACGAAGTACCGGTCGTCCGAGAGACGCTCGTCGGCGTCCAGACCGAAGCAGCTGATGTCGAAGGTCAGTCCGGGGGCGGAGATCTGCACGCCTACGTACAGATCCGTGCCCACCGTGAGGTCACTGATCCTGGCCTTGTGGCCGCGTTGGAATTCCCTGGCCATGCGTTACGACCGTCCCCCATCCCGAATGCGAGTGCGTCGCGCCAGGCTAACGGCAAACCCCGACATCGGACGCAGCCGGTACAGACCCGGTACACAACCGCGCCCGGGGGCGGATCTACGGCGCCCGTTCACTCCCCGCGCGCGCCGGGCACATGCGGCAGCCGCTCGGCCGCCACCACCCCTTCGAGGTAACCGCGAGCCCGCTCGGTGCGCGGGTAGGACTCCAGCAGCCGCCAGAAGTCAGGCCCGTGACCGGGCACCAGCAGATGCGCCAGCTCATGGCACAGCACGTAGTCGACGACGTACTCCGGCATCCCCTGCAGCCGGTGCGAGAGCCGGATGCTGCCCTCGGCCGGGGTGCACGAACCCCACCGCGTGTTCTGGTTGGTGACCCAGCGCACGGAGGCGGGGCGCGCCCGGCCCTCGAAGTACTGGTCCGACAGCCGCTCGGCGCGCTCGGTCAGCTCCGCGTCGCCCAGCACCCGTTTGCTCTCCTGGGCGGCCAGCTTGTCGAGCATGACGGTCACCCAGCGCTGCTCCTCCGCCTCGGACATCCGGGCGGGGATCAGTACGACGGTGCGATCGCCCTCGCGGTACGCGGAGACCGTGCGGCGGCGCCGGGTACTCCTGCGAACCTCGATCGCGCTCGCCCCCGAGCCGCTCGGCGGCTGGCTCGTCGTGCTGCGCTGTGGCTTTCCGGCGCGGTGCAGGGGGTCGGCGGGCACGCCCCGACGTTACCCGCTGGACAGCA
The DNA here is from genome assembly GCF_044768135.1 of Streptomyces sp. NPDC101165. Classification (NCBI taxonomy): domain Bacteria; kingdom Bacillati; phylum Actinomycetota; class Actinomycetes; order Kitasatosporales; family Streptomycetaceae; genus Streptomyces; species Streptomyces sp. NPDC101165. The sequence goes on along the minus strand of NZ_JBIWPG010000004.1, from coordinate 419,112 downwards.
CCGAAGTCCCGGCTCCGGAACGGTTCGATGCCGATGCCCCACCATGCGTTTGATTTGTACGACCGATATGCCCGACTGGTACACCCCATTCGTACGACGATCATCCCCCGCCTGTGGACAACGCCCGCCTCCCGTCAGCCCGACCCGGCATGCTGGCAGGCGTCGACGGAGCATGACCGGCTTCACCGACAACACGGATGTCCACGAATGTCATGGACACCCATGGACTCAAGGAATATTTCAGGGCAATTCACGGGATACGGGGGACCTGTCATGCATCCGATGGTGAAACCCGCGCTGCGGCGCGGCTGGCGCGACCTCAACACCGTGCAGTTCGGCATGACCCCGGCGCACGCGATGACACTGGCACCGATGGACACGGCCACGGGCAGCTTCCTGGAACTGCTCAACGGCACCCGCGCCCTCCCCCTGCTGCGCGAGGAGGGCCGGCACATGGACCTGCAGGACGGCCACGTCGACGCACTCCTCGACCGGCTGGCCCGGGCCGGCCTGCTCGACGACACGCGCGGCGGCGGACCCGCCGCGGACACCCTGCGCGAGAAGACGGACGTCCTGGAGCGACTCCGCCCCGACCTCGCCTCCCTCTCCCTGACCACCCCCGAACCCGGCGGCGCCCTCGGCCGGCTCGCGACCCGCCGCTCCCTACGGGTGCAGGTACGAGGCGCGGGGCGGGTCGGCGCCGTACTGGCCTCGGTACTGTCCGGGGCCGGCGTCGGCGAGGTCGACGTGCGCGACGTGGGACGCGTGGAACCGTGGGACGTGGCCCCGGGCGGGCTGCCCGCCGACTCCCTTCGCGAGCGCCGGGCCGAGGCGGCACGGGCAGCCGTCCGCCGCGCCGCCCCCGACCGCCCACCACGCCGCACCCGCTCCACCCGCTCCACCCGCTGCGGCACGGAGGATCCCGGACTCTCCCTGGTGATCCTCGCCCCCAGGGACGACGTCGCCGTGCACACACCGGACCCGTTCACAGCCGAACCCCTCTTGACCTCGGGAACACCCCACCTGTACGCAGGCGTCGTGGAAGGCACCGGGATCGTCGGACCGCTCGTCCTGCCCGGCGAGACCAGCTGCGCCGGCTGTCTGCACCAGGACCGGACGGACCGGGACCCCGCCTGGCCCCGCCTGGTCGCCCAGTGGCGCTCCGGAAAGGCCCGCCGCGTGGGCGCCTGCGACCTGGCACTCGCCACCACGGTCGCCGGGCTGGCCGCCGCCCACGCCCTCGCCTTCCTCGACGGGGCAGCACCGTCCAGCACGGGGGCCCGCTGGGAGACCTCCCTGCCCGGTCTGAACTGGCATTCCCGACCGGTGCGGCCGCACCCGGCATGCGGGTGCGGGGCCGCGGAGAGAGGAAATGGGGAGCTCTCCTCAACCGACGGGGAGCCGCGCGCGACAATGGCGGTGCAACGGCCGTCGACGGAGCGATGACGCGAGGCAGGCGCGGCGCGGCCGACTGGGACTTGGAGGGCGCATGTCTGATCTTCCCCGGAAGGCGGTCACCCGGACCGCCAAGCTCGCCGCGCTCCCGCTCGGCTTCGCAGGCCGGGCGACCTGGGGGCTGGGCAAGCGGATCGTGGGCGAGTCCGCGGAGATCGTCGGCCGGGAGCTGCAACAGCGCACCGCGGAGCAGCTGTTCAAAGTCCTCGGCGAGCTGAAGGGCGGAGCCATGAAGTTCGGGCAGGCCCTGTCCGTCTTCGAGTCCGCCCTGCCGGAGGAGGTCGCCGGCCCCTACCGCGCGGCACTGACCAAGCTCCAGGACGCGGCGCCCCCGATGCCGACCCGCACGGTGCACGCGGTGCTCGAGGAGCGGCTGGGAGAGGACTGGCGAGAGCTGTTCCTGGAGTTCGAGGACAAGCCGGCGGCCGCGGCCTCCATCGGGCAGGTGCACCGGGCGGTGTGGCGCGACGGCCGTGAGGTGGCGGTCAAGGTGCAGTACCCGGGCGCGGGCGAGGCCCTGCTGTCCGACCTGAGTCAACTGAGCCGTTTCGCCCGGCTGTTGGGTCCGCTCATCCCCGGCATGGACATCAAGCCGCTGATCGCGGAGATGCGGGACCGCGTCTCCGAGGAACTGGACTACGCGCTGGAGGCCCAGGCCCAGGACGCCCACGCGCAGGAGTTCGCGGACGACCCGGACGTGGTGGTTCCGGCCGTGGTGCACCAGTGCGAGCAGATCCTGGTCACGGAGTGGATCGACGGGATCCCGCTGTCGGAGATCATCACGGACGGCACCGAGGAGCAGCGCGACCGCGCCGGCCAGCTCCTGGCCCGCTTCCTCTTCTCCGGACCGGCCCGCACCGGCCTGCTGCACGCCGATCCGCATCCCGGCAACTTCCGTCTGCTGCCCGGCGGCCCGGACGGCGACGACGACTGGCGTCTGGGCGTCCTGGACTTCGGCACGGTCGACCGGCTCTCGGGCGGCCTGCCGGCACCGATCGGCATCTCGCTGCGGATGACTTTGGACGACGAGGCGGAAACCGTCTACGAGCAGTTGTGCGCGGAGGGGTTCGTCAAGGAATCCATAGAGCTGGACCCCGACGCGGTCCTCGACTACCTGCTGCCGATCATCGAGCCGGCCCGGGTCGAGGCGTTCACCTTCACCCGCTCATGGATGCGCAGCCAGGCCGCCCGCATCGCCGACCCCCGTTCTCCCGCCTACCAGCTGGGCAAGCAGCTCAACCTGCCACCGGCCTATCTGCTGATACACCGGGTGACGCTGAGCACCATCGGCGTGCTCTGCCAACTGGGCGCCACGGTACGACTGCGGGACGAACTGGAGGAGTGGCTGCCCGGGTTCGTACTCGAGGACGAACCGATGGAGGAGGAACCGGCCGCGGAGGCGTGACCGGGGCTGCCGGGCTGCCACGGTGCCGGTGAGGGGTGGGGAGGGGGAGGGGGAGGGGGTGGGGAGGGGGGAGGGCCCCGGAGAAGCGTTCTCACCACCAGGACGAGTCCAGCCGCCCCTCGATCGCCCGCAGGTTCTCCCGGGAGCAGACGTCGCAGAAGTACTGACGGATGCCGTTCTCCACGGAGCAGGTCCAGGTGGTCGGCTGGGGGCCGCCGGCGGGGGTGCCGCAGCGGGCGCACACGAGGGGGCGTGGCTCCGTGGTGGAGCCGCCCTGATCACTTCCTCGGGGAGGACTCGTCACCTGGCGACGATAACTCGCCGGCCGGTGGATCGCCGTGCACAACGCACCGCGGGGGCCGGTCCGTTCGGTCGGACCGGCCCCCGCGGGGAAGGCTTCGCCTCCCTGGGCCGGGAGGCCACCGCTTCAGGTGTGCTGGGTTACTGCATGACGGCCATGGCGAGCGCACGGCGGGCGCGCAGCGAGGCGCGTTCCGCCCGGCGCTGCATCCGTCGGGCGGTCATCAGGCGCAGGGCCTGACGTTCCCGCGCGGCGTCGTGCAGGCGCTCGTGCATATGCGCACGGGCCAGGGCTTCTGGGATGAGTTGCATCTCTCGGGTCCTGTTCTGACGCGAGCCGGTCGCGCCGTTCATCGTGAAGTCTGGGGTCGCGGAGCCGGTGGGCTCGCTGGTGGACGGCTTCATCGGGGCCTGCTTCTTGGGGTCGTGCGTGAGGGGGCGATCGATCGTTCCTGCGGTGTTCATGCCGTGACCGGGTTCTTGCGCGGGCGGCCACGGGGCCGCTTGCGGGCGACGACAACGCCCTGGACGAACAGCTCGCCACCCCAGACGCCCCAGGGCTCACGCCGCTCCTTGGCGCCGGCGAGGCAGGCCTCGATCAGCGGGCAGGTGCGGCAGAGGGACTTGGCGTACTCGACGTCGGCCGGCGACTCGGCGAAGAAGACCTCCGGGTCGTAGGAGCGGCAGGGGACGGGTACGCCGAGGTTCTCGATGGCGTCGTCGAGCGCGGTGAGCGCAGTGAGGGGGGTCAAGGTGGAGTCCTCCGTGAGGCCGGGCGGGGGGATCGTTTGTGAAGGCGGTACGGACGGGGCGTGCGCTTCGAGTTGCACGGTTGGTCTTCCTCGTCTGGTCGTTCCGGCCGGTTGACCGGGTGTCGGCTTGGTACCGGGTTCTTTCCTTGTCCCGAGGCCCCTTCGCTCTGTCGTCCCCGTTCGGGGCAAACAGAAGGGCCGCGGATCCCGGGTGGGGTTCCGCGGCCCTGAAGGCGCCGGCCTGATCGGCGATCAGGCTGGATCACTCCAGGGTTCTGGCCCACGGAAGGCCCACATCAGGTGGTGCTGCGTCGTCTGCTTCCGGAATCCGGCACCGGCTGCCGCAAAGGCATAGGCATGCGCCCGTGCCACTACCGCTTCCAGTGCCTTGGTCGGTCGCTCATTGCGCTCACGGATGGGAAGACCCGCGAGAGACAGAGAGGACGCCGGACGGTCGGCACGGATGCCGGACAGACCGGTGCCCTGGTTCGAGGCGCCGAGCATGCACGTGGAGACGGTCGAGCGATCGGTCAGTTTGGCCGTGCTGATGGAGCTGGTGTTGATGCTGATCACTGGACTCGCCTCCTCTCGGCGTCTTGGGGACTGGGGTGAGCCAGTCCGTTCGGATATGCAAGTACAACACGGGATCAGGGCCTTCGAGAAGGCCGCCGTTCCCGTGCCTAGAACCTATGGGGATTGCTGGGGCATGCGCAAACTATTTTTTCGACGAGTTCGTATCAGTCGTCCTCGTCGCCTTCTCCACCTTCTTGACCTGCGCAGATGGCCAGAACTTCGGTTCCGTAGCGCTGTAGCTTGCGGCTGAGGACGCCGGGGATGCGGGACAGCTCGGCCGGGCTGTCGGGCCGTGCCTCGGCGATGGCCATCAGGGTCCGGTCGGTGAAGACGCAGAAGTCGGGCTGGCCGCTGCTCCGGGCCTCGACGGCGCGCCAGGCGCGCAGCCGCTCGTAGAGGCCTTCGTCCATGTCGGAGGGGCAGTCCTCGCAGCGCATCAGTTTCATCTCGCCGGCGTCGGTGAGGGTGCGGCCACAGACGCGGCAGCGGGCCGGGGTGCGCTGGGTGCGGCGCGGGACGGCCGGGATCTCGGTGAGGGTGCCGCGTTCGATGCTTCCGGTGGCTCCCGTGCCGGTGCGGCCGACGGTGGCGGTGGAGCCGGGGCGCAGGCCGTCGAGGAAGTGGCTGGGCCTGCGGTTGGGGCGGCCGCCGGGTGAGCGGGACAGGGACCAGGAGAGGTGGAGCCGTTCTCTGGCGCGGGTCACGCCGACGTAGAGGAGGCGGCGTTCTTCTTCGATCTGTTCGTCCGTCTTGGCGTAGGTGATCGGCACCATGCCCTCGGCGATGCCGACCAGGAAGACGACGTCCCATTCCAGGCCCTTGGCCGCGTGCAGGGAGGCCAGGGTGACGCCCTGGACGGTGGGGGCGTGCTGGGCGTTCGCCCGCTCGTCGAGTTCCGCCACGAAGTCGCCGAGGGTGGCCTTGGGGTGGGCTGCGGCGAAGTCGTGGGCGAGGTTGACGAGGGCGGCGAGTGATTCCCAGCGTTCTCTGGCGGCGCCGGAGCCGGCGGGGGGTTCGCTGGTCCAGCCTTCTCCGGAGAGGACGGCGCGTACCTGGGAGGGCAGGTCGACGGCGTCGTCGAGCAGGGAGTCGTTGCCGCCGAAGCGGGCTGCGCCGCGCAGGGCGACGCCTGCCTTGCGCACCTCGGGGCGGTCGAAGAAGCGTTCGGCGCCGCGGAGCTGGTAAGGGACTCCGGCGTCGGCGAGGGCCTGTTCGTAGGTTTCGGACTGGGAGTTGGTGCGGAACAGGATGGCGATCTCGGCGGCGGGGATGCCTGCGTCGATGAGTTCGCGGATGCGGCGGGCGGCGCCTTCGGCCTCGGCGGGCTCGTCGGTGTACTCGGTGTAGACGGGGTCGGGGCCCGAGGCGCGTTGGGAGACGAGTTCCAGCCGGTTGTCTGCGGCGCGGCCGCTGGCCTGGGCGAGCAGTCCGTTGGCGAGGTGGACGACCTGGGGGGTGGAGCGGTAGTCGCGGACAAGCTTGACGACGGTGGCGCCGGGGTGGCGGGCGCGGAAGTCGAGGAGGTGGTCGGGTGTTGCGCCCGTGAACGAGTAGATCGTCTGGCTGGCGTCGCCGACGACGCACAGGCTGTCGCGCTTGCCGAGCCAGAGGTCCAGGAGTCGCTGCTGGAGGGGGCTGACGTCCTGGTATTCGTCGACGACGAAGTGCTGGTACTGGGCGCGGATCTGTTCGGCGATGTCGTGTCGGTCCTGGAGGATGGCGACGGTGAGCAGCAGGACGTCTTCGAAGTCGATGACCGCGCGGTCGCGTTTGAGGTCTTCGTAGGCCGCGTAGAGGTGGGAGATCTCGGCGGGGTCGCGTGGGGTTTCGCGGCCGGCCTTTGCTGCCGCGTACGGGTAGTCGGCGGGGACGGTCTGGGTGACCTTGGACCATTCGATCTCGGCGGTGGCGTCTCGCAGCTCGCCGCGGTCGAGGCGGAGCTTGCAGGCGGCGGCCGCGTCGGCGACGAGTTGGATCTTGCGGTCGACGAGCCGGGGCATGGAGCCACCGATCGCTTTCGGCCAGAAGTACTGGAGCTGGCGCAGCGCGGCGGAGTGGAAGGTGCGGGCCTGGACGCCGTGGGCGCCGAGCTGGCGGAGGCGGCCGCGCATCTCGCCTGCGGCGCGGTTGGTGAAGGTGACGGCGAGCACGCTGGAGGGCTGGAGGATCCCGGCGCGGACCCCGTAGGCGATGCGGTGGGTGATCGCCCGGGTCTTGCCCGTGCCCGCTCCGGCCAGGACGCACACCGGGCCGTGCAGGGCGGTGGCCACCTCGCGCTGCTCGGGGTCGAGCCCTTCGAGCACCGCGTCGGCCGAGTCCGGTGTCCGCGGGAAGAGGGTGGAGTGCGTTGCTGCTGTCACACGGCAATGCTGCCAGGTCGTCCGGGACTGCTGTGCCGGTTGTCCACAGGCGGGCCCTTGCGGTCGTACTAATGCGGCAGGTGTCACAGCCGGGGCCGGATACCCCGGGCGGGAATGCCGCCCCCGGTCCCTTACGTTGTGCTCCTGGACGACCTTCCCCGAGCTGCCTGAGGAGCGCGAGAGATATGCAGGGCACTGTGACGATGTACAGCACGACTTGGTGCGGCTACTGCCAGCGGCTGAAGAAGCAGCTGGACCGAGAGGGCATCGGCTACACCGAGATCAACATCGAGCAGGACCCTGCGTCCGCCGCTTTCGTGGAGAAGGCGAATGGCGGAAACCAGACGGTCCCGACTGTGCTCTTCGCCGACGGTTCCACGCTGACGAACCCGTCGCTGGCGCAGGTGAAGCAGAAGCTCGCCGCGTAACAGGCCGGTCCGGGCCTGTGGGAAAGGCGGCTCCCGAGGCTGTGGTGCCTCGGGAGCCGCCTTTTTGTGTCCTGTCCCACACGAGCGCGTGCCCGTGGCCTCAGATGAAGCTCCTCGTCGGCAGCGGCTTGCCGTACCACATCTCGATCAGGCGGGCGGCGATGGAGATGCCGTACGGGGGCAGCACCTCTCCCGACTCGAAGGCCGCGTGCAGTTCCTCGCGGGAGAACCAGCGGGCCTCGTGGATCTCGTCGCCGTCGACGTCGATGTCGGTGGAGGTGGCGCGGGCCATGAAGCCGAGCATGAGGCTGGACGGGAAGGGCCAGGGCTGGCTGGCCACGTACTCGACCTGGCCGACGGTGACACCGACCTCCTCGAAGACCTCGCGGCGTACCGAGTGCTCGATGGACTCGCCGGGCTCGACGAAACCGGCGAGCGTGGAGAAGCGGCCCTCGGGCCAGTGGACCTGGCGGCCGAGCAGGATCCGGTCCTCCTCGTCGGTGACGGCCATGATCACGGCGGGGTCGGTGCGCGGGTAGTGCTCGGCGCCGCAGGCCTGGCAGCGGCGGATGTGGCCGGCCGCGGCGATGACCGTGCGCTCGCCGCAGCGGGAGCAGAAGCGGTGGGTGCGCTGCCAGTTCTCCAGGCCGACCGCGTGCACCATGAGGCCCGCTTCCCGCGGTGACAGCAGGAGTCCGGCCTCGCGCAGGCCCGCCGGGCGGGCGGACTGGTCGATGCGGCCGGGCAGTGCGTCCTTCTGGAGGGCGAAGTAGCTGACGCCGTCCTCGTCGATGCCGAGGAAGTAGCGGTGGGCCTCGGTGAGGGGTGCCTCGAAGGAGGGGGTCATGACGAGTTCGGTCCGGCCGTCGGGCGTCTCGTCGATGAGTACCTGGCCGCCGGAGACCACGAAGCAGCGGGTGGTGGGGTGGCTCCATGCCGCTGCGAGCCAGGCCTCGTCGAGCCGGTGGTGGGCGGCGCGGTCGATGCCGCTCGGGGCGGTCAGCGAGATGGGCCGGTCGGCGGTGTCGTCGGTCCAGGTGGTCACGGTGCTTCCAACTCCCCCAGTGGAAAGGTTCGTTTCGGCGGGCGGTTTCGGGCGGGCGTGGGCCGGGAGGGCACCGGGGCGGGCTCGGGCTGGCGTGCGGGCGGTCCCTCCAGTGTGCCCCGCGCGCGATGCGGTCCCGTACGGCGCCTGTCGGTCAGGGTGCGTGACGCCAGTTCTCGGCGAGGTCGCCCCACAGGTAGGCGCTGGTTTCGACGCCCTTGAGGAGGAGGTCGAGTTCGACCTTCTCGTTGGGGGCGTGCCAGCCGTCGGAGGGGACGGAGATGCCCAGGAAGAGGACGGGGGCGCCGAGGACCTCCTGGAGGTCGGCGGCGGGTCCGGAGCCGCCCTCGCGGGTGTAGCGGACCGGGCTCTGGAAGGCGCGGCCCATGGCGCGGACCACGGACTGCAGCGCGGGGTGGTCGAGCGGGGTCAGGCACGGGCGCGTGGCGGGGCCGAAGCTGATCTCGAGCCTGATCCCGGCGGGTACCTGCTCGGCGACCCAGGCGCGGACGGCCTTCTCGATGTGGTCGGGGTCCTGGCCGGCGACCAGGCGGAAGGACAGCTTCACCAAGGCCGAGGAGGGGATGATCGTCTTGCTGCCGGGGCCCTGGTAGCCGCCGCCGATGCCGTTGACCTCGACGGTCGGGCGGGCCCAGATGCGCTCCAGGGTGGTGTGTCCGGCCTCGCCGTGGGTGGCGTACGACTTGGCGGTGCGCAGCCACTGCTCCTCGTCGAACGGCAGCTCGGCGAAGAGTTCGCGTTCGCGGTCGGTCAGCTCGGCTATGCCGTCGTAGAAGCCGGGGACGGCCACGCGCGCGTGCTCGTCGTGCAGGGCGGCCACCAGGCGGGCGGCGGCGGTGGCCGGGTTGGGGACGGCGCCGCCGAAGGAACCGGAGTGGATGTCCTGGTCGGGGCCGTACAGCCGGATCTCGCACTCGGCGAGGCCGCGCATGCCGGTGCAGACGGTCGGGGTGTCCTCGGACCACATGCCGGTGTCGGAGACGATCACGGCGTCGGCGGCGAGCCGGTCGGCGCGCTCCTCGACGAGGGCCCGGAAGTGCTCGGAGCCGGACTCCTCCTCGCCCTCGATCAGCAGCTTGAGGTTGACCGCGGGGGCGGTGCGGCCGGTGGCGGCGAGGTGGGCGCGGACGCCGAGTGTGTGGAAGAACACCTGGCCCTTGTCGTCGGCAGCCCCGCGCGCGTAGAGGCGGTTGTCCCGGATGACGGGCTCGAAGGGCTCGCTGTCCCAGCCGTCCTCGCGGGCGGCGGGCTGGACGTCGTGGTGGCCGTAGACGAGGACGGTGGGCGCCTGCGGGCCGCCCGAGGGCCATTCGGCGAAGACGGCCGGGGCGCCGGGGGTGGGCCAGACCTCCGCGGTCGGGAAGCCGGTCTCCTGGAGCTTGGCGGCGAGCCAGTCGGCGCTGTCCCGTACGTCGGGCGCGTGGTCGGGCTGGGCCGACACGGAGGGGATGCGCAGCCATGCGGCGAGGTCGTCGAGGAAGGCGGTGCGCTGCTGCTCGATGAACGTACGGACGGCGCTGTCCGGGGTCTGGCTCATGCTCACGAGCCTATCGGCCCGCACGGACATCCTCGGCGGGCTGTTCGTCACACTCGGGATCCCTTACGTGGCTCTTGCATGTCACTCGGTTGGGTCACCGGTGAGCAGCCGTTCCAGGGCGGCCCGGTCGGGCAGGTTCGCGGGGCGTACGACCTCGCCGCTGCGCACGTACAGGAAGGCGGCCGTGACCGACTCGGGCGGCAGGCCCTGCTGCTCGGCCCAGGCCAGCCGGTAGACGGCGAGCTGGAGGGGGTCGGCGCTGCGGGTGCGGCTGGTCTTCCAGTCGACGATCTCGTAGGTCGCCGCGTCGCCGTCGCCGGTGCGGTAGACGGCGTCGATGCGGCCGCGTACGACGCGGCCGGCGAGGGTGAGCTGGAAGGGGGCCTCGGTCCGGTACGGGGTGCGGTGGGCGTATTCGGTGCGTTCGAAGGCGTCCTTGAGGGCTTCGAGGTCGCGTTCGTCGGCGATCTCGGCCTCGCTGCCGGGCAGCTCGTCCGGCTCCAGCATGGGCAGTGTCAGTTCCTCGAAGCGTGCCTCGACCCAGGCATGGAAGCGGGTGCCCCGGCGGGCGGCGGGTTGCGGGGGGCGCGGCATGGGGCGCGCGAGTTCCTGTGCGAGCCCGTCCGGGTCCTCCGCGAGAAGCAGCAGCTGGGATGCGGTCAGAGTGGCCGGCAGGGGGACGTCCGTGACGGTCTGCCGGGCGCGCAGCAGCTCGCCGGTGAGCGCGTCGAGGTCGCGGTCCCAGGAGGCGATGGCGCGGGCTTCCTCGGGGGTGAAGCGTGTGCGGTGCGCGGGCTCGGTGGCGTGGGTGCGCTCGGCGGCACGTTCGCCGGCCCGGGTGGGCTCGGCCGGGGCGGGCGCCTGGTGGGGGACGGTCGGCCGCTGGCCGGTCCAGGAGTCCCAGTCGGCGGGCTCCTCCGGGGACGTGACGCCCTCGTCGTACGGCGTCTCCCCGGCGAAGGGGTCCTCGTCGTACGGGAACGCTTCGGCGTACGGGTCCTCGTCGTCCGCCGGGGCGGGCCAGTCGGGGTCTTCTTCGTCCGGCGGTGCGGGCCAGTCCGGGTCGTCGAAGGCGGCGGGGTCGTGGGTGGCGGGCGGTTGGCCGTCCTGCCTGGCGGCCAGGGTGTCCAGGTGGGTGAGGACGGTTTCGGCGGCCGCGCGGCGGCGGGCCAGGGCCGCGTCGTCCAGGGGCAGGGGCCACACCTGGTCGGCGGTGGCGGTGTGCAGGGCCGGGTTCTCCTCGTCCTCGGCGGGCTCGTCGGCCCATGCCTCGATCTCGCCGTACCCGGCGGCGCAGTGGTCGTGGAGGGCCTGGAGGAAGTCGGAGGGTCCGCGTGGCTTCTTCTGGCTGGGACCCCACCAGTGGCCGGAGCCGAGGAGGAGGGAGCGGGGGCGGGTGAAGGTGACGTAGCCGAGGCGGAGTTCCTCGGTGTGCTGGTGGTCCTTCATGGCCTCGTGGAAGGCCTTCATGCCCCGGGAGTCCCAGGAGTCGACGTCGGGCAGGGTGTCGGTGTCGCCGCGCAGGGCGTGCGGCAGCACCTTGGCCTGCGCGGTCCACTTCTCGCGGCCCTGGGCGCTGGGGAAGGTGCCGTGGACCAGTCCGGGGACGGCGACGACGTCCCACTCCAGGCCCTTGGACTTGTGCGCGGTGAGCACCTTGACGGTGTTCTCGCCGCCGGGCAGGGCGTTGTCGAGGCCCTTCTCGTACTGGGCGGCGGTGCGCAGGAAGCCGAGGAAGGCGAGCAGGGTGGCCTCGCCGTCGCCGGCCGCGAAGGAGGCCGCGATGTCCAGGAAGTTGGACAGGGTCTCGCGGCGGCGGGCGGCGAGGGCGTGCGGGGACGCCGACAGCTCCACTTCCAGGCCGGTGACGGCGAGGACGCGGTGCAGGACGTCCATCAGCGGGTCGGACAGGGAGCGGCGCAGGTCGCGCAGTTCGGCGGCGAGGCGGGCGAAGCGCACCCGCGCGTCCGGGGAGAACGGCAGCCCGTCGTCGTCCCCTTCGCGGTCGTCGAGAGGTGCCTCCAGGAAGGTGTCCAGGGCGTCCGCGAGCGATATCACCTCGGACGGGTCGACGCCTTCGACGGCCTCGGCGAGTCTGCGGTCGGGGTCGTCGGTGTCGTCCACGCGCGCGTGGGCGACGAGCAGGCGGGCGCGGCGGCCGAGGAGGGCGAGGTCGCGGGGGCCGATGCGCCAGCGCGGGCCGGTCAGCAGGCGGACCAGGGAGGCGTTGGCTCCGGGGTCCTGGAGGACTTCGCAGACGGCGACGAGGTCCGCGATCTCGGGCAGGTGCAGCAGGCCGGAGAGGCCGACGACCTCCACGGGGATGTCGCGGGCGACGAGGGCGCCCTGGATCTCGGCGAAGTCGGTGGCGGTGCGGCACAGTACGGCGATCTCGCCGGGGGCCTTGTCGGTGCGTACGAGGTGGGCGATGGAGTCGGCGATCCAGTCGATCTCCTCCGCGTGGGTGGGCAGCAGGGCGCAGCGGACCGTGCCGTCATGTTCGGCGCCGGGGGCCGGGCGGAGGGCCTCGACGCCCGCGTGCATGGCGCGCAGCGGTTCGGCGAGGCCGTTGGCGAGGTCGAGGAGGCGTCCGCCGCTGCGGCGGTTCTCGCTGAGCGCCTGGCGGGTGGCGGCGCTGCCGTCGGCGTGGGCGAAGTGCTCGGGGAAGTCGTCCAGGTTGGCCACGGAGGCGCCGCGCCAGCCGTAGATGGCCTGGCAGGGGTCGCCGACGGCGGTCACCGGGTGGCCCGTGCCGCCGCCGAACAGGCCCGACAGCAGGACGCGCTGGGCCACGGAGGTGTCCTGGTACTCGTCCAGGAGCACCACACGGAACTCCTCGCGCAGCAGCCGGCCCACCTCGGGGACGCCGGCGAGGCGGGCGGACAGGGCGATCTGGTCGCCGAAGTCGAGCAGGTCGCGTTCGCGCTTGGCGGCCCGGTAGCGCACGACGAGGTCGGCGAGTTCCCGGCGGGCGGTCGCGGTGTCGGGGACCTTGCGCAGATCGGCGTTGGTGAGCTTGGCGCCCTCCAGGGTGCGCAGCAGTCCGGCGTCCCAGGTACGCAGTTCGTCGGGGGCGACGAGGTGTTCGGCCAGCTCGGAGTCGAGGGTGAGCAGGTCGCTGACGAGGTCGGCGAAGGAGCGGGTCAGCGCCGGGTAGGGCCCGGGGGCTTCGCGCAGCACGCGCGCGGCGAGCTGGTAGCGGGTGGCGTCGGCCAGCAGCCGGGAGGTCGGCTCGAGGCCGATGCGCAGGCCGTGGTCGGTCAGCAGACGGCCGGCGAAGGCGTGGTACGTCGAGATGACCGGTTCGCCGGGCGGATCGTCCGGGTCGATGACGTCGGGGTCCGTGACGCCGGCCTTGATCAGTGCCTTGCGGACGCGCTCGGCGAGCTCGCCCGCGGCCTTGTTGGTGAAGGTCAGGCCGAGGACCTGTTCGGGGGCGACCTGGCCGGTGCCGACCAGCCAGACCACGCGGGCCGCCATCACGGTGGTCTTGCCCGACCCGGCTCCGGCCACGATCACCTGCGGTGCGGGCGGCGCGGTGATGCAGGCCGTCTGCTCCGGGGTGAACGGGATGCCGAGGAGCTCCTTGAGCTGCTCGGGGTCGGTGATACGGGCGGGCATGTCGTCAGAGGCTAGCGGCGGGCACTGACATCCGGGGACGGATCGACCGCTCGGGGAGGAAGAAAAGCAGGTCAGCGCCTGTGGTGCCGTACGTCACCCTCGCCCCTGGCGCCGGTCACTCGACCACGTGCCGCCCCTCGGGCCGGGCGCTGCAGGAGGCACGGAACGCACAGTGCGTGCAGTGCTGGCCGGCGGTCGGGGTGAACTGCTCGTCGAGGACCTTCCCTGCGGCGGTGGCCAGCAGCTCGCCGACCCACTCCCCCGCCAGCGGCTCCTGTGCCTGCACCTTGGGCAGGCTCTCGCCGCCGTCCCGCTTGGCCGCGCCCTGCCTGAGGTGCACCAGTTCCGCGCCGCCGGGCTCCGGGCGTACGCCGTCGAAGGCGTTGTCCACGGCGCCCTCACGGACGGCGAGCTGGTAGACGGCGAGCTGCGGATGGCGGGCCACCTCGGCAGCACTGGGTGCCTGTTTGCCGGTCTTGAAGTCCACGACGTAGGCGCGGCCCTCGCCGTCCGCCTCGACACGGTCCATCTGGCCACGGATGCGGACCTGGTAGTCGCCCGCTTCGAGGGTGACGTCGAAGTCCTGCTCACTCGTCACCGGGGTGCGGCCGGTGCGGTCCAGTACATGCCAGTTCAGGAAGCGTTCGAGCGCCGCGCGCGCGTTGCCCTTCTCCTGCGCCGACTTCCAGGGCGCGTCGAAGGCGAGCGCGTTCCACACCGACTCCAGGCGTTCCATGAGCACGTCGAGGTCGGCGGGGGTGCGGCCGGAGGCGACCTCGTCGGCGAGGACGTGGACGACGTTGCCGAAACCCTGGGCGGCGGTGGCGGGCGCGTCGGCCTTCACCTCGCGGCCCAGGAACCACTGCAGGGCGCACGTGTTGGCGAGCTGGTCGAGGGCGCTGCCGGACAGCACGACAGGCTGGTCGTGGTGGCGCAGCGGCACCTTGCTCTCGGTCGGCTCGAACATGCCCCACCAGCGGTAGGGATGCGCGGACGGCACCAAGGGGCGGCCGTCCTCGTCGGCGAGCGCGGCGAGCCTCGCCAGACGGCGGGCGGCGGCCTCCCGCAGGGCCGCGGAGGCGCGCGGGTCGACGGTGGTCGCGCGCAGCTCGGCGACGAGCGCGGCCACGGCGAGCGGGCGGCGCGGGCGGCCGGTGACGTCCCGGGGTTCGACACCCAGCTCGGTCAGGAACCGGGAGGGCTGGTCGCCGTCGTCGGCCGGTGCCTTGACGGCGGTGACGACCAGACGGTCACGCGCGCGCGTGGCGGCCACGTAGAACAGACGGCGCTCCTCGGCGAGCAACGCGCCCGGGGTGAGGGGTTCGGCGAGTCCGTCGCGGCCGATGCGGTCGGCCTCCAGGAGAGAGCCGCGGCGGCGCAGATCGGGCCACAGTCCCTCCTGGACGCCGGCGACGACCACCAGCCGCCATTCCAGGCCCTTGGCGCGGTGGGCGGTCATCAGGCGTACGGCGTCGGGGCGCACGGCACGGCGGGTGAGGGTGTCGGCGGCGATGTCCTCGGCGTCGATCTCCTCCAGGAAGTTCAGGGCGCCGCGTCCTCCGGTGCGCTCCTCCGCGCGCGCGGCGGTCGCGAACAGGGCGCACACGGCGTCCAGGTCGCGGTCCGCGTTACGGCCCGCCGCGCCGCCGCGCCGGGCGGCCCGCTCCAGACGCGTGGGCCAGGGCGTGCCCTCCCACAGGTCCCACAGCGCCTCCTCGGCCGTACCGCCGCCCGCGAGGCGTTCACGGGCCTTGCGGAGCAGCGCACCGAGGCGCTGCGCCCCCCGCGCGTACGCCGGGTCGTGCGTCACCAGGCGCTCGGGTTCGGCGAGCGCCCGCGCGAGCAGCTCGTCCGAGGGCGGCGGCAGCGGGTTCCCGGCGACCCGCTCCTCCTCGCGCAGGGCACGCCCGAGTCGACGCAGATCAGCGGTGTCCATGCCGGCGAGCGGGGAGGCGAGCAGGGTGAGGGCGGTCTCGGCGTCGAGCCAGTACGCGTCGGCGGCCGGCTCGGCGGCGGGCGCACGGGGGCCGACTTCGGCAGAGCTGTCCGCGTCGGCCTCGGCGAGTGCATCGGTGTCGGCGTGGGCAGCGCCGTACCCATCGGCCTCGGCAAGCGCATCCCTGGCGACGTCGACAGTGCTGCCGACATCGACAGCGCCATCCACGTCAGCCTCGGCAAGCACAACGCTGCCGACGCCGGCAGCGCCGTCCATGTCGGCCTCCGTCCCCTCTGCCTCTCCGCGCGCCTCCTCAGCGGGGCGCCGCGCGGCCTCTGCCGTGGCCACCGCTCTGAGTGCCGTCAGCAGGGGGGCGACCGCCGGCTCGTGGCGCAGGGGCAGGTCGTCGCCGTCGATGTCCAGGGGGACGCCGGCCGCGGTGAGGGCGCGGCGGAGTGTGGGGATGGTGCGGGAGCCGGCGCGTACGAGGACGGCCATGTCGCTCCAGGGGACGCCGTCCTCCAGGTGCGCGCGGCGCAGGATGTCGGCGATGTTGTCCTGTTCCGTACCTGCCGTCGGGTACGTGTAGACCTCGACGCGGCCGCCGTCCTGCACGGCCGCCGGCTCGCGGTGGGCGCGTACCTTCTCGGCGGGCAGCCGGGGCAGCGGCATGCGCTGGGTGATCAGGCGGGTCGCGGCCAGCAGGGCGGCGCCGGAGCGGCGGGAGGTGCGCAGCACCTCGACGGGGGCCGGGCGGCCGTCCGCGTGGGGGAAGGCCGCCGGGAAGTCCAGGATGCCGTTCACGTCGGCGCCCCGGAACGTGTAGATCGACTGGTCGGGGTCGCCGAAGGCGACCAGCGTGCGTCCGCCGCCGGCCAGGGCCTGCAGGAGCCGTACCTGGGCGGGGTCGGTGTCCTGGTACTCGTCGACGTACACGGCGTCGTACCGGGCGGCGAGCCGTGCCGCGACCTCGGGGCGGTGGGCGAGCAGCACCGCGCGGTGGACCAGTTCGGCGTAGTCGATGACGCCCTGCAGGTCGAGGACGTCGAGGTACTCGGCGAGGAAGGCGGCGGCCGCGCGCCAGTCGGGGCGGCCGATGCGGCGGGCGAAGGCGTCCAGTGCGCCGGGGCCGAGGCCCAGCTCGCGGCTGCGGGCGAGGACGGCACGGACCTCGTCGGCGAAACCGCGCGTGGTCAGGCAGGCGCGCAGCTCGTCCGGCCAGCTCACGTGGTCGAGGCCGAGCCGCTCCAGCTCGGGCTGCCCGGCCAGCAGCTCGCGCACGGCGACGTCCTGCTCGGGGCCGGAGAGCAGGCGCAGCGGCTCCATGAACAGGCCGCTGTCCTGGTGGGCTCGGACCAGGGCGTAGCAGTACGAGTGGAAGGTGGTCGCCCGGGGTGCGCGGGCCGCGCCGATGCGCAGGGCCATGCGGTCGCGCAGGTCGACGGCGGCCTTGCGGCTGAACGTCAGCACCAGGATCCGTTCCGGGTCCCCGCCACGGGCGATTCGTGCGGCCACGGACTCCACCAGGGTGGTGGTCTTGCCGGTGCCCGGACCTGCGAGAACGAGGAGTGGTCCGGTCCTGCGGTCAACCACGGCGCGCTGTGCCGCGTCAAGACGAGGGGGATCCACTTCGGCAGGCGGGGTACGGACCAGTCGGTAAGCGCCACGGCTCCCCTGCCGCACCGGGGGGTGCGGCAGGCGCCTGATGGAGGATGAGGAGCTCACGTGGTTCGCCGGTCCTGGTGGTTGTGCTGGTGGGCGGGCGGTCACGCGTGCGAGGCGGTGGCCGCGGGGTGAGGGGGACACGTGCAGCCGACGCTACGCCGCCGCCTCGGACAGAAGCAGGGCTTCCGCTTCTTCCCTCGCGGCTCTCGTGGCCCTCGTGTCACGTGGGTCCCTCACCACACGAACGTACGTCATGCCACGGGCGTCCCCCGTGTCCCTCATACGGGCCACAGGTTCCCCTCAGGGGCATCCGATGGCGGAAGCTGTCAGGTGTGACCCTCCGCGACCGTGCCGCCGTCCCATCGCGCGCGTCTCATGTCGAGCCGCGGCAGATGGCCCTCGGTGCTCCTGCCCGCCGCCTTCAGCGGCGTGCCCTCCGCGCGGTAGTGATCGAGGGCACTCAGTTCGTGGCCGGGAAGCAGCGCCCCGTCGGCGCGCACCACGCGCCACCAGGGGACGGCTCCCCCGTAGAGGGCCATGACCCGGCCGACCTGGCGCGGGCCGCCCTCCTCGAGCCACTCGGCGACATCGCCGTACGTCATGACCCGGCCCGGCGGAATGCGCTCGGCGACCTCCAGGACCCGCTCGGCGTACTCCGGCAACGCGTCCGCGTACCCCTCTCGGGTGTCCTCGGCAGGGCTCTGCTCGCTCATTCGCCCCATCCTGCCGCACCCCACCGACAACGCGGCACGGAAGTCCGGGACCGGGCCCCTCGCCCTCGGGCGGCGCTTCCGGCAGACTGTCCGACCGCCCATCCGCACCCTGATGCCCGCGTGTGCCGGTGGGGCATGCCACCATCGTGCGGGCAGTGACCGGTGATACGAGACCAAGAAGAGACCATGATGCAGCAGGGCGTGCACCCCGAAGGCGCGGAGGGCACCCCTGACGCTTCCGCGCGTCCCAAGACCGCCCGCTCCGGCCAGGTCGACACCGGCGCCACGGGCCCGGACGACACCGGTTCTCCGCGTACTCCGAGCGAGGACGTGCGCACGGACGACGGTGCGCGCGACGACGGCACGCGTGCGCGTGGCGACGTCACCGGGGCGGCCGGGGGGGCACACGTCCCCGCGAGCCCGCGCTCCGACGAGGGCCCGGGCTCCGGTGCCGAGGATCCTCATCCGGAGGAGGTCGAGGGCGACGAACCGCTGCTCCCCGCGCGCGTGCACCGCCCCTCCGACCTCATGCGCTTTCTGGTGGGCGTGGGCGCCATCGTCGTGCTGCTCGCGATCGCCGCGTTCGCGCACGGCACCACCTCGGGCCTCGAACAGGACATCAACAAGGGCACCGGGCAGGCCCCGGACCTGCTGATCAAGATCGCCGGACTCGCGTCCAGCATCGCGATCCTCCTGGTGCCGGTCGCCTTCGCGATCGAGCGGCTGATCAAACGGGACGGGCTGCGGATCGCCGACGGCGTCCTGGCGGCCGTCCTCGCACACGGAGTGACCCTCGCCACCGACCTGTGGGTCGCCCGAGCCGCCCCGGGCTCCATCCAGGAGGCGCTGACCCAGCCCTCACCGGGCGACATCCACGCCCTGACCGACCCGGTGCACGGCTATCTCGCACCCGTCATCGCCTATATGACGGCCGTCGGCATGTCCCGCAGACCCAGATGGCGCGCGGTGCTGTGGATCGTGCTGCTGCTCGACGCGTTCTCGATGCTGGTCACCGGCTACACGACCCCGTTCTCGATCATCCTGACGGTGCTGATCGGCTGGACCGTCGCCTACGGCACGCTGTACGCGGTCGGCTCGCCCAATGTCCGCCCCACCGGCCGGACCTTGATGGCTGGCCTCAGGCACGTCGGCTTCCACCCCGTCAGCGCGGCTCGCGAGGAGTCCGTGGAGACGGAGAACGGCGACCGCGGACGGCGCTACTTCGTCACCCTGGAGGACGGCCCGCCGCTGGACGTCACGGTCGTCGACCGGGAGCAGCAGGCCCAGGGCTTCTTCTACCGTGCCTGGCGCAATCTGACCCTGCGCGGCTTCGCCACCCGCTCCAGCCTCCAGTCGCTGCGCCAGGCGCTGGAGCAGGAGGCACTGCTCGCGTACGCGGCGATCGCGGCGGGCGCCAACGCGCCCAAGCTGATCGCCACCTCGGAACTCGGCCCGGACGCGGTGATCCTCGTCTACGAGCACACCGGCGGACGCACGCTGGACTCGCTGCCGGACGAGGAGATCACCGACGAGCTGCTGCGCCACACCTGGCACCAGGTGCAGGCCCTGCAGTCCCGGCGCATCGCGCACCGCAGGCTGGCCGGTGACGCGATACTGGTGGATCGTTCCGGCAAGGTGATCCTCGCGGAGCTGCGCGGCGGCGAGATCGCGGCCGGCGATCTGCTGCTGCGCATGGACGTCGCGCAGCTGGTCACCACCCTCGGTCTGCGGGTGGGCGCCGAGCGGGCCGTGGCCTCGGCCGTCGGGGTGCTCGGCCCGGACGCGGTCGCCGACTGCCTGCCGATGCTGCAGCCCATCGCACTGACGCGCTCCACGCGCGCGACGCTGCGCAAGCTGGCCCGCGAGCGGGCCCAGCGTGAGCGCGAGGCGGTGCTGGAGGCATCCCGGCAGGCCAAGCAGGCCCGGCTGGCGGAGGCCTCCGAGACGGCCGGACCCGTGCTCGAAAAGCGCGACAAGAAGACGGTCCGGGCCGAGCAGCGGGCCGAGAAGCGGGCCCTGGACGAGGCACTCGACGAGGCCCGCGAGGAGGATCTGCTCACGCAGATCCGCCACGAGGTGCTGCTGATCAGGCCGCAGGCCCCCGTGGAGCCGGCCCGTCTGGAGCGGGTGCGGCCACGCACGCTGATCAGCTTCATCGCCGGTGCCATCGGTGCGTACTTCCTGCTGACCCAGCTCACCCACATCGAGTTCGGCCCGCTGATCGCCAACGCCCAGTGGGGCTGGGTGATCGCCGCGGTGCTGTTCTCCGCGCTCAGTTACGTGGCCGCCGCGATGGCCCTGCTGGGGTTCGTGCCGGAGCGGGTGCCGTTCCTGAGGACGGCGGCAGCCCAGGTCGCCGGGTCCTTCGTGAAGATCGTCGCGCCTGCGGCGGTCGGCGGTGTCGCCCTGAACACGCGCTTCCTGCAGCGCCAGGGCGTGCGCCCGGGGCTCGCGGTGGCGAGCGTCGGCGCTTCGCAGCTGTTCGGGCTCGGCTGCCACATCCTGATGCTGCTGTCCTTCGGCTACCTGACCGGTACCGAGAAGACGCCGTCGCTGTCTCCGTCCCGGACGGTCATCGCGGGGCTGCTGACCGTGGCGGTACTGGTGCTCGTGGTGACCTCGGTGCCGTTCCTGCGGAAATTCGTCGTCACACGCGTACGGTCGCTGTTCGCCGGTGTCGTGCCGCGCATGCTCGACGTGCTCCAGCGGCCGCAGAAGCTGGTCACCGGCATCGGCGGCATGCTGCTGCTGACCTTCTGCTTCGTGATGTGCCTGGACGCCTCCATCCGGGCCTTCGGCGACAACTCGGCCTCGCTGAGCATCGCCAGTGTCGCCGTGGTCTTCCTCGCCGGAAACGCGCTCGGTTCCGCGGCGCCCACCCCGGGCGGCGTCGGCGCGGTCGAGGCGAGCCTGACGCTCGGCCTGATCGCCGTCGGCCTCCCCAAGGAGGTCGCCGCACCGGCCGTCCTGCTGTTCCGGCTGCTGACGCTGTGGCTGCCGGTGCTGCCCGGCTGGCTCGCCTTCAACCAGCTCACGCGCAAGGGTGCCCTGTAGGAGCGGCGTCGCGGAACAGGCCTGCGCAGCAGGCCAGGGGCGTACCTCGTACGGCTCGCGTCCCGCGCGCCGCGGCCTGCGCGCGCGCAGGATGGATGTATGGCGAACCCCTTCCGGCTGCGTGCCGCCGCTCTGACCACCAGCGCCGTGGTGCTGGCCGCTCTGCTGGCCGGATGCAGCGAGGGTGCCAAGGACGGGGACCTGCCGGCTCAGAAGCTGGACTGGAAGGACTGCCCGGTGCCGTCCGAGGCGGAGGGCGGCGGCACCCCTCCGTCCCCGCTGCCCAGCGGCGCCAAGTGGCAGTGCGCCACCATGAAGGCACCCCGGGACTGGAGCGACCCCAAGGGCGGCACCATCGACATCGCCCTGATCCGCGCCAAGGCCACCGGCGACCCGAGCCGGCGGATCGGCTCGCTCGTGTTCAACTTCGGCGGCCCCGGCGGCAGCGGCGTCACCACGCTGCCCGCCTTCGGCGCGGACTACGCCGCCCTGAACACCCGCTACGACCTGGTGAGCTTCGACCCGCGCGGGGTCGGCCGCAGCGCGCCCGTGGAGTGCAAGAACGACGCCCAGCTCGACGATTTCTTCCAGCAGGACGCGACCCCCGACGACAGCGCCGAGCGCGCCCAGCTGCTGGACCGCACCAGACAGTTCAAC
Organism: Streptomyces sp. NPDC101165; assembly: GCF_044768135.1. NCBI lineage: Bacteria > Bacillati > Actinomycetota > Actinomycetes > Kitasatosporales > Streptomycetaceae > Streptomyces > Streptomyces sp. NPDC101165. The sequence continues at coordinate 397,590 of NZ_JBIWPG010000004.1, read as the reverse complement.
TCGGCCTGCGAGAAGAACTCCAAGACGATCCTGCCGCATGTGCGCACCACCGACGCGGCCCGCGACATGGACCTGATGCGCCAGGTCCTCGGCGACGACAAGCTGCACTACTTCGGCATCTCCTACGGCACCGAACTCGGCGGCGTCTACGCCCATCTGTTCCCGAAGAACGTCGGCCGGGCGGTCTTCGACGGGGTCGTCGACCCCACCCTGAACCCCGAGCAGAGCGCGCTCGGACAGGCCAGGGGCTTCCAGCTCGCGCTCGACAACTTCGCCGAGGACTGCACCTCGAAGACGACCGAGTGCCCCATCGGCGACACCCCGCAGGAGGTCAAGGACCGCATCGCCAAACTGCTGGCGGACCTGGAGAAGAAGCCGATCCCCGGCATCTTCCCGCGGCAGCTGACCCAGACCGCGGCGACCAACGGCATCGCGCAGTCCCTGTACTCCAAGGACTTCTGGGAGTACCTCACCGAGGGGCTCGAGCAGGCCTACGAGGGCGACGGCAAGATCCTGATGCTGCTGTCCGACTCGATGAACGGGCGCAGCGAGAACGGCGAGTACAGCAACATCACCGCGGCCAACATCGCCATCAACTGCGCCGACGAGAAGCCGCGGTACACCGCGGACCACGTCCAGGGGGCGGTGCCCGAGTTCCGTGCCGCCTCCCCGGTGTTCGGGGACTACCTGGCCTGGGGCATGGTCAGCTGCACCGACTGGGCCGTGCCCGGGGCCGCCGACCACCCCGACGTCAGCGCGCCGGGCTCGGCGCCCATCCTCGTCGTCGGCAACACCGGCGACCCCGCCACCCCGTACGAGGGCGCGAAGAATATGGTGGACGCGCTCGGCAAGGGCGTCGGCGTCGAGCTGACGTACAAGGGCCAAGGGCACGGGGCGTACGACAGCAAGAACAAGTGCGTGCAGAGCGCGGTGAACGACTACCTGCTGGACGGGAAGGTGCCGAAGGCCGGCACGGTCTGCTCCTAGAATCCGGGAATCCCTGAACAAACCTCCGATCACCCTTACAAAGTCGCAGGTCAAAGGGTTATCCACAGGCTGGCGCGGGCTGATCGCGCTCCGCCTACCATGGCCTGAACGCCCGCCGCGGCACGACGCGGAGGGCCTGCGAGGGGGTGCGCATGTCTCGATTCCTGCGGTGGACGGCCGTCGCGGCCGCAGCGCTGCTGGTGGCCGGATGCGGCGGCTCGTCGGACGGGGGCCATGACGAGGGCAAGGGGACCGGCTCGGCCGGGGAGACCGGCCAGGCTCACGCATCGGCGCCACCGGCCACGGTGGACCTCCCTGCCTCGCTCACCTCGCAGCACCTCGACTGGCGTCGCTGCAAGGCCACCGGGGACTCGGGCGCACCGAGCGACGAATGGCGGTGCGGCACGCTCAAAGTCCCGCTGGACTGGTCGAAGCCGGGCGGCAGAACGATCGACCTCGCCCTTATCCGCGCGAAGGCGACCGGAAGCAACCGGATCGGCTCGCTGCTGTTCAACTTCGGCGGCCCCGGCGGCTCGGGCGTGTCGGTCATGCCGTACTACGGGGCCACCGTCTCCAAGCTCCGCGAGCACTACGACCTGGTGAGCTGGGACCCGCGCGGGGTCGGCGCCAGCGAGGGCATCCGCTGCCGCGACGACCGGGACATCGAGGCGGCGGAGGGCGTGGACATCACCCCGGACACCCCGGCGGAGGAGAAGGCGTACCTGCAGGACGCCACCGCCTTCGGCGAGGGATGCCAGAAGGCCGCCGGCCCGCTGATGGCGCACGTCTCGACGACCGACACCGCACGCGACATGGACCTGATGCGGCAGGTGCTCGGCGACCGGACGATGCACTACTTCGGCATCTCCTACGGCACCGAACTGGGCGGGGTGTACGCCCACTTGTTCCCGAAGCGGGTCGGCAGACTGATCCTCGACGCGGTGGTCGACCCGACCGCGGACGCGGTGGGCCACGCCGAGAACCAGGCCCGTGGCTTCCAACGGGCCCTGGACGACTACCTGAAGTCCACCGGCCAGGACCCGAAGCAGGGTTCCCGGAAGATCGTGGACCTGCTCCGGCGGCTCGACGCGAAACCGCTGCCCACGTCGTCCGGGCGGAAGCTGAACCAGACGCTCGCGGTCACCGGCATCATCGTGCCGCTCTACAGCGAGGCCGGGTGGCCCCGGCTGACCAGCGCTCTCAAGACGGCCGAGCAGGGCGACGGTTCGCAGTTGCTGGCGCTCGCGGACGACTACAACGAGCGGGACGCCTCGGGGCACTACGGCACGAGGGGCCACGCCCAACGGGTCATATCGTGCCTGGACGACAGGCAGCGGCCGACGCTCGCGCAGACGAAGAGGCTGCTGCCGGAGTTCGAGCGGATCTCGCCCGTCTTCGGGGACTTCCTGGGCTGGGACACGGCCGGCTGGTGCCACGACTGGCCGGTGCCGGGCCAGTACGACACCCCCGAGGTCGGTGCGCCGGGTGCGGCACCGATCCTGCTGGTCGGCAACACCGGGGACCCGGCGACGCCGTACGAGGGTGCCCGCAGGATGGCCGACGAACTGGGCAAGGGCGTCGGCGTTGAGCTCACCTGGAAGGGCGAGGGGCACGGGGCGTACGGCAACGGGAGCGGCTGCGTCGACTCGGCGGTGAACGCCTACCTGCTCGACGGGACGGTGCCCAAGGACGGCACGGTCTGCTCATGACGACGGCCGGCACCCTGCCGATGGCCCGCGTTCCGGGCCAGAAACGCAGCAGGGCACGGCAGTTGAGGAATCAATTACAACAACTAGCCCATAAGTGGACATCCTACCCAGGAGTCGCTACGGTCGGACTGTAGGCGCCACAGTTGCCGTCGTCGCAGCCGGCAAGCGGATCGACAGGCGTCGGAAGCCGGAACGCACCGGCCACCATGACACTCCGCGCCTCCCCGAGCGCAGCACACCCGGCCTCACGCACCAACAGCGTGAGTTCGTTCATGCCCACGGGCAGGCGCAACCACCCACGCGACGGCACGCCGCAGTGGCGATGCGACGCCGTACCCAGGCTCACGCAGCCCGACGTCCTCGTCAGTGCGGTCCGAAGCAGACAAGTGGAGACTGGAATGCGGGATTTCAGCAGCAAGGCGAACAGGCTCGGCTCCGCCATCGTCGTGGCCTCGCTGGCAGTCGTCGTTCCTGCGGCAGCGACCGGTACGGCACACGGCAATCCGAACTCAGCCAGGGTCACCGTGGCGGGAACCGCGAGCTGCGAGCGATTCGAGGATTCCTCAGCGACTGATGTGACCATAGCCGCCAAGGGGAAGAGCGCGTCGGATCAGCTCTCCGGCGAGAACGTGTCGGAGTCCTACTCGGTGACCTTCACGAAGGTTCCGACGCAGGGCCTGCAGGCCAACGTCAAGGTCACCTGCGTGGACAGCGACAACGACTCGCACACGTTCGGCAAGAGCATCACGATCACGAGGCCGGCGAGCACCGGCACCGAAATGCAAACCGTCAACCTCAAGTAGGTTCGGCCTGCGACATGCGGTTGCCGGCTGACAACGACAGAAGCCCACAGCATCTGAACTGGTCAGAGCCGTGGGCTTCGTCAGTCCCGCCGGTCAGCGGGACCGGTGATCAGTAGACCGGCTTCTGCGGCTCGATCTGGTTGACCCAGCCGATGACGCCGCCGCCGACGTGGACGGCGTCCGCGAAGCCCGCGGACTTCAGGACGGCGAGGACTTCCGCACTGCGGACACCCGTCTTGCAGTGCAGGACGATCTTCTTGTCCTGCGGGAGGCCCTCGAGGGCGGTGCCCAGGAGGAACTCGTTCTTCGGGATCAGCTTGGCGCCCGGGATGGAGACGATCTCGTACTCGTTCGGCTCGCGGACGTCGATGATCTCGATGTTCTCGCCGTCGTCGATCCACTCCTTGAGCTGCTTGGGAGTGATCGTCGAGCCGAGCGCCGCCTCCTGGGCCTCCTCGGAGACGACGCCGCAGAAGGCCTCGTAGTCGATGAGCTCGGTGACGGTCGGGTTCTCGCCGCAGACCGCGCAGTTCGGGTCCTTGCGGACCTTGACCTGGCGGTACTGCATCTCCAGGGCGTCGTAGATCATCAGGCGGCCGACCAGCGGCTCACCGGTGCCGGTGAGGACCTTGATCGCCTCGGTGACCTGGATGGAGCCGATGGATGCGCACAGCACGCCCAGCACGCCGCCCTCGGCGCAGGAGGGCACCATGCCCGGCGGCGGGGGCTCCGGGTACAGGCAGCGGTAGCAGGGGCCGTGCTCGGACCAGAAGACCGACGCCTGGCCGTCGAAGCGGTAGATCGAGCCCCACACGTACGGCTTGTTCAGCAGCACGCAGGCGTCGTTGACCAGGTAGCGGGTCGCGAAGTTGTCCGTACCGTCGACGATCAGGTCGTACTGGCTGAAGATGTCCATCACGTTGTCGGCTTCCAGCCGCTCCTCGTGAAGGATCACGTTCACGTACGGGTTGATGCCCTTGACGCTGTCGCGCGCGGACTCGGCCTTGGAGCGGCCGATGTCGGCCTGGCTGTGGATGATCTGGCGCTGCAGGTTCGACTCGTCGACCTCGTCGAACTCCACGATGCCGAGGGTGCCCACGCCCGCGGCGGCCAGGTACATCAGCGCCGGCGAGCCCAGGCCGCCGGCGCCCACACACAGCACCTTGGCGTTCTTCAGCCGCTTCTGCCCGTCCATCCCGACGTCGGGGATGATCAGGTGGCGGGAGTACCGGCGGACCTCGTCTACGGTGAGCTCAGCAGCTGGCTCGACCAGGGGTGGCAGCGACACGGGGACTCCGTTGGTCGGTCAATCACTACGGTTGTTCTCCTCGTAACACTGCCACGGCCTTCTTCATTCCGAGACACCCGTTCCGACCCGCGAGACGATTTCGTCCCAGTAGCCGGGCATCGTCTCCCACGGGTCGGTGCGGCCACCGCGGTCGGTGCGGTCCGTGAAGTAGATCGTCGCCGCTCCCTGCCACCGCGCGATGCGCAGCGCCTCTTCCAGATGACCGCGGGGCACGCCGTGCACGAAGTGGCAGAAGCGGTCGGGCGGATAGTCGGCGGTCCACTCGGCGACCTGCGAGAAGCGGTAGTCGGACCAGGGGCCGGAGAAGGTCACCAGCTGGTCGGCGTTCTCCGCGTACCCCGGGTGCGGGTGGCTGCCGTGGCCGAGGACGATGTGGGCCATGTCACTGATCGCCCGGAGCGCGCCGACCGCACGGCGGACCTCGGGGAGCGCGGCGCGGTCCGTGGGGGTGCGGTCCAGCAGGAAGCCGTCGACGCGGTACCAGTCGAGGTGGCGGTGCGCGTCCGAGAGCAGGTCGGCGAGGGGGCGGGCGCCGTGGGTGAGGTCCAGCTGGCCGAGGACGCGGACGCCCGCGTTGCGCAGCCGGCCCGCGGCTTCCAGGCAGTGCGGGTCGGGGCGGGTGCCGGGCCCGGCGGCGACGTTGAGCACGACCCAGTCCAGCGGGGTGCCGGGGCGGGCGAGTTCGGCCCACTGGGCCGGGGCGACGAGCGGATGCGCGTAGCCGGGGACACCGAGGGCGGTACGGATGCCGGTGCTGGTGGTGCCCGCTGTGGTGCTGGTCAGATGCGGCATGCCGCCTCCATCCAGATGTCGGCCAGGGATTCTTCGAGGTTGATCCGGGGACGCCAGCCGAGCCGGTCGCGGGCGGTGCGCACATCGGCCTGCTGCCAGCTGCCGCAGCCGTCCGGATACGGATAGGCGACCGGGGCCGCGTGGTCGGCGTCGGTGCGGGGGTGCCCGATGGTGCTGCGCAAAGGCACGGCAGGGGAGTCGAGTTCGTGCAGGGCGCCGCCGTATCCGGCGACCCGGGCGAGGACGGCGGCGGCGTCGCGGAGCCGGACCGCACGGCCGGAGCCGATGTTGATGACGCCCTGCGCGGCAGAGAGAGAGGCGGCGTGCACGGCGCGGGCGACGTCACGGACGTCGACGAAGTCGCGCTGGACGCCGAGGCCGCCGAGTTTGAGTTCACCGTCGCCGGACTGCATGGCGCGGCGCATGGCCTCGGCGAGCCGGCCGAGCGGGGAGCCGGCCGGGGTGCCGGGTCCGGCGGGTGAGAAGACCCGGAGGACGACGGCGTCGAGACCGGAGCCGAGGACCAGTTCGGTGGCGGCGAGTTTGCTGACGCCGTACGGGCCGCCGGGGCGGGGCACGGCGTCCTCCGCGGTGGAGGAGCCGGGCTGGCTGGGGCCGTACTCGGAGCCGCACCCGATCTGCACCAGGCGGGCGCTGCAGCTGCTGCGGCGCAGGGCTTCGCAGACGGTGGCGACGGCGACGGTGTTGTGCCGGGTGAGCTCTCGGGCACCGCCGCGGGTGGCGCCGGCGCAGTTGACGACGACTCCGGGGTGGACCGCGTCAAGGAAGCGGGTGAGCGCTCCGGGGCTGCCGGTGGCGAGGTCGAAGCGGACGTCGGCGTCGTCGCCGCGGCCGAGCGCGGTGAGCTGGACGGCCGGGTCGGCGAGCAGGCGGTCGGCGACGAAGCGGCCGATGTATCCGTTGGCTCCGATCAGCAGGACCCTCATCGGGCGCCTCCCGGGGTGTGCGCTCCGGCTGCTCCCAAGGCTCCGGACGCTCCGGGCGCTCCGTGTCGGGAGGTGGTCATCTCGTCTTCTCCTTCGAAGGGGTGGTGCGGTTGCCTCCGGCGGTGGGCCGGGCGCCCGCGGCCTCGTCCGCGGCCCGGTGCTGCCACGCGCTCGGGGCGGGTGGCGGCGGGCTCGCTTCGGACCGGTGGCGGAAGGTTCACCCGGGTGCTCCCGTCGGCGCGTGGGCCGAGGCCTGGGTGAGGGTGCGCAGAGCGTGGACCAGCAGGACGAGGGCCGCGGTGCCGCAGGCGAGCGCCGGGACGGCGGCCGGGCCCCAGGCGTCCACCAGGGTCTGGACAGGGGTCGCCAGGACGGTGCAGCCGGGCAGCCGGCCGGCCAGGAGCAGGGCGGGGGCCGCCACCTCGACGGCCACCGCCGCACCCAGGGTCAGGGCGGGGGCGTGCCGGTGGTGGTGCACGGTGAGGAGGCGGGCGAGCAGGAGGAGGGCGCCGAGGGCGAGGGCCTGGGGGTAGGCCGCGTTCTCGTCGAGGACGGCGCCGCACAGGGCGAGCAGGCCGGTGAGGGCGGCCAGGAACAGGGCGAACGCGCCGAGCAGCAGGGGTCGGGCGGCGGCTGTGAAGTCCTCCAGGCCCCGGCTGCCGGCGAGCCTGCGGCGGGCACCGGCGGTGAGGAGGTGGGCGCACCAGGCGGCCGGGGCGCAGGCCAGGGTGAGGGCCAGGACGGGGGCGACGGCCATCGGCCAGGGGCCGTCCGGGACACCGGTGGGCAGGTCGTCGGGGCCGCCTGCCACGACCGCGTTCAGGAGTCCGTCGCCGAGAAGGGCGTACCCGAGCAGCCAGAGGGTGCACGCGCGCGTGCCGGTCGCCGTCCGCCACGGGGGTGCGCCGGGTTCGGTGGCGAGGGGGCCGCGGCGCAGGGCCGCGCGGCTGGCGAGGCCGACGGCGAGGAGGCCGCCGAGGGCCACCAGCAGGCGGGTTCGGCCCTGCGTGAGGTGCAGCCCGGTCACGACGGCCGCGCCGAGCGCTCCGGGCAGGAGGGTGAGCAGGACCCAGTCGGCACGGACACGGGGTGCGCGCAGGAGCTCGGGCTGGGGGAGTGGGGTGCCGTCGCGGGGCACGCGCGCGTACAGCTCCTCGGCGAGCGAGAAGACGTCGCGGTGCCGGAAGCGGGCGGCGGTGCGGTCGGTGACGCCGTGGGCCTCCAGCCCGGCGGCGATCTCCAGCGGGTCCACGGCCCGCTCGCACAGCTCCCGGTGACGGTGCAGCAGGGTTTTCACGGGGTCGGCGGCACCGCGCCGGGCGGTGGGTCGACGGCTCCTGCCGGACCCGGAGTCCGCTGCGGCCCGCACCGGCGCCGAGGGCGTCCGCGGGTGAGCCGCTCCGGAGAAAGTCTCCGCTGCCGAGGGCGGCTTGGGCCCCGGTTCGGCGGAAGCCCCCGCACCGGCCGGCCACTCCCCCGACCGCTCGTCCCAGGCGTCGGCGCCGCCCGGCATCGCGGGACGGTCCTGTCGGCCCGGCCGGCTCATGACGTCCCAGTCGTCGCGGGTGTCGCGGGTGTCGTCCAGCCCGCCGGAGCCGTTCACCGCGCCCCCTCCGGAGCCGCCAGCGGGGTCGCGCGGACCGGGCCGCCCGCCGCCCAGCCCGGAACGCCCCGGGTCAGTACGCGGGCCGTGGGGCCGGTCCAGCGGACGGGGACGTGGGCCTCGGCCGGCGCGGCGAACGGCAGGGGCGCGCCCGCCTCGTCGAGGACGACGCGGCGTACCGGACAGCGCGAGACGATCTCCAGGTAAATGCTGTGAAATGCTGTGATGTTCTGCTCGACGGTGAACAGTTCGAGCGCGCGGGCGCGGGCGGCGGCACCGAGGCGCTCACGGCGCTCGGGGTCGTGCAGCAGCGCCACGCACGCCTCGGCGAGCGCCCGCGGATTGCGCGGGGGCACGACGAGGCCGGTACCGCCGATGACCTCCACCACCGCGCCGACGTCGGTGGACACGGTGGCGCGTCCGCAGAACATGGCCTCGACCAGGCTGATCGGGAAGCCCTCGACGACGCTGGAGAGGACGACGACAGCGCCGCCGGCGTACGCGTCGGGCAGCGTCGGGGCCTCGGGGCCGCCGATCTCCTCGAAGGAGACCGGGTTGTCGCCGACCGCGTGCACGCCCTCCGCCTCGTCCGGGAAGAGCTGGGTGGCCAGGGCCCGGCAGTGGCGCAGGTAGGCCGGGCCCTCGTGGCCCGCGGGCGCGCCGACGATGCGCAGGCGGGCCTTCGGCGCCTCTCTGCGGACCTCGGCGAAGGCGTGCAGCAGGGAAACCAGGTCCTTGGTGGGTTCCACGCGCCCGACCCAGACGAGCGTGTCCGCGTCGGCGCGGTCCGGGGACTCGCCGACCTCCGCGAAGCGGGAGGCGTCCATGCCCGGGTGGACGGTGCGGATCCTGGTGCGGTCGGCACCGCACCGTTCCTGCCAGCGGCGGGCGTGCGCGTTGCCGGGTGTGAGGATCGCGGCCCGCCGGTAGACCTCGGTGGCCAGCCGGCCGTGGAAGGCGGCGAGCAGGGCGCGTACGGCGGGGGCGGCGGCGTCGGGGCCGAGGGCCAGGTAGTGCGAGCGCAGTTGCACGCCGTACTCGGTGACCAGCAGGGGTACGTCGGCGAAGTGCCGGGCGAGCAGTCCGGGCAGGGCGGCCGGGCCGCCGGCGGTGGCGTGGCAGAGGTCGGCCGCGCCGAGGTCGTCGTCGCCGTACCAGTCGAGCGAGAGGGGGCGCAGGGCGCGTTCGAGGTGTGCGGTGACGGTGAGCAGGTCGGGTACGCGCGCCTCGCGTGCCGTGCGCAGCGCCCCGGGCGCGCGGCAGGCGCGTTCCAGGGTGCGCACGGCGGTGTCGGAGCGGAGCGCGCCGACCAGTCCGCCCTCGTCGCGGGCGAGTTCGGCGAGGCCGTACAGCGCGCTGCCGAAACGGTCCGCCTTGTGAGCGGACGCATCACCGGAAGCGGTGTCGGATCCGGCGCACAAGGCCCCGACCAGTTCCCCGTAGCACTCGGTGAAGCGCCGGCGTGCGCGCCGCCCGTATGTGACTTCGTCGTCCTCGGCCGTCCACAGCGGGGCCGTACGGACCCGGCTGACCTGCTCGGGGAGCGGGACCCAGCCCGCGTCCTCCTGCTGTCGGCTGCGGCTGAGCGCGTAGAGGTCGAACTCATGCTGTGCGAGCCCGCGCACGAGCCGGTCGCACCAGAGCCCGGCGTCACCGCTCACATACGGATAGCCACCCTCCGTAAGTAGTCCGATGCGCACGTGTGCACCCCCGATCTCCCGTGAGTGGGAGCCGCCTTGGTCCCGGCGGCTCGCAGCGGGACGAACGTATGCGGACAAGGCGGTGGCGCGACGGACGGTTGTCCATCGCGCCACCAAAAGGGGTGAACGGTCGTAACTTTCGCGTGCGGGTCGCGTTCTGCCGCGCTAGGCGATCGGACGGTGATCGGCCACGTACGTATCGTTACGCCACGGCCGGCTCCCGCCGGGCCGCCCGCCGCTCCGCCGCCAGCTGCGGGTCGAGCGCGGGCACGGCGGCCAGGAGCTGCTTGGTGTACGGCTCGCGCGGGGCGTCGTACACCTCGTCGACGGGTCCGGACTCGACGACCTGTCCGCGGCGCATCACCGCGACCCGGTCGCTGACCTGGCGAACGACGGCGAGGTCGTGCGCGATGAACACCAGCGCGAGGCCGAGTTCGCGCTGCAGCTCGCCGAGCAGTTCGACCACCTGGGCCTGTGTCGTGACGTCGAGCGCCGAGACGGGCTCGTCGCAGACGATGACACGCGGATCGGCGGCGAGCGCCCGGGCGATGCCGACGCGCTGGCGCTGTCCGCCGCTGAACTCGTGCGGGTAGCGGTCGTAGTGGGCCGCTTCGAGCCCGACGCGCTCCAGCAGTTCGACGACGCGCCCCCGGATCTGCTGCTCGTCCCTCCCCCGCGCGCGGAGCGGGTCGGCGATCGACTCCCCCACGCTGCGGCGGGGGTTGAGGGAGGAGACGGGGTCCTGGAAGACCATCTGGACGGCCGGGTTCACGCCGGTGTGCGGGCGCCCCGCGTAGTGGATGTCGCCGGCGGTCGGTTCGAGCAGTCCGACCAGCATGCGGCCCAATGTCGTCTTGCCGCTGCCGCTCTCCCCCACGACGCCCAGGGTCTCGCCCCGGCGGACGGTCAGCGAGACGTCGTCCACGGCCGCGAACGCCCGTTTGCCGCGCCCGAACTCGCGCCGGAGCCCGGTGGCCTCCAGCACGACCTCGTCGGACGCCTCGGAGGCGGTGCGCCGTGCGTCCACGCGCGGGACGGCGTCGAGCAGTTCGCGGGTGTACGCCTGCGCGGGCGCCGCCAGGACCGTGCCGACCGGGCCGTGTTCGACGGCCCGGCCGTGCCGCATGACCAGCACCTCGTCGACGCTCTCGGCGGCGACGCCCACGTCGTGGGTGACGAGCAGCAGGCCCATGCCGGTCTCCTCGCGCAGCGTGTGCAGCAGGTCGAGGATCTGGGCCTGGACGGTGACGTCGAGGGCCGTCGTGGGCTCGTCGGCGATCAGCAGGTCCGGCCGGCAGGCGAGCGCCATGGCGATGAGGGCGCGCTGACGCATGCCGCCGCTGAACTCGTGCGGGCGGGACCGGGACCGGCGTTGTGCGTCCGGAATTCCCACTCGCTCCAGCACCTCGACGGCACGCGCGCGTGCGGCGCGGCGCGAGGCGCGCGTGTGCACGCGGTACACCTCGGCGATCTGGTCGCCGATCGCGTAGTAGGGGTCGAGCGAGGACAGCGGGTCCTGGAAGACCATGGCGGCCCCGGCACCGCGCAGCCGCCGCAGTTCCGCGTCGGGGGCCTGCTGTACGTCGGTGCCGGCGACGTGCACCGAGCCGCCGACCCGCGCCCCGGTGCCCCGGTGCAGGCCCAGCAGGGCGCCGGCCACCGTGGACTTGCCGGAGCCGGACTCGCCGACCAGCGCGAGGGCGGCGCCCTGCTCCAGCCGGAAGGAGAGCCCGTCCACGGCCCGCAGCGAGCCGAACTCGACCGTCAGGTCCGTGACGTCCACCAGGCTCATGCGAGTACCACCCGTCGGTCGGCCACCGCGTACAGGACGTCCGCGACGGCGTTGGCGATGACGACGAAGAAGCCGACGACCAGGACCATGCCGACGACCACCGGCAGATCGACCACCTTCACCGCGTGCACCAGCTCCTGGCCGATGCCGGGCAGGCCGAACAGGGTCTCGGTGAGGACGGCGCCGCCGACGGCCGAGCCGACGTTGTTGGCGTTCAGCGCGATGACGGGCGCGAGCGCGCCGCGCAGGGCGTGCCGGCCGACGATCGAGCGCTCCCCCACGCCGTACGCGCGGAAGGTGCGGATGTGGTCCTCGGCGAGCGTCTCCAGCATCGAGGCGCGGGTGAGCCGGGCGAACGCGGCCGCCTCGATGAGGGCGAGCGAGAGCCAGGGCAGCAGCAGGTTCCACGCCCACTGCTCGGGGTCGTCGGTGAAGTTCACGTACTGCGGGAAGGGCAGCAGCTGGAGTTCGCCGCAGACGACGATCATCAGCACGAGGCCGATGACGAAGACGGGTGTGGCGGTGCCCGCGAGGGTGAGGGCGGTCAGCAGGCGCTCGGAGATCCGGCCGCGCCGCCAGGCGGAGAGTACGCCGGTGCCGACGCCGAGCAGGAGCCACAGCACCATCGCGCCGAGGACGAGCGACAGGCTGACCGGCAGCTTGGTCAGGATGATGTCCATGACCTGCTGGTCGCTCTGGTACGACAGCCCCAGGCAAGGTGCGGAGCAGTGCGCCACCGAGGTGCCCGTGGAGTAGTCCCGGCCGGCGACGAGGCCTTCCAGGAAGTGCCAGTAGCGCAGGTAGAGCGGGTCACCGAGCCTGAGCTGCTCGGCGACCTGGTGCACCTGTTCCGGCGAACAGCGCGGGCCGCAGGTGATCTGGGCGACGTTGCCGGGGGTGGCGTAGAAGACGACGTAGACGATCACCGAGATGGCGAGCAGGGTGACCGCCATGCCGACGGCGCGGCGCAGCACGAACCCACCGAAGCCGCTCATGCGGTCTCCTCCTTCCCGGTCCCGCTCTCGCTCTTTCGGCCGGTGCCGACGCGCAGGCGGGAGGCCGCGCGCGGGTCGAGTGCGGTGCGCACGCCGTCGCCGAGGACGGTCAGGGCCAGGACGGTGACGAACAGGGCGCCGGCCGGCAGCAGCAGGTACTGCGGTGCGGCCTGGTACCAGACGTCGGCGCTGGTGAGCATCTGCCCCCAGGACGGCGTGGGCGGCTTCACGCCCACACCGAGGAAGGAGAGGGCGGCCTCGACCGAGATGTTCATGGGGACGAGCAGCGCCGCGTAGGTGATGACGGGCGCGGCCAGCCCCGGGAGCAGCTCGCGGCGGGCGATCCGCCAGGTGCCCCACCCGCTCAGCCGGGCGGCGGAGACGTAGTCGAGGCCCTTGAGGGTGAGGGTCTGGGCGCGCACGATCTTCGCGATGTTGCCCCAGGCGATGAGGCCGATGACGAGGGTGACGAGGACGGGCCGGGGAAAGCTCGACGGCACGATCGCCAGCAGCGCCAGGGACATGATCATCAGCGGCATGGCGACGATGACGTCCGTGATACGGCTCAACAGTTGATCAACCCATCGGCTGCCGAGCGCGGAGGCCACGCCGATCACGACCCCGATGGAGACCTGCACCACGGTCGCCGCCAGCGCGACGCCCAGCGACACCCGTGCTCCGTAGACCAGCCGCGCGAACAGGTCGCGCCCGGTCTGCGGTTCGACGCCCAGCCAGTGGCCGGCGCCGGCGCCGCCGAAGGAGCCGATGGGCACGCCCCCGCGCGCGGAGTCGATCAGGGAGGGGTGGTACGTGGTCGGGTCCTGGCCCTCCAGGGCGGTGAGCAGCGGCGCGGCGAGCGCGACCAGGACGAGCAGCGCGACGACGACCGCCGCGACGAGGGCGGCGCGCTGCGCCCGCAGCCGCCGCCAGAACTGACGGGCCCCCGAGGCCCCCGGGACGGGCGTGTCCGTCCCGGGGGCCCGGGTGGCGACAAGTGCCTCGCTCACGGCGCTACTTGACCGCGACCTGGGAGATGTCCAGAACGCCGGTCCAGTCGCTGATCACGATGTTCTTGACGTCCTTGCCGTACAGGCGCTTGTAGACGGGGTGGAACAGCGGCACGGTCAGGGCCTGCGCGCCGATCTTCTTGTCCAGCGCACCCCACCGCTTGGCGGCCGCGTCGAGGTCGGTCAACTTGTTGATCGCGTCAATCTCGTCATTGACCGACTTGTCGTCGAGCAGGCCCGTGTTGAAGTTCGCGCCGTCCTTGACGATCTGCCGGCCGTCGAAGATCGGGGCGAGGAAGGGACCGCCGGAGGGCCAGTCGGCACCCCAGTGCGCGAGGAAGAAGCCGGGCTCGGTCCGCACGCTGTGGATCTTGTCCCGGTAGTCGTTGTCCTCCAGACCCTGGAGCTCGACCGTGATGCCGGCCTTCTTCAGGGCGTCCTGAATGGCGGTGGCGATCTCCGGGCTGGTCTCGAAGTTCTTGTCGTTGGAGTGCGTGAGGGTGATGGTCAGCCCGTTCTTGTGGCCGGCCTCCTTCAACAGCTCCTCGGCCTTGGCCGGGTTGCCGGCCCTGCCCGCCGGGAAGAGGTCGTACGGCTCGTAGCCGAAGGACTTCTGGTCGGGCAGGTAGGTGGTCGCGGGCTCGGCGAGCGCGGAGCCGCCGGCCGCGTTGATCACGGACGACCGGTCGATGGCGTACGAGATCGCCTGCCGCACCCTGATGTCGTCGAACGGCTTCACCTTCGGGTTGAACGCGATGTAGTTCGTGTAGCCGAAGTGGCCGGTGCCCACGCGCGCGGCCAGCTCCTTGTCGCCGGTCACCTTGGCGAGCTCGGCCGGGCCGAGGTTGGTGTCCGTGGTGACCGCGGCCGCGTCCGCACCCTGAGACGCGGACAGCCGCTGGTTGATCACGGAGGAGTCGAGGCCGGAGCGGACGTCGACGGTGTCCGGGTAGGCCTTGCGCTCGGCGTCGACGGCCGTGGACCAGTACGTGTTGCGTTCGAGCACCAGGTGCTCACCGTCGTTCTCGTTCTTCACGACCTTGTAGGGGCCCGACGAGATCGGGTGCTCCTCGTACTTGGTGCCCGTGTCCTTGCCCTTCGGGACGGGCGTGAACTGCGTCTGTGTGGCCAGGAACGGGAACTCGCCCTCGGGCTTGTTCAGGTGGAAGACGATGGTCCGCGCGTCCGGCGTCTCGATCGCCGAGAGGCCCTTCTTGTCCTTGTACGGGCCCTGGTAGTCGGCCGCACCGACCAGCCAGTCCCTCAAGTACGGTGCGCCGCCGGAGAGTTCGGGGGCGAAGGAGCGCTCGATGCCGTACTTGATGTCGGCCGAGGTGATCGGGGTGCCGTCCTCGTACTTCAGGCCCTTCTTCAGGGTGTACGTCCAGACGGTCGCGTCCTTGCTGGGGCGTCCGGTGTCGGTGGCCAGGTCCGGGACGACCTTGGCGCCGGCCGCGCCGTTCTCCCGGTTGCGCGTGGTGAGTGTGCGGAACACGAGCGAGGGGACGTTGCCGCCGCCGGAGGTGTAGAGGCGGGCGGGGTCGAAGTCCTGCTGCGGTTCGGAGTTCAGAACGGTCAGCGTGCCGCCCTTGTGCGGCGCGGAGTCGCCACCGGAGCCCTTGGCATCGTTGTCCTTCGGGCCGCAGGCGGCGGCGCCCGCTGCCACGACCAGGCTGACGGATGCCGCTGCCACGCGGCGCGCTATGACGGACGGTTGACGCATCGGAAAGACGACCTCTCGGGGAACTGATCGAGGAATTCTCGAAGAGTGAGACATGTGGACGAGGAGTGAGACGGCTGCGAGCAGACGTCGGCCCCGGCGTCGGGTCGTCGAAAAATCCGTGACACGGCCACGGACGAAAAGGGGAGGAGAGTCGCGACGCGAACGCCAGGGAGGCGGCGTCAGTGACAGTGGATGTCGGCCACGCAGAGCGCGGTCACGCCGATCAGCGCCAGCTCGATGGCGGCGCTGTCGGAGACGGCATGACTAGACCACATGCGCAAAAATATGAACGACCTTGCTGCTCATGTCAATGTGACGCGAGCGGCGCCCGTCAACTCCCGGGGTAGGGCCAGGGGTTGGGCAGGCAGTGGATTCCGTCGTGGTCGAGGAACTTGGTCTGCTGCTGCATGACCGGCGCCAGCTCGCCGTCCTTCTGGCACGACACATGGCCGTGGCCGAGCCGGTGGCCCACCTCGTGATTGATGAGCATCTGCCGGTACGGGTGGATTTTGTCCCCGTATGTCTTGCTGCCCTGCGCCCATCGATAGGCGTTGATCATCACGCGCTCCGTGGACGCCGAGTCGCAGGAGACGTTGTCCTCCGTGGTGTCCAGGCCCGACTTGGCGCACCACTTGGCGGTGGTGCCGGGGCTGGCGAGCGTGATCACGAAGTCGGGCTTTCCGGAGGAGACGCGCTCGAAGGTACGGGCGCCGCCGTGGGCCCAGCTGCGGCTGTCGTTGAGCGTCTTCTGCACGGCCGCGGCGAACAGCTCGCCGTCCAGGCCGAGTCCCTGCTCGATGTCGACGCGGTAGGTGTACTTCTGCCCCTTGCCGGGCGCCTTGTCGAATCCGGGGACGGTGTCGAACTTTCCGGAGCCCTGCAGCGTGGCGCCGAGCGGGTACTTCCGGTCCATCTTCTGCTCGTACGTCAGCGTCGCCACGCTCGGTGCGGCGGACGGGGCGCTCTGCCCGGGGACCCGGGTGCCGCGCTCCAGGTCGGTGGCGGACTGCGACCGTACGTCGGCGTCGTGGCGGTCGGTGACCTGCCCGGCGACGACGACCGCGAGCACGGTGGTCACGGCCGCGGCCGCGATGCCGGTGAAGGCCCGCCCCTTGCCGCCGCCACGCTGCGCGGGCAGGCCGGCCGGCGGCGCCTCGCCCCCGTCGGCCGCCGGCTCGGCACCGGCGTCGTACGACTCCTGCTCCTGAGCGGACTCCGTCCGGCCGGAGCGGGGCGTGAAGACGTCGGCGTCCTCCTCGAAGGCCTCCAGGTAGTCCTGCCGGGGCCCACCGCCGGAACGACCCGGCCCACCCTGCCGCTGCCGCGGAACGGCGGCACCGGGCCCGCCGGAGCCCTGCCGTCCTCCAGGGGCAACCCCGACGCCCGTTCCGGCCGCTCCCGCGAACTCTCCCCAGCCACCGCCGACTTCACGCTGCTCGGGATGCCCGCCCCGGGCCGGCGCGGCACCGCCGCGGAGCCGCGGCACACC
This sequence comes from Streptomyces sp. NPDC101165, assembly GCF_044768135.1. NCBI lineage: Bacteria > Bacillati > Actinomycetota > Actinomycetes > Kitasatosporales > Streptomycetaceae > Streptomyces > Streptomyces sp. NPDC101165. Next base: position 380,734 of record NZ_JBIWPG010000004.1, on the reverse strand, counting down.
GTGGGCAGGGGTGCCGTCGGGAAGCCGAGGCACGCCGGCGGCGGGGGTGCCGTCGGGTGGACGCGGAGTCCCGTGCGCCAAAGTCCCCTCGGGCGCACGCCGGCCGCCTTGCGTCGCCGGCCCACCTGGGAACCGGGGGACACCCTGGGCGGGCGTGCCGTCCGGAAGCCGAGGCACACCATGCGCAGGCGTGCCGTCGGGCAGACGCGGAGTCCCGTGGGCGGGCGTGCCGCCAGGGAAGCGCGGCATCCCCTGGGCCGGAGTGCCGTCGGGGAAGCGCGGTGTGCCTCCCGCCGGGGTCCCGGGCGGGAAACCGGGTGTGCCCTGGGCGGTGCGCGGTGTGCCGTACCCCTGGGGCGCGCCCTCGGGTGCCTGGCGCTGGCCGGGCAGGGTGGGCTGTCGCGTCTCGCGCGGAGTGCCGGAGGCGGAGCCCCGACCCCCTCGCCGGGCGGCTATGTCGGCGGAGTCGTCCTTGGGGGCCGGTCCGCGGCGGCTGTGGCGTCCCACTTCGGCCCTCAGCTCCCCGCGCCCGTGGCGGCGACGTCGCCCCCGGTGGTCGTATCGGATCCGGCACCGGGCGCCACGGCGTCCGCGCCCCGGGCAGCGCCGGCCGTCCCGGACTCGCCCGCGCCCCCGAACTCGCCCTTGTCCGCGAGGAGTTCCCGGAACGCTCCGGCCACCACCTCCGGGTACTCCATCATCGCCACGTGCCCCGCCTCCGGCAGGGACAGGAGGCGGGAGTCGGGGAAGGAGCGGGCGGCCTTCCGGGCCATGCGGTAGCCGACCAGCTGGTCGCGGCCGCCGTAGATCAGGAGGGTCGGGGCGAGCACGCGCTCGGCCTGGCGCCACAGCCCGTGCTGACCCCCGAGGGTGTAGGCATTGACCACCCCGCGCGCGGAGCGTGCCATCGCGTCCCAGAAGTACGGCAGTTCCAGCCGCCGCTCCAGCTCCTCCACGGCCAGCTGGAACGCCTCCGGCGACACGCGCCCGGGGTCCCCGTAGCACAGCCCCAGCACGCCGCGCACGCGCTGCTCGGCCGTCCACTCCTTGGTGAGCCGGGTGAAGAGCCCGGCCACCCCGGGCACGCCCAGCAGTGCCGTGGGCATCGCGGTGCGCTGCACGCGCAGCTCCGGAAGGGCGGGCGAGACCAGGGTCAGGGTGCGTACGAGATCGGGCCGCACGGCGGAGACGCGCGTGGCGACCGCTCCGCCGAGGGAGTTGCCGAAGAGGTGGACCGGGCCGCGCTCGGCGGCGTCCAGATAACGGATGACCGCGCGCGCGTGCCCCGTGACGGAGTAGTTGCCGTCGTCCGGGGGCGGGGAGTCACCGAAGCCGGGCAGGTCGACCGCCTCGCTGTCGACGACACCGTCCAGCTCCCTCATCAGGGTGGACCAGTTCTGCGAGGAACCGCCGAGCCCGTGGACGTACAGCGCCGACGGCAGCCCCTCGCGCGCGGGGCGCCGCGAACGGACCGACAGCGTGACCCCCGACAGCCCCACCGACCTCAGTCGCTCGCCCTCGCCGACCCGGACGGGCGCCACCTTCGGGAGGACACTGGCGGCCGTTACGGACGGCAACTCGGTCGAAGACATGCGGCAATGTTACGAGACGATCACGTTGTGGCTCATGTGTTCGCCGTCACAGGTTGACACCTGTCGTGACGGAAACCCGGACCGGGGAACCATGCGGCGGGGGAACCATGCGGCGAACGGGCGTCCATGGCATGGCGTCCGGATCAGGTGTCTCCTAGGCTCGTACCGAGGGCACCCGCATGTGGCCCCTGCTGCTTCCAGGGACGTTCGTAGGAAGGGAGCCCACCATGGCCTATGACCCCATTGAGCCCGATGTGATCGAGGATCTGCCGGCCGACGACACCCCGTCGATCGACGTGGAGGCCCCGGAGGGTGACGCCGTCGAGCAGCACGCCGACATCACGCCGGAGCGCGACGACCCGCTCACGGGAGTGGATCCGGCCCGCGGAAACGAGGCCGATCTCATCGAACAGGCGCGCGTGGTGGCGATCGACGAAGAGGATTACCGCTGACCACGCAGGACGACTCGGCACCCCTCCGACCGTGTAAGCCTGGCTTTGTGGCTTTCGTAGCCGTCCGGTACGTGAAATTCTGCGCTCGCACCGCGCACACCACGGTTACCGAAAAGTACGATGGCCGCGCGGCTGACACCGCATGTGGACGACTCTGGGAGGCGGCGTGACAGCCATCGAGCAAACTGAGGCGGCGCGCCCGCGTGGCACCCGTCTGCCGCGCCGAGCCCGACGGAACCAGCTGCTGGGCGCCGCCCAGGAGGTCTTCGTCGCACAGGGCTACCACGCGGCCGCGATGGACGACATCGCCGAGCGGGCGGGCGTCAGCAAGCCGGTGCTCTACCAGCACTTCCCCGGCAAGCTCGACCTCTACCTCGCCCTGCTGGACCAGCACTGCGAGTCGCTGATCCAGGCCGTGCGCGGCGCACTCGCGTCGACGACCGACAACAAGCAGCGCGTGCGGGCGACCATGGACGCCTACTTCGCGTACGTCGAGGACGACGGCGGCGCCTTCCGTCTGGTCTTCGAGTCGGACCTGACGAACGAGCCCGCGGTGCGCGAGCGGGTCGACAAGGTCACCAACGACTGCGCCGAGGCGATCTGCGAAGTCATCGCCGAGGACACGGGCCTCTCGCGCGCGGAGTCGATGCTGCTCGCCTCCGGGCTCGGCGGCCTCGCCCAGGTGGTGGCGCGTTCCTGGCTGCACAGCGACCGCAGCGTGCCGCGCGATCAGGCGGTGCAGCTGCTGACCTCGCTGGCCTGGCGGGGCATCGCCGGATTCCCGCTGCACGGCACCGAGAACCACTGACGCGCATTTGTTCCCGTGCGGTGTTCGCTGTTGGCGTTCCGGCCCGCAGCGTGTACGTCCGCTCACCGGGCTAATGTGTGCTGGGTACGGCGCGGAAGATCGCGCACTTCACTGACCGTCGGAGGGACATAGCCGTGGAGGTCAAGATCGGCGTGCAGCACGCGCCCCGCGAGATCGTTCTGGAGAGCGGTCAGAGCGCCGAGGACATCGAGCGTGTGGTGGCCGAGGCGCTGGCCGGAAAGTCGCAGCTGCTGAGCCTCGTGGACGAGCGCGGCCGCAGGGTCCTGGTCCCGGCGGACCGCCTGGCGTACGTGGAGATCGGCGAGCCGACGGTCCGCAAGGTGGGCTTCGGCACTCTCTAGACCCGGTTCGAGAAGGGCCCGGCGGCACTGTGCCGTCGGGCCCTTCCGCCTGTGCGGCCTGCGCACGGACGGAGCACAAGTCGCCCACGGAGGAGGATTGCAATCCGCAGGTCACGGGTATGACCGGCTACGACCGTGAAGCACAGGCCGGCCGTGGGAGGGACCCCCGAGATGATCCTGGAAGCAATCGGATCCGCCGTGCTCGGTCTGATTCTCGCCTGGGCGGCGACCCACCGGCTGTCACACCGCCTGCCCGCCCGGCCCCTGGTGTTCTCGACAGGCGTCGCCGGAGCCCTTTTCGGCGACTTCGTCACCCACAGCGCCCTCGGCTCGGGCAGCGTCCTGTTGAACCTCCTGGGCGCGGCGATCGTCTCGGCAGCGTCGCTGTCCCTGCTCCTGCGCCCGTCAGCCCGCCTGCGCCGACGATCAGCGACGGCGTAGGCACCGGGACAGGGGGCGGCGCGGCGCAGCCGCCGGTGGGCGCGGGGAACTGCGGGCCCAGCCGGGCCGCACCCGCAACCGTGAATCGGCCGAAACCACCCCCCACGGAGCGCGACGGCGCTTAGGCCGCGAGGCCCAGCGCAGCCATCCGCTTGGTGTGCGCCTCGGTGATCCGCGAGAACATCCTGCCGACCTCCGCGAGGTCGAACCCGTCGGCAACGCCACCCACGAGCATCGTCGACAGCGCGTCCCGGTCGGCGACCACCCGCTGCGACTGCGACAGCGCCTCGCCCATCAGCCGCCGCGCCCACAGCGCCAGCCGGCCGCCCACGCGCGGGTCGGCGTCGATCGCCGCGCGCACCTTCTCCACCGCGAACCCGGCGTGCCCGGTGTCGTCGAGGACGGCGAGGACCAGCTCACGCGTGTCGGAATCGAGGCGGGCCGCGACCTCCCGGTAGAAGTCACTCGCGATCGAGTCGCCGACGTACGCCTTGACCAGGCCCTCCAGCCAGTCCGAGGGCGCCGTCTGCTTGTGGAAGCCGTCCAGGGCCGCCACGAAGGGCTCCATCGCCGCGGTCGGCTCCTCGCCGATCTCGGTCAGCCGATCCCGCAGCCTCTCGAAGTGGTGGAACTCGGCCGAGGCCATCTTCGCCAGCTCCGCCTTGTCCGCGAGCGTGGGCGCCAGCTTGGCGTCCTCCGCGAGCCGCTCGAACGCCGCAAGCTCCCCGTACGCGAGCGCGCCGAGGAGGTCCACCACCGCGGCACGGTACTGCGGGTCGGCGGAGGCCTGCGCCCAGTCCTGGGCGGCGACACCGGTGTGCTCGGTGGGTGCGGCGGACGCGTTCTCAGGCTTGTCAGAGCTAGTCATGAGGCGCACAATAGCCCGCTTGCCGTACCTCGGAAGCCCCTGGCCAACCACTGTGACCACGACTACGTGACCAAATCGGCCATCGCATGTGCGCCAATCCGGGGTATGGTGGTAATGCGCCTGCTGAGAGTGCGTCGACGGTGTTCGACGTCTTCTGACAGGCTGCACGCATGAGGATGCCCGGTCGGTGGCCCGATCGGCTCCGACCCGACAGCCCTCCCCGGCCGTACGGCTCATTACGTACGACGACCGGAGGGACACCCTCAGCGGTACGAGCGCTAGAGCGTCGGCAGTGGTCCCGTGTCTTACGGCTTGCCCAAGTGGCTCGTCCGTACGGCAGCCGACGTCCCCGACACGGTCAGTCATGACCCCCCGCGCTCGCCTCGCACCGCGCACACAGAAGAGGCATAACCCTGACTACCACGTTCCGCGAACTTGGAATCCTGCCCGAGACTGCCGAGGCCCTGGAAGCCGTCGGCATCATCAATCCCTTCCCCATCCAGGAGATGACGCTCCCCGTCGCCCTTTCCGGCACGGACGTCATCGGCCAGGCCAAGACCGGCACCGGCAAGACGCTCGGCTTCGGCCTTCCGCTCCTCGAGCGCGTGACCGTCCCCGCCGACGTCGAGGCGGGCCGCGCGCGGCCCGAGGCCCTCACCGACGCCCCCCAGGCGCTCGTCGTCGTCCCCACGCGCGAGCTGTGCACCCAGGTCACCAACGACCTGCTGACGGCCGGCAAGGTCCGTAACGTGCGCGTGACGGCGATCTACGGCGGCCGGGCCTACGAGCCCCAGGTCGAGGCCCTGAGGAAGGGCGTCGACGTGGTCGTCGGCACCCCGGGCCGACTGCTGGACCTGGCCGGGCAGAAGAAGCTCGACCTGAGCCACATCAAGAGCCTGGTGCTCGACGAGGCCGACGAGATGCTCGACCTGGGCTTCCTGCCCGACGTCGAGAAGATCATCAATCTGCTGCCGGCCAGGCGCCAGACCATGCTGTTCTCGGCGACCATGCCGGGCGCGGTCATCGGCCTCGCGCGCCGCTACATGTCGCAGCCCACCCACATCCGCGCCACCGCGCCGGACGACGAGGGCGCGACGGTCGCGAACATCAAGCAGTTCGTCTACCGAGCGCACTCCCTCGACAAGCCGGAGATGGTCGCGCGCATCCTGCAGGCCGACGGCCGCGGGCTCGCGATGATCTTCTGCCGTACGAAGCGGACGGCCGCCGACATCGCCGAGCAGCTGCAGCGCCGCGGCTTCGCCTCCGGCGCGGTCCACGGCGACCTCGGCCAGGGCGCCCGTGAGCAGGCTCTGCGGGCCTTCCGCAACGGCAAGGTCGACGTCCTCGTCTGCACCGACGTCGCCGCGCGCGGCATCGACGTCGAGGGCGTGACCCACGTCATCAACTACCAGTCCCCCGAGGAAGAGAAGACGTACCTGCACCGCATCGGCCGTACGGGCCGGGCGGGCGCGAAGGGCACGGCCATCACGTTCGTCGACTGGGACGACATCCCGCGCTGGCAGCTGATCAACAAGGCGCTGGAGCTGAAGTTCAACGACCCGGTGGAGACGTACTCGAGCTCCCCGCACCTGTTCTCGGACCTCGGCATCCTCGAGGGCACCAAGGGCACTCTGCCGCGCTCGGAGCGCACCCGCGCCGGGCTCGACGCGGAGGAGCTGGAGGACCTGGGCGAGACCGGTGGCCGCAATGCGCGCGTTCGCGGTGGCCGGGGCGGCCGCGACGGCCGCGACGAGTCCGCCACTGCCGAGCGTGAGCGCCCGGCGCGCACTTCGCGCCGTCGCCGCCGCACCCGGGGCGGTACTCCGCTGGACGCCTCCCCCGCTACGACCGCCTCGGCGCCTGCCGCCGAGACCGGTGCCGCGGAGGAGCCCTCGGCGGCCCGCACCCCGCGCCGCCGTCGCCGCACGCGCGCCGGAGCCCCGGCGGAGGCGGTGCCGGCCGCTGCCGCGACCGTGACGCCCGAGGCCGCCGTCGAGACGGCGGAGGGCCCGGCCGCGCTGGAGACCCCGGAGAAGCCGCGCCGTCGCCGCACCCGGAAGTCGGCCGAGGCAGCCGAGGTCCAGGTGACCGAGGCTCCGGTGACCGAGGCCGCCCCTGTGACCGAGGCCGCCGCCGAGGTGACCGAGGCCAAGCCGCGCCGCACCCGCAAGACGGCCGAGCCGGCTGCCGAAACGGCCGTCGCGACGGCCGAGGGCACGGACGAGGCCGCCCCGGCGACCAAGCCCCGTCGCACCCGCAAGGCCGCGGCCACCGCCCCGGAAACGGTGGAGGCCGAGGTCGAGGCCAAGCC